>NZ_JAODNM010000041.1 GCF_025464955.1 Amycolatopsis sp. | reverse complement strand
CGGCGCCTCGGTGGTGTTGTACTGGGAGATCATCCCGCACAGCACGATCCGGCCGTGCAGGTTCAGCACGTCGATGGCGGCTTCGAGATGCTCGCCGCCGACGTTGTCGAAGTACACGTCGATGCCCCGCATACGCCGTGAGCCCGGTAATGCCCAACACGCCCAAGTAGGCGGAAAGCGGTGCGGCATCGGCGTCGATCACGGTAACGGCAGTGGCGTCGAGCAGCGCGCTCCACGGGCCAGGATCGTGCGGCGTCGGCGATCCTGCGCCGGCCAGCAGTGCCTTGTGCGGTCGTCCCGCCGTCGTCCCCTGTCCATCTGGCCAGCGGCCCATCATCGGCGCCGCTGCGTCACCCTAGTTGATACAGATCGGAGTGATCCGCCCTCGAGACCATGGCCGGGGGCAGTTGTCATCCGGCCATGGTCTCGAGGGCGGTCCTGTGCCCGGCACGGCGCACCGCTTCAGTTCCCGTGCAGGCTGAAGAACACCTCACTTCCCACCATGGTCAGGTCGGCCCGTACGGACGCCAGTTCGGTCGGCAAGACGGCGAACGGATCATGGTCGAACACCGTCAGGTCGGCGAGGGCCCTGGACGGCACCTGTCCCGCCGCGTCCTGCTGGTCACCCACGCCCGCCGGATGTGTACGCCGTCAGCGCCTCGTTCAGGCCGATGGCTTCGGACGGGTTGCGCGCGGGAGCGTCGTCATCGGGCAGTGACCGGTTGACCGCCAGGTGGATCGCCGCCGTCGGGTCGGGAGTGGTCACCGGCCAGTCGGAGCGCATGACGAGCCTCGCTCCGGCGCCGTGGAGCGAACCGAACGGGTACTGCCGTTTCCCCGCTCCGGTCCGAGCAGTGGGAAGCCCACCCCCCGGTTCTGCGGGTGGCATATGACGTCCATGTCATCGTACGGCGCGTACGAGCGGATCGAGGACGACTACCCTGCGCCCCGCTTCGGGCACCTCCGCCGTGACCGGCGCTCACCGGGCGTGGTCCCCGGCGGGCCGGCAACTTCTTCGTGGAGAAGGCGGCTTCGGGCAGGCTCGGCTCCGGCGAGGTTCACCAGATCTTTTCCAGTGCCCGCATGATGTTCCCGCCGGTGACAGCGATGATGTCCTCGTCGCTGTAGCCGTGTTTCACCAGCCAGCCGACGATGTTGTAGAAGTTCTCCGTCGGGTTCTCCAGGCCGGACACGTACGGCACCGGCTCGTACGCGGGCCCGTTGTGCGCCTGGTGCACACCGAGGTTGGCCGCGAAGATCTTGTGCAGGCCGACATGGTCGCCGTACAGCGTGTCGGGGCCGAACGCCACGTGCTCGATGCCCATCAGGTCGACGCAATACGTGAAGTGGTCCATCACGGACTCGATGGAGTGCTTCGGGTGGTCGTGGGACAGCGACGTGTGCGGTGCGGCCTCGAGGCCGATGACGCCACCGCTTTCGGCGCACGCGCGGAGCACCGTGTCCGGCTTCATCCTCGGCGTCGGCCAGATCGACCGCGCCCCCGCGTGAGTGATCAGCACCGGCCGGTCGGAGTGCTCGAAGGTGTCCAGGCAGGTCTGGTCCCCGGAGTGGGACACGTCGATCGCGATGCCGAGTGCGTTCATCCGCTCCACGGCCCGCTTTCCGAACACGGTGAGTCCGCCGTCGCGGGCTTCCTTCAGCCCGGAGCCGAGAGAGTTGGACTCGGAGTAGGCGATGCCCATCTGCCGGATGCCCAAGCCGTACAGGATGTCGATGCGGTCGACCTCGTTCTCGATCGGAGTCGAGGCTTCCAGCGACAGCACGATCGCGATCTGGCCGTTCTCTTTGGCCGCCGTGATGTCGTCGAGCCCGTAGGCGATCCGTGCGTAGTCCTGGTGCGCGAGGTCCGACCGGCGCATACCCAGGTCGTAGATGATGTCGTCCCACTTCCAGCCGAACTTGCTGGTGACGCAGGCGGTCCCGTCCATCATGTTGTCGAACACCGCGGTCATACCGGATCGGGACAGCCCGACGTAGCTAGTGTGCTCGCGGCCGGTCCGGATGTAGTCACGGACCTGGTTCATGTCGTGCGGGAAGATCTGCGGGTGGTCGTGCAGGCTGATGATGATGTTCTCGTCGATCAGTCGCTTGGTCCGCTCGATCTCCTGGTCGTCCAAGGCCATGTCGTGGAGTGGCGTGCGGCCGAATTCCTTGGCGAGGGCGAACTCCTCGTAATCGTCACCGGGGCGGAGGTAGGAGAACGACCGGTAGCCGTCGTACCGGGTGGCGCGGAATTCGACCGCGAACTCCTGGGGGTCGGCGTTGCTCATGACGGTGCCGCCTTTCCTGATCTTCGAATCGAAGGGGATGTCCGGTGGCGGGTGAATAGTGCACCCGAGCCCACTTTTGCGAAGGCATCTGGCGAGAAGTATTGCTCAGTCACTGGATACCTGCAAGACTTCCGTGACGTTGATCTGGACCGGCTGAGGAGCTGACGATGGCAGAATCCCTTTCGGACTCCGGTCCGGTCTTCTATGGCGGACGAGGAGTCTTCGACGGCACCGCTATGCGGCCCGGCCACGGTGTGCTGGTCGACGCGGGCCGTGTGCTGGCGGTCGGCCCCGCCGAGGAATTGGCGGGAGACGGAGTGCTCGTCGATGATCTCGGCGGTGGCCTGGTGGTGCCGGGTTTCGTCGACGCGCACACCCACGTGACGATCCGCCCCGGTGAGGGCGATCAGCACGGCCAGCTGGCGAAATCCGCCGTGTGGCAGACGATCCGCGGAGTGGAGAACCTCCGGCGGATGCTGCAGTCCGGTGTGACGACCGCCCGGATCATGACCGAGTCGCACGACATCGACTACGAGTTCCGGGACGCGATCGCGCGGGGCGAGGTCGCCGGTCCCCGCCTGCTGGTCGCCGGTCCGGGGCTGAGCCCGCCGGGCGGGCACGGCAGCGGTAACGGCGGGGTGGCGGGTGTCGGGCCGCTGCGCGCGGCGGTGCGGGAGCGGGCCGAGCGCGGTGCGGATCACATCAAGATCTTCACCACCGGCGGGGTGTCGTCCGTCGGCTCGGCGCTGGCCGAATCGAACTATTCCGGCGAGGAGATCGCCGCGATCGTGGACGAGGCGGCCGAAGTGGGCCTGAAGGTCTCTTCGCACGCGCACGGTGGTCCCGGCGTCGACCTGGCCGTGGCCAACGGCATCCTGTCGATCGAGCACGGTGCCCTGCTGAGCGAGCAGAACATCGCGGCGATGGCTGAGCACAACACGTGGCTGGTGCAGACCAACACGATCCTGTTCCACCCCGAGGGCATCGAGCAGGGTGACGCCCGCGTGCCGCAGATCATCACGAAGGTCATGGAAGCTCGGGGATTCGTCGAGGCCAACGTCCACAAGGTGCGCGACGCCGGTATCCGGTTCGCGGTGGGCACCGACTCGATGCACGGCCTGTTCGGCTATGAGCTTGTGTGGCTGGTCGAGCACGGCTGGCCGCCGCTGGACGCGCTCGTTGCCGCCACTCGCCGCGGCGGCGAACTGCTCGGCCTGTCGGATGTCGGTGTGCTCGGTGCGGGTTCCCGCGCCGATTTCGTGGTGCTGCCGGACGATCCCCTCGCCGACATCACCGCTGTTCAGCGGGTCGCCGCTGTGTACGTGGCGGGCAGGCAGGTCGCCACCAGTGCAGGCGGCGTGCGCCCGCAGGCGCCGGCTGTAGCGGTCGCCGGATGACCCTGCGGGTGAACGGTGATCGGCTCCGTCAGGATCTGGCCGACCTCGCCGGGATCGGCGCGCTCGAATCCGGCGGCATCGGCAGGACTGCGTTCTCGCCCGCCGACGCGCGGGCGCGCGAGTGGTACTGGAGCCGCTGCGTCGCCGCGGGTCTCGACCTGCGCTTGGACGGGTTGGGCAACATGGTCGCGCAGGCCCCGCACCCCGCCGATCTCCCTCCGGTGTGGACCGGTTCGCACATCGACACCGTGCCGCACGGCGGCGCGTTCGACGGTGCGCTCGGCACGGTCGCGGCACTGGAATGCGTGCGGCGCCTCGCGGAGACCGGCGTCCCGCTGCGCCGTCCGGTGTGCTCCGTGGTGTTCTCTGACGAGGAGGGCAACTACGGTCACCTGCTCGGCTCGCGCGGGCTGTCGCACGGCTACACCGCGGACCAGATCGCGGCGTTGACCGGCCGGGAGGGCGACCGACTGGTCGACGCACTCGCGGGCTGGACCTGGGCGGACGGCTCGCCGACGCGGACGCGGATCCCGGCGGGCAGTGTCCACGCGTTCGTCGAGCTGCACATCGAGCAGGGGCCGAAGCTGGAGGCAGCGGGCGTCGACATCGGTGTGGTCACGTCGATCGTCGGCCTCGGCGGCGCCGTCGTGGAGTTCGCCGGCCGGGCCGACCACGCGGGCACCACACCGATGTCGTTGCGCAGCGACGCATTGCTCGCGGCGTCGGCGTTCCTGATCGAACTGCCGGAGGTCGCCGCGGCGGTAGGCCCGGACTCGGTGGTCACCTGCGGGCTGATCCAGGTCGAGCCCGGCGGCGCGAACGTCGTGCCCGCACTGGCTGCCGTCACATTGGACTTCCGTGATCCGGACCCCGCCAGACTTGTCATGTTGGAACGGGGCATCGCCGGTGTAGCGCGCCGCATCGCCGACGCGACCGGCGTCTCGGTGACCTGGCGGCCGGACGAGCCGATCGCCCCGATGCCATTGGCCGAGCCGGTCCGGGACGTTATCCGCCACAGCGCGAGCGAACTCGGGCTCAGCCACGTCGACCTGCCGTCCGGGGCCGGCCACGACTCGCAGAACATGGCGCATCTCGCGCCGACGGGCATGATTTTCATACCCAGCAAGGACGGCAGGAGTCATTCACCGGCCGAGTACACCGATTTCGCCGACGTGGAGCGCGGAGCCAACGTTCTGCTGTCCACTGTGCTCACTTTGGCGACCAGCTGAGCCGTGCCACGTTACGGGCGCGTTTCCTTCAGGTCAGATGCAGGAGACCTGCGCAAAACCTTTACATCACGCAGGAATCATGCGAGAGTTCCACTATGAACGACGTGACAACGCCGACTCGGCTCGACGAAGTCGATCGGCGGATCGTCGCGGCCCTGCAGGCCGATCCCCGCGGGTCGTGGTCGCAGCTGGCCGGTGTCGTCGGCGTCTCGGAGACGACAGTACTCCGCCGCGCGCAACGCCTCCGGGAGAACGGATCACTGATCGTGGTCGCGGCGCCCGACCCGCTGCGCTGTGGTTTCGGTCAGCCGGTGCTGCTTCAATTCCGTACGGTGCCTGGTGAAGCGGCCCGGCTCGGCCATTATCTGGCCGAGCGGCAGGACGTCCGCTACGTGTCGCTGCTGACCGGCCGTCGGGACGTGATGTGTGAACTCATCGCGCCCGACCACCGCTACCTGAGCCACGTGCTGACGTTCGACCTGCCCCAGACGGGTTCCGTACTGTCCACCACGACCGACATCGTGCTCAAGCGGTTCAAGACCAAGGACCAGTGGAGCCGTGAACTCCTTGCGCCGCGGGTACATCCGGTCGCGGAACCGGATCCGTCCGCGCTCGGCCCCGAGCAGTCCAGCCCGCCGGACGAGATGGACATGCGGCTGCTGGACGCACTCCGGCAGGACGGCAGGCGAAGTTACGCCGACCTGTCGCACGATCTGGGCCTGAGCGAGACCGCGATCGCCCGCCGCGTGACGGCACTGGCCGCGTCGAACCGGCTGTACTTCGTGGCGATGGTTGAACCCGGCGCGCTGGGCTTCGAGTTCGAGGTGATGGTGCACCTGCGGGTGGAGCCGTCCGCGATCGAGTCCATCGCGGTATCACTGGCGACGCTGGCCGAGGTGCGTTACGTATCGGCCACCACCGGCCACAGTGACCTCACGTGCGACGCGATTTTCCGTGACACGGAGGCACTCTACGAGTTCGTCACGTACACCGTCGGCGGTATGCGCGGGGTGCGGGACGTCGAGGTGGACGTGGTACTCGAATCCCTCAAACGCGAGTACCGCTATCCGCTGTTCCAGCCGGAGTCCCCGACCAAGGGATCCCGGCACGTGGCCAACGGCGACGGTGTCACCGGTAAACAGCCCGCAGCCAAGACGGCGAACAAGCCTGCACAGCCGAACCCGAAAAGGGTTCGACCAGCACAAGCGAAGTAGGAATCCGGCGGCTCGCCGAAATTCCTCCCTACCATTGTCCGGACCGTCGGAGATATTCACGTCGGCGACACAATTTGCGGTCACCTTTTGTGACCGGCCATTTCAGGACTTGTGCCAGGAATTGTTCTGGCCCGTCCGATTCGGAGGCGAACATGGTCATGCCCGGAACCGGTCGGCGTACCTTCCTCAAGGGGTTGGGCGCGACGGCAGCGGCGGCACTCGCGATGCCGATCCTCAATGCCTGCTCGGGCGGTACGTCCACTTCGGTCTCGCCGGCGGCCGCGGCAGGCGGCAAGCCCGTCAAGGGCGGCAAAGCCATCCTGGCGATCCAGGACAACCCGGTGAACCTGGATCCGGCGGACGGCCAGCTCTACTCGTCGCTCCAGGTGTATCAGAACATCTTCAGCGAACTGCTCACCGTCGATTCCGACTTCACGTTCAAGTCGAACCTGGCGTCGTCGTGGCAGCAGGAGGACGAGAAGACCTGGATCTTCCACCTGGTGGACAACGCGGTGTTCCAGAACGGTGAGCCGTTCACCGCGCAGGACGTCGCTTATACCGTGCAGCGGATGAAGCCGAAGGCACTCGGCCCGTACCTGTCGTTCTTCAACAGCGTCGAGGTGGTCGATCCTCACACGTGCCGTATCCACCTGGCCAAGCCGTACGGGCCGATGGAAGCGACGATGGCCAGCCTGGTCGATATCACGAACGAGAAGGCGATCAGCTCGGGTGACCCGAAGCAGACCGCGATCGGCACCGGACCGTACAAGCTGACTGAGTGGGTCAAGGGCAGCCACGTCACATTGTCCAGATGGGACAAGTACTTCAAGTCCGACCGCCCATACCTCGACGAGGTGACGTTCCAGTCGGTCGGCGACGACACGGTCCGGCTGACCGGCCTGCAGACCGGCCAGTTCGACTGGATCCAGGCCGTGCCGGCGCAGCAGAGCGGCGGGCTGCAGGGTTCGGGCAGCATGAAGCACAGCGCCAAGGGCGCATACTTCCCTTACCTCATGTTGCTGAACACGACCGCCCCGCCGTTCAACGACATCCGGGTCCGCCAAGCCGTGAACTGGGCGATCGACCGCTCGGAGATCGTCAAGCTGGCATTCTTCGGCACCGCGGTCGAGGCGACGGAGGCGGTGTCGGCGCCCAACCCGTTCTACAGTGGACAGAACCCGTACCAGGGCGGCCCCGATCTGGACAAGGCCAAGTCGCTGCTGAGCCAGGCCGGCGTGAAGAACGTCGACGTGACCGTCCTGGTCGAGCAGGAGGCGCCCGCCTACACGGCCATCGCGCAGGTGCTCCAATCGCAGCTGGCCAAGATCGGCATCAACCTGCACATCGACACGGCTTCCTCGGCCCAGTACTTCGGCCGGATGGCGACCCAGAAGTACGGCATCGCGATGACGTACTTCAGCGCGTCGCTGGACCCGGCGCTGACCTACTATCTGCTGGGTTACTCGACGTCCGGGTTCAACCTGGCCGGATACAAGAGTCCACGGCTGGACTCCGAGCTGGCCAAGTTCACCTTCGAGTCCGACCAGAAGGTGCGCAAGCAGGTCTACCCCGGACTGGTGAGCGCGTTCGCCGAGGAGTCGCCGTTCATCTTCCTGGCCAACCAGCAGCAGCAGTACTGGACGAACTCCTCGACGTTCGGTGCGGAAGTGCTGCCGTCGCTGGAGATCCGAGCCGAGGACATGTGGAAGTCGGCCTGAGAAGCGCCGGCGCGAGAGAGGTAGGTGGTCGGTGATCACCCGACGACTGCTGCTCACGATCCCGATCCTTCTCGGAACGGCGATCATCGTGTTCGGGATCCTGCGGCTCGTGCCCGGTGACCCGGCCGGCGCCATCCTCGGCGCGAACGCGACACCGGATCAGCTGCACCGGGTCCACCTCGAGCTGGGCCTGGACCGCCCGATCTACCAGCAGTTCTCCTCGTGGCTCGGCGGTGTCCTGAGCGGCGACCTCGGGCACGACTACATCACCAACCAGTCGATCACGTCGGAGATGGCCGACCGGCTGCCAGTCACCGCCGAGCTGGCCGGTTTCGCGTTCGTGCTCGCCGTCGTCGTGGCGGTGCCGCTGGGCGTGGTCGCGGCGGTCCGGCGGGGCGGCTGGATCGACCGCGTGGTGCAGGCGGTCAGCGTGATTACCGTCGCCGTGCCGGATTTCGTGTTCGGCATCCTGTCGATCCTGCTGTTTTCTCTGGTACTGGGCATGTTCCCGGCGTCGGGTTACGCACCGTTCACTGCGTCGCTCGCGCTCAACATCCACTCGCTGGTGCTGCCGGCCGTGTCGCTCGCGCTCGGCCTGGCGGGCGTGCTGACGAGGGTCACGCGATCGGCGATGCTGGACGTCCTGCACACCGATTACGTGCGGTTCGCGCGAGCCAACGGCATGAGCGCGGGGGCGGTGATCTTCCGGTACGCGCTGCGCAACGCGGCCATCCCGATCGTCACCGTCGCGGGCCTCCAGGTCGGTTATCTGCTCGGCGGCACGGTGGTCGTCGAGCAGCTGTTCGCGATTCCCGGCGTTGGGCAGCTCGTCGTGCAGGCCATGCTGAACCGGAACTACCCGGTCGTGCAGACGTGTGTGCTGATCTTCGTGCTGGGTTTCATCCTGGTGAACCTGATCGCAGATCTGCTGTACGCGGTACTGAACCCGAAGATCAGGAAGGCGGCCTGATGACGCTGCCCGAGCTGGAAACCGCCGCGGGACCCCCCAGCGAGCCGCCCACGGCGAGGAGACGAGGTTTCTCGCTGCGTCTGCTCGCACACAACAAGAGCCTGACCGTCGGCGCGATCCTGATCTTCATCGTGCTGGCCGTCGGCATCCTCCTGCCGCTGTTCCGCCCCGGTGAGGCAACCGCGGTGCACGCCGGTGCGTCGCTCGCCGCGCCGGGCGGGAGCAACCTGCTGGGTGCCGACCAGTTCGGCCGCGACATGCTGACCAGGGTCGCGGAGGGCTACCGCATCTCGCTCGCGGTGTCGTGCGGTTCGGTCGCGCTGGCGTTGCTGCTGGGCGTCCCGATCGGCCTGGTCGCGGCGACCGGGGCGCCGTGGCTGGGCAGTCTCATCATGCGGGTGCTCGACGTGCTCATGGCGTTCCCGGCGTTGCTGCTGGCCATCGTCGTCGTCGCGATCTTCGGCCCCGGCACGCTGGTCCTCTTGCTCGCGATCGGCATCGTCTACCTGCCGATCGTGGTCAGAGTGATGCGGGCCGCCGCACTGGAGACCAGTAAGGAGAGCTTCGTGGACGCCGCGCGCGCCCGGGGCGCGACCTACTGGCGGCTGGTGCTGCGGCACATCGCACCCAACAGCATGGGACCGGTCATCGTGCAGGCGTCCATTCTGCTGGGCGTGTCGGTGCTGCTGGAGGCCGCGCTGAGTTTCATCGGACTCGGTGTGCAGCCACCGACGCCGTCGCTGGGCCTGATGTTGTCCACCGGCCGCGACTTCATGTCGTCCTCGCCGTGGGTGGTGGCCGACCCCGGCGTGGCGATCCTGATCATGGTCGCGGGCTTCACCCTGGTCGGTGACGGCCTGCGTGACTGGCTCGACCCGAGGAAGCGGGCGATCGCACGATGACGAATCTGCTGGAGGTCACCGACCTCAACGTGCGCTACGGCGGCGCGAAGCAGCTCGCCGTGCGGGGGTTGAGGTTCACCCTGGCACCGGGCGAGGTGCTCGGTGTGGTCGGCGAGTCGGGATCGGGCAAGACCACGCTCGGCATGGCACTGCTCGGCCTGCTGCCCGAAGGCGCGAAGGCGACCGGCAGCGTCACCTTCGACGGTGTGGAACTCATCGGCACGAACGAGAAGCGGCTCCGGCCGCTGCGCGGCACCCGGCTGTCCACGATCATGCAGAACGCGGCGACGGCGCTGAACCCGTGTTTCACGATCGGCTCTCAGATGACAGCCTTGCTGCGCAGGCACCGCAAATTGGCCAAAGCGGCCGCGCGCGCCGAGGCGATCGCGTGGCTGCGCAAGGTCGGCATCCCGGCGCCGGAAACCCGGTTGCGGGCCTACCCGCACCAGCTGTCCGGCGGCATGAACCAGCGTGTGGTGATCGCTATGGCGCTCGCGCTGAAGCCCGAACTGGTGATCGCCGACGAGCCCACATCCGCGCTGGACGTGACTGTGCAGGCCGCGGTGCTGCGCCTGCTGCGTGAGCTGATCGACGAATCGGCGAGTGCGATGGTACTCATCAGCCACGACCTCGGTGTCGTCGCTCAGTTGTGCAGCAAGGTGATCGTGATGAACGGTGGTGACGTCGTCGAGAGCGGTCCGGTCGCCGAGCTTATGACCAAGCCGAAAGACACGTACACCAGGCGGTTGCTCGCCTCGCTGCCGGCGCGGCGAGGTGTCGCGCTCGACCCCGCTGCACTGGATACGGTCGGAGGACACGGATGACGATGCTGGACACCAGCGCCCTGCTGAGCGTGACCGACCTGCGCAAGGAGTTCCACCGCACCAGGCGGAGGGACCCGGTCGTCGCGGTCCGCGACGTCTCCCTGGAACTACGGGCGGGGGAGACCCTCGCCGTGGTCGGCGAGTCCGGATCGGGCAAGAGCACGCTGGGCCGCATGATCCTCGGCCTGCTGCCGCCGACTGGCGGCAGGATCTCCTTCGAGGGCAAAGACATCACGCACGTGTCCGGCAAGGCGCGGCGGGCACTGTCGAAGGACATCCAGGTGATCTTCCAGGACCCGTACGCGTCACTGAACCCGCGCCAGCGCGTCGAAGACACCATCCGTGAGCCGCTCGACATCCACGGCGTCGGCACGACCGCGCAGCGACGGGAGCGGGTCACCGAGCTGATGGACATGGTGGCACTCGCCCAGCGCTACCGCAACGTCTACCCGCACGAACTGAGCGGCGGGCTGCGGCAGCGCGTGGGTATCGCCACCGCGCTCGCGTTGCGGCCCAAGGTGATCGTCGCCGACGAACCGGTGTCCGCATTGGATGTCTCGGTGCAGGCGCAGATCCTCGACCTGCTCACCGAACTGCGGCGTGAGACGGCCGTGGCGCTGTTGTTCATCTCGCACGACCTCGGTGTCGTGCACCAGATCGGCGACCGGGTCGCCGTGATGTGCCAAGGTGAGCTGATCGAACAGGGCCCGGTCGAGGCCGTGTACGCGGTCCCGCAGCATCCGTACTCCGCGGCGCTGCTGTCGGCCATCCCGCCCGCCGACCCGGCGGCCACCTTCGACCCGATCATCATCGGCGAGTCCAGGACACTGGCCGAAACCGACCCCGGCTGCCGGTTCCGGCAGCGGTGCTGGCTAGCCGAGGACGTCTGCGCCACGGCGTACCCCGGCCTCACGCCACGACCGGGCGGGGTGGCGGCTCGCTGTCACATCAGCGAACGCTCGCCAGAACAGTGGTTCACCCGGGACGGCTCGTTGTTATCCGCAGGAGTGGAGGACTGATGGCACGCATCGCGTACTACGGGGCGGGTGGCGCCCCGTTCCACCACGCCGCGATACTGAGCAGCGCAGGGCACGAAGCCGCATTCGTATTCCCGCACGACATCCTCGCCGGTGCGCTGGAATCGTTCGACGCGTTCGTGATGCCCGGCGGAGGCTACCGCGCGATGCAGGGCCAGCTCGACCCGCTCGGCGCGGACGGCTGCAGGGCGATCCGCGAATACGTGGCGGGCGGCGGGATGTACATCGGGTCATGCGCGGGCAGCTACGACGCGGCGACCGCACCGGCCTCGTTCCTGCAATTGTGCCCGGCACAGCAGGAGTTGCGCCTGCTGGACGCGACCGTCTGGAACACCGGTGACGGCGGGATGTTCGGTGTGCTTCGTTCGCCCGGCATCGGCGTGCTGGTCGCCGAGAACGCCGACCCCGCGCACCCGGTGATGGCGGGCATCGGGCCGGAATTCCGCATCACGCACTACAACGGGCCGCTGTTCACCGGCGGGCACGCGCTAGCCAGGGTGCGCGGCACGACGGAGGACTTCACCGCGGCCGAGGAGTTTTTCGGTGCCCAGGAAGAGCCGAAGCTGGTGGAGCTGGGCGCCGAGGCGGGCGCGGCGAACATCGTCGCCGGGCGGCACGGCGCGGGCCGTGTGGTGCTGTTCGGTTCGCACCCCGAATTCGGGACGTCACCGGCGATGGACGACTTCACCGACACCGCCAGGATGCTGATCAACGCCGTCGACTGGCAGCTGGGCGAGTCCGCCGCGGCGCCGCGGCCGCACCAGGCGGTGACGATGGACGCCCGGGTCCCGGACGACGTCCGCGCGGCGGACCTGTCGGCACTGCCGTCACTCGTCACCCGGATCACCGAGACGTGCAAGGTGCTGGCCGAGCGCACCGCGAACGCGCCGTGGCTGGCACCGCGTGCCGCGATGTCGCTGTTCGGGCGGGACCCGGTTGTGGTGTGGGAACAGGCGATCGAGGCGATCCCGGTGCTGGCTGCCGAGGCCGCGGCGGGTGCGGCCGCGGTCCCCGCGCCGATGCTCAGTTTCCGCCCGCCCGAGTCGTGGCCGGTAGACGGAGGCTTCCACGGCGTGGCCCCCTTGCTCGGACAGGCGGCCGACATGCTCACCGCGGCCACCACGGCGTGGCAGGACAGCTGGCCCGGTCCGCCGTCGCAGGCGTACGAGCACATGCGCGAGGGCCCGTACCACCTGGTCGCCGGCTCCTACCTCGCCGCGATCGGCCGCGTCGGAGCGGCCGCCCTCCTGGTCCGCTCGCTGGGGATAGCCGCCCCTGCTGTCCCGACGGCCCGGTGAGGTGGGACGGCTTGACCAGTGTCCGGGGTCATGGATCCGTTGAATATCCAGTTGTAGAGTGGGCGGTTTCAACCGGTGGTTGCGAACAGGCTGTTGGCGTTGTTCAGGAATTCTCTCATGACTTCGGCTGGGGTGCGATCCTTCAGGCTGGCTCGGGGTCGGCGGTTGAGTTCGGTGGCGACACGGCGGAGGTCATACGCGGTGTGTACCGAGAGGTCGGTACTCTTCGGGAAGTACTGGCGCAGCAGGCCGTTCGTGTTCTCGTTGAGCCCGCGCTGCCAGGGCGAGTGCGGGTCGCAGAAGAAGATGTCGAAACCGGTGGCCGCCGAGATCTGCTCGTGCAGCACCTATTCGCGTCCCTGGTCCCAGGTCAGGGTTTTCCGCATACTGGCAGGGATCACGGAGGTCTGGGTGATCATGGCGTCGCGCAGTTGCGGTGCCTTGTAGCCGCTCGGCAGGTGTATGAGGACGACATACTTGGTGACCCGCTCGACCAGGGTGGCGATGGCTGAGCCCAGGTAGCGGCCGATGATCAGGTCGCCCTCCCAGTGTCCGGGGATTCGGCGTTCGGCGACCTCGGCCGGGCGCCGGTCGAACAGCTTCATGTTCTTGATCTTGTTGGGATGTCGGTGCCGCGGCGGTGCCGTTTGCGGCGGGACCTGCCGGTCCGCAATTTCCCGGCTTTGTGTCCAAGCAGGCCCGCGAACAGTGCCCGGTAGATAGTTTCGGCGCACAACTGCATCGAGTTCAGGTTCGGGTAGGTCCGGCGCAGGAACCGAGCGATCTGCTGCGGGGACCACTTGCGCTCCCGCTTCCGGCGCACGACACTGTCCAGCCGCGGTTCGGCGGCGACCTTGGCGTCCTTCGGACGTTTGCGTCGGAGCGGGGCCTGATTGTGCGCCCACCACGGCTGGTCGGTGCCGTCCGGTTTGCTGTTGCGTTGTACTTCTCGGTACACCGTCTGGAAGCTTTTGCCGATCTCGGCGGCGATCGTCTTCTTGTCCAGGCCGGCGGTGAGACCGTCGGCGATGGCGATGCGGTCGTCTTGGTCGAGGAAACGTGGCACCCCCGGCCCGGGATCAGGGATCAACATCCCACCAGCATCGAGGAACCACAGCGATCCGCAGTTCGTCGACACGCCGACCTGGCGGGCTGCCGCCGCGCCCTTGACGCCCTGCCGGATCAGCTCGAAGTACCGCTTCTTGACCGAGTTCGGAAGCTTGTTCGGCGCATAACGAGGCATCCATCGTCCCATCGGCTCTGATCTGCGCAACGCGACCAGGCCCATCGCAGAAAAGATTCGAGCCATGCTCACAGACCGTTGCAACAAGTCGCGCCTAACTCCGATCGTGCCGAGTTGGGCAACCAGTTCTAGCCGCCGTCTCACCCACGGCCTAGTCACGTTGATCGCAGTCTCCAGGGCGCCTTCGCACTTCCGGCCGACGTGAAGCTCGCCCAACACGCCCGCAACGATCGAAGTCAACTGGCAGGATCCCGCCGCCGAGCGTGGCCTCCCGGTCTGGGTGGCACGGCACGCACCAGCCTCCCGAAGGCGGTACGGGCGTGGCTCGACTTCGGCCGGCTTCTCAGTGTCGGACTCACGGTCCAGCCGACCGCGACTTCCTGCTTGCCGGTATGCCTCCGGTGTCCCGTAAGCCTCTGATGCTGACCGGCCCGGCTGGCGTGAGTCGAACGATTCCGCGCTGCGGAGTTCGCTGGGTTCTGATCGTCGCAGCGGCTTTTGGTCAGCCGGGGAGCACGGTTGGCGAGCAGCAGGGGAGCAGCCCTATGCGCTGGACGGTCCCGAACGTACGTCAACGGTTTTGAACGGATCCGCGCTGACCTGCTGAAGTCTCATTTCCGCAGTTCAGCGCAGTATGGCGTCCTTGGTTCACACCGAAGAGGTCACTGGTTCGATCCCAGTATCACCCACCGACGAAGGCCCTGTATGACGGTAGAAATGCCGTCACGTAGGGCCTTTGGTCGTTAAGCGGGCTGCTCGTTCCCGACCTGGTCCGGCCGGGTGGCGCCAAGCTGCGGGTGGGGCCGTACCCGGCCGGTTCGCCCCCTCGGCGAGTCGGACGAATGTGGTCTGGTCCACTGCTGTGATGCTGATCACTTTAGGCTGCTCGCAGCTCCTTTCGCCACACATATGCGGCGGACACCGGATGCCCGCGGAATCGCTCCCACTTGGGCTTCAGCGCGATCCACTGGTCGTCCACCACGGCTTCGCGCAGCTCAGCCAGCTGCCAGCCCACGGCCAGTGCTGCCGTGACGTGATCGCTGACGAGGTGGACCGTGGTGCTGATCGCCAGGTCCTCGCCGGCGGCGTTGGTGAAGTGCGTCGGCATGCCCGAGACCATGATGAACTGCGGGTGGAACGCCACCAGGACGAACGTCGCTTCGTCAGCGGTCAGGCGCCACGCTTCTCGGTAGAGCGGCCGCAAGTCTTCGAGGTGCTCGTCGATGAGCGAGGCGATGGCGAGGTTGTAGCTGCCCGCCGCCAGTCCGGTCGCTGTGACGTCCGCCTCAACGAGCCGGTCGTGGGCGCCCCGCTCCTTCGCGACGGCCAGCATCTGCGGGGTCAGGTCGACGCCGTCGATCGCCGTGACGCCGTGGCCACGCAGCCACGAGCCGGTCCGGCCGGTGCCGCAGCCGAGGTCGACCGCCCGGGTGGTGTCGGCCCACCGCGGCCGGGTGAGCCGGTCGAGCACCGCGATGTCCATCACGTCTTCGACGGTTCGCTCGTAGGTCGTGACCCATTCGCCGTAGCCGGCGCGGACGTCGACGGTGCGATAGCCGCGGGAGTCGTAGGTTTCGAAGAGCATGAGGCGAAGTATGGGTCGATCGCCCCGGATGCTCAACGCGATTTCGACGCAATGAAGTGTGACGAAATTGTGCGGGCGCGAGCAACTTTTCAGGTTTGTGCTGTGACTGCGCGAGCAAGGACCGCCCGATACGCGACGTCGTGTCGCTTGTGGACGGACAAGGTCTCGGTGCGGTGTCGGCAGAACACCGGCTCGCGGTTCCCCCGAGTGGAGCAATGGTGGCCCGATAGTGACTGGTCGCTTTTTTTCTCGCTACTTTGTGTAACGGTTTTCTCTAGACGTCCCATCACCCTTCGTCACCTTACCGTTATCAATATTGCTCGGCCCGCTGAGGGAACTCTGGTTCATTCCTTCGGAAAGCCCTGTAACGATGCCGTGAATGCTGCCGATACCTTGGCGGGTGTCACACTTTTCGGTTACTGATTGTGTAGAACACTCGGTTACTCTCCGAAGTTGATTTTGGCTGCGGAGCGCGACCGGAAACCCGATGGCGAACGACGATCCGGGAGGTCCTATGGACGAGTCGGTGCGGTCAGCTCCGACGGTGGATGCGGCGATCCTGCCCGTCGACCTTCCGAAGCCCCGGCCCTCGGCGCGACCCGCCAGGGTGCTGGCGATGCCGGAGGCTGCCGCGCCCTCGGATTCGGGTTCCGCCAAGACACCGTCGATGGCATGGGAGGCCCATTACCGGGCCTGGGTCATCGCCAGCGACATCTTCGCCACCCTGCTGGTGATCGCCATCGGTGCCGGCGTGATCGGCAAGTATCAGCCCCACGACATGCACGTCCTCGGCACGATCGCCGCTGTGATGTGTGCTCTCCCGGCCAGTCGCGCCTGGAGCCAGCGCGTGCTCGGTGAAGGCGCCGAGGAGTACCGCCGGCTCGGCCGCGGCCTGGTCACCTCCGCGGTCCTCGTCGCGCTGGGCGGCCTGATGTTCGGCGCGCTCGACGTCCAGCCCTGGGTTTTCTTCGTCGTTCCCGGCATCGCGGCCGTGGCTTTCCCTCAGCGCTACTTCCTGCGCCAGCTCCTGCACCGCCAACGCCGCCACGGCCGGTGCCTGCTGCCGGTGATGGCCGCGGGCAGCCCGGACACCCTGGCCGACCTGATCGGCCGCACCCGTGCGGAACCCTATGTCGGCTGGCGGGTCGAAGCCGTCTGCACGACCATCGGGTCCGATCAGGACAGTGGCGAGGTCGACGGCGTGCCCGTGGTCGGCGGACTCGACGAGCTGGCCGCCCACGTCCGGCGCGGCGGCTACCGGGTCGTTGCCGTGACCGCGGACCAGTACTGGAGCCCGCGACGGTTGCAGCAGCTCGCGTGGGACCTCGAAGGCACGTCCGCCGAGATGGTGGTGGCGCCGGTGCTGATGGAGGTCGCCGGCCCGCGGCTGAACGTCTCCGGGGTGCTCGGCATGCCACTCCTGCGGGTCACCGCGCCCCGCTTCACCGGTGGCCGTCGGCTGGTCAAGGAAGCGGTCGACCGGCTGGCCTCCGCGGCCATGCTGACCCTGTTTTCGCCGCTGCTGCTGGTGATCGCGGTGGCCATCAAGGTCAACGACCGCGGTCCGGTGATCTACCGGCAGCGCCGCGTCGGCCGTGACGGCGACACGTTCACGATGCTCAAGTTCCGCACCATGATCACCGACGCGGACAAGGTGCGCCGCGAGCTGGAGGCCGAGAACGAGGCCGCCGGCCCGCTGTTCAAGATGCGCAAGGACCCGCGGATCACCCGCGTCGGTTCCCTGCTTCGCCGGTACTCCCTCGACGAGCTGCCGCAGCTGCTCAACGTGCTTTCCGGGAAGATGTCGCTTGTCGGCCCGCGCCCGCCGCTGCCGGAGGAGACCGAGAAGTACGCCCCCGCCGCCCGCCGGCGCCTGCTGGTCAAGCCGGGCCTGACCGGCCTGTGGCAGGTGAGCGGACGCAGCGACCTGACCTGGGACCAGAGCATCCGCCTGGACCTGCGTTACGTCGAGGACTGGTCGTTGGCGCTGGACATGGTCATCCTCTGGAAGACCTTCCGTGCCGTCGTCGGCGGTGAAGGCGCCTACTGAACTGCAAGGACTGTGAACCGGACCACTTCGGAAATAGTCAAACGCTCAACCATGTTGTCGCTAGCTGAAGGGTGACCAAGCTTCAGGAAGGCGACAACATGACCACGACCGTCGAGCAGACCGAGGCCCTCAAAGTCCCGGAGCACGTGCAGGACCTGCTCTTCCGCGAGGCACGCACGGCGAACAGCTTCTCGGCCGACCCGGTGACCGACGAGCAGATCCGCGCGATCTACGACCTCGTCAAGTGGGCACCGACGTCGATGAACATGCAGCCGTTGCGCGCGCTGGTGGTCCGCAGCGACGAGGCGAAGGCGCGCCTGCTGCCGCACATGGCCGAGGGCAACCGCGCGAAGACGGCTACCGCGCCGGTCACCGTGATCCTCGCCGCGGACACCGACTTCCACGAGAACACCGAGACCACGTTCCCGCACAACCCCGGCGTGAAGGCGAACTTCCTCGACGAGGAGAAGCGCACCGAGTTCGCGCGGCTGAACTCGCTGCTGCAGGTGGGCTACTTCATCATCGGCGTCCGCGCCGCCGGGCTGGCCGCCGGTCCGATGACGGGCTTCGACGCCGCCGGTATCGACGCGGAGTTCTTCGGCGACAACGCCTGGAAGTCGCTCGTCGTGGTCAACGTCGGCAAGCCGGGCGACGACCCGTGGTTCGGCCGCCTGCCGCGGCTGGACTTCGAGCAGGTCGTCGAAACCCTCTGAGCAACCCTCTGAGCGAAACCCCTGAGGACGGGCTCGGCGGCGTAAGGGGTAACACGCGGGCGTTCGCGGGCGGGTGACGACTAGCATCATCGTCGTCACCCGCCAGCGTGTTTGAAGGAGTCAACTGTGTCCGAGTCGCCGCCAGTCCAGCCCGCAGCCGCTTCACGCGTGGTGGTACCGGCCGGGACTACGGCGGGCACAGCGGTCCGCGAAGCCGGGCTGCCGGGCAAGGGCCCCGACGCCGTCGTCGTAGTGCGTGACGCCGAGGGCCGGCTCCGCGATCTGGCTTGGGCGCCCGAGTCCGACGTCGAGGTGGAGCCGGTCGCGGCCGACACCGAGGACGGCCGCAGCGTGATCCGGCACTCCGCGGCGCACGTGCTCGCCCAGGCCGTGCAGCAGCAGTTCCCCAGCGCCAAGCTCGGCATCGGGCCGCCGATCCGCGACGGTTTTTATTACGATTTCGCTGTCGATACCCCGTTCACCCCCGAAGACCTGCTGTCGCTGGAAAAGCGCATGAAGCAGATCATCAAGGGCTCGCAGCAGTTCTCCCGCCGTGTGTTCGACTCGGTCGACGAGGCGAAGAAGGAACTGGCCGACGAGCCGTTCAAGCTCGAACTGGTCGACCTGAAGTCCGAGGACCCCGACGGCTCTACAGTGGACACGTCCGAGGTGATGGAGGTCGGCGGCGCCGAGCTCACCATCTACGACAACCTCGACCCGCGCACCAAGGAGCGCGTGTGGAGCGACCTGTGCCGCGGTCCGCATCTGCCGACGACCAAGCACATCCCGGCGTTCAAGCTGACCAGGGTCGCCGCCGCCTACTGGCGTGGCAGTGAGAAGAACCCGCAGCTGCAACGGATCTACGGCACCGCGTGGGAAACCCCGGAGGCACTGGACGCGCACCTGGAGATGCTCGCCGAGGCCGAGCGGCGCGACCACCGCAAGCTGGGCGCGGAACTGGACCTGTTCTCCTTCCCCGAGGAGCTGGGCTCCGGGCTGCCGGTGTTCCACCCCAAGGGCGGCATCATCCGGCGCGAGCTCGAGGCGTACTCCCGTGCCAAGCACGAAGAGCACGGCTACGAGTTCGTCAACACCCCGCACATCTCCAAGGGCACCCTGTTCGAGACCTCCGGGCACCTCCCGCACTATGCGGACGGCATGTTCCCGCCGATGCAGTTCGAAGGCGCGGACTACTACCTCAAGGCCATGAACTGCCCGATGCACAACCTGATCTTCCGCTCGCGCGGCCGGTCCTACCGGGAGCTGCCGCTGCGGCTGTTCGAGTTCGGCAGCGTCTACCGGTACGAGAAGTCCGGGGTGGTGCACGGCCTGACCCGGGTGCGCGGGATGACCCAGGACGACTCGCACATCTACTGCACCAAGGAGCAGATGCAGGGCGAGCTGCAGTCGCTGCTCACCTTCGTACTGGACCTGCTGCGGGACTACGGCCTCAACGACTTCTACCTCGAACTGTCCACCCGGGACGATTCGCCGAAGTTCATCGGCGAGCCGGAGAAGTGGGAAGAAGCCACCGAAGCGTTGCGGGAAGCGGCGACGGCGTCAGGGCTCGAACTCGTGCCCGATCCCGGCGGCGCCGCGTTCTACGGACCGAAGATCTCGGTGCAGGCCAAGGACGCCATCGGCCGCACCTGGCAGATGTCGACCATCCAGGTCGACTTCAACCAGCCGGAGCGATTCGCACTGGAGTACCAGGCGGGCGACGGCACGCGCCAGCAGCCGGTGATGATCCACCGCGCGCTCTTCGGTTCGATCGAGCGGTTCTTCGGGGTGCTGACCGAGCACTACGCGGGCGCGTTCCCGGCGTGGCTCGCCCCGGTGCAGGTGGTCGGCATCCCGATCACCTCCGACCAGGTCGAGCACCTGCGCGGAGTCGAGAAGGCGTTGCGCGCCAAGCGGGTTCGCGTGGACATCGACGCCGGCGACGACCGGATGCAGAAGAAGATCCGGACGCACACCACCCAGAAGGTACCGTTCATGCTGCTCGCCGGGGAGAAGGACGTCGAAGCAGGCGCCGTTTCGTTCCGGTTCCGCGACGGTACGCAGATCAACTCCGTTCCCGTCGCGGACGCGGTCGAGGCGATCGCCGGCTGGATCAGCCGCAGGGAGAACGGTTCGCCGACCGCCGAGGCGCTCGGAGCATTCGTTGGCTGAGGAGCCTGAGCTGACCGCTCAGGACGGGGTCGGGGTCCCGGACGCGCTTCAACGCCTGTGGACCCCGCACCGGCTGGCTTACGTCCAGGGGGCGGACAAGCCCGACGGCGACGAGCCGAACGGCTGCCCGTTCTGCCGGATCCCCGAGCTGGACGACGTCGACGCACTGATCATCGCGCGCGGCAAGTGCGTCTACGCGGTATTGAATCTTTATCCGTACAACCCGGGGCACCTCATGGCCGTGCCGTACCGGCATGTCGCCGACTATCCGGACCTGACCGCCGAGGAGACCGTCGAGCTGGCGGAATTCACCCAGCGGGCGATGACCGTCGTCCGCCGGGTCTCGGCGGCGCACGGGTTCAACATCGGCATGAACCAGGGCGTCGTGGCCGGGGCGGGCATCGCCGCCCACCTCCACCAGCACGTGGTGCCGAGGTGGGGCGGCGATGCCAACTTCATGCCGGTCATCGGGCACACCAAGGTGCTGCCGCAACTGCTCGGGCAAACCCGCGAGCTGCTCGCCGGTGCCTGGCACGAGACCGCTCAATAACCGCGCACCGAGCGCGCTTATTGCTGCCCACCCACCGGCCCCACCCCCGACGCGGGGCTGGCGGGGGAGCGGGTCATGAGTTCAGGGCGGCCTGGAGCTCGATGACGATCTTGACCTTCTCGCCCAGGAAGGAATTGCCCTCCGGGCCGACGTTGAAGTCGCGGCGGTTGAGCGTGGTCTCGGCGGAGACGCCCAGGGTGGCGACGTTCTCATGGGACGGGTTCGGGCCGACGCCGTTGAACTCGGCGTTCAGCGAAACCGGGACCGACTGGCCGCGCCAGGTCAGGTTGCCGTCGATGACGTAGTCGCCGCCCTCCTCGCGGATGCCCGTCGAGGTGAAGGTGATGGTCGGGTGCTCCTCGACGTGGAAGAAGTCAGCGGACTTGATGTGGTCGTCGCGCTGGCCGAAGCCGCTGGCGACGGACGAGGCGTCGATCTCGACGGTCACGGTCGAGTCGAGGATGTTCTCGGCGGTGACGACCGAGCCGCTGAACGCCGTGAAGTTGCCGCGGGTCTTGGCGATGCCCAGGTGCTTCAGGCTGTACGCGACGTCCGAGTGGATCGGGTCGACGGTCCAGGTGCCCGTGACGTATCCGGGGATCTTGGTCGGTGCGCTCATCGGTGAATCTCCTTGGAACGGGGTGCGAGCCCAGTTGGTTGAGCTCTCAACCGACAGTAGCCTACTTTGGTTGAGAGCTCAACCAAGGGTATGATGTGAGGTATGTCCGAGACCCGATGGCTCAGCGAAGACGAGCAGCGTGTGTGGCGCGAGTTCGGCGTGGCCACCGGCATGGTGCAAGGCCACCTCGAAGGCCAGCTCAGCCGTGATTCAGGAATGCCGCTCGCCTACTACGAGGTACTGGTCGCGCTCTCCGAAGCGCCTGGTCGCAGCCTCAGGATGAGCGAGTTGGCCACTGCTCTGCACTCCTCGCGAAGCCGGCTGTCCCATGCCGTCGCGCGACTCGAAGCCAACGACTGGGTCCGCCGCGAGGCCTGTCCCACCGACAAGCGGGGCGCCTGGGCGGTCCTGACCCCCGCCGGGTTCGCCGCACTCGAAGCCGCCGCCCCCGGCCACGTCGACGCCGTGCGCAAGAGCCTGTTCGACGCGCTCACCCCCGAGCAGGTCCGCCAGCTCGGCGAGATCATGGCGGCCATCCGCAACCAGTTGACCCCGCAGTGCGCTGTCGCCGTCGCCGCGGCGGCCGAGCTCGTCGAATCCAGCTGAATCAGGGTCGATCCGAGCCGGCAAAGGTGAATTTCGCGGGGTCCACGGACCGGCGCGTCGAGGGTGTCGGGGCGGGTGGCTAGGCTCTGGTCGCCCATCCGTCCCCTTTAGCTAGGTGCACCTGAAGAACCGATGCTCAACATCTTCGCGCGCGCGTCCGTCTCCCGCGTCACCGATCCGATCGGCAAGGCGCTGGTGCGTGCCGGCCTGACCCCGAATGCGATGACCATCGCCGGGACAGCCGGCGCGGTGATCTGTGCCCTCGTGTTCTTCCCCAACGGATACCTGCTCTGGGGAACGTTCACGGTGTGGGGCTTCGCCATGCTCGACCTCCTCGACGGCGCCATGGCCAGGGCCCGCGGCTACGGCACACCCTTCGGTGCGGTCCTGGACGCCACCTGCGACAGGCTGGTCGACGGCGCGCTGTTCGCGTCGATCGCCTGGTGGTGCTTCGTGGTCGAGCCCAACCATCGCGCCGCCGCGGCGGCGCTGATCTGCCTGGTCCTGGCCCAGGTGATCTCCTACGTCAAAGCCCGAGCCGAGGCCTCGGGGCTCGCCGCGGACGGCGGCCTGATCGAACGTGCCGAGCGGCTGATCATCGCGCTGGTCGGCACCGGGCTGCACGGCCTCGGGGTGCCTTACACCGTCGAGATCACCTTGTGGGCGCTCGCGGCGCTCTCGGTGGTCACGCTGCTCCAGCGGATGGCGATGGTGGCGAAAGCCGCCAAGGCCGTGTCTGCTGAGACGGCGTCTGCCAAGGCCGTGTCTGCCGAGGAAGGCGCCGCCACGGAGGCCCAGCCATGAGTGCGGTCTCGCAGCGGTTGAGCGATCTTGGTTACGCCGCAGGTTGGCGTGCCGCTCGGCTGCTGCCCGCGTCGACCGGATCGGTGATGTTCTCCCTCGGCGCCGACCTCGCGGCCAAACGCGACGGCGACGGCGTCCGGCAGCTGCGCAAGAACCTCGCCAGGGTGGTGCCCCAGGCCGACGAGGTCGAGCTGGACGAGCTGACCAGGCGTGCTTTGCGCTCCTACGCCCGGTACTGGCACGAGATGTTCCGGCTTCCGTCGATGGACCACCGGGAAGTCAGCCGCAAGGTCGGCGGCCTCATCACCGGGGTGGAGAACCTCGACGCCGCGCTCGCCGAAGGCAACGGCGTGGTGATGGCGCTGCCCCACAGCGGCAACTGGGACGCTGCCGGCGTCTGGCTTGCCAGCTATCTGGGCGGGTTCACCACCGTGACCGAGCGGCTGAAACCGGAGTCGCTCTACAAGCGGTTCGTGTCCTACCGCGAGTCGCTCGGGTTCGAGATCGTGCCGCTGACCGGCAGCAGCTCGGCCATGCGCGTCCTGCTCAAACGGCTCCGGGAGAACAAGGCGATCTGTCTGGTGGGGGATCGGGACCTGACGAACTCCGGCATCACGGTGAAGTTCTTCGGCGAGCAGACCCGCATGCCCGGTGGCCCCGCCCGCCTGGCCGCCACCACCGGCGCCGCGCTGATCCCCGCCGGCTGCTGGTTCACCGAAGACGGCTGGCAGGTCCGCCTCCACCCGCGGATCCGCGTCAAGGACCGCGAAGAGGTGCCCGCCGCCACGCAGGCACTCGCCGACATCTTCGCCGGCGACATCGCCGCGCACCCGACCGACTGGCACATGCTGCAGAAGTTCTGGATCGCCGACCTGGAACCCGAACTGCGGGACGCGCTGGAGGAAACGGCCAAGTCATGAAGATCGGCATCGTCTGCCCCTACTCCTTCGACGTGCCCGGCGGTGTTCAGGGGCACGTCCTCGATCTGGCCAAGGCGCTGCTGGCCAGGGGGCATTCGGTGTCGGTACTGGCACCGGCCGACGAGGACGCGGACCTGCCGTCCTTCGTCCATCCGGCGGGCAAGGCACTCGGGATTCCGTACAACGGCTCGGTCGCGCGGCTGCAGTTCGGGCCCGTCTCCTACGCGCGGGTCCGCAGGTGGTTGCGCGACAACGAGTTCGATGTCCTGCACCTGCACGAGCCGACGGCCCCGAGCTTGTCGATGCTGGCGCTGCTCGTCGCCGAAGGCCCGATTGTCGCCACCTTCCACACCTCCACGGCCCGCTCGCGCACACTGACCGCGTTCCAGCCGGTACTGCGTCCGCTGCTGGAGAAGATCACCGCCCGGATAGCCGTGTCCGCGCTCGCCCGGCGGGTCCAGGTCGAACACTCCGGCGGAGACGCCGTGGAGATCCCCAACGGCGTGGACGTCGACTTCTTCGCCAGGGCGATGCCGCTTGAGGGCTATCCGCGCGCCGGCGGGACGGTCGGGTTCGTCGGCCGGTTCACCGAATCCCGCAAGGGCATGAGCGTCCTGCTCGAAGCGCTGCGGCTGATCGTGGCGGACTTCGAGGACTTGCGGCTCCTGGTGGTCGGCAGGGGAGAGGCCGAAGACCTGATGCGCGAGGCCGGTCCCGAGCTGGCGCCGCACATCGTCCTGCTCGGCCAGGTCGACGACGAGACCAAGGCGAGAGCTCTGCGCAGTGTCGACGTCTACTGCGCGCCCAACATCGGCGGTGAGAGCTTCGGCATGGTCCTTACCGAGGCCATGGCTTCGGGCACGGCCGTGCTCGCCAGCGGACTCGACTCCTTCCGACGGGTCCTCGACGACGGCCGCGCCGGCATGTTGACCCCGACCGGGGACGCCGCCGCGCTTGCCGAGGCCTTGCGCGAGCTGCTCGGCGACCCGACCCGGCGTGCCTCGCTCGCCGCGGCGGCCGGCGAGCGGGTGGCGATGTTCGACTGGGCAGTCGTCACCACGCAGGTGCTGCGGGTCTACGAGACCGCTGTCGCCGCGGACCCCCGCCGCGTCGTCGAAGCCCGCGACCGGGAGACCACCCGCTGATGTTCCTGATCCTCAGCATCATTGCCGCGATCGTCGTCGTCGGCGGGCTGTTCCTGGTCGCCACCGCGAACCGGCTCGACCGGCTACACGTCCGGATGGACGCCGGCTGGGCCGCCCTCGACGCCGCACTGGCCCGGCGAGCCGTCGTCGCGCGCGCGGTCGCGGCCGCGGCGCTGACCGGTGAACCGGCCGAAGGTCTTCTCGCACTTGCCGGACGAGCCGAGACAGCGCGCCGATCCGAACGGGAAGCCGAGGAGAACGAACTCACGCTCGTCCTGTCGGAGATCGGCCGGTCGACCCTGCCCGCCCCGCTCGCCGCCGAACTGACCGATGCCGAACACCGCGTCGTGATCGCGCGCCGGATGCACAACGACGCCGTCCGCGACACCCTCGCCCTGCGACGCCGTCGCAAGGTCCGCTACTTCGGCCTCGCCGGCACCGCCCCGCGTCCCGAGTACTTCGAAATCGCCGAACCCGAGGTCTGAGCCGTCCCCGAGTCGGTCAAGGCGACCGTATAACGACGTATATGGCGCGGGGTGGGGCGGTCGCCAGGAGTGGCAGACTGAGCGGCATGGCGCCGGAATCAGAGCAAAACGCGGCCTGCGAGGTCGCCCACGGCAACGTCGAGCCGACCGTCGAAACCCGCACGCTGCTGGCGGTGTTCGCGTCGCCGGTGTCGGGTTTCCTACTGACCTACGCCCGTGACCTCGGCTACCGCACAGTGCTGTTCGAGCCCGACCCGGCACGCGCCGCCGAAGCGCGGGGCGGCGGGTTCGACGTCGTCGGCACCGCGCCGGAACTCGACGACAGTGCGGACGTCGTCGTCACCGATCACCACCGGACCGAGCTCGGCACCGCGCTGTTCGCCGTCCTCGCCCACCCGGCACGCTGGATCGGCGTGCTCGGTAACCCGCGTCACCCCGGACCACACCGCGACGCGCTCGCCGCGCTCGGCGCCGACCGGTCGGACATCGACCGCGTGCACCGGCCGGTCGGGCTGAACATCGGCTCGCGGACCCCGCCGGAAATCGCCATCGCCACCCTGGCCGGCCTGCTCGCGGACCGCAACGGCCGCCCGGGCGGCTTCGACTTCTGATCACGCGCGTAACCCGCGCGCACAAGCACCGCAACTCGACGGCGAGTTGCGAAGACGGCAGGCCACTAAAGTCGCGCGGTAGCTCCTTCCGTGATCGGCTCGAACCGGGCGTGGTGCCGGGTGAAGGTCGCGGTTCCCGAGGTCAGCGACCGCAGGTCGATCGCGTAGCGGACCAGTTCGACCGCCGGCACTTCCGCGTGGATCAAGGTGCGTCCGCCTTCGGTGGCTTCGGTGCCCAGCACCCGTCCGCGCCGCGAAGACAGGTCGCCGAGCACGGTGCCCAGATGCTCGTCCGGCAGCCGCACGACTACTTCTTCCAGCGGCTCCAGAAGCGAGATGCGCCCGTTCGCGGCCGCTTCCCGCAGCGCGAGCGCGCCCGCCGTCTGGAACGCGGCGTCGGAGGAATCGACGCTGTGCGCCTTGCCATCGACGAGGGTGACCTCGATGTCGACCACCGGATGGCCGTCGAGCAGCCCCCGCGCGACCTGTGCGCGGACGCCCTTCTCCACGCTCGGGATGAACTGGTGCGGCACCGATCCGCCGACGACGCGGTCGACGAACACGAACCCCGAGCCTCGCTCGAGCGGGCGGACTTCGATGTCGCAGACCGCGTACTGCCCGTGCCCGCCGGACTGTTTGACGTGCCGTCCGTGGCCTTTCGCGGGTCCGGCGAACGTGGACCGCAAGCTGACTCGGACCGGCTCGGTCGTCACGTCCGCGCCGCCCGTCTGCAGGCGGGACAGCACGACGTCGGCGTGAGCCTCGCCCATGCACCAGAGCACGAGCTGGCCGGTTTCGGCGTTGCGGTCCAGCCGGAGGGTGGGGTCCCCGGCGACGAGCCGGGCCAGGTTGCGGGCCAGCGCGTCCTCGTCGCTGCGGGTCGCGGCGACGACCGCCACCGGCAGCAGCGGCTCCGGCATCGGCCACGGCGTCATCAGCAGCGGGTCGTCGGGGGAGGAGACGGTGTCGCCCGTTTCCGCCGAACCGACCTTGGTCAGCGCGCAGAGGTCCCCGGCGACGCAGTAGGGCACTTCGCGAAGGTTCGACCCGAGCGGCGAGTAGAGGTGGGCGACCCGCTCGTCGGCGTCGTGGTCTTCGTGTCCCCGTTCGGTCAGGCCGTGCCCTGACACGTGCACCGGTCGCTCCGGGCGCAGTGTCCCGGAAAACACCCGGACGAGGGAAACCCGGCCGACATAGGAGTCGACGGCGGTGCGGACGACTTCCGCGGCGAGTGGTCCGTCGGGGTCGGTGTGCAGAGCGTCGTGCGGTGAACCGTCCGGGGTGGTGACCGACGGCAGTGGGTGTTCCAGCGGGGACGGGAACGCGCGGATGATGCCTTCGAGTACTTCGGCGAGCCCGACACCGCTGCTGGCGCAGACGGGGATCACCGGATGGAAACTTCCCCGCGCGACGGCGGTTTCGAGGTCCGCGATCAGAGTGGCCTCCGGGAGTTCCTCGCCGGCCAGGTAGCGGTCCATTAAGGACTCGTCCTCGCTTTCGGCGATGATCCCTTCGATCAGTGCGTCGCGCGCGGCCGACATCCGGTCCAGGTCGGCGGGGTCGGGCGTGCCCAGTTGCGGCGGGAAGCCTTGTGAGTAGTCGTAGAAGCGCTGGGTGATCAGGCCGACCAAGCCGGTTTTCCCGTTCCGCGCCGGGAGGTAGAGCGGCAGGACGCCGGCGCCGAAGGCGGCTTGGCAGGCGGCTATCTCGGCCTCGGGGTCGGCGCGGTGGTGGTCGAGGCGGGCGATGACGACCGCGCGCGGCATGCCGACCGCGGCGCACTCCTCCCAGACCGCCACGGTGGCGGGGTCGACGCCTTCCGCGGCGCACACGACGAACAGCGCGGCGTCGGCAGCGCGCAGCCCGGCACGGAGTTCGCCCACGAAGTCGACGTATCCGGGCGTGTCGATGAGGTTGATCTTGACCCCGGCGTAGAGCACGGGTGCGACGGAGAGGCCGACGGACCGCTGCTGGCGGACGGCCGCGGGATCGTGGTCGCAGACCGTGGTGCCGTCGATCACTGACCCGGCCCTGGACACGGTGCCGGAGACGGCGAGCAGCGCTTCGGCCAGCGTTGTCTTCCCGGCTCCGGACGGTCCGACGAGGACGACGTTGCGAACCTGGCCGGGGTCGGACACAGCGACGGCGGCCCCGGGTTCTCCGTTCCTGCTCTGCTTGTCGGACATGGTCGGCTCCTCATCGGATGCACTGAATGTGTCCCCGATCACACACCCGCTGCGGGTCAGGGGCAAGGGCGACCACCCGCGTATTCGTACACCGCTCGGCGGTGAAGTGGCCTGGCCGAAAGTGGACTGCTGAGATAGCCGCGTACTGGCCTGGGTGAGCGGTCCACGTGCGACCTAGACTTGGTGGTGTTACCCCCACGTTCAGTGAAAGGTCCCGTTGTGTCTGACGTTCAGCCCAGCACCCCTGTCGCGCCGGAGACCGGCACCGCCCGCGTGAAGCGCGGCATGGCGGAGATGCTCAAAGGCGGCGTGATCATGGATGTGGTCAACGCCGAGCAGGCGAAGATCGCCGAGGACGCCGGCGCGGTCGCCGTGATGGCCCTCGAGCGCGTCCCAGCCGACATCCGCGCGCAGGGCGGCGTCGCCCGCATGAGCGACCCCGACCTGATCGACGGCATCATCGCGCAGGTCTCGATCCCGGTGATGGCCAAGGCCCGGATCGGCCACTTCGTCGAGGCGCAGCTGCTGCAGTCCCTCGGTGTCGACTACATCGACGAGTCCGAGGTGCTCACCCCCGCCGACTACGCCAACCACATCGACAAGTGGAAGTTCACCGTGCCCTTCGTCTGCGGTGCGACGAACCTCGGCGAGGCGCTGCGCCGGATCAACGAGGGCGCGGCGATGATCCGGTCCAAGGGCGAGGCCGGTACCGGCGACGTGTCCAACGCGACCACGCACATGCGTCAGATCCGCGGTGAGCTGCGCCGGCTGACCTCGTTGCCCGAGGACGAGCTTTACGTTGCGGCAAAGGAACTCCAGGCGCCGTACGAGCTCGTCAAGGAGGTCGCGAAGGCAGGCAAGCTCCCGGTGGTGCTGTTCACCGCCGGCGGTATCGCGACCCCCGCCGACGCGGCCATGATGATGCAGCTCGGCGCCGAGGGCGTGTTCGTCGGCTCGGGCATCTTCAAATCCGGCAACCCGGCCCAGCGCGCCGAGGCGATCGTCAAGGCCACCACGTTCTACGACGACCCCGACGTGATCGCCAAGGTCTCGCGCGGTCTCGGCGAGGCGATGGTCGGCATCAACGTGCCGTGGTCCAAAGATGCTGACACGACGGTCCGCACGGAGTTCACGAGCTTGGCCGATCGCGGCTGGTAAAGCTACCTCGGTGGGTTTGAGAGTGCCCCGTGGACGTAACGTCCACGGGGCACTCTCTTGTGTATTGACCCTATTGTGAGCGGCGACGAGAACGTAGGCGACCCTGCCGAGGAAAGCTGCGGGGACGACGATGCGGGGGAGCGTATCGAGCTCACGCCCGAGCACGAGCCGACCTGCGCAGGACGATGGAAAGCATCCAGCGGTCGTTGACTCCCATGATCCAATTCCCGAAGTTCACACTCCCCGAGTCGACCCTCAAGAACCTCGCCGTCGTCTCAAGGCACGGTGGTAGCCGTTCAAGGGCACTGCCTCGCAGCCGGTCTTGAACTGGCTCTGCTGGCTGACATTGTCGTGGCGGGCGAATCGGCTCGCTTCGCCCAGGTGGAGCGGCGTATCGGGACCACCACATTGCTTGGCGGCGCGCAGCGACTGGCAGAGCGTGCCGGACCGGCGCGTGCCCGGCAAATAATTTTCGACGGTGACAACTACACCGCCCAGCAGTTCGCCGACTGGAACATTATCAACCACGTCCACTCTGGTTGCGTCGAACGCAACCAGAGTGGCCCTGAGTGCGTTTCGGGGTACTGCCGACCCTGATGTCCGAGTTGATAAAGACAGGTTTATCAGTCTAGGTTTACTACCTGTGGACGATCAGTACATGCAGGAGAGCTGCGACCTGCGGGTCGCGCTGGGGCGGGTGGTCCGGCGGCTCCGGCAGGGGTACGTCTCGGGCGAGCTGACCCTCACCGAAAGTTCGGTCCTGTCGCGTTTGGACCGTGAAGGGCCGGCGACGCCGGGGGCCCTCGCAGAACTCGAACGCGTTCGCCCCCAGGCGATGGGGGCCACGCTCGCCGGGCTCGTCGAGCGCGAGCTGGTCGAGCGGACACCGGACGCAGCCGACGGTCGCAAGGTGCTGATGTCGGCCACCGAGGCCGGGATCAAGCTGCTCGTCGACCGGCGGTCCCACAGCACTCAGCGCGTCGCCGCCGCGCTGGCCGGGTTCGCCCCGGCCGAGCGCGCGCGGCTGGTCGAGGCGATCCCGCTGCTCGAACGACTGGCCGACGCGCTGTGACCGCCACCGAGACGCGCCACGACGGGCGCTACAAATGGGTCGCGCTGTCGAACACCACGCTCGGCGTGCTGATGTCCGCGCTCGACGGGTCGATCGTGATCATCTCGCTGCCGGCCATCTTCCGCGGGATCGGCCTGGACCCGCTGGCCGCCGGCAACATCGGTTACCTGCTCTGGATGATCCTGGGCTATCTGCTGGTTTCCGCGGTGCTCGTGGTGACGCTGGGCCGCCTCGGGGACATGTTCGGCCGCGTCAAGATGTACAATCTCGGGTTCGTCATCTTCAGCGTCGCCTCGGTCGCGCTGTCGTTCGATCCCTTCCACGGCGGGAACGGCGCGCTGTGGCTGATCGGCTGGCGGGTCGTCCAAGCCGTCGGCGGCTCGATGCTCACCGCGAACTCCGCCGCCATCCTGACCGACGCCTTCCCCGTCGAACAACGCGGAATGGCGCTCGGCATCAACCAGATCACCGCGCTGGCCGGCCAGTTCCTCGGCCTGGTCGTCGGCGGGCTGCTGGCCGAAATCGACTGGCGCGCGGTGTTCTGGATCAGTGTCCCGTTCGGACTGTTCGGGACCATCTGGTCGATGCGGAGCCTGCGCGAGGTCGGAAAGCCCCGCCGCGCGCGGATCGACTGGGGCGGGAACGTGACTTTCGCCGTCGGGACGGCGTTGCTGCTGGCGGCGATCACCTACGGGATCCAGCCCTACGGCGGCCATCCGACCGGCTGGACGAGCCCGGTCGTCCTCGGCGGGATCGGCGTCGGCGTGCTGCTGCTGATCGCGTTCTGCGTGATCGAGTCCCGCGTCGCCGCGCCGATGTTCCAGCTCGGGCTGTTCCGTATCCGGGCGTTCGCCGCGGGCAACCTCGCCGCGCTGCTGACCGCGATCGCACGTGGCGGGCTGCAGTTCATGCTGATCATCTGGCTGCAGGGCATCTGGCTGCCCTTGCACGGTTACGAGTACGAACGCACGCCGTTGTGGGCGGGCATCTACCTGCTGCCGCTCACCGTCGGCTTCCTGATCGCGGGCCCGATCTCGGGGTACCTGTCCGACCGGTTCGGCGCGCGGGTGTTCTCGACCGGGGGACTCGTCCTCGTCGCGGCTTCGTTCCTGGGGTTGCTGGCGCTGCCGGTGGACTTCGACTACCCGGTCTTCGCCGCGCTGCTGGTCCTCAGCGGAGTCGGGCAGGGCATGTTCTCGGCGCCCAACACGTCGGCGATCATGAGCAGCGTGCCCGACCATCAGCGCGGCGTCGCCTCGGGAATGCGCGCGACGTTCCAGAACTCCGGTACGGCGCTGTCGATCGGCGTGTTCTTCTCGCTGATGATCGCGGGACTGGCCGGCTCGCTGCCGACGACGTTGTCGAGCGGCCTGCAGAGCCACGGGGTGTCGTCGTCGGTAGCCGTCGGGGTGGCCCAGCTGCCGCCGGTCAGCACGCTGTTCGCGGCATTCCTCGGCAGCAACCCGATCGCCCACCTGCTCGGGCCGTCCGGCGCGTTGGCCGGGCTTTCGCCGACCAACGCGGCCACCCTCACCGGGCGGGATTTCTTCCCCCAGCTGATCTCCGGCCCGTTCCACCACGGGCTGGTGATCGTGTTCTCGGCCGCCGCGCTGATGGCGGTGGTCGCCGCGATCGCTTCGGTGTCGCGGGGTGCCAGGTACGTCCACCAGGCCGCAGTTCCCATGCAGGCTGCAGGTCCCATGCAAGAAAAGGAAACGGAGAAAGAATGAACGACGCGATCAGCGCGGGGACCGTCACGATCACCGGGCACGGAGGTGACGAGATCGAGGCCTACCTGGCCCGGCCGACGGACCCCTCGCCGCGTGGCAGCGTGGTCGTCATCCACCACATGCCCGGCTACGACGCCGCGACGAAGGAAATCGTGCGCAAGTTCGCCGCGAACGGCTACGCCGCGGTGTGCCCGAACCTGTACTCGCGGGAGGCACCCGGGGCCGCTCCGGACGATGCCGCGGCCGCGGTCCGCGCGTCCGGCGGTGTCCCGGACGACCGGCTCGTCGGTGACGTTTCCGGAGCGGCGGAGTACCTCAAGGGGCTCGACGGCGCGAACGGCAAGGTTGGCGTGATCGGGTACTGCTCCGGTGGCCGCCAGACGTTCCTGTCGGCGTGCTCGCTGCAGATCGACGCCGCTGTCGACTGCTACGGCGCGTTCGTGGTGAACGACCCGCCGCCCGGGATGCCGGCGTCGATGAAGCCGATCCTCGGGCTGGCCAAGGACCTGTCGTGCCCGCTGCTCGGCCTGTTCGGTGCCGACGACCAGTACCCCGGCCCGGAGGAGACGGCGAAACTGGCCGCCGAACTGGACAGCCTCGGCAAGACCCACGAGTTCCACACCTACGAGGGCGCCGGGCACGCGTTCTTCGCGGTCGACCGGCCGAGCTACCGGCCGGAGGCGGCCGTCGACGCCTGGGGCCACATCATGAACTTCTACAGCCGCCACCTGGCCGCCTGACCAGGTCTCGTGAGCGTTGCGGCCGGTTCTAACCGGCTGCTTCTAACCGGCCGCGCCGCTCACGAGCAGTTCGCCCACGACGCTAGGAAAGGACCCCGCGAAATGTGCACCTACCTGACCGAGAAGATCGCTATCGAAGGCAGCGGCAAGGGCGCGCAGGGCTGGTTCGGCCTCAGCCATGCGACCGTGTACGTCGACCACCCGGTCCACGCCCGCTTCGCCCATACGGTGAACATCGACTTCATCAACCCGGAGATCGGCCCGTCCGCGCGGGTCGCGGTCGAGCTGACCGAAGAGGACGCTCGCGCGCTCGTCGACGCGATCCAGACCGCGCTCGCCGCGGCGCCCGGCGGTCTGGCCTCACGCAACCAGTAGCTCGACTGACTCGACGGCCCTTTCGGACAGTGCCACCGTCCGAAAGGGCCGTCGTGTGGGCGTTCTCTGTCGCTGGTAGCACTTGGGGCGGTCGTCGCTGGCAGGTTGGAGGCTGAGCTCGGCCAACCCGCTACCACTCGGAGGAACCGGACAGTGCCCGTGACCAAGCGACCCCTGACCAAGCGGCCCCAACTCCTGAAGAAGACTCTGCGGGTGGCATCCGCTGTGGCGATGGCGCCGGTGCTGGCTCTCGGGTCGGCGTCGGTCCCGGCTTCCGCCGCGGCCCAGAGCGGGGCCACGGCACAGCTGACGCAGTTGGCCCGGAATCTGGTGGACGCCGGGGCTCCGGGCGTGATCGTCCGGGTGGACGACGGTCGCGGCCACTCCGTCGAGATCGTCGAGCAGGCTCGCTGGGCCGAGCGGGACCACCCGCTCGAGGCGGGGGACGAGTTCAGGGTGGGGTCCAACACCAAGACCATGATGGCCACGCTCGTGCTGCAGCTGGTCGGCGAAGGCAAGCTGGCCTTGACCGACCCGGTGGAGAAATGGTTGCCGGGTCAGGTTCCGAACGGCGGCGCGATCACGCTGCGGATGCTGCTGAACCACACCAGCGGTTTGTACGACTACACCGGAGATCCCGCCCTGGTGAAGTCGATCGTCGGCAAGGACCAGCGGCACTGGACCTCCGTGGAACTGCTCGCCGTCGGAGTGAAGAACCCGCCCCTGTTCGCGCCGGGCACGAACTGGTCCTACAGCAACACCGACTACGTCGCGATCGGTGCCGTGCTGGAGCGGGTCACCGGCGCGAGTCTCGCCGACCTCATCCGCGAGCGGATTACCCGGCCGCTGAACCTGAAGCACACCTACTTCGCGACGGATTCCAGTTGGCGTGGCCGGTATGCCCATGGTTACGAACTGGATGCCGCCCACATGCCACCGGAAGTGCCCGCGGAGTTCACCGACATTGCCGGGCCGCGCCGCGACGGTCATGTGGACGTCTCCGGAAACGACCCGAGCTGGGGTGGGGCAGCCGGAGCTGTGGTGTCCACCGCGCGGGACTGGTCGCGCTTCTACGCCGCGCTGATGTCCGGCGGGCTGCTGCCCGCCGCGCAGCTGGACCAGATGCTCACCACCGTCCCGGAGAACCAGGAGAACCCGGCGGACGGGCCCGCCTCCGGGCTGGGCATCATGACGGACGCGACGCCCTGCGGCACCATCTGGGCCCACGACGGTGGGATGCCCGGTTACCTCAGCGGCAACCTCACCGAACGCACTGGCACGCGCACCGCGTCGGTCCTCGTCCCGACGGAACTCTTCACCGAGTTCGGCGCCGACCCGAAGCTCGTCGCGGCCGGCAAAGCGCTCAATGCCGCCGTGGTCTGCACGATGCTCGGCAAACCGGCTCAAACTCCCTAGCTGGCGGGGCGTTCGTAGCGGAGGAGAACGACTCCGTTGCCGAAGGCCCGGGTCTCGACGAGCTTGAGCTTGGTCAGGAAATCCGTCTCCTCGAACAGGGGCTTGCCCCGGCCGATGAGGATTGGGTGGACGTAGATGTGGTATTCGTCGATCAGGTCCAGACGCCGGAACTCCGCGGCGAGGTCGGCACCGCCGACGACGAGATCGCCGCCGGGCTCGGCCTTGAGCGCCTCGACCTCCTCGACGACGACAGCCCGTTTGATGGTGGTGTTCCAGTCGGCCCGCTCTACCGTCGTGGAGTACAGGAACTTGGGCATTTCCCGCCAGATACGGGAAAAGTCGGCCACAACGGGGTCTGCGGAGTTGACGGCCTCGTCGGTCGGCCAGTACTCGGCCATGAGTTCGTAGGTGACCCGCCCCTCGAGGAACGCGCCCATGTCCCGGAGCTTGTCGTTGAAGTACCGGTGCAGCTCTTCGTCGACGAAGTGCCAGTCAATCTGACGTTCCGGCCCCTCGATGTAGCCGTCGAGGGAGATCGAAATCGACAGGATGACTTTTCTCATGACCTCGTCCTCCGAAGCAGGTAGGTGTCCATGATCCAGCCTTTCCGGGCTCGGGCTTCCGCCCGCGCGGCCGTGATCTGCTCGGCGACGTCGCGGACACGGCCGGAGATGAGGATTTCGTCGGGGGTGCCGAGATAGGCGCCCCAGTAGATGTCGAGGTCATCGTCGTCGAGTCCGGTGAACGTGCAGTGCGCGTCGAGCATCACGACAACGTCGTCGACGCCGGCCGGGAACCCTTGTGCCAGCTGCCTTCCCGTGGTGATCTGCACGGGCTTGCCGACCTGGTTGAGCCCGATCCGGTGACCTGCCGTCAGCGTCGACACGCTGCTCACCCCGGGGATCACGCTCAGCTCGAACTCCACCGAACGCCGCTCCAGCACGGTGTTCAGCACGCCGATGGTGTTGTCGTAGAGCGTCGGGTCGCCCCAGGCCAGGACGGCGCCGCACTCGCCGTCGGCGACCTCGTCACGGATGAGGGCCTCGTAGACGTCGGCGCGGCGCTGGTGCCAGGTCGCGACCGCGCCGAGGTAGTCGGCAGCCGTCCGGTCTCGCGGCGGGTCCTCGGCCACGGCGACGCGGTAAGTCGGCGCGGTGAGGTAGCGGTCGAGGATGTCGCGTCGCAGGCGGACGAGTTCGTCCTTCGCTTCGCCCTTGTCCAGCAGGAAGAACACGTCGACCTCGTTGAGCCGGTTGACGGCTTGCACGGTTACCTGTTCGGGGTTGCCCGCGCCGATCCCGATGACGAAAATCCTCCGCATGACCGGGAGTCTTTCACGCTTCCGGGACCAGCCCGAGCTGACGGCTCAGCGTGTCCCTGGCGTCCACCAGCGAGGGGCCGTACCAGGTCAGGCTGCGTCCGCTGACCAGTCTTGCCCTGCCGGGGAACTCCTCCGGGCCGTCCTCGGTGGTGAACTCGTACGGCTCGTCAGGCAACACGACGAGGTCGGCGCCGGAGGTTTTGATGTCCTCCAGCGGCATCTGGGGATAACGCCCGTCGTGGTTTGCGTAGACGTTCTCGACGCCGATCCGCCGCAGCAGGTCCGTCGCGAAGTTGTTGCTGCCGACAACCATCCACGGATCCCGCCACACGCAGACGACGGCGCGCGCGACCGGCTCGGGTACTCCGCCGCCGAGCCGTTCGGTGGCCGTGGTCAGCCACGGCGGTACCGGCAGGTCCAGCGCGGCGGTGAACAGCCTGGCCAGCGACCGCAACGCGCTGTCGACGTCTTCGATCACGGTGACCCAGACCGCGATCCCGGCTTTGCGGAGCCGCTGGTGGTCGAGCTCCCGGTTCTCTTCCTTGTTCAGTAGCACCACGTCCGGGGCCAGCTCGACGATGCGCCGGACGTCAGGGTTCTTCGTGCCCCGGACACGTTCGACGTCGAGGTCCGGGGGATGGGTGCACCAGGTGGTGGCGCCGATGAGCAGGTCCGGCGCCGTCGCGGCCACCGCCTCGGTGATCGACGGCACGAGCGAGACCACGCGGCGGACCTTGCGCGGGAGCGTGACCTCGAGCGACATGTCATCCCGCTCGATCCGGACCGTGTCAGCCATGATCCGACCCTAGTTGCTGTGCGCGAACTGGCTGGAATTGAGACAGCCGACCGCGGTGGGCGAGGGCAAACTGGTCCGGCCACCTGTGCCCACTGAAGCCTGTGCCCACTGAAAGGAACGCTCCATGATCTTTATCGCCGTCAAGTTCCCCGTGCTGCCGGACCGGAGCGACGAATGGCTGTCCCTCGTCGCGGACTTCACCACGGCCACCAGGGCGGAGCCGGGCAACATCTTCTTCGAGTGGTCGCGGAGCGTGGAGGACCCCCACGAGTACGTCCTGCTCGAAGCGTTCAAGGACCAGGACGCGGGCGTGGCACACGTCAACTCGGACCACTTCAAGGCCGCGATGGAGTCGATGCCGGTGGCGATCTCGGCCATCCCCAAGATCGTCAACGTCCAGGCCGACGGCGAAGGCTGGGGAGCTATGGCGGAGCTGCAGCCCCGCTGAGCGCTCAGCGCCACGGCAGGTAGTCGATTTCTTCACCTGGTCGGGGCGTCCGTTGACCCGGGTGGCCAATTGTCGGTGCCACCCGGGTCGGTCAGTCTTGGTCCTCCTCGGACGAAGGGACGAACCGATGGCCAGCGAATTCCCAAGACGTAAGATCGCCGGGATCTTCACCCCCATGGACGCCGACGACAACGGGTACCTCGACGAGGTCCTGCTGGTGGTGGACCGGCTGGGTGCGATGACCGAGTCGGTGGTCGGCACCGCCGAAGCGATGTTCGAAGCCGTCGACGAAGATGCCGACGGCAAGATCTCCTCGGCCGAGTACCGCCAGCTCGTCGAGGCCTGGACCGGCCGTGACACCGAGACCGACGAGGTCTTCGGACTGCTCGACGTCAATGGCGACAGACACCTCTCCCGCGAAGAGTTCAGCGAGCTGTGGACGGAGTTCTGGGCTGGCGACAATCCGCAGGCCCCGGGCTCTTGGGTGTTCGGCAGGTTCGAGCTGCCGACGACCGCGCACAGCTGATCCCTGACGGTATGGTCGGACCCAGATGGAAGGGGCGCGGCGAGGAGACGAGCAGGTGGGTGACCGGTTCTGGGTCTGCGTCCTGGGGCCGCTCCGGGCGTGGCGCGGGCAGGTCGAGCTCGACCTCGGGCCGCCGCGGCTGCGTGCCGCTCTGGTCACGGTGCTCCTGGCCGGCGGAACCCCGGTATCACTCGACGAGCTGGTCTGTGCGGCGTGGGACGACGCCCCGCCGGTATCCGCGGCCGAGCAGCTTGAGACCTACTTCGTCCGGTTGAGCGGGTTTTTCGCGATTTCGACGCCGGGCGACGGCTATTCGCTGCGGCTGCCCGCGGACCAGTTCGACCTCGCGGCGTTCCAGATCGCGCTCGAACGTGCTGAAACCGCTCGCGCGGCCGGCGACTTGGTGGCCGAAGCCGCGCATCTGGGCGAAGGCTTGGCGTTGTGGCGGGGTACCGCACTGGCCGGGGTGCCCGGTCTCGCCGCGGAGACCCGGCGAGCCGCGCTCGGTGAGCTGCGCTTGGCCGCCGTCGAAGCACAACATGTCAACGATGTCGCGCTGAGTAAGACCGACCAGTCCCCGGTGCCTGCCGACCCCGGGGATTCGGCGGTTTCCGACGTCCCGGCGCGGTTGCCGGCGGACTTGCCGACGTTCGTCGGCCGCGGCGGCGAACTGGCCCGCGCCGCGGCGTTCCTGCCACCCGGCGCCGAGGGGCCGGAAACCGTGCTCATCGCCACGATCGCCGGCATGGCCGGGATCGGCAAGACCACCTTGGCCGTGCACTGGGCCCATCGGGTGGCCGGCCGGTTCCCCGGCGGGCAGGTGTACGTCGACCTGCGGGGGTTCGACCGGGCGGGTTCGGCGATGGAACCGGCGGAGGCGATCCGCACGGTCCTGGCCGCGCTCGACGTCCCGAGCTCGGCGATCCCGCCCGGCCTCGACGCGTCGGCCGCCTACTACCGCAGCCTGCTTGCCCACCGCCGGGTGCTGATCCTGCTGGACAACGTCCGCAACGCCGACCAGGTTCGGCCGCTGCTGCCGGGTACACCGGGCTGCTTGGTGATCATCACCAGCCGGAACCGCCTGCCCAGCCTGGTGGCGCGTGAGGGCGCCAGGCCACTGTCGCTGGACCTGCTGTCCACCGACGAGGCGCACGACTTCCTCGGCCGACGACTCGGGGCGGGCCGGCTCGCCGCCGAGCCGCGCGTCGCTCGCGAGATCGTCGGCCACTGCGCGGGACTGCCGCTTGCCCTCGCGATCGTCTCGGCGCGGGCCGCGGGCCGCCCGGAGGTGCCGCTCGCCGCGTTCGCCACCGAATTGAACGACAGCCGGGGCAGTCTCGACGCCTTCGCCGGAGACGACACGGCGATCGACACGCGGACGGTCTTCTCCTGGTCGTACCGTGCGCTCGGCGAGGACGCGGCACGGTTGTTCCGGCTGCTGTCCCTGCATCCGGGGCCGGATCTGGTCACCGCCGCGGCGGCCAGCCTCGCCGCGATGCCCCTGCGGCAGGTCCAACGCGCACTTGCCGAACTGGCTCGCGCGCATCTCGTCACCGAGCGAAGTCCGGGCCGCTTTTCCTGCCACGAACTGCTTCGCTTCTATGCCACCGAACTGGCCCGGGAGACCGACCCGCCGGTAGTGCAGAACGAGGCTCTGCACCGGCTGGTCGACCACTACCTGCACACCGCGTACACCGCGACGGCCCTGTTGTATCCGCGGGAGGACCGGATCGAGCTGGAGCCGGTCGTCGCCGGTGTGCTGCCCGGCCGGTTCCTCGACGGCGAAGCGGCGTTGGCTTGGCTCGGCCGCGAATGCCCCGTGCTGAACACGTTGATCACGCAAGCCTTCACCGCCGGATTCCCCGTCCACACCTGGAAACTCGCTTGGGCCGTCTGCGATTTCCTCCAGCGGCAAGGACAATGGAACGAGCAGGTCACCACCCAGCTGACGGCGTTGGCCGCGGCTCGCGAGCTGGACGACCCGAACGGCCAGGCCCACTCCCATCGCGGGCTGGGCAACGCCTACGGCAGGTTGGGCCAGTTCGCACTGGCCGTGTCGCATCTGGAACAGTCGCGCGAGCTGTTCGCCGGTCTCGGCGACGCCGCCGCGGAAGCCCGCTCTTGCCGCGGGATCGCGTTCGTCGACGGTCAGCAGAGCGACTTCGAGCACGCGCTGGAGCTGTGCGAGCTCGCCCTCGACCTCTACGGGCAGGCGGGTCACCGGGTGGGGGAGGCCATCGCGTTCAACGACGCGGGCTGGTGCCACGCCATGCTCGGGCACTACCGGGAGGCGCTCCGGTACTGCGAGCAAGCCGGCGCGCTGTTCGAAGACCTCGGACACCACGACGGCCGCGCGAACAACTGGGACAGCCTCGGCTACATCCATCACCACCTCGGCGACCACGACCGCGCCGTCCGCTGTTACCGGCAGGCCATCGACACCTTCCGCGAGTTGGGCGACCGGTACAACGAAGCCGACACCTTGACGCACCTGGGTGACACTTTCGAGGCCACTGGCGACTTCGACCAGGCTCGCGCCGCGTGGGGAGCCGCGCTCACGATCTACGACGAGTTCGGGCAGCCGGCCGCGGAGAAGCTGCGCGCCAAGCTCGAGACCCTGGGCGTCGTGTGACCAGCACGCCGCGGAAATTCGGCGGTGATCGCCGTCGCGTTGTGCCAGACTCGGCCGGTGCATGACGCTGACCAGGGGCAGCTCGCCTCCCTTCTGTCTGCTTACGACAACCAGGTGCGCGCGGCGGAGGCGCTGAGCCGATCGCCGGGGACGTCCGCGGAACCCGACGGGCCGATCGTCCGAATCGTCGGCCGCGATCAGGGTTTTGTCAGTGCCGCCGTCGATCTCGCGCTCGACGGGGACGAACTGGACGCGCTGATCGTCCGCCAGCGGGACTTTTTCCGGGCCAGGGGCGAAAGCGTCGAGTGGAAGACACGCGGGCACGATCTGCCTGCCGGTCTTCCGGAGCGGCTGATCGCGGCAGGATTTGTCCCGGAGGAACGCGAGACCGTGCTCATCGGCTCGGCCGCGGACATGGCCGCCGAACTTGAACCCGACCTGTCCGGCGACATCGTCATCCGGCCGGTGGTCGAGGACGCCGACCTGCGCCGGATCGCCGACCTGGAGTCGGAGATCTGGGGACAGGACCTGAGCGGCCTCGGTGCGGACCTGATCGCGCTGGTCGGCGGCGGCAACGCGGTGGTGTTCGTCGCCGAGGCCGACGGCCGGATCGTGTCCGCGGCTTGGGTGGTATTCCTGCCGGACACCGAGTTCGCCGGGATGTGGGGCGGCTCGACGCTGGCCGCCTGGCGCGGTCGCGGGATCTACCGGGCACTCGTTTCACGGCGTGCCAGGCTGGCCGTCGAACGCGGTGTCCGCTACCTCCAGGTCGACGCGTCCGACGACAGCCGGCCGATCCTGGAGCGCTTGGGTTTCGTGGCGGTCACCACCACGACGCCGTACGTCTGGAAGCCCGACGCTTGAACCGCGGCGGTCGTGGGCTGGTCCGCCCGCCATGGCGGGCGGACCAGCCCTCAGCCGGCCAGGGCCAGGTCAGGCCTGCGGCGGCAGTTCGTCGAACTCGACGACTTGGCGCACCTCGACCTCGACCTCGTCGAACAGTTCCGCGTACCGCTGGGCGAACGTGACGGCGTCGGCCCGGTCCTTCGCGTTGATCAACGCGAAACCGCCGATGACCTCCTTGGCCTCGGTGAACGGACCGTCTGTCGCGGTGGGGGCCGCGACGCCCCGGGTTTTACGGACCAGCGCGCCCTTCTCCGACGGGTGGACGCCCTCGGCCGTGATCAGGTAACCCTGCTCCGCCGAGTCCTGGATGAACGCGCCCATCTTCGCCATGAACTCCTGGCTGGGGTTCCATGCCTCCGGGGCGCTCTCGTCCAGCCGGTGCATCATCAGAAACCGCATGGTGACTCCTTGGTGTCTCAGGCTGGGGTCCGGTCTGATTCGGACTCCAGGGCCAGCCTTCACCACCGCGTCGAACGGCGGCACGCGTTTTCGACATGTCACCCAGAAGTTTTTTCAGCCGGTTGGTCGTGGCGACTCCCGAAGGTCCGATCAGGCCCCGCCTGGCATGCTTTTGTGCAGGTCGTGCCCCGCGACCACCCCCAGGAGGCCGTATGGAGTTCGAGTTCACCGGCGAGATCTGGCACTGGCGCGGTCCGTCGCCCTACCACTTCCTCACGGTCCCCGACGAAAGATCCGCGGAGATCCACGCGGTGGCCGCGAGCATCACCTACGGCTGGGGCATGGTCCCTGTGCGGGTGAGGCTCGGCGATACCAACTGGAAGACGTCGCTGTTCCCCAAGGACGGCGGGTACATGCTGCCCGTCAAGGATGCCGTCCGGCGAGCCGAGGCAGTCGAGCTCGGCGCCGTCGTCTCCGTACAGGTCACCGTCCTGGGCCTCTGACCGCAGACGGTGGCGGGCTCAGGCGCGTGGCTGAAAAGGAGTTGCCGCGTGTCGGCGCGACAATGATCGGCAACAACCGAGGTCGGATCAACGGCTGGACCAGCCAGGAGCGAGTCTTCGGTCTGTGCGTCGACGTTGAGGGCGTTGCTCGTAAGAAAGTCGACGGCAAGCTCATCCCACGGTGAACGGAGCCGTGCCGGTGTAGACGCCGAGTGGGCGGAAGCGCAGGCTGGGTTCGGTGTATTCCTCGAGCGCGTGGGCGATCCAGCCGATCGTGCGGGCGAATTCGAAGATGGCTTCGCCGGCGTCGGGGCGCATGTCGTAGGCGTGCATCAAGGCGGCCAGGGCCAGGTCGACATTCGGGAAGAGTCCCGATCGGCCGGCCAGTTCCGCGGATACGAGGTCCACTGTGGCCATCACGTCGGTGCCCTTCAGGAGGCTCAGCAGCAGCTGGGCTCGGGGGTCCGCGTCCTGGTAAACGGTGTGGCCGTAGCCAGGTATCGGATTGCCGGCGCGCAGTCGCTCGGACAAGGCTCCGAGGGGGTCTTGTCGGGCTTCGGCGAGGAATCGGTACGCCAGGGTGCTCGCGGTGCCGTGGTAATGGCCGTCCGCAGCGCCGAGCCCGGCGGACACCACGGCGTAGACGTGGGCACGCGCGCTCGCCGCGACCCGTGCGGCCACAGTGGACACTGCGAGCCCGTGGTCGGCGAGTAGGACGAGCACGGTGTTGAGCAGCTCTGCTTGCCTTGGTGCGGTGGACAATCCGGGCCAGAGTCGTTCGGCCAACGTCGTTCCTGGATCCACTGTGGACGAAAGCGCCTCGGCAAGGGTGGCGAGCATGGCTTCGGCGGCTCGGATGATCGAGGCCGGGCTGAGGTCCGCACGCAGTGGATCCGCGGCGCCCAGTACCGCGACGGCGACCCGGATCCGATCGGTGAGCCGAGCGGTCGGGGGCAGGGCCGCGAGCGAAGCGCGGACGAGGGCGACCCGCTCGTCCGATGCGGCAAACGCCGGCCGGTCCGACAGTTCGCCGGTCCACAGCAGGTGGGCGACCGACTCGACCGAGTGCGTGGCGGCGAGGTCGACCACCCGACGTCCGCGGTAGTAGAGCTCGTCGTTCTCCAGCAGCGTCAGTTCCGTCCGGATCCGTTCGACGGCACCGGACGGTCGATGGTCGGCGTGGGCGCGCTCGACGAGGCGGTCGACGTCGTCCTGCGCGAACAGGCTCCCTCTCCGTCCCTGGGCCCGGACACTCGTCAGCATGCCGCGGCTGACGTAGGCGTAGACGGTCTCCGGCTTGACGTCGAGACGGCGGGCCACCTCGGCCGTGGTCAGGTAACGCGGGTCACTCGGTTCGGTCATGACCTGGTCTTTCGGTGCGCATATTGATCCCGTCAACATTGACAATACTTGATTGCCGGATCAACAGTGAACCGGGACGAAGGAGGAAGTCATGCCGATCACCGTTGATGGGCCCGTCGAGGTACCCCCAGGTCTGCGCAACGTCGTGGTGACCACGACCGAGCTCGGGGACGTGCGCGGCCGCGAGGGCTTCTATCACTACCGGCAGTACCCGGCGATCGAGCTGGCCCGGACGAAGACGCTGGAAGACGTCTGGTTCCTCTTCCTCGAAGGCCGGCTGCCCGACGAGGCCGAGCGCACGCGGTTCGCCGCCGAGCTGGCTCCGCTGCGGGTCATGCCGGACGAACTGCGGGACGTGCTGCCTGCGATCGCGCGGGCCGGCGCCCGGTTCGCCCCGCTGCCCGGGCTGCGCACAGCGCTGTCGCTGATCGCGGCGGTCCGCGGACTGCCGCCGCTGTGGGACGCCGATCCCGCGCGTCGCAAGGCCGACGCGATGCTGGTGTGCGCCGTGACGCCGACGATCCTGGCCGCGCTGTACCGGCTCCGTGCGGGTGATGCGGTGCTCGAACCGCGCGAGGACCTCTCCGCCGCGGCCAACTGGTTGTATCTGGTCACCGGGGAGAAGCCGACGTCCGCCACCGTCGCCGCGCTCGAGCCCTATCTGATCGCGACGATCGACCACGGGTTCAACGCCTCGACGTTCACCGCCCGGGTGGTCGCTTCCACCGGCGCCGACGTGGTGTCCGCGATCTCCGCCGCGATCGGTGCGTTCTCCGGTCCGCTGCACGGCGGTGCGCCGGACCGGGCGCTGGCCGCGCTGGACGAGATCGGCAGTCCCGACCGGATCGACGACTGGGTCCGCGCGAAGATCACCTCGGGTGACCGGATCATGGGCTTCGGACACGCGGTGTATCGCACCGAAGACCCGCGTTCGGTGCTGCTCAGGGACATCGCGGTCGGGCTGGGCGGCGAGCTGGGCGAGTTCGCCACGACCGTCGAGCGCCGCGTCGTCGACCTGCTGGCCGAGCTCAAACCCGGCCGCGAGCTCTACGCCAACGTCGAGTTCTACGCCGGGGTGGTGATGGAACTGTGCGGCCTTCCCCGCTCGATGTTCACCCCGACGTTCGCCGTGAGCCGGGTGATCGGCTGGAGCGCCAACATCCTGGAACAGGCGGCCGACTCGAAGATGATCCGGCCCGCCGCGCGCTACGTCGGCCCGCCACCGCAGGTTCGCTGAGGCTTGGGGGACCCTCCGTACAATTGCGAAAGGTCCCCTGAGTCAATTGTCGGCAAGCGCCGGTTGAATTTCGGGCAAATCTGCTGCCCGTTCATCCCTTCCGTTGAAGGACACCAGGTTCCGTACCGGGTACAACGATGACGGGTAGGTTAAATGCCGCGTCGGATTGCGTATGTCCCGGTCGGAAAATACCCTTCTGGCCAAGACTTCTGACACGATCGTGGTCTCTGCCCGCGAGCGTCAGCTCACGGATGGTCAGGTCCACCGGCTGGTCGTAACGGAAGGGGGCACAGGTGGCGGGGCTGAAGGAGACGGAGCGAGCGTCCGCGCTGGTCGGAAGAGGCAAGGAGTTGGCCGCCTTCGCCGAGCACCTGCGGCTGGCCAGGGACGGGTTCGGGCACGCGCTCGTCGTCACCGGGCCGGCCGGGATCGGCAAGACCAGCCTGCTGGCCGCCGCGCTGGCTCAGAAGGTCGATCCCGATGTCACCGTCCTCAAGACTTCAGGCCTCCTGAAGACCACCCACGCGGCGTTCAGCGCCGTCCGCGGGCTGTTCGAACCGTTCGGGTTCACCGCGGACGTGGATTCCCCGCTGCTCGCCGGAAGCGCCAGGCTCGCGCTGCCGGCCTTGCTGCCCAGCGACTGGACCTCCGAAGTCGTGGAGCAGTCGGCGACCGGTGCTTACGCTGTGCTGCACGGGTTGTACTGGCTCGCCGTGACGCTGACCGCCGACGGCCCGCTCGTCCTCGCCGTGGACGATGCCGACCTTTGCGACGAGAGTTCCCTGCGCTGGCTGTCCTTCCTGCTGCGACGCGCCGAGAACCTTCCGGTGCTGGTCGTCCTCGCTCGGCGCGGCGACGTCCCGGGGCCGGCGGACGGAGTCCTCGGCGAGGTCGCGGCGATGCGGACCAGCGCCGTCCTGCCGGTCGGCAGGCTGTCCGTCGACGCGGTCGGCGAGCTGATCGCCGCACGGTTGCCCGGGAGGTCGGACGAGGCTTTCGTTCGCGGATGCGCGGAGGAGACCGGCGGGAACCCGTTGCTGCTGGTCCGGCGGCTGGGCGAACTTCGTCGTGGTGGCGTGGATGGTCGGCCGGCGGCGCCGGCCGACGTGGTGGGTTCGGCGCTGGATCGTCTCCCGTCCGAGGCTCGAGCGGTGGCGGTCGCCGTCGCCGTGCTCGGCGGCGAGGACCTCTCCGTAGTGGCGGCCCTGTCCAGGCTATCCGAACCCGAGGCGTCCACTGCTGTGGAAACATTGCGTGCCAACGATGTCCTGCTGCCGCGTGGCCTCGAATTCACCCACGACCTGAACCGCACCGAGATGCTGGTCGGGACGTCGGCCACTGAGCTGGTCGAGCTGCGCGCGCGGGCCGCGGTGCTGCTGAACGACGCCGGCCGGTCGGTCGAGGACGTCGCCGGGCAACTGGTCATGCTGCCGCGAGTAACCGACTCGTGGATGGTGACGACGCTGTGCGAAGCGGCGAAAAGCGCCGAGAACCGCGGATCGCCCGGTGTGGCCGCACGGTATCTCCAGCGGGCGCTGATCTACGACACCAAAGACGCCGGCGTACTGGTGCGCCTGGCCAGTGCGCTCGGACAGGTCGAACCGCTCGTGACGGTCAGGCTGCTGGAACGTGCTCTCGATCTCGTCGACGATCCACGGGCGCGCGCGCCGATCGCCGTCGCGCTGGGAATGGCCTCACTCGCTGTGCAAGCGTCCCCCGAGGCCAGTGGTGTGCTGCGGGAGGTCTTCGACGCGCTCGAAGCCGAGCTCGGTGCTCAGCCGAGTGCCGCTGATGCGGCCCTCCTCACCCTCGTCGAGTCGATGCTGGTGATCACCGGCCTCGACGAGAAGGCCACAGTGGGTCGGACGATGGCCTGGGTCGCCGAGCGACCTGCTCCCGAAGGCAATGGGCCGGGGGAGCGGCAGTTGCTCGCGATGCATGCCGCGGCTGTCGCGCTGGCGGGCGACTCCGCGGCCACGGCGATGGAGTACGGGCGACGGGCGTTGCGGACCGACGACGTGTCGCTCGGCGGCTGGGCGGTGCTCGGGGCGAGCCTCGCTCTCCAGTTGGCCGACGACGTGGAGCCGGCGCAGAATGCGCTTTCGCTGCTGGTCGACCATTCGCAGTCCCGCGGGGAGCTGTGGACGTACTGCCTCGGGCTGACCACCCGGGCGCTGTACCGGCTCCAAAACGGAAACCTGGCCGACGCGGCTGCCGACGCGCAGGTCTCCTACGACGTCGTCCGCGAAGAACTTTGGGGCGCCGGCATGGTGACCCCGCAGATCGTCCTGGCCCATGTCCTGGTGCAGCAGAGGGATCCCGTGCGCGCGGAGGAGCTGCTGGAGGGGATAACCCGGCCGCGGTTCGACCAGTTCAGCCTGGAGTACCACTGGTTCCTGATGGCGAGGGCCAGGGCGCGTGAAGCCCTCGGCGACCTCGAAGGCGCCTTGTCGTATCTCCTCGCCTGCGGCGACAGCCTCCTCGAAGCGCACATCGGCAACCCGGTGCTGGCGCCGTGGTGGCTCGACGGCGCGCATGCGCTGGCGACGCTGGGCCGGCGGACCGAGGCCAGGGATCTTGCCGAGCGAGGCGCGGAACAGGCCGAACGCTGGGGCACTCCCAGTGCCCGCGGCATGGGCCTGCTCGCGCGGGGCGCGGTGATCGAAGGCGACGTCGGGATAGACCTCCTCTCGGAGGCAGCTGACGTGTTGTCCCGTTCCGTCGCGCCACTTGAGTATGCGAAGGCGGAGTACCTGCTCGGGACTCGTTTGCTCGAGCGGGACGATCGAAAGGGCGCACGGGACCGTCTTCGGCGGTCGATCGATCAGAGCGTGCTCGCCGGGGACCGACTGCAGCTGGCGCCGGCCACGGCCGCCCTGGTCAAGGCCGGTGGCCGACTGCGCACCGGCGTCTCCTCCGCCACCGACATGCTTACCGGCAGCGAACGCCGGGTCGCCGTCATGGCCGCCGACGGCGCCACCAACCGCGCGATCGCGGAGCAGCTGTTCGTCACCGTCCGCACCGTGGAAACGCATCTGACCAGCGCATACCGAAAGCTCGACATCTCCGGCCGGGCGGAGCTCGCGGCCGCGTTGGGGCCGAAGCGGACACGTTCGTGATGTGATGCGTCTGCCATCAAGCGGACTACGCCGGCATGGCCAGGCTGCTGGTGTGTGGAGGTCTTGGTGGTGGGCAGTGTTCCGGATCGGTTTCTGTTCGGGGTCCAGCCACTTCGGTGGGATGAACTCGGCGAAGCCGAGCCGTATTCGTACTGTCCACTGTGTATGGTGAATTTCGTTGTGATGCCTGGTGCATAAGAGAACCAGTTTGTTCATATCCGTGAGTCCGTCGTCGGACCATAGGATGATGTGTCGGCGATCGCGTCGCCCTGGCGTTGCTCGGTGGTGCGCGAGTCCGGCTGTCCGTCGGCGTCGGCGGGATCCGGTTTGGCCAGCGGTACCAGCATTTCTTCAAGGATCCGGTGCGGCCAGAGCGACCTTCTCCGGCACGCCCCATCTCTGGGCGGCTCGTCGCCGCGTTCGTACCTGCGCACCAGTCCGCGGCCGGAAGTTCGGTGCCCGATTGAAACCGCACGTTGCGAAGCCCTCGTACCGCAGTCCCGCGCCGAGCACCGCACCCACCGCGGTCCACCCGGAGTCGTTTCGCCGCCGCGGCGCGGCAAAGTCATGTCCCGCGAACACCATCGGCCGACGACACGACGTGCACCGATGCTCCGCCCCGTCCCAGGCGTACTTGTGGCTCCTGCGACACGGCACACACACGTAGTGGACCTTGTAGATGGTCTCGGCATACCGGCACATGCGGGTTAGTGTTTCTGGTCGTTGGGGGTGAGCCAGCCGGCCACGGCCTCATTATGACGGCGTAGTTGTGCTGGTCCGTCAGCAGTGCGACCTCGACCTGGCTCATCCGACCATCTTGGTCAACTGGTCTGTCCCGAGTCCACTGGGTTCCTCGGCAGCCGCCGATCCGGCCGGCCGGAAAATGGTTGGCCGTGGCGGCGTTCGGGTTGATAGCGTGCACGCGACCGTGACATCGCATCAGGAGGTGAGACCCATGAACGCAGTATCCACGTGGGTGCTCCCCTCGTCTTCACGGTCGGGCGATTGACGTAGGTGTCGCCGGGAGCGCCTCGACAAGGCACTTCCGAAAGGCGAAAACCTATGAACTCTCTGCATTTCACTTCGGGCACGGGCGAGCACGCGGTAGTGATCACGCGGGTCGCCGAGCGGTTATGGCACGCGCTGGAGGACGACCGGGTGGTCGGCCGCGGCTATGCGTCGCCCAGGCCCGACGGGCGGATCTTCCTCGGCATCGACGCGTGGCAGGGCGCGGCATTCGACCGGCTCGCCGAGGTGATGCTGGCGGACCTGCCGACCCCGCTGTACACGGTGGTCGACGAGACCGATCTCGACTTGACGTCCCATTGGGAGCGTGCGGGCTTCACGACCCGGCGTCGCGAATGGGAGTACCTCGTACCCACCGACCCCCGGGTGACGGGCCTCGGCTCTGTGCTCCCGCCATCGGGCGTGACGATCGTGGCCGCCGGCGAGGCGGAAGAAGAACCTCTGCGGAAGGTGGATCGCGCGATTCGTGACGAGGTCGAGGCCACCGTCGGATGGCAGGCAATGCCGGCCGAGGTGTTGGTCCGCCCGGACGCGACTACCCTGCTGGACCCGGCGAAGTACACCGTCGCAGCAGAGTCCGACGCGTACGTGGGACTGATCCGGGTGGTGCAGGTGACTCGGCAGCCGCGGATCGGGCTGATCGCGGTACGGGCAGGCAGACACCGCCGCGGTATCGCTCGGGCGCTGTTGGCTCATGTGCTGGGCTCGCTGCACCGCTCCGGGATCGAAACGGCGTCGGCCGAAGTGAACGAATCCAACGAGGCGGCCCTGGCGCTGTTCGAGGGCGTCGGCGCCAGGCGAGCGAGCAGCAATCTCGAGTTGGTGCGCCGCGGATGACTCACCCCATACCGACCCACGACCACGGACCGGAGAAGCGCAAGAATATGGCGGGAACATCAGGGGGCATCGAGGTCGAGGGCACCGTCGTCGAGTGTCTGCGCAACGCGACCTTCAGGGTCGAGCTGCCGAACGGGCACAAGGTGCTCGCCCACATCAGCGGGAAGATACGCAAGACCTACATCAAGATCCTGCCGTTTGACCGGGTGCTCCTGGAGCTGAGCCCGTATGACCTCACCCGCGGCCGGATTCTCTACCGCTACCGGACGTAGCGCTAACCCCGGACGGTGTCGAGGTAACCGTTGATGGCATCCCGGTTCCTGGTCAGGCAGCTGATGCGCGCGTCCATCTGGTCGCGTTCGCGTTCCAGGTTGACGATCAGGTCCGGGGTGGCATCGGTGACGTGGATGGTGCACGGGTCATCGAGGCAGGGCAGGATCTGCTTGATGATCTTGGTCGGCACGCCCGCGTCGAGCAGGCCGCGGATCTGAGTGACCCGGTCGACGAGCGGCTCGGCGTAATCGCGATAGCCGTTCGACGACCGGTCGGGCGTGAGCAGCTCCTGTTCCTCGTAGTACCGCAGCAGACGGGTGGGTACGCCCGTGCGCTCGGCCAGTTGCCCGATCCGCATAGCGACCTCCGTTTCGGCTTTCCTTCACACTAGTGTGAATGTTCGAGCATGCGGACATGACCTTGCGGACTTCGACGGCGACGGCGACCTTGGCCGTGCTGTCGGTCGCCCAGTTCCTGATCGCCCTCGACTACTCGATCATCTACATCGCGCTACCGAGTATCGCCGCCGACCTGCGCCTGATGCCGGAGCTGGCGCAGTGGGTGATCAGCGCGTACGCCGTGTTGTTCGCGGGCTTCCTGGTCGTCGGCGGGCGGCTGGCGGACCGGCTCGGCGCGCGGCGGCTGTTCATCGTCGCGATCCTGCTGTTCGGGGCTGCCAGCGCGGCGGGTGGCGCGGCAGGCGACGGAACGTTGCTGCTCGCCGCGCGCGGAGCGCAGGGGCTCGGTGCCGCGCTGCTGCAACCGGCCGTGCTCGGGCTCATTCAAGCGACGTTCCCGGCGGGACCGGAACGCGGCAAGGCACTGGCGGTTTGGGGTTCGGTCGGCGCGTCGGGGCTCGCCGCGGGTGCCGTGCTCGGCGGCCTGCTCACGACGGCGTCGTGGCGGTTGACGTTCTACGTCAATGTCCCGCTGACCCTCCTCTGCGCACTCGGGGCGGCCGTCTGGATCCGCGCGGTGAAGGCTGACACGCTGCCCACCGGTGTTCCGTTGCTCGCGTCGGGGCTCGGCACGGGCACGGTGCTCGCACTGGTTCTCGGTCTCACGTTCGGTTCCGCGCGAGGCTGGGATTCCGCGCCGGCGTTGGTCTGCCTCGGGCTCGCGTCGGCGGGGTTCCTGGCCTTCGTCCGCAACGAGAAGGCGTCTCAGGCTGTTCTGATCGAGCCCATCCTGCGACGCATCTCGTCATTGCGGGTCGGTGCGGCGGCCACGGCGTTGTACATGGCCAGTGTCGGGTCCGAGTTCTACCTGCTCACCCTGCTCCTGCAGTCGATGAAGGCTTACACGCCGTTGGAGGCAGGTATAGCGTTCCTGCCGCTGGCTTTGATGGTGACTGTCGGCAGCACGACGGCCGGTCGTGCGGTTCGGCGCTTTGACCCGGCCACCGTGCTGGCTACCGGATTCGCCCTGGCTATCCTCGGTCTACTGTGGATTTCGCTTACTCTGCACGGGGATTCCTACGTCGTCGCGCTGCTGCCCGGCTTGGTCCTCAGTGGATTCGGACACGGGGCCATCTACACGTCGATGTTCATCATCGGCACCCACGACGTGCCGGCCGCCAACCAGGGCACGGCGGGCGCGCTGCTGACGACGTCGCAGTACCTGGCCGGCGCCGTCACCGTCGCCGTCCTGACGCTCGCGCTCGGCACCTCGCCGGACTACGGCAGCTTCCGGACCGCGTTTCTGCTCACGACCGCCGCGGCGGCGGGCGGACTGGGAGTGGCCCTGTTCCGGCGTAGGGGTTGACGGCTGTTGAGCCCCTACGTTCGCGGCGGCCGGACCGGTTCCGTGGCGACCGGGCCGCGTTGGCGTCCGCCGGGGATGACGACGTCGCGGCCGACCGGACGCGGGGTGTCTTCCGGGGGTTCGGGCAGCCAGCTGTGGCCCGGGACGCCCCAGCCGTGCGCGCCGATCATCACCTTGGCCTCGTCGACCTGTTCGCCGATCAGCCGGTCGAGGTAGAGCCGGCCGTCGAGGTGGTCGGTTTCGTGCTGGAAGCACCGCGCGAGTGTGCCGTCGCCGTGCACCTCGATCTCCCGGCCGTCGACGTCGAAGCCGGTGACGCTGGCGAAGGCGGCTCGCCGGGTCGGGTAGGACTCGCCGGGGACCGACAGGCACCCTTCCTTGTCGGTGTCCGGGTCCGGCAGGGTCTCGGGCAGCGCCGACTTGGTCAGCCGCGGGTTGACGACCAGGCCGACGTGCCAGTTGTCCTCGGCGTCGGGGCAGTCGTAGACGAACACGCACAGGCCGACGCCGATCTGGTTCGCGGCCAAGCCGACCCCGCCGGACGCGTACATCGTTTCGAACATGTCGTCGGCGAGCGTCTTCAGGTCGGCGTCGAACGCGACGACCTCGCTGGTCGGTGTGTGCAGCACCGGGTCACCGGCGATGCGGATCGGTTGAATGGTCACGGTTCGTTTCTACCCGTCGCCGCGCGGAAGGGTTCTGCCACCCACCCGTACGTAAATCTGCGTAGGGCGAGAGCCGCTCCACAACGGACGCGCGATCGACGTGCGCGTTCCAGACTGTTGGCATGACAACGAAGACGCGCCCGGTGGGCAGTGCGCTGGGGAGGATCTACGGTGACGCGAGACGTGTCGAGCGGATCGCTTACGTCATCGGCGCCGTGCTGTTCGTCAGCGGCCTTGTCCATGTTGGCGTGCTGCTCGTGTCCGGCCGGTCGTGGGTAGGGCCGGTGTCGCTGCGCAAAGCGGCGACGTTCGGGCTGTCGTTCGGGCTGACGCTCGCGACGGTGTCGTGGGTGACGTCGTTCGTCGCTATGCGGCCGCGGGCGCGGAATCTCCTGCTCGGCGTGTTCTCCGCCGCGTGCGTGGTGGAAACCGTGCTGGTCACCCTGCAGGCGTGGCGCGGGGTGCCTTCGCATTTCAACTTCGAGACGAGCTTCGACAACACGGTGTCGATGCTGCTCGCCGCAGGTGGCGGGGTGATCATCGTGACCGTGCTGGGGTTCACCGGAGCCGCGCTGTCCGGGGCGAGCGCGCTCTCGCCGAGCATGCGGCTGGCGGTTCGGTTCGGGTTCTTCGTCTTGCTGGTAGCGCTCGCGACCGGCGCGGTCATGATCGCGCGCGGCGTCGTCGAAGCCAGAGGCGGCGACGCGCAGCTCGCCTACACCACCGCCGGTGCGCTCAAACCCCTGCACGCGGTGGCGATGCACGCGATCCTGGTGCTGCCCGGGCTCGCCTGGTTGCTGCGCTTCACCGACTGGAGTGAGCAGCGCCGGACACGGCTGGTGTGGGTCGCGATCGCCGCCGACACGGTGTTGACGGCGATCGTCGGCGCCGAGTCACTCGACGACGTCTCGCCGTTGGCGGCGCCGGTGTTCGCCACCATCCCGTCCGCGCTCGCGTTGGCCGTGCTCGTCGCGACCGGAGTCGCCGCAGTGCGTGGCGTACTGCGGAACTCGGCCGCGTGAGCGTGGGACTCGCGAGTCCGGAATGGGGGACTCGCGAGTCCGAACGGGGGACTCGCGTCAGGTGTTGAACCTGGCGAGTTCCGCCGCGACCATCGCTTCGTGCTCGTCCTGGTGCTTCTTGGCCTTGCGGGGGCTCCAGAAGCCGACCATCAGGAAGATGAATGGGATGAACACGACCTCGCCGCCGACGGCGATCCAGAAGTAGGTCTGCCACTGCTTCGGCGAATCATGCGCGGCCGCCAGCACGCCAGGAGCGTTGGCCTGCAAGAACTTCAGCGCGTCCTGGACCTTCGGGTCCTGCAATGCCGGGCCGTTCGTGGCCAGGTAGGCGAAGTCGGCCGCCGGGACCGCGCCGAGTGCGGTCAGGTCGGCCGCGGCCTTCTGGACGGGCGGTGCCGCGGTGTTGAGATAGATCAGGTCCGCGGTCGGGACCTGCGCCAGCGCCTGCAGTTTCGCGATGGCGTCGGCCGGGGCCAGGTGGCGGCCCGAGGCGATTTCGCCGACCGCCTTCGCCTGGCTCGCCGGGTCGGCCGGGTTTGCAAGCAGCGCGAGGCGGGTCGATTGGTCGATCGCCGCTGCGGTGGTCAGCTGGTCGACGTACTGCGCGCCAAGCGCGCGGACCTTCGCGACGTCCGCGACGCTCGATCCGGAGATCTGGCTGATCGCGTCGGCCTGGGTGGCCGGGTCGGTGGGGTTGGCGGTGAGCGCGGTCAGGGTGGCGGGCTTCAGTTTCGCGGCCGTGGCCAGCTGTGGCTGGTACTGCGCGGCCAGCGACTGCGTCTTCGTCGCGATGGTCGGGTCGGCGGCCACGGCCTTGACGGTCGCGTTCTCCGCCGCGGTGAGTGACGGATCGGCGCCGGCGACCATCTCCTGCACGGTCGGTCCGGTGTCGACGAGGGTGGTGACGGTATTGACCACAAACGGCACGAAGAACACCGCGACGGCGATGACGATCCGGATCACCAAGCCCCACACGGCGAGCCCGGTCGCGGCGAGCGCCGGATTACGCCGTTCGGCGGTCTCGGTGAAGCTCGCCATCCACGGTGCGTAAGCGACGCCGAGGAACGCGCTGAGCAGGATCAGCAGGATCACGAACGTCGAATAGCTGGTGTCGGGCTGGGTCGCCTTCGTCGCGAAGATGACCGTGAACACGATCGCGCCGATCGCGCCGACCAGCATGAACGGCTTGCGCACCCGGACGAGGTCGGAGACGAACCCGGTGATCAGCAGCGCCAGCGCGTTGAAGGCCCAGAACCAGTTGCCGAGCCCGTTCGCCTTGGACTGGCTGTAGCCGAACACGGTCTGGAAGAACACGGGGAAGAAGCCGACCGCGAGGTAGTAGATGATCAGGAACACGCTGATCGCGAAGGCGGAACCGACGATGTCGGGCTTGAGCATCTGCCGGAACGGCTTGCGCAGGCTGGCTTCGATATCGATGCCCTTGGCCTTCGCCTCGATCAGCGCTCGGTCGCGGGTGCTGACCATCAGCTGGTCGCGCAGGCCCGGGGTGAGCTCCCGCAGCCCGACCGCGGCGATCACGAAGATGACCAGCCCGACGATCCCGCACACCATGAACTGGTCCTGCCACGGGCGGCTGTCGCTGCTGGTGCTGACGACGACGCTGACGACCAGGCTGCCGAGCACCGGTCCGAGGGTCCAGAACCCCATCGCCGACGCGCGGCCCAGCTGCGGGCTGAAGTCGCGGATCAACGCCGGGGTGGCGACCAGGATGACGCCCTCGACGAAGGCCACCGCGATGAAGGCGATCGCGAAGGTCACCTTGCTGTGGGCGTTGGGGATGGCGAACAGGCACAGCAGGCCGGTCAGCAGCAGGCCGATCGTGACGATGTTGGCGCGGCCGTAGCGGTCGGCGAACCCGGCCGCGAACGATGCGACGGCACCCAGCACATACCCGATCACGCTGATGTTGACGTAGTAGGCGAACGACATGTGGAACTCGGCGATGATCCGCGTCGCGACCGCCCCGGCCAGGTAGAACTGGTAGTAGAGGACGATCGTGGCGAGTACGACGATGGTCAGGTTGACCACGCGCGGCCCCGCCGCCGGGTAGTGCTCGAGCTCTCGGTTCCAGAGCCGGTTGGTCGGAGATCCGGTAGGTGCTGTCGCGGTGCCAGCCATGCGTGTCCGTTCCGAAGCATGTGATCTCGTTCACAGCGTGGACGACGTTCATACCCCGGCCGGACGACCGGATCAAGGGGACATACGGCCGTTCGGCCCGAAACTGGCTGACCTGTCGATCATTCGTTATCTAGGATGCTCAACCCGCCGCCGCGGAGCTCCCCGCGGTGGCCGGAGCGGACGAATCGGACGCCGGGGCCGTCGTGCTCGTGGTCGTCGGTGTCGGTGTCGTCGGCGGGGGAGGCGGGGTGGTCGACGTCGTGCTCGGCGGCGGATCACTCGGGGGAGTCGTCGGCGGCGTCGTGGTCGGCGGCGTGGTGGGTGGCGTCGTCGGAGGAGTCGTCGTCGGAGGAGTCGTCGGCGAGGTGGGGCTCGTCGTCGGCGGCGTCGAGCCGCTGGTCGGCGGCACCGAGGGCGACGACGTCGGGGGCACGTAGGTCGCCGGCGGGGTCGTGGTGGGCGGCGGCGGGGCCGCGGGCAGCTGCGGAGCCGGGGGAGGAGGCGTGATCGCGGCGAGTGGGTCGGGGGCGCCGATCGGCACCGGGCTGTCGGGCAGCGTGGCCGCGCCGCCGCGGTAGGCCTGCGCCCAGGTCAGCACGGTGTCCACGTAGGTCGAAGAGTGGTTGTAGCGGAACACGGACGCGGCCTGCTGGATCGGGTCGCTCAGGTCGGTGCCGGCCGCGCACAGGTACTCACCGGCGCCTAGCGTGGCGTCGAAGAGGTTGTTCGGGTTGGTGACCCCGTCGCCGTTGCCGTCCGCCTCGTAGCCCAGCCAGGTCGACGGGAGGAACTGCATCGGGCCGACCGCGCGGTCCCAGGTGGTGTTGCCGTCCCAGTGGCCGTGGTCGCTGTCCGGGATCGCCGCGAAGCCGCCCGTGCCGTCGAGCACGGGGCCGAGGATGGGCTCGACGCTGTCGCCGTTGGGCTTGACATAGCCGCCGCGGGCGTGGTTCGACTCGATCCGGCCGATACTCGCGATCAACTCCCAGTCGACGTGGCAGCCCGGGTCCTGCGTGGCGAGGACGTCGGCGGCGTGCTTGTACGCCTGCAGCGCGGTGCCGGGGATCCCGAGCGGGCCAGATGGCGCCGCCGAACCGGACCCCCGGGGGATGTTCGGCGCGCCGGGGGCGGCGAGTGGCGGCGGGATCGTCGGCTGCGGAAGGCTGCCGTCCACGGCTATTTGGGGGAGTTCGGCGGCGTCCGGCTGGACGTGCACCGGACGGGCGGGCGGCTGAGCCGCGATCGTCTCCGTCGGGGCGAACGGCCCACTCGCGGTGAAACCCGGTACCACGAGCAACGCACTGCCCGCGAGGGCAGCCATCGCGCGGCGCTGCAGCCTCTTCCCCATGCGCACTCCCGTTTCCGTCGATCCCCGATGATCGCGCCGGGCTGTGGTGGCAGCCTTTGCCAGCGGTGCGGTTTTGGCCCGACTGCGCCAAAATGCTACCTGGTCGCTAAAAATTGTGAAGGGCTTAGCCGAAATACCTTGCGCGGCAGGGAACTTTAGTAGTGTCTTGACAGCGCCACTTCACAAAGTTGTCACATCGCGTGTGTTCGACCGTGGTGCGACACGCACTCGGACGGCGATCTCGGTCCGATTACGTCCGCGAATTCGCCGGCGTAATCGGACCGGCGCCGATCAGGCCGTACGGCGGCGGCGCAGGAACGGATTGCTGAGCGGCGGCGGCACATAGCCCCGATCGGCGGTGGACACGGTGACGCCCGGCGGGACGATTTCGTCGATGCGGTCCAGGATGTCGGCGGACAGGGTGACGTCGGCCGCGCCCAGCTGGGACTTGAGGTGCTCCATCGTGCGCGGTCCGATGATCGGGCTGGTCACGCCCGGGTGCTGCAGGACGAACGCCAGCGCCAGGTGGACCAGGGAGAGCCCGGCTTCCTCGGCGAGCACAGCCAGTGCTTCGGCGGCGTCGAGCTTCTCCCGGTTGCCGGGCATGGACAGGTCGTAGCGGGCGGGCATCCGCGCGGTGCGGCCTGACGTGGGGAGGTCCTGCCCCTGGCGGTACCGGCCGCTCAGCCACCCGCCCCCGAGCGGGCCCCAGGGGAGCACGCCCATGCCGTAGCTTTCGGTGACCGGCAGCAGGTCGGCTTCGATGCCGCGAGTGAGGATGGAATACGGCGGCTGTTCGGTGACGAATCGGGAGAGGCCGTGCTTTTCGGCCACCCACTGGGCCTCGACAACCTGATAGGCCGGGAATGTCGAGGAGCCGAACGCGCGGATCTTGCCCTGGTGCTGAAGGTCGGTCAGGGCCGAGAGGGTTTCTTCGATGTCGGTGGCGGGGTCGGGTCGGTGGACCTGGTAGAGGTCGATCCAGTCCGTGTCGAGGCGCTTCAAGCTGCTTTCGACCTCCCGGACGATCCAGCGGCGTGAGTTGCCGCGCTTGTTCGGGTTCTCGTCCATCGGGAAGTGGAACTTGGTGGCAAGGATGATGTCCTCGCGGCGCCCGCCGGCCAGTGCCTTGCCGACGATGGTCTCCGATTCGCCGCCCGAGTAGGCGTCCGCGGTGTCGATGAAGTTGATCCCCGCGTCCAGTGCGTGGTGGATGATCCCGATCGAAACTTCGTGGTCGGGTTCCCCCCAGGAACCGAACATCATCGCTCCCAGGCAGAGCGGACTGACCTGCATTCCAGTGCGTCCAAGGCTGCGGTATTCCATGATCCAAGCCTAGCCGCGCGCGTGTTCGGGCACCTTGCGACTTGACATGCAGCCATCTGACTGCATAACTTAGTGTGTGCAATCAGAGAGCGACCGGTCCGCGCTGGACCAGGTCTTCAAGGCACTGGCCGACCACACCCGCCGGTACCTGCTGGACCTGCTTCACGAGGACAACGGGCAGACGTTGGGCGAGCTGTGCGAGCGCGTCGAGATGACGCGGCAATCGGCGACCCAGCACCTGGCCGTACTGGAGGCCGCCAACCTGGTCAGCACCGTGCGGCGCGGGCGGGAAAAGCTCCACTACCTCAATCCCGTTCCCCTGCACGAAATCCAGGAACGGTGGATCGACAAATTCGAGCGGCCGCGCCTGCGGGCGCTGAGCGCGATCAAACAACGAGCAGAGGAAGCCATGACCGACAAGCCGACCTTCGTCTACGTCACCTACATCGAGAGCACGCCCGAAAAGGTCTGGAACGCGCTGACCGACGCCGAGTTGACGGCGCAGTACTGGGGGCACCGCAACGTTTCGGACTGGCAGGTCGGCTCGAAGTGGGAGCACCAGCGCATCGACGGCACCAAGACCGCCGACGTCGTCGGCACTGTTCTCGAGAGCATTCCGCCGAAGCGTCTGGTGGCGAGCTGGAATGGCCCCGACAGCGTCGAAGAGCCGTCCCAAGTGACGTTCGACCTCGAGCCGCACGGCGACGTCGTCCGGTTGACCGTCACCCACGAGAACCTGGCGAACGCGGCCGACCACAAGGCTGTCTCCGGTGGCTGGGCCGCCGTGCTGTCGAACCTCAAGTCCCTGCTGGAAACCGGGAGCACCCTCTCGACCGCACCCTGGGAGATGTAACAGAGCTGCTAGTCCGGCGGTCTTTTCTTGGTGCGGCAGGAGTTCTTGGTGGTGTCCACGCGGAGGACCGCCCACATCACCTTGCCGCCGTTCGACGTCGGAGTGCAGCCCCAGGCGACGGCGAGGCGAGGTGCCATCAGCAGGCCGGGTGAGGGCAGGTCCACTGTCGGTGAGCCCGACGGCACGGCGGTGGCGAGATCGACGTCGGAGACCGCGATGGTCAGCATTCCGTCCCGGAGTTTCAGTCTGACCAGCGCTTCCGCGGTGTCGTACAGCAGCGGGTTTTCGACGAACTCGGTGGCGATGGTGGCCGCGTCGTCGGCGATTTCGGCGGTGAGGTGCCAGGTTTCGCAGGTGGCGATGACGTAGCGGCGGGCGGCGGCGGTACTCGCCGTCGCCAGTTGCAGTCCGAGCTCGACGGGTCGCTGTTCCGGTGATCGGTGCAACGACTCCTTGGCGGCGTCGAGGTGGGGGAACACCGGGACGAACCGCGCTACCTGGCTGGCGGTCAGCTGGACCTCGCCGTCGACCGGGACGCCGAACAGCAGCATCGGCACGCCGGGCCAGTCCGCCGTGCGCATCCAAACTGCGGAAAACACCGTCAGCGCGGACACCGTGGACGCCTTCACCGACCGCAGGTCCACAATGACCGCGACCGGGACCTCCGCGGCGCATTTCAACAGGGTGTCCCGCAACCGGCCGTAGGTCAGCGCGTTCAGCGGCCCCGACGGCCGCACGATGGCACAGCCGTCCACGTCGACGTTGACGTCGATCTTCAATCTGCTCATGGGTTCCCGCCCCCTGCCGGTCGCTTCGGCGATAACCCGACCGGCGAGTCAGGCTAGACCTGATCGGGTAAGGCGTCGACAGTTTTGCGTATCGGTCTGGTTTCGTCTGCGAGGTTTGTGTTTCGGGCGACCGGGTAGAACAGGAAACAAGACGTCACGTGTGGACGGACTTGGAATGGAGCGGTTTGTGGCTGCCAGCAAGGTCGACCGTCGCATCGCGACAGTCGAAAAGGGAAGGAGCCGACCACCGGGGTAGTCAAATTCCCCTTTGCTGGCACGTTATGCCGCAGAATCGTCGTCCGAAGGCAGAACCAACCAAAGGGGGACCAAACCACATGGCCGAACATGCCGTGGTGATAACCGGAGGCGGTCCGACCGGGCTGATGTTGGCGGGTGAGCTGGCGTTGGCGGGCGTCGACGTCGCCATCGTCGAGCGGCGCGCCGACTACGAGCTGATCGGTTCCTGGCTCAGGGGACGGTGGGCCAGGTCGGGTCGTTCTCCATGATCCTGCTGGACATCAGCGACTTTCCCACCCGGCACAACTACGGGCTCGGGCTGTGGCAGGACCGCATCGAGCGAACGCTGGCCGCCTGGGTCGACGAACTGGGGGTGCCGAGCTATCGCGGACGTGAGGTGACGGGGTTCGCGCAGGACGACACCGGCGTCGACGTCGAGGGCCGGTGCGGGTCGTGGTGAGCGAACAGCAACTCGGAAAGACCGGTGAGCCCACCCTGAACGATGTCAGCGAGGCGGTCGTCGCCGTCTTCGGCACGGATTACGGGATGCACAGTCCCACTTGGATCACCAGGTTTACCGACGTGACCCGGCAGGCGGCGTCGTATCGCGAGGGGCGAGTGCTGCTGGCTGGGGACTCGGCCCACATCCATTCGCCGATCGGGGGACAGGGCCTCGGGATCGGGGTGCAGGATGCGGTGAACCTGGGGTGGAAGCTGGCCCAGGTCGTCAAGGGAACATCGCCGGAAAGCCTGCTGGACACCTATCAGGCCGAGCGGCACCCGGTCGCCGCGCGCGTGCTGCGCAACACCATGGCGCAAACCGCGCTCATCCCCACCACTGACCGGGTCGAGGCCTTGCGCGACACCATGTCCGAGCTGCCGAGCGTGGCGGAGCCGCGTAAGCGGATCGCCGGGATGATGTCCGGTTTGGACATTCACTACGACCTCGGTGAGGGCCACCCGCTGCTCGGGCGCCGCGTGCCCGATCTCGACCTGGCCACCGAAGACGGCCAGGTGCGAGTGTTCACCCTGCTGCACGATGCCCGGCCGGTGCTGCTCAACCTCGGTGGCCCCAGCGCCTTCGACGTCACTCCGTGGGCGGATCGAATCCAGCTGATCAACGCCAAATATGCCGACGTCGGGGAACTTCCTGTCCTCGGTGAGGTCACGGCCCCCACCGCCGTCCTGATTCGCCCCGACGGACACGTCGCCTGGACAGGAGAACTAACCGCCCCCGCGCTCCCCGCCGCACTAACGACCTGGTTCGGGCCACCTGCGTCATAGCGCGAGTGCATTTCATGCTCGCTCGTGCCCGTACTGCGCGCGGGCGGGCGCACTTCCGGTGCGGCATCAGTCTTTACAGCGTCAGTTCTCGGGAGGGGTTTCCGAGAGCTTCTTCAGTCGTTCGAGCTGGTCCCAGTGCAGTGCGATGCGCTCTTTGCCCACGGGTGTCAGTTCGACGTTGGTGTTCGGTTTCTTGCGCACGAACCGTTTCTCGATCCGCACCAGCCCCGCTTCTTCGAGCTTCGTGAGATGGCTGGACAGGTTGCCGTTGGTCAGCCCGGTCGTGCGCTGCAGGAAGACGAAGTCCGCCGTCTGCACCGAGGACATCACCGTCATGATCGCGAGCCTGGCGGGTTCGTGGATGAGCTTGTCGAGGGCCAGTTCCCCGTTATGCTCCGGCATTGGTGTCCTCGAGGTTCAAGTCCTGATAGGACCGGAAGGTGCGGACCAGCAGGTAGTGGTCGAACAGGCCCGACACGAGGATCGCCGCGCCGAGCGGGAAGTAGGCTATCGCGTCCCGATTCTGGTCCAGGCCCCAGATCGGGAGGCAGCCGGCGACCACTACGGCCACCCAGATGACGATGCGGTGGACGCTCAGTCCCGTGCCGATGGCGTAGAAGACCAGCATGCCCAGCGCCCAGGTGGCCATCGTGATGCTGACCGGCTGCTCCGGGGGATGCCCCAGGGCGCCCCGGGCCAGCTGGTCCGACGCGACGTAGACCGCGAACCCGGTCACCGCGGCGATGAGGCATCTGAGCTGCCTGCTCCGCAGCGGGATGACCCGGCCGAAGTTGCGCTGGTAGTACAGGGTGACCGCGCCGAACGAAGCCAGGCAGAGCAGTACCCCACCGCCAAGCACCCAGGGGCTCCATGGCGGGTTCGTCAGGTTGCTTGCTCCGATCAGGGCCATGACCAGGCTGAACGGGATGCCGTAGAGACCCTGGATGTGGGTGTACGGGTAGCTCGTGCCCGCGGATTCCAGCTGTCGCCGATCCATTTCGGCCCCCTCAAACTAGTTGGTGATGCAAACCTAGCCGAGAGCTGCTCGTCTGTAAACTGGTTTGCGTCGCAGACTCGTGAGCGTTCCGGCTGGTTGCTCTGCCCTGCGGGACACCCGCACCCGGGCGTGCCGGAATGCTCACGAGTCTGTAGGTGGGGTCAGTGCTGTGTGTCGCGGGTGCATGACAGTGCGGGGCGGGGACGTCGTGCGAGGGGTCTCGTCTACGGCAGCAGAGACTGGGGCCGGCCGGGGCATGTGGACTGGATCAGAGGCCCGCGTCCGTGGGGCTGGTGAGGCTGGTGGTGTCGGTGTGGCTGCTGGGGTTGGCCGGTCGGGCGCCCTTGTGTACGAAACGTCCCCCGATACAAATGATTTGTACGAAACGTCCCCCGAGTCGCTCCCGTACGAGCCGCAACGCCACAGCAGCACCCACTGCCCCCGCCAGCCCCATTTGCGGGTGGCTACCAGACGTCGCCGGCGCGCCAGTCGCAGATGAGGGCGCCCGAAAGGTCCAGCGGGATCGACAGGGGCAGGACGAAGACGGAGCCGTCCTCGGCTTCGGTTCGCTGGATGCCGTCGGGGGTCAGCGCCGAAGTCGGCCCCTGCCAGTGCAGCCACCCGCGTTTCGGGTAGAACGTCGCGGCCAGGTCGGAAGCGCCCAGGGCACCGAGGTCGTATGCGCCGCGGATCAGTCGTTCGACCTCCGCCATCAGCGTGTCACCGTGGCCGCGCCCGCGTCGGTCCGCCCGTACGGCGACGGCCTCGACATAGCCGGTGCGCAACGCCCGGCCGCCGTGCAGCAGCTGCCGCTGGACGACCGACGCGTGGCCGACCAGTTCGCCGTCCTCCCGCATCACGACGTGCATGCCACCGAGCGCGTGGTCCCAGTCGTGCTCGGTCATGTCTTCGAAGACGTCGTAGAGCAGCGTTCGGGCCGCCGAGCGGGTTGCCGCGTCCAGCTCGGCGGTGAACGCGGTGGCCAGTTCGATCATCCGGCCATTGTCGCAGCTACTGGCGCCCAGCTACTGGCGCGCGTTGAGGTAAGCCGGATCGGGGCCAGGCACCGGCTGGTCCGGCCGGCCGGCCAGCAGCTGGTTCATCGCACTGAAGTACGGCGGCGCGGCAACCGTGCCACCGAACGCGCCGTGGCCGCAGTTGCCCAGGTGCACCGGGTCGCCGGGGCAGATTTCCTGCGGGTACCGGCCGTCGGCGAAGACCATGGACGACACCGCGTAGTTGTTCACCCCGCCGACGAACGCGACCGACTCGCTGTTCTGCGTGGTCCCGGTCTTGCCGATGTCGGGCCTGGTCCAGCCGGCCGCGCGGGCGGCGACGGCCGACGTGCCGATCGTGGTGTCCCGGCTCAGCCCGGACATCAAGGTGTTCGCCACCGCGGTCGGCAGGACGCTCTGGCACGCCTGCTGGGCGACCGGCACCGGCTGGCCGTTCCGGTCGGTCACCGACAGGATCGGGTTGGGCGGGCACCAGACCCCGCCGCTCATCAGGGTGGCCGACACGTTGGACATCTCCAGCGGGCTGACCGGGCTGTCGCCGAGGGTGAACGACAACAGGTTCTGGAAGTACTTCGACTGGGGCTGGTTGTATTGCGGGTTCGTCGACAGCGGGTTGGCCGGATCGGTGATCGGGGTGTTCCCGGCGTCGTTGGTGTTCAGGGTGTTCCGCAAACCGAGCTTCTGAGCCATGTCCAGCACCGCGGCCATGCCGACCTGCGACTCCAGCCCCACGAACGCGACGTTCGGCGACGTCGCCAGCCCGTCGGCGAGCGAGATCGGGTCCGGGTACGCGGTGCCGTCGTTGCTCACCGGGTAACAACTGGTGAAGCTGTTCGCGTTCGGCGGGGTGAAGCAGTTGCTGGTCGGGTTGGGCAGGGGAGTGTCGAGGCCGACTTTTCCAGCCACCATCGCGGCGGCCGAAGTGAAGATCTTGAACGATGAACCGGCGCCGAACTTGTTGCTCGCGTCGGCGACGATGTCGGTCGAGCTCTGGCCCTGGCTCGGATCGTTGCCGTAGTTGCGGTTCGCCACCATGGCCAGCACCTGGTGAGAGTCCTGCCCCGGCTGCACGACCGAGAAGGTGTTGGCGACGCCGTCCTGCGTGGTCGGCACGTTCGCGTCGACGGCGTCCTTGGTCACCTGGCTCACATGCGGGTCCATGGTCGTCTTGATGACGTACCCGCCGGTGGCCAGCTGGTCGGCGGTGAAACCGGCCTGTTCCAGATAGCTTTCCGCGTACGCGCAGAAGAAACCCGCGTCCGGCGCGGCGCCCATGCAGGTTCCCGACGGCGTCACAGGACCGTTGGCGCGCACGCCGAGCGGCGTCGCCTTCGCCGAAGTGCCGTCCGCGGCGGGCAGCGAGCCGCCCGAGACCATTTCGTCGATGACGAGGTTGCGCCGTTGCAGCGCGTTGTCCGGATGGGTGTACGGGTTGTACGTATTGGGGTTGTTGACCATTCCGGCGAGCAACGCGGCCTGCGGCACGGTCAGTTTGTCCGCGGTCGTCACGAAATAGGCCTGTGCGGCGGCGCCGATGCCGTAGACGGTCCCGCTGAACTCCACGACGTTCAGGTAGTCGGCGAGGATGACGTCCTTGGACGTCGTTTCCCCGAGCTGCACGGCCATCTTCGCCTCCCGCAGCTTGCGGGCGACCGTGTCTTCCTGGTCGGCGAGCTGTGCGGCCTTGTTGCCCCGGTCCACGACGTTGATCAGGTAGTTCTTGACGTACTGCTGGGTGATCGTCGAGGCGCCCTGCAGGCTCCCGCCGGCGGTGTCGTTCAGCGCGGCTCGCAGCATGCCCTGGACGTCGACCCCGCCTTCGGAGTAGAACCGGCGGTCCTCGACCGACACGATCGCGGCCTTCATCGCCGGCGCGATCTGAGAGGCTGTCGTGGGCAGCCGGTACTGGTCGTAGAGCGTCGCGATGGTCCCGCCGTCGCGGTCGGTCACGGTGGTCACCAGCGGCGGATCCGCGGTCGCCAGGTCCGTCGAGATGGCGCTGACCGAATCGCTGACCTGGTTGGTCAGCGCGCCCGCGCCGATGGTGATCGGCGCGACGGTTCCGGCGGCCATAATCCCGCCCACCACGCACAAACCCAGAAAAGGAAACACTCTCGCCCGACGTGCCACGAATCCACCGTAGATCCACCCGGGTAAGAATCGCGTTGCGTGCGGAAAAACGGGCTACTTAAGTAGCTGATTTCGCGGCGGATTCGCTAGTAGCGTGCCGACGGCAAAGCCGGTTCGGGGACCGTCCACACAACGAGAAGTCAGGTGGGCAAGTGGTTGGAGCAAGACTGAAGGCGGTTCTCCCGCTGGTCGCGGGAGTGCTGGTGGCGCCGTTGCTGGTGACCGGGACGGCGCAGGCCGCCGTGGCGGGTCCGGACAACGCACAGACGCGGCGAGTGAATCCGGAACACCTCAAGACCTTGACCGCTGTTCTGGACAATATGACGCAGAACTATGCAAAGTTCGCGAAATCGACACCGGGTCCGCAGGATATCTTCGACTACAATATTGGTGCATTGTGGAAACAGGGCATCGACGGGACGGGAACGACCGTAGCGGTCCTCGAGGGCTGGGACGACCTGCAGATCAACGACGTCGTCAAGCAGTTCGATCAGAGGTACGGCCTGCCCGACCCGGTCATCCAGACCATCTACCCCTCCGGCGGCGGCCACCTGCCCGCGGTGTGTCCGCCGGGCATGGTCGCGCTCGGCAGTTACGGCTCGTGTGACGCGTGGGCCGGCGAGCTGGAGCTCGACGTGCTGTCCGCGCATCTGATCGCGCCGTACGCGAAGATCGTCATCTCGGCCACCCCGGCCGACAGCGAGATCACCGACGACACCGCGAGCCAGGTCGCGCCGCCGGAAATGATGCAGGCCATCCAGTACATCTCGAAGCAGCACCTCGCCGACGCCATCTCGATCAGTGATGGCACCGGGGAAAGCACCTACACCCACCCCGACGCGCAGATCCATGCCCAGGACCCGGGTCTGCTGGCCGCGGCCGCCGCGGGCATCCCGGTGCTGGTCTCGACCGGTGACTGCGGAGTGGTGCAGAACCTCGCCGTAGCGAGTTCGCAGTGCGGGAACACCACCACGACGCCGGCCACGGCGGCCTGGGACGACTCGCCGTGGGTGACCGCGCTGGGTGGCACGGTGCCGAACTTCGACATCACCGGCAAGCGGCTCGGCCCCGACCCGATCTGGCACTCCGGGAAGTTCTCGGAAGGCGCGGGCTTCTCCGACATCTACTCGCGACCGTCCTATCAGGACGGTGTGAGTGCCATCACGCAGAGCGGGATGCGCGCGGTGCCTGACATCACGCTGGACTCCCAGCACGGTACTTCCGAATCGGCGCCGATGTTCGCGGGCGTGCTCGCGCTGGCGGCACAGCTGAACCACGGCAGTGTCGGCGCGATCAACAAGGTGCTCTACGGCGTGCTGGGCCCGATCGGCGCGCGCGCCGGCGTGTCCGACGTCGTCGCCGGCGACAACTCCTTCTCGAACGGGACCGTCTCGGTTCCGGGCTTCACCGCCACCACGGGGTTCGACGTCGCCAGCGGCTGGGGCACGATCGATGCGAGCAAGTTCGTTCCCGCGCTCGTCCTGGCGAGCCGGTTGCAGAACCCGTTCACCTCGATGCAGCGGCAGGCCTCGGCCGCGCTGGCGAAACTGAGCCACGGCGTGCAGGTAACCAGCACGGGCGGTACTTCCCAGGTGTCGGCCGGCGGTTTCCTGCCGGCGCACCCGGTGCAGCTGGCGGTCGACGGTCACCAGGTCGCGACCCTCACCGCAGACGATCAGGGGTCCGTCGGTTACGCACTAGGCCAGCTGCCGCGAGGAGGTCACACGGTCACGCTGACGAGTTTGCTGCTCACCGTCACCGGGAGCTTCCACACATCGCGGTAGTCGCGGCGGATCCCTCAGGGCCACCCCTCTGGCGTTCAAGGCCACGGGGGTGGCCCTGAGGGGTCTCTGGTGAGGTTGTCGTGCCTGTGGGGACTGGCCCGTCCGGTTTTGCTGTGTACTAACGTCCCCCGATACAGATGATTTGTACGAAACGTCCCCCGAGTCACTTCAGTCGCCGGCCAGTTCGCCGGTCGCGGTCTGGCCGGCCGCGGTGGTGCGGCGCAGGAAGTCGGCGAGCAGTTCGAGTTGGTCGTCGCTGTAGCCGGCGCAGATTTCGTCCATCGCGTTGTTCATCCCGGAGTAGAGCCCGAACAGCTCGGCGTTGCGGTCGCGGACCGCCCGGACGGTGACGGCGCGGCGGTCGGCGGCTTCGGGATCGCGCTCGCGGACCACCCAGCCGCCGCGCTGGAGCCGGTCGAGGATCCCGGTCATGGTGGCGGGGTGCAGACCGACGCGGCGTGCCAGGGCGCTCGGGCTGAGCGGGCCGTCGGTGGTGATCAGCTCGAGGCAATCGAGGTCGGCGTCCTTGAGTTCGAGCCGTGCGCCCACCTGGTGGTTGAGCAGCGACAGCTGGTTGCGCAACTCGCGCAACGACGCCTTCACCGCCATCGCGGATCGCCGACGGCGCCGGGAAGCCTCGGCATCCGCGGAATCCCCAGGTGCTACGGAACTCATATGATATGCTCCTCGTATGATACGAACTACAGGCAATAGCTTAGCCCGGCCGAGGTTTCCGCGCCGAGGAAAGGGCATGTCATGATCGTGATCACCGGAGCAACGGGAGTCGTCGGGCGGCCACTGGTCGACTTGCTGGCCGCGCAAGGCATCCCGGTCCGTGCGGTGACCCGCACCCCGACCGCGGAGTTTCCGGCCGGGGTCGACGTCGTCGAGGGGACGCCGTCGGAGCCGGAAACGATGGCTTCGGCCTTGCGTGGTGCCACCGCGCTGTTTCTCAACCCGCGAGCGGTCGGCGACGCTGCGCACGAGCTGGTCGCCCTCGCGGCTCGGCACGACGTGCGGCGGGTCGTCGCTCTGGCCGCGGCGAACGTCGACGACGACCCCGCCGACCAGCCGTCTCGCTTTCGAGGAGACCGGAACGCCGAAGCCGAGGACGCGGCTGTCGCCAGTGGGCTGGAGTGGGTGAGCTTGCGGCCCACGTCGTTCGCCGGCAACACGCTTTCGGCATGGGGAGAACAGATCCGCGCCGGCGACGTCGTTCGCTTCGTGTACCCGGCGTTCGAAGAGTCGCTGATCGACGAGCGCGACCTGGTCGAAGTCGCCGCCTACGCGCTGCTCAAAGAAGACCTCCTCGGCCGTCGGGTCGTGCTCACCGGGCCACAGTCGCTGTCGCACGCGGAGATGGTCGCCGTCATCGGCGACGTGCTCGGCCGATCGTTGCGGTATCAGGAGATTCGGCCCGAAGCAGCCACGCAGGGCATGGTCGCGCGTGGTATCCCCGAACCGTTCGTCACCGCGCTGATGCGCAGATACGCGACCCACCTCGACCAGCCGCAGCACCCACCGACGCACGAGGTGGAGAAGATCCTCGGTCGTCCCGCTCGCAGCTTCGCCGTGTGGGTCGATGACCACGCCGCAGCCTTCGAACAGCGTGCGAGGGTCCCCGGGTGAAACTCGCGGTGTTTGCCGCGACCGGTCGCACCGGGCGGCACGTCGTCGACCAAGCGGTCACGGCCGGTCACGAGGTCACGGCCATCGCCCGACATCCCGTTGGCTTGCCCGCGCGGGTGCGCACGGTCACCGCGGACCTTTCCATGCCTGATCCGCCGGTGCTCGAATCAGCGCTCGTGGGCACCGACGCCGTGCTTTCCGCGCTCGGGCCGCGGAACAGCGCGGAGTACGGCACGACCTTGTCGTGCCGACCGCGTCCGCCCTCGGTGGTAGAAAAGAAGAAGACGGCAAACAGGTCATCAGCGACCATTTTACCTACCTCAAGAACGAGGCTGTACTGGACGCGATTGGCGCGGCAATTCACCGGCAAGAGAAGGTGGCCGAAAGGCGTAAGGCAGCGGCCCGACATGACACTGTGGCCACTAAACAGAACCGGCTGAAAATCTTGGCGTGGAAGCGGAAGAAGCCACTGAGCTGATCGGTCTGCGGCCGAGACAGGTTCCGTAGGTGAGCTTGTGTGTGCCGCCGAACCAGACCGCCTCAGGGGTTCAGCGAGGCGCCTGACCGGCCCAGGCCAGTATGCTCCGTTTGGCGAAATCGGCGAGGCTCGTCGGCGGCACTCCGGTGACTTTCCGGACGTCGTCGGTGGGCCGGGATCCCTTGCCCGAGGCGATGGTTCCGGTGAGCCAGCGGAGTATTTCGCCGTACGGGGCGGGTACGAAACCGGCGGCTACCGCACCCGAGATCCAGGCTTCGCGGTCGATGTCGTTGTGCTTGACCGGTCGGCCGATCACGTCACCGATGATCGCGGCGACCTCGGCGACGGTGAGCGCCTCGGGGCCGGTCGGCGCGTACTGGGCGCCTGCGTGAGCCTCGGGGTTCGCCAACGTCTCGGTGGCGACGGCGGCGATATCCTCGGCGTCGACGAACGCGTCGGCGCCGTCACCGGTCGGCACCGTGATCAAGCCGTCGACGAGCGGCAGGTGATCGTCGCTGAAGTTCTGCATGACCCACCCCGGGCGCAGGATCGAGTGGGTGAGCCGGGTCCGGCCCAGCAGGTCGAGTTCGACCGCCCTGATCGCGAACTCTGCTGGGGCCTGTTCGATGCCGTAGGTGCTGAGGTAGGTGATGTGCCGTGCTCCGGCCTCCTCGGCGAGGTCCAGGAAGTCCGAGACCTGGCCGGCGAAGTCGACCCTCATCACCGGCGTCACGAGGTAGACGCTGTCGACACCCGCCAGGGCGGGGCCGTGGGTGCTCTTGTCGTCCCAGTCAAAGCGGACGTCGGCGCCGCCGCGTGCCGCTGTTCGGGCACCCAGGCCGCGCCCGATGAGGTTCTTCGCGACTCGCGAGCCGGTGCGTCCGGTCCCGCCGAGGACGAGCGTGGTCTGCTGTGAATGCGTCATGGCTCAAGCATGGTGGCCCATCGGGAGTCACTCAATGCGCAGAACGCGTGATTTCTTTGTGTGAAACGCTCATCTCCTTGACGATGGAACTGGTCCGCCGGACACTGGGCGGATGGACCTCCTGCAAGACCACCTCACGAGGGCACGTGCCTCCGGCGGCGTCTTCGCCCGGACGTCGGCTCGGCCGCCGTGGGGGCTGCGGCTCGCGGGGACGATCCAGCTGGCGGTGCATGCCGTGGTCGAGGGGCGGGCCTGGCTGTGGCTCGACGATCCGGACTGGCCGCTCGAGCTGGCGCCCGGCGACGTGGCGCTAGTCCGTGGCGGCGTCGATCACCACATCGCCTACGAGCCCGGCGCCGCGTGCCTGGAGCCCGAGGAGTTCCGCGCCCAGCACGCGCACGACGAGCGTTCGGACGAACAGCGGGCGACGGTGTTCCTGTGCGGGGCGTACCGGTTTTCCGGCGACATCGGCCAAGGTCTGCTCGACGCGCTTCCCCCGATACTTCCGTTGTACGCAGCCGTCGGTGATCCGTTGCACGACGTCATCGCTCTGGTTTCGCGCGAGCTGGCGGCGTCCGCGCCCGGCCAGCAGACCGTGCTCGACAGGCTGCTCGACGTCCTTCTGGTGCTCGCGATGCGAACGAGTTTTCAGCAGAGCACCACTTCGCCTCGCTGGTTCCGAGCCTCGACCGATCCCCGGCTGAGCGCGGCATTGCAGGCCATCCATTCCGACGCCGCCCGAGCCTGGACGGTGCCCGAACTGGCCGCGGTCAGCGGGCAGTCGCGGGCGGCGTTCGCCCGTACTTTCCAGCAGTCGCTGGGCCAGGCACCTATGCAGTATCTGACTGACTGGCGCATGACGCTCGCCAGGGACCACCTGCGGACTGGCGCGTCGACCCTCGCGCAGATCGCCGACCTCACCGGCTACGGCTCGCCGTACGCCTTCGCCACGGCTTTTCGCCGCCATCACGGCCAGCCGCCGGGCTCGTGGCGGCAACAGGAGGCCGACCGGTCGGTTCCGGAACCCGCCGACGGCGTCCACTTCGTCTGACAAGACTAGGTTCCTGGCAGCGCGAACAACGCGAATAACGACCGTGGGGATCGTGCGGGTGCGTGTTAGCGTGCCTGCCGGTGATCAACCGAGGGAGTGGCGCGTGACCGAGTTGTATCCGCCGATAGCACCCTACGACCATGGGATGCTCGACGGTGGTGACGGGAACCTCGTCTACTGGGAGTCGTGCGGTAACCCGGCGGGAAAGCCTGCGCTCTTCGTCCACGGCGGACCGGGAACGGGCTGTACGGAGAAGATGCGGCGGACGTTCGACCCGGAGCGCTACCGGGCCGTGCTGTTCGACCAGCGCGGCTGCGGACGCAGTACCCCGCACGCGAGCGACCCCGCCGCCGACATGTCGCTCAACACCACCGAACACCTGCTGGCCGATATGGAACGGCTGCGCGCGCACCTGGGAATCGAGCGCTGGTTGCTGCGCGGCGGATCCTGGGGGTCCACCCTGATGCTCGCCTACGCCGAACGTCATCCGGAGCGGGTGTCGGAGATCGTCATTTCCGCGGTCACCACGGGACGGCGTCACGAGATCGACTGGCTCTACGGCGGGGCGGCTCGCTTCTTTCCTAAGCAGTGGGAGCAGTTCCGGGCGGCCGTTCCCGAGGCTGACCGCGACGGTGACATGCCCACGGCGTATGCGCGCCTGATGGAAGACCCCGATCCCGAGGTCCGGGTTCGGGCGGCAACTGCCTGGTGTGCCTGGGAGGACGCGCTTGTCGCGCTGGAGCCTGGCGGGAAGCCGAACTCCTACAGCGATCGGCCACCGTTGGCGTTGCTGGCATTTGTCCGCATCTGCGCGCACTACGCCGCACACGGCGCCTGGCTGGATGATGGTGCTCTGCTCCGTGACGCCGGACGGCTGGCGGGCATCCCCGGCGTGCTGATCCACGGGCGCCTGGACTTGAGTTGCCCGCTGGACACGGCTTGGGACCTGGCTCGCGCCTGGCCTGACGCGCGGCTGATCGTGCTCGACGACTCCGGCCATCAGGCGACTGCCTCCTACCGCGAACACGTGCTCGCGGCCCTCGATGCGTTCGCGCGTAGCTAGGGCACGCGTGCGACGAGGTCAGTGAGCGCTTGGCCGAGCGGGAGGTCGACGCGGACGTCGGCGTACTTGTCGCCGCGCGTTTCTCCGTGGTTGACGATGAGCACCGGCTTACCCGCCTTGGCGGCGTGCCGGACGAACCGCAGCCCGGACATGACGGTCAGCGACGAGCCGAGGACGAGCAGCGCGGTGGCTTCGTCGACAAGTCGGTAGCACTCGTCGACGCGGGCGCGCGGCACGTTCTCGCCGAAGAACACGACGTCCGGTTTGAGCACCCCGGACTCGCACTCGGCACAGGCGACCAGGTGGAACCCGCGGACGTCCTCATCGGCGAGCTCGACGTCCCCGTCGGGGTTGATCCGGCCCGCCGCGCCGTCGAAGCCGGGGTTCGCCGAGCGCAGCCGGCGGTCGAGGTCTTCCCGCGAGCTGGTGCGGCGGCAGTCCAGGCAGATGACCCGGTCGAGGCTGCCGTGCAAGTCCACCACTCCGGGCGTGCCGGTGGCCTGGTGGAGCCCATCGACGTTCTGGGTGATCACGCCCGAGAGGTACCCTCGTGACCGCAACGCGGCGACCGCGAGATGGCCTGCGTTGGGGGCCGCGCGGGCGATCGTCCGCCAGCCGAGGTGGCTGCGCGCCCAGTACCGCTGCCGCCCCGCCTCACTGCCGACGAACTCGCCGTAGGTCATCGGTGTGTGCCGGCGCAGGCTGCCTTCTTCACCCCGGTAGTCGGGGATGCCTGACTCGGTCGACAACCCGGCTCCGCTGAGAACCACGACACGACGTCCGGCAACGACGCGGACGACCTCGTCGAGACTGCTCGTCCGCGGCGAAGGTTCACCCCTGGACGCCCAGGTCAGCGTCGGTCTTGTCCGCACATGGACAGTTTACGTGTACCAGCGAGTCCGCTAGCCCTTCGACCAGGGCTAGCGGTGATAAGAAATCTAGCGGCCCATCACATCTTGATGGCGACCCTCGCAGTGTGTTTGAACGCCAATGCCTGGAATTTAGAGCTGTTGGTGGTCTGGGGAGAGGGGTTGGTGGCGGTTTACTGAAGCGGGGATGCGGGTAGCGGAGGTAGGCGGGTTCTGTGTCTCGCTGTCCTTAGGGACGGCTGGTCCCATCCGGCTGACGACGCTGGATCGGTTCTGTCGTCAGGTCCCCTCTACTGCAGCAAGGATCGGGGCGGACTGGGATTCCGTCGCGGCGGATCTTGGCCCGTTCCGTTGCGTTGGTGGCTGCGTTTCGTGAGCGCCTGAAAGGGACTTTCCTTGCAGTGAACGCACCGATAACGCCGTTCGCATTTCGCCGCTCACGTTAAGCAACCCGCCTCCCGGGCTTGGTGCATCTGTGAGTGACACCCGCGATATGCAGTTGGACGTGAAGGCCACCTTCAGGACGTAATGCGCCGTGAAGGTGGCCTTCACGTCCAATCCGTGATCACGTACAGCGATAATGCGGATCACCTGAAAGGGTA
>NZ_JAODNM010000038.1 GCF_025464955.1 Amycolatopsis sp. | reverse complement strand
TCATGCGAGCAGTTGTCTACCGGTCTGTCGGCGCCCCAGACGTCATCGAGGTGGCGGACGTCGACCTGCCCGAACCGGGCTTGTTCGAAACACGGATCAAGGTGGCGGCCGCTGCCCTCAACCCGGCCGACGTGTCGGCCTGGAGCGGTGTGTTTCCCGCTCCAGCGCAGGGAAGTCACTTCGGGCTGGGCTGGGATGTGGCAGGGACTGTCGACGCGGTCGGCCTTGGCGCGCCGTGGGAGGTCGGTACGCCCGTGATCGCGCTGGTGCACGGCGCGACCGGCATCGTGCGGGGCCAGGCCGAATACACGATCGTGCCCAGTAACGCCCTGGCTCAGGCGCCGGCCGGGGTCGACGCCGCGCACGCGTCCACCATCCCGCTGAACGGCCTGACCGCCGCGCAATCGGTGGAGCTTCTCGGTCTCGATGAGGGGCAGAGCGTCTTCATCACCGGCGCCGCCGGCGCGGTCGGCGGCTATGCGGTGCAACTGGCCAAGCGACGCAAACTGACGGTGGTCGCCAGCGCTTTCTCCGACGACGAGAGCTTCGTCATGAACGTGCTCGGCGCCGACGCCTTCGTGCCCGGGAGCGAGGACCCCGCCGCCGCGGTGCGTCGGCTTTACCCCCACGGCGTGGACGCGGTGCTGGACACCGCCATGCTTGGTGTCATCGCGGCAGCCAAGGACGGCGGAACGTTCGTCACCACGCGGATGGATGCCGTGCCGCAGGCGGAGCGCGGCATTCGGGTACGGCTCACCTCGGTCGGTCCCGACGCGGCGATGTTGACAACCCTGTCCGACCTCGCCGCGGCAGGCGCACTCACCCTTCGGGTCGCCCGGACGTATCCGCTGGAAGAGGCGGCGCGGGCCCACGAACGCCTCGTCAAGGGTGGGCTGCGAGGCCGGCTCGTCCTCACCCCCTGACGGCTGGCCGGCACGAAGGTGACCTTCGGGAGATGGCATTTCCCGAAGGTCACCTTCGTAGCGTCACCCCTGACCGCGCGCCTGATCGATGAACGCGGTCAAAGCGTCCACGGTTGCGTCGGGCTGCTCGTCGGGAATGAAGTGCCCGGCTTCTCCGATGACGACGCCGGTCACGTTCTCCGCCCAGGGGCTGAGGGAGGCGGCCATGTCGGGGATCGAGCCGTGGGAGCTGGAGATTCCCAGGACCGGGATGGTCAAGTGCCCTCGTTCGAGAGCGTCACGGTTTTTACGCGCTGATTCCTCGCCGTCGCGGAAGTAGGCGAGAAATGCTCGGAGCCCGCCCTCGGCTGCGATGGCGGCGGCGTAGTGGTCGATATCGGCGCTGTCGAACGTGTTCGGGGACAGTGTCTTGACCCTCAGGAACCAGCCCACGTAGTCACGCTCGCGGCCGGTGATCAGCGTCTCGGGCAGTTCGGGCACCGCGTGGAATGCCAGGTGCCAGGTCTTCCAGGCCCGTTCGGGATCGGTGGGGATGGTGTCCGGGAGGGTGATTCCGGGAATGCCGGCGTCGAGGAGGGCGACGCCGTGCAGGTGGTCTTGGTACCTCAGGGCGAGCGAGAAGGCGACGCAGGCCCCGATGTCGTGGGCGACGAGCCAGTACTTCGGCACGTTGAGCGCGGTCAGCGCGGCCTGGACGCGGGAAGCGACGGTGTGCGTGTCGTAGCTCCCTTGAGGACGGTCGGAGTGGCCCTGTCCCGGCAGGTCGATCGCGATCACGTGGAAGCGCTCGGCAAGGCGCGGCATCGCCTGGTGCCAAGCCCACCAGGTCTGCGGGAATCCGGCGAGCAGCACGACGGTGGGGCCGCTCGACAGGCCGCCTTCCATGGCGTGAAGCCGGATTCCTTCCGCGTCGACCCAGCGATGGGTGAAGCCCGCGAGATCGCGCAGCGGCAGCCCGGGGAAGTGGTTCGGGGCGTCGGTCATACTTCGAGGCTACCGTATCTTGTACTGTTCGGTTCAAGATGGAACTGTCTCGAGAACGGGGTGCGTACGGGATGGCCGGGAAGAAGCAGTTCGATGTGGACATCGCGCTCGACGCGGCGATGGTCCGGTTCTGGCGGGCCGGGTATGCCGACACCTCGCTCGACGACCTCTCCATGGCGACCGGATTGAACCGGAGTTCCCTCTACTCCTCGTTCGGCGACAAAGACTCGCTCTACCTGCGCTGCCTGGATCGCTACGCCGTCCGGTACGGAGATCAGTACGAGCAAGCGCTTTCCCTGGGTGCGTCTGGGGAACCGTTGCGGGCGATACAGGCGTTTTTCGAGGTCACCCTCCACCGCATCGCCGACCCCGACGTGCCGGACGGATGTCTGGTCGCCCAGACCGCGATGTCGGCACCGGTACTGAGCCCCGCCATCGCCGCGCGTGCGATCGAAGCTGTGGGGCTGCAGCGTCGACGACTGCGGACCGCCTTGAACACCGCGGAGTTGGCCGAGGGCGACGCCGAGAACTACGCGACTCACATCGTGGCGGTCAACCAGTCGCTGGCCGTGATGAGCCGGGTCGGGGCGAGCCGGAAGCAGCTCCGGACGATCGTCGACATCAGCATGAGCGCGCTCTCGCATGCTTTGCGCAGCCGTACCTGACTGGTGAGCGGATTTCTCGGGGGCCGTGAGGGTTTTCGGTTGTCCCAGCCACCGAAAGCGTTCACGCCCCCCGAACGACCCATTGGCGTCGGGCGTGCCTGGGTGTGGCACACGTCATCATCTTCCGCCGCTGGACCAAAACCGGTTTCTCGCAACGGGTTCGCCGGCGCCGGGCAAGCCCGTTCAGGCGTTGATCAGTGCGTTGATCGCTTGCTCGGCCAGCCACCGTTCGGTTTCTTTCCAGGTCCAGCCGAGGTCGCGGAGTTCCCGCCACGGGGTAAAGCCGAAATAGAACCAGAGGATGGCGGTGGCGCGCGCGACGGTCGTCCCGTCCCGAAGGGCCCGTACCGCGGTGAGGCGGGCGGCGGTCCGGTGCAGGCGTTGGCGCAGGAGCGCCGCGGTCCGCTCGGCCGCTTCGGTGATCAAGGGATCCGTCGTGAGATTGTCCAGCATCACGGCGACCGCGCGCTGCTGGCTGCGCCTGGTCGCGCCCGTGCCGGCGGCCAGCCGTTTGATGATCTCCGCACCGTCGGTCAGCGCGTCTATTTCGTCGAGGCTCGCACTGATCAGTGGATCGGCGGAAGCGCGCTCGATCAGGGCCACGACCAACTGCGGTTTTCCGCCGACACTGGTGTAGACGGTGTTCGGCCCCACCGTCGCGGCCACGGCGACCTCGTTCACCGTCGTGGCGGCATAGCCGTTGGCGGCGAACAGTTTCTCGGCGGCATCGAGGATCGCGGTGCGAGTCTCAGCCGCGGCCTGCTCCCGCCGGGGAGATCGGTACGCGCGGGTGGTCATCCTTTCATTATAGCATTCGTATGATGAACGGAGTCCTCTCGAGACGGTCAAGGGTGGCTTGAACTACTGGCTTTCGTCGGCCGGGAGGCTGGACCCACCGACCGGATCGTATGTACATTGACTGTATCGATACTACTCTGAATGTGGTGCAACTACGTCAGGAGAGCGATATGAGTACGCCACGCGAGGTTTTCCAGCAGCTGGTCGACGGCACGGTCGGCAAGAAGTGGGAGCAGCTGCCGGACCTCTTCGCCGAAGACGTGGTGATCTTTCACCCGCTGTCCACCGGGCCTGAGGCGAGGATCGAAGGGCGCGAAAAGGTGCGTGAGCACTTCGCCCGCATGGCCGGGTTCGACGCCGACCTGCGGATCGGCGACATCGTCGTCTACGAGACGACCGATCCGGAGGTCGTGGTGTGCGAGAGCACCATGCGCGCCACTTTCGGCGGCAAGGAAGTGAGCCAGCCGGGAATCCGGGTGATGCGGGTCCGTGACGGTCTGATCGTGTCGTCCCGGGACTACGGCAACAGGCAGGGCGGCTGATCGGATTAGGGCACGGGACACGCCCTGGCCGGGCAGGCCCGCCCGGAGACGGTGGCCAGGGCGAGGAAGCCCGGCCACCGTCCTGGGGGACCGACTGCTACCCCGTGACGCTGCTCCCCGCGACGAGGGGGAGCTACCCCTTCTCGCCGGGATTGGTCGCCATCTCCTTGGCGTGGGAGTCCTGGCGTGGCTCGTCGTTCACCCAGGTCTGGATCCGGATGTCCTCGTAGCTCCCGGTTTCGTCGGTGGTAACCGGTCGGCAGGAAGGTGTCCCAGCCTTTCATCCGCATGAGCTGGAACAGGGGAGCGGCGTTCAGTCTCTTGCTTTCGCCTTCGCCGAGGTCGCGGGCGCTGACGTCGTTGGTGATCATGTAGCCGGCGATGTGGCCGGCGGCGCGGTCGGCCGGGATTCGGCGTCCGCCCTTTCCGATGACGATGGCGAGTTCGGCTTCGTAGTCGAACTGGGCGCACTCGACCGGCCGGACGATCGGATCGGCCGGGCCCGACAGCGCCGAGGCCGGCTTCTGGAAGATGACCGGCAGCTTCGGCATCTTCTCCGGCTCCATGCCCTCCTCTTCGAGGTGCGAGAAGTAGTTCGCGCCGCAGACGAAGATGTTCGGCGGGTCCCCTCAGCGGCCGGCCAGCGGTCACTGAATGTGATGGAGAAGGCGTTCAGCACAGGCTTCCAGCGCATCGCCCATCGAGTGCGGCCGGTCCCGGTCGGGTCCAGGCTGCGAGTCACAACATACAGGCAGAGTTCTGCGAGGTCTCTGACGATGCTCTCTCCTGAAGAGGAATTAGCAGTCGCCGAACAGTTCGGGGTGGCTCGTGCGCAAGTACGCTGTGATCATTTGATTTCTCATTTGCTGGCGATGCTGAGTGTGCATCTCGTGGATCGGGTGGTGTTTTTCATGCGGCCGCCAAGTCTCGAGCTACCGCAGTAAACCCGCTGGGCGGCAGGTGAAAAGACCACAGCGGGCGCCCTCTTTTGGCCGAAGGCCGTCAGCGCGTGGGCCGCCAGAATCACCGTGAGCGGGGTACGACCAGTCCCGATTCGTAGGCGGTGACGACAGCCTGTGTGCGATCTCGCAACCCCAGTTTGTTCAGCACACGGCTGACATGTGTCTTCACGGTTTCCTCCGCGACGACCAGCCGCGCCGCGATCTCCGTGTTGGACAGGCCCTCGGCGACCAGCCGGAGCACTTGGGTCTCGCGCGGGGTGAGCGTGGCGAGAGCCGTGGTGCGTGGCGCGTCCGGTGGGGGGCGCAGCTGGGCGAACTCGCTGATGAGGCGCCGGGTGACGGTCGGCGCGAGCAGTGCCTCGCCGGCCGCGATGACGCGCACGGCGTCGAAGAGCCGTTCGGCGGTGACATCCTTGAGCAAGAAGCCGCTGGCGCCGGCGCGTAGCGCGTCGTAGACGTACTCGTCCAGGTCGAAGGTCGTGAGGATGAGGATTCGCGGCCCGTCCGCCGCGGGGCCAGTCAGCTGCCGGGTGGCTTCGATGCCGTCCGTGCCCGGCATCCGGACGTCCATGAGGACGACCCCGGGGGACAGTTCGCGGCAGATCCGCACCGCCTCGGCGCCGTCGCAGGCGGTGCCGACGACCGTGAAGTCCGGTTGCGTGTCGAGCAGCGCGGCGTATCCGGTGCGGATCACTTGATGATCGTCGGCCACGACGACCCGGACAGTGGCGGCGTTCATGCGGCGGCCTTGGCGGGGAGCTTGGCTTCGACGAGGAAGCCGCCGACGGCCGCGGCACCGGTGCGAAGTTCGCCGCCGACGGCCGCGGCGCGTTCGCGCATGCCGGGGAGACCATGGCCGCCGGTTGCCGGTGACGCGGCGGGTGGGCCGGGGCCGTTGTCGCGGATCCGCAACCTCAGGGCGTCTCCCGCGTAGTGCATTTCGACGTCGACAGCGGTGCCGGGTGCGTAGCGGCGGGCGTTGGTGAGGGCTTCCTGGATGATCCGGTACGCGGCGAGCTCGACGCCGGGGTCGAGCTCGACGGGTAGGCCGGAGACGATCAGCCGGATGCTCGCTACCGAGTTTTCCCGTGCTTCGTCGAGCAGGTCGTTGAGCTGTTGCAGGCCAGGCTGGGGCAGCCGGTCCGCGACATCGGTCTGGGCGTCTTCGCGCAGCACACCGAGCAGCCGCCGCATCTCGGTCAGGCAGGTCCGTGCGGTATCGCCGATCTCCGAGAGACGCTGCGCCCCGGTGGGGGGCATTCCCGGAGTGGTCAGCCGGGCGGTCTCCGCCTGCACGGCGATCATGGAGATGTGGTGGGCGACGACGTCGTGCAGCTCGCGGGCGATGCGAGCCCGTTCCCCACGTGCCGTGTGCTCTAGGAGGGTTCCGGCGATGCCCTGGCGGGCGGCACGGTGCATCAGTGCCTCGCCGCGCGCCCGGTGGGCGATCCCGGCCCAGGCCGCCGCCGGCGCCAGCGCAGCCAGCAGCACCGTGATGACCTCGTCCGCGGGACCGATCAGTGCCAGCCCCAGAAACGGAACGGCCAACGTCGTCGCGAGGAACTGGGCGCCGGTCCGGCCGAGGCGGTACAGGACGATCAACTGCGCGAACAGGCCGGCCACGGTGAGACCGTGGAAGAGGATGAGTGACAGCAAGCTGGCCGCAGAGATGGCGACAGCGGCCTCGGCCGGACGCAGAAAAGCCAGCCCCGCAGACCCGGCGAGCAGGCCGAGCACCAAGGCGAACTGCACGCTCACGCCGGTACCCGCGTTCCTCGCGATCGTCTCGGCCACCCCGGCGACGCCGAGCAGCGCTCCGGCGACGGTAGCCGCCTGCCGGGCCGCGGCGATCCGCAATCCCATGCCGGCCCATTCGCCGCGCCGGCCGTCTGCTTCGGTCACGCGGACCATTGTGTCCGAAAGTTCCGCATAGCACGTCCCTCGCGCGAGGGACGCGCGCCGGCCGGATGTCCCTCGCGCCAGCGACGGCACGGATCACCGCCTGGCGTGACGACGTGCGCCCTTCCGCTCCCTAGCCTTTTCGTCATGGAAGCAACCATCGAAGTCGCCGGCCTGCGCAAGCGGTTCGGGCAGGCCTTGGCACTGGACGGGATGTCCTTCACCGTGCTGCCGGGCCGGATCACCGGGTTCGTCGGCCCCAACGGCGCGGGGAAGTCCACCACGATGCGGGTGATTCTCGGCCTGGACGCGGCCGACGAAGGCAAAGCATTGATCGGCGGCCGGCCGTACCGGAGCCTGCGACACCCGCTGAGGCAGATTGGTTCGCTGCTGGACGCCGCCGCACTGCAGCCGAGCCGCACCGCTCGCAATCACCTGCTGTGGTTGGCGCATTCCCAGGGCCTCGGGGCTAAGCGGGTCGACGAGGTCGTCGAGCAAGCCGGGCTGGGGACGGCGATCCGGCGTAAGGCGGGTGGTTACTCCCTGGGCATGCGGCAGCGGCTCGGGATCGCCGCGGCGCTGCTCGGCGACCCGTCGGTACTCATGCTGGACGAGCCGTTCAACGGCATGGATCCCGAAGGCATCGTGTGGATGCGCGGCTTCCTGCGGTCGCTGGCCGCACAGGGCCGGGCCGTGCTGGTGTCCAGCCACCTGATGGGCGAGCTCCAGGACACCGCCGACCAGCTGGTGGTGGTCGGCCGCGGCAAGGTCATCGCCGACACCAGTGTCGCGGACCTGATCGCGACTGCGTCCGGCGACCGCGTCACCCTACGCACCACCGAGCGGACACCGGCGATGACGGTGCTCGCCCGCGTCGGGGCCACCGTCGCCGCGACCGGACCCGCCACGCTCACCGTCTCCGGGCTGCCCGCACAGCGCGTCGTGGCGCTGCTCGGCGAAAGCGGAGTGCCGTTCTCCGAGGTGTCGGCGCATCGCGCGTCGCTGGAAGAGGCGTATATGGAGCTCACCAGGGGCGTGGTCGAATTCCGCGCCGCCACCGCCGAGGAGACGGCCCGATGACCACCAACACGACCACACCGTATCGCTCCGAGACGCGCTCGGTGCGTGACGGGTTCGCCCAACTGCTCCGTGCGGAATGGACGAAGTTCCGGACGGTCCGCGGCTGGGTGATCGGCGTGGTCGTCGCGGCGCTGGTGACCGTGCTGGTCGGAATCCTGGCGGCGGCAGGAAGCAATTTCTCCTGCAGCGGACCGAACGGCCAGACCTGCAGCAGCCACAGCCCGGCGCTGGGTCCGGGCGGCGAGGCCGTGAACGACAGCTTCTTCCTCGTACACCAGCCGCTCGCCGGAGACGGCAGCATCACCGTCCGGGTGACCTCGTTGACCGGTCGTTACCTGGACGCGCCCGGGCAGCCTGCAGGCAACCCGGACGTGCCGGCGGGTAGCGGCCTCCAGCCGTGGTCCAAGGCCGGGATCATTCTCAAGGAGAGCACCACCCAGGGTTCGGCCTATGCGGCGCTGATGGTCACCGGCGCCAATGGGGTGCGCATGCAGCACAACTACACCGGCGATACGGCAGGCCTGCCCGGTGGGGTCTCTCCGGCGTCACCGCGCTGGCTGCGCCTGACCCGTTCCGGCGACACGATTGCCGGGTACGAGTCGGTCGATGGCACGAACTGGAGCGTGGTCAGCACGGTCAACCTGGCAGGTCTGCCTTCGACCGTGGAGGCCGGTCTGTTCGCCACCTCCCCCGGCTACACGGTGACGACCGAGTCTTTCGGCAGCGCGGTTGGCAGCGGCGGCGGGACGCTGGCCACCGCCCTTTTCGACCACGCCGACCTGCAAGGCACGAAGCCACGGGGCACCTGGACCGGCGACGATATCGGCGGCCAAGGCGGCGGGACCGGGCCGGCCGGCGGGACCGGGCCGGTCACCGGATTCCAGCAGTCCGGCGACAGCTTCACCGTCAGCGGGACCGGCGATATCGCGCCGGTCGTGGCCGGCCGGGGCAGCCTCAGCAAGACGATCGAGAGCGGTCTCGTGGGCGCGTTCGCCGGGCTGATCGCGATCATCGTCGTCGCCACGACGTTCCTCACCTCCGAGTATCGGCGAGGCCTGATCCGCACCACGCTCGCCGCGAGCCCGCGACGCGGCCGGGTACTGGTGGCGAAAGCTTTCGTGATCGGCTCGGTCGCCTTCATCACGGGTCTGGTCGCCGCCGCGATCGCTGTCCCGATCGTCGAGAAACTGGAGCGGGACAAGGGGCTTTACGTCTTCCCCGTGTCGGCGTTGACGGAGCTGCGCGTGGTGGCCGGAACCGGGGCGCTGCTCGCCGTTGCCGCGATACTCGCCCTCGCCGTCAGTACTGTGTTGCGGCGCGGTGCCGGGGCGGTCACCGTGGTAGTCGTGGCGACCGTCCTGCCGTACGTCTTCGCTGTCGCCTCCGTCCTGCCCTCGGGCGCCTCGCAATGGCTGCTGCGGCTCACCCCCGCGGCCGGTTTCGCCATCCTGCAAAGCATGCCGGAGTATCCACAGGTCGCCGCCGCCTACACCCCGGCGGATGGCTACTTCCCGCTCGGCCCGTGGGGCGGCTTCGCCGTTCTGTGCGCCTACGCCGCGCTTGCCTTGGTGCTGGCCACATTCGTGCTGCGGCGGAGGGACGTGTGAAGGTGCGTTGGACGAGCTCGGCCGAAGCACTGCACGTCGAGTGGACGAAGCTTCGCACCACGACCGGCACGATCTGGCTGTTGTTCGCTGTCGTCGCGCTGACGGTGGCGCTGGGCGCGGCGTCGGCGGCCGCGGTCACCTGTGCCGAGCCGGGGTGCCACCAGGATCCCGCCAAGGTCAGCCTCGCCGGGATTGCGGTCGGCCAGGCGGCCGTCGCCATCCTGGCCGTGCTGGCCGTCAGCGGTGAGTACAGCACCGGCATGATCCGCGTGACTTTCGCGGCGATGCCGCGTCGCACCACTGTTCTGGCGGCCAAAGCCGCCGTTGTCAGCGGGCTGGTGCTGGTGGCCGGAACCGTGGCCGTGCTCGCGTCCATGCTAGCGGGGCTGCTTATCCTGCCTGGCAACGGTTTCACCGCGGAGCACGGCTACGCAGCCCTGTCGCTGGCCGACGGTCCGGTGCTGCGCGCCGCGGCAGGCTCGGTCCTCTATCTGGTTTTGATCGGGCTGCTCAGCCTCGGCGTCGCCGCCGCCGTCCGGGACGCGGCAGCGGCCATCGGGATCGTGCTCGGCCTGCTGTACCTCTTCCCGATCATCGCCGCCGCGGTTTCGGATCCGGAGTGGTATCGGCGGCTTCAGCAGATCGGGCCGATGACCGCAGGGCTGGCCGTCCAGGCCACCGTCGACCTCGGCCGTCAGTCCCTCGATCCCTGGGAGGGCCTCGGCATACTCGCGATTTGGGCCGCAGGGGCACTCCTGGCCGGAGGAGCGTTGCTCCGGCTGCGCGACGCGTAGGTCGTGTCCTGAGAACCGTGCCGACCTGACGGCTGTGCACGAGCCGCCTTTGGCCGAAGTGCTCTGGCGACGCGGCCGGGCACAGTTGGGGAAAGACGCGGCGGAAGTTCGCGAGGAGAACTTCGTCTATGGGCTCGGGTCCTCGACGGTCTGGAGGCGCGACTTCGGGTGTCGTGCTGGGGGATGGAAACCCGCGACCGCAACTTCGTCAGGGCGGTGTCCTGCGACAGCGGGTTCACCACGCCGACCGGGCCGGTGCGAGCCGATGAACTCGCCCGTACTTCGGCGCTCGATCAGCAAGCCGACCGAGCTGGCCTACTACATCTGCCACACCCGGGCGCCGGTGGTGGTCGCCGAACTGGTACGGGTGGCCGGATTGCGGTGGGGTGTCGAGGAAACGTTCCAGTTCGCGAAGAACGAAACCGGTCTCGATCACTACCAGGTCCGCACCTGCAACGCCTCGTATCGCCACGTCACCTTGTCCATGCTCGCCGCGGCATTCCTCGCCGCCACCGCCCGTGCTGAACGAGAACGGCCTCAAAAGGGGCGGAACTGGACGAGCCCAACAGTTTATTGCGTTGTCCTGCAATGAAATCAGGAAAGTCTGGGCGGCCCTGGCCGAAGCCATCCACTCCGAGGCGCACGCATTCCACTGGTCAGACTGGCGCAGACTCCATCAAACCCGGGACAGGCAGTGACACTATCAGCAACTCGATACCTCCATCATCCGGTATCCCTGCTGGTCAGAGACCTAGCGAGAACGCGCAGCGCCCTAATGACGAGGCTCGGTGGCCTTCCCCCCGATGAGCTGTTTTCGCGATCCCAGCGACCCGCACGGCACCAGTCTTTGTGTCAGAGCTCGACGGCTCTCGAAAAGCGAGGTCTCCATCGTGCGGGCGGGCTCGAACCACGAGCATCAAACTGCTCCTGTGGTGGTCGCGGTGGTGGTCCGACACGCCGTGTCCACCGGTCTCCCGTGAGGACTTGCCGTCCAGGAAGGGGCCAGGTCTTGGCGCGGTGCCGAGCTAGGGTGAACGACCCGTCGAAACCCGAGCTACCGATCTTTTTCAAGACCTCGGACGGTCTGGTAACAGGAAGGCGTCTACTGGTGTCGGCGGGCCGTTCAGGATTCATTAGGTAACGGGGGCGTCAAGGGTGCTGCGGGAGCAGGCCGATCAGTCGTTCGACGAGATCTTCGGCCGTGGTCTGCCACTTGTCGAAGGTCAGGTGTCCACTGAGTTCGAGGCTGGTGATGCCGTGGGCGTTGGTCAGCAGCAGTGCGGCATCCTGCCGACTCCGGTCTGGACCCACGACACGGGAAACGATCGCCAGGAACAGGTCCTGGGCCCGTCCGGCGGCCTGCATCGCCGCGGTCGGGTCGGCGGCCGGGGTGGTGGTGAACATCAGGCGATAGAGGTGGGGCCGGGCGCGGCCGAGTGTGATCAGCGAGATCAGGGCGTGGCGCAGCGTGCTGGGTGGGCTGTCGAGACGGGCGGCCAGCTCTTCGAGGGCGTCGCCGACGCTGTCCCATGTCTCTGCGGCGAGTGCCATCAGCAGGCTGTCTTTGTTGGCGAAGTGCCCGTAGGGCGCGGATCGTGAGACACCCGCGCGGGCGCCGACTTCGCGCAGTGTCACCGCTTCTGGGCCGCCGGTGTCCAGCAGTGCGCCTGCGGCGTCGAGCAGTGCTCGGCGGGTAGCCGCTGCGCTCTCGGTTCTGGTCGCCATCATGTAAGTGTAGTTGACAATGTCATATGAACGGCTAGCCTGTTCGTATGACAACGTCAGATGAAAAGAGGTCCACCCCCACCGAGCTGGTCATCGTGACCGGCGCCTCGACCGGCATCGGCGCCGCGACCGCCCGCGAACTCGCCTCTCGGGGCTTCCACGTCCTGGCGGGGGTGCGCCGCGACAGCGATGCTGACGCGCTGCGGTCCGAACGCATCGAACCGCTGACGCTCGACATCACCGTGGATGCCGATGTCGCCGCGATCGCGGAGCGTGTCGCTCACGATCCGGCCCACCGCAAACTCCGCGCCCTGGTCAACAATGCCGGGATCGCCGTCAACGCGCCGGTCGAGGCGCTGCCCATCGCGGAATGGCGCCGGCAGTTCGAGGTCAATCTCTTCGGCCACATCGCGATGACCCAGGCGCTACTTCCCGCGTTGCGGGACAGTTCCGGAACCGTCGTGAACATCAGCTCCGTCGGCGGGAAGGTCGCGATGGCGACCTACGGCGCCTACGCGGGTTCCAAGTTCGCGTTAGAAGCCGTCAGCGACGCCCTCCGTCGGGAAGTCGCCGAGTTCGGCGTCAAGATCGTCGTGGTGGAGCCCGGAGCCGTGATCACGGAAATGTCGGGCCGCGGCATCGCCACCGCCGACAGTCTCGCCGACGCTATGACCGCTGAGCAGCATAGGCACTATGACGCGCTGATCAACGCGATCACTGCCCAGTCCCGGAGCTTCACCGAGGCGGGCGTTCCGGCGACGCATGCCGCGAAGATCGTCGTCGGCGCGATCGCCGCGAAGAAACCGCGCACCCGCTACACCGTCGGACGCGACGCCGCCATCATCGTGAAACTCGCCCGCTTCGCTTCCGACCGGTTGCTCGACCGCTTCCTGCGCCGCAACCTTAAGCCGCACTACGCCAAGGGCACCTTGGTGTCCTCCTAGGACGGACTTTCGAGCGCGGCTCGGCCTGGACTCCGCTCACACGTATCACCGTGATGGACCAGGACAAAGGCTGGCTCCAGAGGATGACCGAAAAGATCATGCCTTTCCTCGCCAGCACGGCCGGGCCGGACTGGGCCTCGCAAATCCGCCGGCCAAAATGGTGCTGATCACACCACGCCCTGGGGACCTGAGGTTGGCCACCACTTGCAGAAGCCATTGCTGGCCAGTGTCAGGAACCGTGCGGATGCGGCGCATGCCGCGCTCGTGCTCGTACTCGACGAGAACGGACTGCCGGTCGCGTACCGCCGAGGTTGCTAAGCCGGTTCGCTCGCCACGTGCCTCTGACAATCGGAGTGAGACCGCCCCTCAATCAGCTGTGGAAGAGTGCTGCCGTCAGATTGATGAATGCCTCCAGTTCTCCTTCGATGTCGGGCCCGGTCGGTTGGTAGACGATCTCCGTGATGCCCTGCTCGGCGAAGGCGGCGAGGCGTTCTGACACCTGCGCGGCCGTTCCGGTCAGCGTCGTGGCCGGGATCGCCGCCCAGCTCCCGGCCGCCCACGCGGCGTCGTCCGCCGGGTTGAGGGCGACCAGGTGCTGGTCGTGCACCACCAGGTGCCGTTCCGGTGGGGAGTGCGGTTGACCACGTCCAGCCACACCTTCCCGGCGGGCAGCGCCGTCACATCACCGCCGAATTCGTACGCGGCGTGGTAAGCGAGCGCGTTCCCCGGGCCCGCGGCAGCACGCACCCGTGGCGAGTCGAGCTCTTCGCCCGCCGCCAGGATCGTGCCGTGCACTCCGAGCGCGGCCCACGTGAGCTCCTTCGCGAACCCCGTCTCGCCGTTGACGGTGAACAACCCGTCGGCCAACTCCTTCGCCACGGCAAGGCCTTTGGGGCCCAACGCCGAGATCAGGACGGGCACGTCGATCGGCCGTGGCGGGGCGTGGCCGGCGGGGTGCAGCATGCGCATCCGGCCGCCGTCCCAGTCGACCGTCTCGCCGCGCAGCAGCCCCCGGAAGGCACGGACGTAGTCCCGCAGATACGACCAGGTGCTCGCCTTCGCGCCCATGGCCCGCGCGCCGGTGAAGCCGGTGCCGAAGGCGACCGCGACACGACCGGGCGCCAGGGCCGAGAGTGCTGCCGCACCCGAGGCGTTGACCATCGGATGTCGCAGAGTGGGCACGAGCACCCCCGGGCCCAGCCCGATGCGCTCGGTGCGTTCGGCGGCCAGCGCCAGCATCATCCACACGTCCGGACTCTGCTGCGGGGTGTCGAACAGCCAGGCACGGTCGTAGCCCAGGCGCTCGGCGACGGCGATGTGCCTGGGCGATTCCAGGGAAGTCGGGAACTGGCTGGAGATTTTCATCGCACGAACCCGTTCAGCTCTCGGTTGCGGTGATATCCACGCGCTCGGGGTAGAACGCGACGTGGCCGGCGATCTCGGCAACTGCCGGGTACGGGTCGGCGTAGGTCCACACCGCGTCCTCGATATCCCCGATGCTGAAGTAGGACGCATCGCCCTTGTACGGGCAGTAGGTCGTTGTCGCGCTGGGCCGCAGCAGCGTCTGGTCGACGTCGGTGAGCGGCACGTAGTAGACCGGCGGATAGCCGGCCTCCCGCAGGACTGGCGTCTTCGTGGTGTCAGCGACGACGTGTTCACCGGAGCGGACGACGACGTGCACCCCACTCGGCTCGATCGTGATCGGGTGATCGGTGCCGGGGATCTTGGGCTGGCGGTTCATGGTGTTCTCCTTCTTCGTTGGTTGACTCTCAGGCATGGGCTAACTCCTGGAATGCCGCATGCGGTCCGATCTCGGTGACGCGCTTCGCCACCAGGTCGCCGGGGCAGCGGCCGGCCTCGACCAGCTCCGCGAGATCGGCGACGGCGTGTGCGAGCGCATGGGGAGCTCGGTCGGCGGCGATGCGCAGGCAGCGACGTGCCGACTCGGCAAGCACCGGATGTTCCAGCCCGTCCCGCGCTGCCTGCTCCCACAGGTGTGTGGCCGGCTCCGTGGCTTCGGCGGCGAGGTCGGCCGCCACCGGGTCGTCCATCAGGATCGATACCGTCGCGGCCACCGCAGGCCACCAGCGGGCCGGTGTCATATCCAGGTAGCGCAGCTCGAGGTAGCCCCGCAGGCGCACGGGTGGGAAGAGCGTGGTCAGGTGGACGTCGAGGTCCGCCGCTGTCGGCGCCCGCCCGTCCAGGAGTACCTCACCGCTCGCCCAGCGTTCGAACGAAACAACCTGGCGTACGGGCACCGCATCGGTGCCTTCGCCCTGCACGAACATCACCGGAGCTCGCAGGGCGTAGCGGGCCCAGGCCGCCGCCGGACCGTCCTCCGTGGACACCTCGCCGAACACCGGCCCCGCCGTGCGCGCGCCCAGACCGGCCCAGGCGCGCTGGCGGGCCGACTTCCAGCCGGTGTCCCGCCTGGACAGCCACGGCGAGCAGGCGGAGATCGCGACCAGCGTCGGCCCGAGTCGGTGTGCCTGGGCGATTCGGGCTATCCATTGGTCGGCGGGGCCGGCCTGCAGGTTGACCTGGATGGCCGCCGTCGAGTTCATCATCACCGCGCCCGGGGTGGCCCGGCCGGTCGCGCGGAAGTGTTGTTCCATCGCCCGGTAGCGCGGATGGGGGTTGATCCGGCGGCCGGGGCGGACCGGGTCGCTGCCGGTGTACACGAGTCCCAGGCCGAGATCGGCGAGAGCCAGGCGGGCGCGTTGGACGTCGGCGCGGAGCTCCGAGACCGCGGTCGTGATGTCCGGTGCGGGCAGACCGGACAGTTCCACCTGGCCGCCGGGCTCGAGAGTGACCGCGCTCCGGCCCGCGACGGCATGTACCGCAGCAGCCAACGGTTCCACCCGACTCCACGGGAGCGCGTCGCTCACGGAGTCCAGTGCCACAAGATGGGCCTCTGCCTCCAGCCCGACGGTGCCGACCTCCGACTCGACGAGCGCCCCTGACGCCGCTCGCGCGAAGGCGGCGTCAACGGTGAGCGGCTCGGTCCCGGCGGGCGCGCAAGGAACGGTCACGAGATCCCCCTACCCAGCACACGGTCCGGGGTGATCGGCAGTGCGCGGTGGCGGACGCCCGTGGCGTGCCACACCGCGTTCGCGATGGCCGCCGCGGTACCGACGATCCCGATCTCTCCGGCACCCTTGATGCCGGTGGGGTTGTGCAGGTCTTCGTCGTCGACCCAGCTGACCTCGATGGGCGGGACGTCCGCGTGCGTGGCGATGTGGTAGCCGGCGAGGTCGGCGTTGACTTGGGTGCCGAAGGCCGGATCCATGACTCCTGCTTCGTGCAGCGCCATCGACAGGCCCCACGTCATCCCGCCGATCAGCTGGCTGGAGACGGTGAGCGGATTGACGACCCGCCCGATCGCGAAGGTCCCGAGCAGCCGTCGCACTCGTACTTCGCCGGTGCTGACGTCGACGGCGACTTCGGCGAATTGTGCCGCGTAGGCGTGGCGTTCGGGATGGCCCATCGCCTCGACCTCCTTCGCCGTGTCGACTTTCACGGAGATCCCGGTGGCGGGGATCGATGGCAGGTCCGCGATCGTCTTCCGCAGCGAGGTAGCCGCCCGGGTGACGGCCAGTCCCCAGGACGCGGTGCCCCAGGAGTGGCCGGCCAGGATCGCGGGCCCGAAATCGCTGTCCGCGATCAGCAACCGGACCCGGTCGGTACCGACCTCGAGCGCCTGAGCTGCGATCTGGGTCAGCGCTGTTCGTGCCCCCTGACCGATGTCGGCCGCCGCGACCCGGACTGTGAAGCCTCCGTCGGGTTCAGCGGTCGCGGTGGCCGTCGCGAAGGAGGTGTCGCCGGGGTACGAGCCGGCGGCCATTCCTGTGCCCATCAACCAGCGCCCGTCCCGCCGGATGCCCGACCGGGGATCCCGCGTGGCCCAGCCGAACCGCTGAGCCCCCTCGCGGAAGCAGGCCACCAGGTTGCGGCTGGTGAACGGGAGACCCGAGCCGGGCGCGACCGTCGGCTCGTTGCGGACACGGAGTTCGATCGGGTCCAGTCCACACGCGACGGCGAGTTCGTCCATAGCGGACTCGAGCGCGAAGGAACCCGGTGCCTCGCCCGGTGCGCGCATCCAGCGCGGGCTCGGCACGTTGAGGCGCACTACCTTGTGCTTCACACGCAGCGCGTCCGAGCCGTACATCACCCGCGTCATGGCGCCGGCCGGCTCGACGAACTCGAGCACGGTCGAGGTCTGCGACGAGCTCTGGTGATCGATCGCCCGCAGCCGGCCGTCCCGGTCGGCGCCGAGCCTGATCCGTTGCGCGGTCGGTGACCGATATCCGGTCAGAGTGAACACCTGCCGCCGGGACAACACCACCCGCACCGTTCGGCGGAACACGGTGGCGGCCATCGCCGCGAGCACGGCCTGCGGACGCACCAGGGCCTTACTGCCGAAACCGCCGCCGACGTGCTCGGATCGCACTCGGACCGAGTCCGGGTCGAGGAAGAACAGGTCCGCGAGGATGCGGGCGGTCAGGAAGGATCCCTGGTTGGCGTCGACCAGTTCCAGCCGCCCGTCGGCCCACCGGGCGGTCGCGGCGTGCGGTTCGATCGCCACATGGTGTTCGCCGGGCGTCGTGTACAGCTGGTCGACGACCACGGCAGAGGTGACGAGCTCCTGCTCCACGTCACCATGCTCGGCGGACAACGGCGGAGCGAGCGGGGATTCGGTGGCCGTCCGCAGACCAGGGTGGTCGTGGGCGAAGGTGACGCCGAAGGGTTCTTCGTCGTACGCCACGACCAGCGCCTCGGCGCCGGCTCTCGCCTGTTCGAGGGTGTCGGCAAGCACCAGCGCGACCGGCCAGCCGGCGTGCGGGACCTGGTCGTCCTGCAGGATCTGCAGGGTCCCGTCCGGCGCACCCCAGCCGGCCGTCGGATTCAGGCGTGGGGCGTTGCCGTGGTGCAGGACGCCGACCACGCCTGGCATGGACTCCACGGCTGCGGTCGACACCGTGTGGACTCGGCCGTGCGGGATCGTGGACAGCACCGCCCAGCCGTGGACGAGGTCGGCGTAGGGGACATCGGCGGCGTACAGCGCGGCGCCGGTCACCTTGGCCCGGCCCTCGACCCGGGTCCGGACGGCGCCGACGGGTGAGGTCGCGTTGGCGGTGGTCGTCATCGGCTCGACTCCGCCAGCTCCAGCAGCACCGCGACGGTCAGGTTCCGCATGAGCGCCACCTTGTACTCGTTGTGCGGCAGCGGTGCCGCGTCCAGCAGTTCGGCGTCGGCCGCCGCGCCGAAGACCTCGGTTGTGGCGGGTGCACCGAGAAGCATTTCTTCGGCGCGGGTAGCTCGCCACGGCCGCGACGCGACGGCACCGAACGCCAGCCGGACGTCGTGCACCCGGCCATTCCGGACAACCAGTGCGGCGGCGACGGAACCGTTGGCGAACGCGTAGGACGCGCGCTCCCGAACCTTGCGATAAGTGGAGCGAACAGCGACGGGCGCAGCGGGCACGGTCACCGCGGTGATCAGGGCTCCTGGTGGCAACGCCGTCTCCCGTTCCGGCGTGTCTCGGACGGGGAGATAGAACTCGGACAGCGCCGTGGTGGCTGGGCCGTCCATCGTCTCCAGGGACACAACGGCGTCGAAGGCGGTCAACGCCACGGCCATGTCCGAGGGATTGGTGGCGACACAGCTGCTCGAAGCGCCGAGGATCGCCATGTTGTGGTGTTCACCGGCGATCGCCGGGCAGCCTGACCCTGGATTCCTTTTGTTGCACGGCTTGGTCGGGTCGGCGAAGTATCCGCATCGGGTGCGCTGCAACAGGTTGCCACCCACGGTCGCCGTGTTGCGCAATTGGCCGGACGCGCCCGCCAGAACGGCCTTCGTCAACGCCGGGTAGCGGCGCCTTACCTCCGGGTGGGCGGCGAGGTCGCTGTTGGTCACCATCGCCCCGATCCGCAGCCCGCCGTCGTTGGTGGCCTCGATCCGGTCCAGCGGCAGGCCCTGCAGGTCCACCAACCGGGTGGGCTGCTCGACCCGGGCCTTCATCAGATCGACCAGGTTGGTGCCGCCCGCGAGGTAGCGGGCACCGGGTGTCTCGTTGACCGCGGCAACGGCGTCCGCGACGGTGGCGGCCCGGGTATAGGCGAACTCCTTCACGACGGCAACTCCTCGGACGCCTGCCCGATGGCCTCCACAATGGACACATAGGCGCCGCACCGGCAGAGGTTGCCGCTCATCCTCTCGCGGATCTCCGCGGCATCGAGCGGGACCGGCGCCGTGTCCGGCCGCACGTCGGCGGTCGCGGCGCTGGGCCACCCGGCGGCGTGTTCGGCGAGCACCGCGACAGCGGAGCAGATCTGGCCGGGAGTGCAGTAGCCGCACTGGAATCCGTCACGCTCGAGAAAAGCCTGCTGCACCGGATGCAAGCGGTCCGCGTCGGCGATACCCTCGATCGTCGTGACGTCATGGCCGTCGGCGGCGACGGCCAACCGAAGACAGGACACCACTCGACGCCCGTCGAGGAGCACGGTACAGGCGCCGCACTGCCCCATGTCGCAGCCCTTCTTGGTCCCGGTCAGTCCGAGGCCTTCGCGCAGCGCGTCGAGCAGTGTGGTGCGGTTGTCGACGGTGAGCTTCTGCTCGTTCCCGTTGACCCGCAACAGGATCGTTGTCGTGGTGTCCGTCATGGTGTGGAGAGCCATTCTGCTCGGCTCGATCCCTGCGGGACCAAGATGTCGCGGTAGTACCCCGGGGTCTGCGACATGCCGACCTGATCGGTCACCCCTTGGTACCGGCCCATCGGAGTGTCCGCGGTGAACACTTCAGGGTCGAGATACGCGTGTGCGCCACCGGTTCCTGCGATCGCCGTGGCGTAGGACTTCTCGAACACGCCCAGACTGATCAGCCACAGTGCGGCTCGGGTCAGCGATACGTGCACGCGGTAGCTGCCGCCGTCGACGGCGCGGCGGGCGAGCGCCTCGACGATTCCAGTGGTGAGTAACCACGCCGTGATGTAGTCGTTGACGACCTTGATCACCGGCAACGCGGGCCCGTTCTCGTCGCCTTCGAGATTCATGATCCCGGCCAGGCACCCTGCGCTCTGATCGAATCCGATGCGGCGCGCCCAGGGGCCGGTCGCTCCGTTCAGCGACGCCGTCGCATGGATGATGCCGGGGCGAAGGGCGCTGGCTTCGCCTGCCGAGAGTCCGACGTCGTCGAGGAAGCCGGGCCGGCGGTTGGCGTAGAACACGTCCGCCCCGCGCAGCAGTACTCGGATTCGCTCGGCGCCGTCGAGGGTGCGCGGGTCGAGCAGCGTCGAGCGGACGCCGACGTTGGCCGTCGCGTAGGTCGCTGGGTTCTCCTCTTCTCCCGGGCGCCAGATGTTGAGCACGTCAGCACCGTGCAGGGCCAGTGCGCGCCCCGCGCCGGCACCGGCGATGACGTGTCCCATGCCCAGCGTCCTGATGCCCGTGAGCGGCTGGGCGACTTGCGCCGGTAGCGGCTCGGGCGCGGAGTCCCCGATCTTGGAGATCTCGATGAGCGGCATCGTCGCGAGATGATCGCGGTAGTGCGGCTCGGCCAGCAGCTCCTCGGCGCTGCGCAGCATCGGGAAGACGCAGCCTGCCTCCACGCCCGCCTGCTCGAGGTCGTGGCCGCGCCAGCCGGAGATGGCCCGCCTGACCGCCTCGGCATCGTCGGGGACGCCGAGCAGACCCTGCGCCGTGCGGCGCAGGTTGCGGTAAGGGTTGAGCGGCATCATCCAGCGGCCGTCCGCGGTGGGGTAGAAGCGGAAACCGAAGCCCTCGTCGTCGGTCGCGGGCATTCCGGTGGTGTACCCGCCGAGCTGTTCCCAGCGCTGGTCATAGAAGGGACACAGTCGATGCGGGGCGGGTCGCAGGTCGACCGAGATGTCCTGTCCGCCCCGCCCGCGCAGCCGCCAGAGTTTGGCCACGGCGGCCGACTTCGCGGCCAGGGCGATGGCCGCGCCCGCGCCGAGCCGCAGCGGGCTGGGCACGACGGGGTCGGCGCCGACGAACTCGACGGAGCCTCCGGTCTCGGAGAGGTCCATCCCGATATCGGCGAGGACGGTCGTGAGCGCGGTCGTGGGATCGAAGTCGTCGTGGCTGACCGGGCTACGCACGGCCGCGGTCACGGCGGTGGTCAGCGGTGGTTCCGGGAAGTCTTGTCGCATGCGGTACTCCCTGTGCCGGCAACGGCAGGCGCTCTCAGAGCGCTGTCTTGCCGCCGTTGACGGCGATGATCTGACCGGTGATGAACCTCGCCCGGTCGGAGGTGAGGAACGTGATGACGTCGGCGATCTCGTCGACGTGGCCGAGGCGACCCATCGGGACGCCGGCGGCCAGTGCGGCGGTGGCGTCCGCTCCACCGGCGAAGGTGTCCAGGCCCGCTGTCGCCACGGGACCGGGGGCGACAGCGTTGACGCGGATGCCTTCGGTGGCCACCTCGAGGGCCGCTGACCGGGTGAACCCGTTCACCGCGTGTTTGCTGGCCACGTAGAGGCCCGCGTTTCGGCCGCCGCGCTCGCCGAACGTCGAGGAGAGGTTGACGATGCTGCCGTGTCCCTGCTCGATCATGACGCGCAGTTCGTGCTTCAGGGAGAACAGGAGGCCGCGGACGTTGGTGTTGAACACGGTGTCGTACGCCTCCGCGGTCTGGGTCGCCAGAGGACCGGCGCTGCCGGTGTAGCCCGCGTTGTTGACGGCCGCGTCGAGCCTGCCGAAGAGCTTGACGGTGCCCTCGACCAGCGCGCGGACGTCGTCCTCGTTGGTGACGTCGGCGCGGATGTACTCGGCCTTGCCGCCCAGTCCCCGGAGTTCGGCGGCCAGGGCTTTGCCTTCCTCATCACGCCGTCCGGACACCACGACGGACGCGCCGTCGCGGGCGAAAGCGGTCGCCGTCGCCCGTCCGATTCCGGCGAGCGCTCCGGTGACGAGCACAACCTGCTCACTCATCGGGGAACCTCTCGCCGAACATGGGAAGCCCGCTCACCGAGTCGGCCCGGGACACCTCGTCCTCGATGACGTCCCAGTGCTCGACCAACTTCCCGTCACGGACCCGTACGGTGTCCACCACGATCCACGGGGCGGGTTGGGCGTGCCCGGTGAAACGGCCCCGGAGCATCACCAGGTCGTCCTCCGCCATGACCAGTTCGGTTTCGTGGCGCAAGGTGTCGGGCAGGGCCTTGATCAGGTCGAACAGGCCCTCTCGGCCGGGCGGGATGTGTGCGCTGTGCTGGATGTACTCCGGCGACCAGTAGGTCTCCGCCTGCGCGTAGTCGCGTCGGTTGAAGAGTGTGTCGAATGCTTCTCGGACAAGCTGTTTGTTCTGCTCGGGCGTTGCCACTGCGGCCTCCGATGGGGTCTTATTCGGCTGGGACAGGTTTGCTGAGCGTCGCGAACGCGACGAGGGCCACGGCGGCGAGTGCGGCGCCGGTGAACATGGTGGTGGGGACGGACGCCGCGTCGACGATGCGGCCGCCGACGAAGGCACCCAAGGCCAGCGAGATCTGGAAGCAGGAGATGTAGAGCGCCGAGCCGCCTTCGGATTTGATCCGATCGGCGGTGAACACCCAGGTCTGCATGGCGACCGGGAGAGCCCCATAACCGAGACCCCAGAAGGCCAGCACCGCGAAGGCTCCGGGAGCGGACAGGCCCAGCAGGGGCATGGCGAGGATGGACAGTCCGAGCACGGTGATGACCGCGAGGACGGTGGGTCGCATCCGGGTGGCGAGTGGCCGCCCGACGGCGAAGTTGCCCACGATGCCCGCGACGCCGTACAGCAGCAGGAACACGCTGACCAGCCCGGGGTTGACCCCGGTCCGTTCCTGCAGGAACGGCTCGACGAAGGTGTACGCCGTGAAGTTGCCGACGACGAGCAGCAGCGTTGCGATCAGCCCGGCGCGGCCGTTGCGGCCACGCAGCACCGAGCCCAGTTGCCGGAAGGTGACCGGCTGGTCCACCCGGATCGGTGGCAGGAAGATCAGCTGCAGGATTAACGCGGCCAGTCCGAGCACCGCGGTGGCGAGGAACGCGGTCCGCCAGCCGAACAGCCCGCCGACGTAGGTCCCCAGCGGGACCCCGAGCACGGTCGCGATGGACACCCCGGCGAAGATCAGCGCCGTGGCCCGCCCCGCCGCGGCGGAGCCCACCAGGCGCCCGCCGATGCTCGCGCCGATCGCCCAGAAACCGCCGATACCCAGCCCCAACGCGAATCGGGCGAGCAGCAGCACCTCGATGTTTGGCGCGACCGCGGCGAGAACGTCGGCCACGATGAACGCGATGCTCATCAGGGCGAGGACGATCCGCCGATCCAGCCGCCCGACCGCCACCGTGACGAGCGGTGCCGCGGCGGCCGCGACGAGCCCGGGAACGGTGACGGTCGTGCCGGCCACGCCGAGGGGGACGTGCATGTCCTTGGCGATATTCGTCAGCAAGCCGACCGGGATGAATTCGTTCGTGACCAAGGTAAAGGTGCCCAGGGTCACCGCGGCGACCCCTACCCAGCCGCGGCGGCTCGCGCCTTGGTCAGGCTCGGCGGTTGTCGACGTATCCGTATCGGAGGTTGTCATCACGGTCCAAATTCACTAGGGCGTAATGGGTTCGAGGAGCAGGATCGGGATCTCCCGCTCAGTTTTGGCGCGATACTCAGGGAAATGGGGCCACCGCGAGTCGGCCAGCTCCCAGGCTTCGGCCTTTTCTTCGCCGAAGACCTCGCGGGCGCGCAGATGGTGCACGTGGGCCCCGTCCTGAAGGCGCACCTCGGGTTTGGCGATCAGATTGCGGTACCAGGCAGGGTGGTTCGGTGCGCCGCCGAAGGAGGCAACGGCGACGTAGGTGCCGTCGCGCTCGATCCGCATCACCGGGGTCTTGCGGACCTTGCCGCTGGTGGCTCCGGTCGTGGTCAGGATGACCACCGGGCGCCCTTCCAGCGTTCCGCCTTCTCGTCCGTCGGTGGCTTCGTAGCTCGACACCTGGTTTCGTACGCGCTCGCGAGTGCTTGGCACGTACTCCGCCGCGAGGTCCTGGGGCTTCACCCGGCAACCAGGTCGAACTCGTTGCCCTCGGGGTCACGGAAGGTGGTCCAGCGCGCGCCGCCTCCGTCGACGTCGGTGACCCGAGTGGCGCCCAGGGACAGCAGCCGGTCGGCTTCCGCGGCGAAGTCGCTGCTGATCAGGTCCAGGTGCAGCCGGTTCTTGACCGTCTTGGCCTCCGGGACCTGGTGGAACGCGAGTGCCGGACCCTGCGTCGCCTCGCCTGCTGCGATCGCGGCGAACTGGGCGATGGGCTGGGGGCTCACCTTCCGGTCGAGGACGTCGGCCCAGAACCTGGCCAGGGTGGCGGCGTCGGCGCAGTCGATGCTCAGGCCGATCACGGAGTTGCTCATGATGAGGTCCTTCTGGGGATTGTGTACTGGTCGTGGGGAGTCGGCGCTAGACCTGGGCCATGCCGCCGTCGACGGCGAGGTCGATGCCGGCCACGAAGCTGCTCTCGTCGGAGGCCAGGAAGTACGCGGCGGCGGCTACTTCCTCGGGCTGGCCCATGCGCCCGAGCGGGATGACCGAGGCGAAGGCGGCGCGGATGGCGTCGGCGCCTTCCTTGGTGTCCGCCTGGCCGTCCATGATCGGGGTGTCGATCGGGCCGGGGCTCAGGGTGTTGATCCGGATGCCGCGGTTCTTGAACTCCTGCGTCCAGGTGCGGGCGTAGGAGCGCACTGCGGCCTTGGTGGCGCTGTAGGTGCTGTAGCCGTTGAGGCCCTTGCCGCCGGCGATGGAGCCGACCAAGATGATCGACCCACCGTCACCCATCAGCGGCAGTGCCTTCTGCGCGGTGAACAGCGCCGCCCGGGCGTTGAGGTCGAACGTCCGGTCGAAGTTCTCCTCGGTGACCTGCCCGAACTCCTCCGGCTCGACGCGGCCGGAGTTGGCGACCAGGACGTCCAGCCTGCCCTTCTCCGCCAGGACAGTGCGGAAGAGGTGGTCGAGGTCGGCGGTCCTGGTCGCGTCACCGCGTACGGTGGTCACACCGTCGCCGATCAGGGCCTTGACCTTGTCCAATTCGGACTGGCGCCGGCCGGTCACGAAGACGTGCGCGCCCTCCTTCACGAACCGCTGCGTGATGGCCAGGCCGATCCCGCTCGTCCCGCCGGTGACGACGGCGATCTTTCCGTTCAATCCAGACATCGTGAGACCTTCTTCGTCGCTGCTTCGGTCGAATGACCTGACAACGACACTGCCCCCGCGACGGCGGTGCGACATCGCACGGCCGTGCGATGTCTAGTTCTGCGCGGCGACCACGCGGGCGAGCTCGAGGCGGGAGTTGACGCCCAGCTTGGTGAACGCGTGGCGTAGATGGCTGTTGACGGTGTGCGGTGAGACGAACAGCCGCTCGGCTGTCTCGCGGTTGGTGAGCCCCTGGGCGATGAGGTCGACCACGGCCAGCTCGGAGTCGGTGAGCGCGGCCCACCCGGAGTCGGGGCGCGTGCTGGTCACCAGCCGACGGCGAACCCCGTTGGCCCGCAGCCGCCCGCGTACCCGCCCGGCGTCCCAGGTCGCACCGGCCTCGGAGTACCGGACGAGCGCGCGACCGAGTGTCTCCACTCCTGCCTCCAGCGCGCCCGTGCGCAGCTGTGCGACCCCCAGGTCCTCAAGCGCTGATGCGAGGGCCATGGGGCGCGGAACTGCTTCAAAGAGCAGGCAGGCCTCGGCAAGTAGCGTGACATCGGCGTCGAGCAGACCACGGGCGTGAGCCGCCGCCGCGCGCACCGAGCCGATCCCCGGGTTGCGCCGCGCCCGCTCTTCCGCCGTCGCGACCGTGTCGGCGGCGAGTCGCGCGTCGCCGGCGTCGAGCGCGATCCGGACGAGCTGTGGGTCGTCGGTGACGTCCATCGGATAGAGCGGTGTGATGCGTCCGGCTGAACCGGCGGCGTCCAGCGCCGCGCGGGCATCCGCCGGTTTGCCGTCCGCCATCGCGCCGAGCGCGAGCAGCCAGCCGCCGTGCGCGCGGTTGGCGGGCGTGCCGTCGGCCACCATCGTGCGTGCCAGCGCTGCGGTGTCACGCCTCTGCTGCTCGTCGCCGGTGTGGATCGCGACCCGCCCGAGAGCGACGACGCCCGCTGCGTAGAGCGCGCCGAGCACCGGTACGTCGCCGGCCGCGTCGAAGCGGCCCTCGAGTACCGCCGCGGCGTCGGCGAGGCGGCCCATCTGGAACAGCTGCCGCCCGCGCCAGGTCTCGAAGAAGTCGAGCGCGAACGCCTGCCGCTCCCGGTTCGCGGCGGCGATACCGGCCGAGATCAGCTCGAATGACTCCTCGAAGCGGTCGAGCACGGCGAGCAGCTCACTGCGCCACTGCCGGGCGACCCACTCGCGGGTCTCCTCGCCGGGGCCGAATCCGTCGCGCATCGCCTGCTCGTGGGTGGCGAGCGCGTCCTCGAAGTCGCCGTCGACGTACGCCAGCACTCCCTCGGCCTGCCTCAGGATCGAACGCGCCGCCAGATCTCCTGCGCGTTCGATCGCCGGCCGAGCCTCTTGGAGCTGCTGGGTCGCCTCCTGCGGCCGCCCGGCTTGGACCAGGTTGTACGCCAGCCGTGCCTGGTGCTGGGCGCGGTCCTCATCGGACAGATCGCGCAGTGCCAAGGCCCGGCGTCCGGCGTCCGCGCGTACATCCGGCGAGAGGGCGAACATGCTGGCCAGACTGAGGAACACCGCCGACTCCTCGGCCACCGGAACGACGTTCCGCAGGTGCTCGCGCGCGAACGCCTGGGCGCCGTCGGCTTTGCCGGCTGCGTGCAGTAGGACAGTGGTGGTCGCGACCAGCGGACCGGCGGCATGATGACCGGCGGGAATCAGCGCCAGGGCGCGGCAGCTCAGTTCCGCCGCCGCGGCCGGATCGCGCGGGCCGAGCGTGTCAGCGGCGTCCTTGAGCAGGCCGACCGCTACCTCGTCACCCGGCTCCGCGCTGATCGCCAGCTGCGCGGCGACCTCGACGGGGATCGCCCCGGCCGCGAGCAGCACGTCGACGGCTTGGCGATCGAGCGCCCGGCGCGCGGAGACCGCTGTGCTGTCCCGGACGGCCTCGCGGATGATGTCGTGGCGGAAGCCGAGCCGGTCGGCGCGCTCGGCGAACACACCGGCCTCGATGAGCTGCTCGACCGGGGTGAGCAGGGACGCCGCCGGAGCGCCCAGCATCGAGGCCAGCTCCCCAACGGTGAAGCCACGGCCGAGTGACGCGGCCGCGACGGCGAGTTGGCGGGCGGACTCCGACAGGCGCGCGAGCCGGTGGCGCATGCCGGCGGCAACACGCTTGGGCAGCCTGGCCTCCAGCAGCCTGGCGACACCGTCCTCGATCCGTACGAGTCGCTCCTCGCGCAATCCGCGCAGCAGCTCGACGAGGAAGAACGGGTTGCCGGCCGCGTCCGTCGCCACTTCGAGCAGCGCCCGGTCGGGGGTGGCCTGCATGACCTCTGAGGCGAGCTCGGCGACCGCGGACGAGGTGAGTGGCTCGAGGGTGATCCGCCGAGCCCCCTGCGACGTGAGCTGTTCGACCACCCCGGCCAACGCGCTGCCGGGCTGGACAGGACGTGCGGCCAGGATCCACGCGATCGGGACCGACGCGAGCCGGCCCGGGAGGGCGCGCAAGGCGGCGAGGGTGCCGCTGTCCGCCCATTGCAGGTCGTCCAGGCACACCACCAGCGGTGCCACTGCAGCCGCGGCCTCCAGCAACGACTCCAGATCCTGCATCAGCCAGTACCGCTGCTCAGGACCGCTGCGCGCGGCCGGTAACTCAGAACGCTTCAGCAGTGGCGCCGCCCCGTCGAACAGCGCACGCAGCAGGGGCGCGAGTTCGACGACGGCCTCGGACGGGTCGGCGTCGCCCAGGCCCACTCGGCCCGAAAGGCGACCCGCCATCCGCACCGCCTCGGCGAGCAGGCTGCTCTTCCCGATCCCGGGGCTGCCCTCGATCACGACGACCACGCCCGTCCCCGAGCGCAGCGAGCTCAGCGCCTCGCGCAGGACGGTCAACTCCGGATCACGGCCGTACAGCACCGTGGTGGTGATCGTGGTCGTGGTCCCTGCCATACCCGACAGCCTGGCACGTTCCTGCTCGCCCGACACCCCGGCCGGACGGATCGCACGTTCATGCGGTGCCCGAGGGTCCAGCGCGGTGCGACGCTCGTGCTAGCCAGCTGGAGACCACCAGCGAATTCGGTAGGGAGCACGCCATGACCAGCACAGAGCAGAGCTTGAGCGGCCGGATCGCCCTCGTCACCGGCGCCACCTCCGGCATCGGGCGCGCGACAGCCATCCAGCTCGCGCGGCAAGGCGCGGGGGTCATCGTGCACGGCCGCGACGCCGATCGGGGCGAGCAGGTCGTCGCCGAGATCGCGCAGGAGGGCGGGAAGGCGCGCTTCCTCACGGCCGACCTGTCCGACCCGACCGAGATCCGCCGCCTCGCCGACGAGGCCGGCGAGGGCGGTGAGGTCGACGTCCTCGTCAACAACGCCGGCATCTCCTGGTTCGGCCCCACCGCCGACCTCGACGTCGCCACCTACGACGCGCTGTTCGACGCCAACGTGCGGGCGCCGTACTTCCTGGTCGCGGCCCTCGCGCCCAGGATGGCGGCCAACGGCGGCGGCAGCATTGTCAACGTCGCCAGCATGGCGGGCACGATCGGGCTCGCCGGTGGCGCCGCCTACGGGGGCACGAAGGCGACGCTCACGGCCATGACCCGCGCCTGGGCGGCCGAGTTCAGCCCCAGCGGCGTGCGGGTCAACGCCGTTGCTCCGGGCCCGGTGTTCACCGCCGCCGACCCGGAACGCATCGAGGCGCTCGGGGCCACCACCCTGCTCGGCCGGGCGGCCCAAGCCGACGAGATCGCCCAGGTGATCACGTTCCTGTCCTCGCCCGCCGCCGCGTACGTCACCGGAACCACGGTCGCAGCCGACGGCGGCCGGACCGCAATCTGAATCCCCTTCTGTTGAAACGAAAGGCAGTTATGTCCACGTACACGCACGACACCGTCCCCACCGAGTTCGTCGAGGCGGGAGGCAACCGCTTCGCCTACCGCCGCTTCGGTACCACCGGCGGTGTTCCGCTGGTCTTCATCCAGCACTTCATGGGCAACCTCGACGACCACGACCCGGCGCTGACCGACGCGTTCGCCCTCGAGCGCGAGGTCGTCCTGTTCAACAACGCCGGTATCGCCTCCTCCACCGGGACCACACCGGACACGATCGAGCAGACCGCCCGCGACACCGAGACGTTCCTCGACGCCCTCGGTCTCGGCACCGTCGACCTGCTGGCCCACTCGATGGGCGGCCTGATCGCCCAGCAGGTGGCGTTCGACCGGCCCGAGCTCGTGCGCAAGCTCGTCCTGGTCGGCACGGGGCCGCGCGGCGGCGTGGGGATCGGCGACGCTCCGCCGGAGACCAGGGCGCTGTTCTTCAAGACCTACGAGCACCAGGAGGAGATGTGGCTGCCGATCCTGTTCTCGCCCTCTGAGACCAGCCAGGCCGCCGGCCGCGCGTTCCTCGCGCGCATCATGGCCCGCGCGGACCGTGACGCCGGGGTCGCGATGGAGACGGTCCAAGCGCAGACCGCCGCCATTGCCGCCTACGGTGCCGACAAGGACGAGACCTACGCCCACCTGAAGGGGCTGCGTCAGCCGACACTGGTCGTCAACGGCAACGACGACATCATCATCCCCACCATCAACTCCTACCTACTCCAGCAGCATGCTCCCGACGTGCAGCTCATTCTCTACCCGGACGCCAACCACGGCTCCCACTTCCAGTACCCCGAGCTGTTCGTCAAGCACACCAAGCTGTTCCTCGACGCCGAGTAGCTCGCGGCCGATTCACTGTCCAATGTGGATTGTGATGGCGACCATGTGCGGGTGCAGGTGCTGACCAACGCGGGGGCGCTCGACCGGGACAAGCAAATCGCCGTCGTACGCGAACTGACCGACATCGTCGCGGCTTCGGCCGGTGACCCGAGCCTCGTCGACCGGACGTGGGGGCAGCTCACTGAGGCGCCCGACGGCGGCTGGGGCTCAACGGGCACGCCAACACCAGCGAGGAACTCGTGCTCGCCGCCCGCGCCCAGATCGCCGAACTGTCTTCGGGTACCGCGACCGAGACCTGACGAGGAGAAGGACATGTCGAGGACGCGAATCCTCGTGGTAGCCGCGCTGGCCGGCGCAGTCGTAATCGGCGTCGGCTCGGCGGCAGGAGCGGAAAGTCAGCCCGTCGAGGCGGCAGCGCTCACCAGTTTCCCCGCGGTGGTCAACGCGCTGACGCAGGGCAAGGACGTCGAACTCACCACGATGCTGGGGCAGTGCTCAGCGCCTGACGGGCACACCGCCGGGCCCGAGGTGGTCAGCGGTCTGCACATCCAGGCCTTCCAGATCCCGCGGAACGAGTTCATCGCCTTCTCCGACACCCACGTGACTCTGGATCCGCGGAACGCGGAGAGCACCGAGTTCATTCGCTACCGCGTCACGCCGGAGGGGACCGTGACGGTCGCGGTCACCATGCTCGATGCCGGTGGGCACGCCCAGTCGAGCCCGGTGCTGACCTGCGAGATCGGCCGCGGGGCGGAGTTCCACAGCCGCTGAAGGACACGCGAGACCGCCGGGGGCTAAATCAGCGTGTCGGTCTCGATCGCGGCGGCGCGTAGCGCGTCGGCGAGGCGGGCGGCGGGCTCGGGCAGTGGCTGGGGGAGTCGGGCCAGCAGGATGCGCCGCTGTTCGGAAGGCCCGCCGCGTACCGGCAGGACGCGGACTCCACTGGGAACGGCGGACACGAGTGCGGCGGGCACGGTGGTGATGCCGCAGCCGGCGGCAACGAGGTGGAGCTTGGCCAGCCAGTCACGGGCCGTGTGGGCGATGTCGGGCCGCTCGTCCAGACCGGGCCACACCCCCAGCACCCGGTCCTCGCCGGAGCCGGCGATCCAGCGTTGACCGTGCAGGTCGGCGACGTCGACAAAGTCGTCGCGCGCGAGCGGGTGTGTGGCGGGTACGGCCACGCGAAGGCTGCGTTCGGTGAGGGTCTGCAGCTGCAATGGCGGTGTCTCGGTGTCGGGTGGACGAAATGGCGGCGCCGAGGCCAGCAGGGCGAGGTCGAGGGTGCCGGCGCGCAGTGCGCGCACCAGCGCCGGAGTGCTGCCCTCGCGGGTGACCACGGTGATGGCCGGATGTGTTCGGCGCAGGGCGGCCAGCGCTCGGGGTAGCAGCCCGGCTCCGGCGCTGGCGAACCAGCCGAGCCGGACGGTGCCGTGCTCGTCGGGCAGGCCGGCCAGTTCACGGGCGGTGATGTCGAGCTGGTCGAGCGCGACGGCGGCGCGGCGCACCACGATATGCCCGGCCGGTGTCAGCCGGACCCCGTTGTGGCGTCGCTCCAGCAGCGGCGTACCCGCGGCGCGTTCCAAGGCGGCGATCTGGCGGGACACCGCGGACTGGGTGTAGCCGAGCGCGGCGGCCGCGGCGGTGAGCGTGCCCCGCTCGGCCACCTCGCGGAAGACCCGCAGCGCGGTGAGTGAGGCATCGGTGAAGGCCATGACATAAAGGAATACCAGGGGTGCGTAACTCTCGCTGGCCGAATGGCCGATTCGCTCCTAGCGTGGAGTTATGAGCCTGATCCAGACACCGTTCGATTTCACCAGCACCGCGGCCGAGGTCGCCGCCGGTATCGACCTGACCGGCCGGCGCGCCGTCGTGACCGGCGCGTCCTCCGGTATCGGCGTCGAGACCGCCCGCGCACTGGCCGCCACGGGTGCCGAAGTCACCCTGGCCGTCCGCGACCCCGAGGCGGGCGAACGCGCCGCCCAGGACATCGCCGCGACCACCGGCGGCGCGGCCCCGCACGTCGCACCGCTCGACCTGACCGACCCGGCGTCGATCGCGGCGTTCACCGCCTCCTGGGACGGACCGCTGCACATCCTGGTCACCAACGCGGGCGTGATGGCCTGCCCCGAGCAGTACACCGCGCAGGGCTGGGAGTGGCAGTTCGCCACCAATCACCTCGGCCACTTCGCCCTGGCCACCGGCCTGCACGATGCGCTCGCCGCCGACGGTGCCGGCCGCATCGTCGTGGTCAGCTCCACCGGTCACCAGACCTCACCGGTGGTCTTCGACGACGTGAACTTCGCTTTCCGGCCCTACGATCCGTGGCTGGCCTACGGCCAGTCCAAGACCGCGAACGTCCTGTTCGCCGTGGAGGCGACCCGGCGCTGGTCCAGCGACGGGATCACCGCGAACGCGCTGATGCCCGGCGCGATCTACACCAACCTGCAGCGCCACACCGGCGGTCGTGGCAGCGGCAAGGCCCCGGTCGAGCTGTTGAAGTCGCCTCAGCAGGGGGCGGCGACCTCGGTCTTGCTCGCCACCTCACCGCTGCTCGATGGCATCGGCGGACGTTACTTCGTCGACTGCAACGAGACCAAGACCATCGACCGCCGCGGTGACGCCCCGCCCCTGCACGGTGTGGCCCGCTACGCCCTGGATCCGGCCAACGCCGAACGCCTGTGGGCTCTCTCCGAGGCTCTGCTCGCCGAAGCCAAGGTGATGGCATGACACTGGTTGGGCGACAAGGGATACGTGGGAAATCGCACGCTCACGCCGGTCAAGAAGCCGAAGTACCGTGAGCGCTTGGACTGGGAAAAGGAATTCAACACCCAGATCAACAAGATCGCCCCGCACTTCTACGCAGCCGCGGTGAATAACCCTCCTGATCCTCCGTTGTTGTGTCGTGTTCTGTGGTATGCGTCAGATGGTCTCGAGTTGGGCCGCGTTGGTCCGGGGGCCGAGGAGGGCCACGCATGCGCTCATCGCCACGACCAGTGCCGCGCACGACAGATAGAGGATCGCCGGCCCCAGCGCGTCGAGAATGGTGAGGGAGATGAGCGGCAGGACTCCCGCGACGAGGCGGGATAGCGCGTAGGAGCGGCCGATGATGGTGCTGCGGACAATGGTCGGGAACAGCTCGGCTGTGTAGGTGCGAGACAACGTCGCCTGGATGACGCTCAGCAGTGATGTGGCGGTCCCGGCGACGACGATCAGCCAGGCGGATCCGGCGAAGCCGAAGACGGTGCCGACGGCGGCGACGCCGACTGAGGTCACGATCGTCAGGGTGCGGCGCTGGTAGCGATCCGCGATGAGGGCTAGCAGAAGTGAGCCGAGCGGGTAGCCGATCGCGGTCAAGGCGCTGTAGGAGAGGGATTCAACGACGTTGAACCCCTTGTACAGCAGGACGAGCGGGGCGATCGAGGCGAATCCGTAAAAACCGACCGGCCCGAGCGTTTCGATGACGCAGGCCAGCACTGTGCGACCCAGCAGCGGCCGGCGCAGCAGCCGGGGGCGTTCCGATGTGGACGGTGGATGCTGCCCGGGCGGTGGTGGTGTGGGAACAGGGTCGGGATCTGGTGGTGCGGGGTGTCCCGCTTGTACTTCGATCGCTGTCAGGGTGGCGAGCGCGTCGCCGTCACGTCCCCGCGAGAGCAGCCATCGTGGCGACTCGGGAAGCCTGCGGCGAAGCGCCCAGACGACTACCGCGCCGAGTGCGCTGAAGCCGAGCATCCACCGCCAGCTGGATGCTCCCCACAGGGTGTGCGGCAGCAGGGATGCCGCGGCGCCGGCGACGGGAACGGCGATCATGCCGAACGCGTAGCTGCGGGTAACCAGCCTGCCGCGGTGGGACGCCGGGAGCAGTTCGGCGAGGTAGGCGTCCACCAGGGCCAGCTCGGCGCCGAGGCCGATGCCGATCAGGAAACGCAGGGCGACCAGCTGAGCCGGACCGGTGGCGAACGCGCACAAGAGGGCCAGTGCCGCATAGGACACGAGGTTGATCTGGAACATCCTGCGGCGGCCCAGGCGGTCGGCCAGCGGCGTGAGGACGAGTGCGCCCACCAGTTCACCGGCGAACGTGGACCCGATGACCAACGACTTCCAGAGGGTGGTGGGCACCCAATCGCCTGGCAGCAGCGGGATCATCAGCACGCCCACCGCAACCTCGAAGAAGTTGAAGAAGCAGCCGAGTCCCACCACGGTCACCAGCGAACGGTGCCAGCGGCCGACGGGGATCCCGTCCAGGCGGTCGGCGATGCGGCGTCCGGTATCGCCTGGTGGGGAGTCGGAAGACATCTTTGTCATTGCGCCGCCTTTGGTCGCACGTTCTTCAATGGTGCCAATATGTGGAACTAGATATCCACAATGTGATGAAGACTGTCGCGTCCCGGGTTGACCTTGTCAAGAGTTCAGAGTTAGCGTGGCTTCATAAAATAGAATCGGATCTTCATATAGTGAAACCGATCGGAGGCCGCAACGCCATGGATATCCCGCAGCGAGGGGTCACCGCCCAGCTCGCCGCCTGGGTGCACGGACTCAAGCCCGATGACATCCCGGAGCGCGTCCGGACGAGGGCGAAGTATCTGCTTCTCGACGGCGTCGGTGCCGCGCTCGTAGGCGCGCAGCTGCCGTGGTCGCGGGTGGCGACCGACTCGGTCCTGGCGATCGAAGGCGCGGGGGAGTCGATCGTCGTGGGCACGAGCCGGACCACGAGTGCGCCGGCCGCGGTGCTGCTGAACAGTACGTTCGTCCAGGGCTTCGAGCTTGATGACTTCCATCCGATCGCTCCGTTGCACAGCGACTCCTTGGTGATCCCAGCGATCCTCGCGATGGCGCAGGCGGGGTTCGACGTCTCCGGCGCGGACGCGCTGACGGCGGCGGTCGCCGGGTTCGAGGTGGGGCCGCGGGTCGGCCGGGCGCTGCACGGGTCGCAGATGCTCTCGCGAGGCTGGCACTCGGGGCCTGTGTTCGGCACCCACACGGCCGCGATGACCACCGGCAAACTGTGCGGCCTCGACGCCGCGCAGCTCGAGGACGCCCTCGGGATGGCCGGCACCCAGTCGGGTGGCCTGATGGCCGCCCAGTACGAGGCGATGTCCAAGCGGATGCAGCACGGTTTCGCCGCTCGTAACGGTTTCTACGCCGCGCGGCTGGCCGCGGGTGGCTACACCGGCATCAAGGCGGTGTTCGAACGGGAGTACGGCGGCTTCCTCGCCGTGTTCGGCGAAGGCCACGACCCCGCGCCCGAGGAAATCGTCGCCCAGCTGGGCGAGCGATGGGAAACCGAGATCATCATGGTGAAGTCGTTCGCCGCGATGGGCGGCCTGCACGGTGCCGTCGAGGCGGCCCTCGCCCTGCGGTCGGAACACACGATCGACGTGGACCAGATCGACCGGATCGACGTGGCGGTCGGGGACACGGTTTATCACCACGGCTGGTGGCCGCCCGAACGGCCGCTCACGCCGATCGGTGCGCAGATGAACATCGCTTACGCGGTGTCGGTGGCGTTGTGCGACGGCCAGGTTCTCACCCGGCAGTTCACCTCAGAGCGGTTGGACGCCGACGACGTGTGGGCCTTGATCGACCGTGTCCGGGTCCGCCACGCCACCGAGTACGACACCGCCGAGCCGCACAAGAGGTTCGCCACCGACTTGCGGATCACGATGCGCGACGGAACCGAACTGGCGAAGCACGTGGTGATGCCACACGGCTCGCCGTTCGACCCGGTGACCGCGCAGGAGATCGTCGACAAGTACCGGCGCCTCACCGAACCCGCCCTGACACCGGCCAGGCAGAACGCGATCGAGACCGCGGTCCTCGGCCTGGACGAGGCCGGCGACCTCAACGAGCTCATCGACCTCCTCGCGCCGGCTGTGACCGGTGTCCTGGACTGAACGAAAGGAACTCACTATGAGCGCATCGAACGCGCGCGTGGCACTTCGGCGGCAGCTGGCCGCCAAGGAGCTCGTCGTCGCGCCGGGTGTCTTCGACGGCATCTCCGCCCACCTGGTCGCCCGGCTCGGCTTCCAAGCCGGCTACCTCACCGGCGCCGGGATCGCCGCGTCCGGGTTCGGGCTGCCGGACATCGGGCTCGTGACCCAGACCGAGATGGCCGAGCGAGCCCGGATGATCACCGGGGTGCTCGGCGACACGCCGCTGATCGCCGACGCCGACACCGGCTACGGCGCCGAGCTCAACGTGGTTCGCACCGTGCGGGAGTACGAGGCCGCCGGCGTCGCCGCGATCCAGCTGGAGGACCAAGCATTCCCGAAGAAGTGCGGGCACCTGCCGGACAAGGAGCTGATCGGCCAGGAGGAGTTCGCCGTCAGGCTGACCGCGGCGCTGGAAGCGCGCACGGACCCGGACCTCGTGGTCATCGCGCGGACCGACGCCCGCGGCCCGCTCGGGGTGGACGCCGCTATTGAGCGGGCGAACACTTACGCCCGGGCAGGCGCGGACGTGATCTTCGTCGAGGCTCCGCAGGGGGTGGACGAGATCGAGCGGATCGCGGCCGAGGTGTCGGCCCCGCTGCTGATCAACCTCGTTATCGGCGGTCTGACTCCGATCGAGTCGACGCAGCGACTTCGGGAACTGGGGTACGCGATCGCCATTTATCCGTCCCTGCCCCTTGGTGGCGCCGCATTCGCGATGCTGACCGGCCTCGCCGAGCTGGCGGGCACCGACCCGAAGGACCTGATCCCCAGCAAGCCGGCCGAGTTCTTCAACCTCGTGGGGCTGGCCGAATGGTCCGACCTCGGTGAGCGCTACCGCAGCGAAGCCGTGACGGGAGTCTGAGTCATGGGCATGACGATGATCGAGAACCTGCTCGCCCGCAAAGCGGGAGTCAACCATGTGACGGCGGGCGACACGGTGACTGTGGACGTCGACCTGTGCGTGCTGATCGACCTGCAGTTCGCCACCCTATGGATGCAGCCGTCCCGCATTCACGACCCGGCCAAGGTCGCGGTGATCATGGATCACGCGGTCCCGGCGCCGTCGCTCAAGGATGCGGCCGGCGGACCGCGAGCCCGCAAGTTCGTCGCCGACTTCGGGATCGAGAAGTTCTTCGACGTAGGCAGGCACGGGATCTGTCACCAGGTGATCGCCGAGAACGGCCTGGCTCGCCCGGGTGAGGTGCTCGCGTGCACGGATTCCCACACCTGCGCCGGCGGCGCCTACAACACCGCTGCACGAGGACTCGGCCCGACCGAGGTCTATTCCATCCTGTGCACCGGATCGACCTGGTTCCAGGTCGCGCCGACAATCCGCTACGAGCTCGACGGCGTCAAACCCGGCGAGGTCAGCGGGAAGGACATCTTCCTCCACATCGCCAACGAGTACGGTGACGCCACCAACATGAACCTGGAGTTCGGCGGCCCCGGCCTGGCGAGCGTGCCGATGAACGACCGGCGGACGATCGCCACGCAGGGAGCAGAGATCTCCGCCGACTTCAGTACCTTCGGCGTCGACGACGTCTTGCGCGACTTCCTCGACGAACGTGGTGTCGAGGAGTTTCGCGCGGCCGACGCCGACCTGGACGCCTCCTACTTCGACGTCCGCCACATCGACTTGTCGAGCCTGGAACCCTATGTCGCCAGGCCTGGCACAGTGAGCCGTAACGGCGTGCCGGTCTCCGACATCGAAGATCGCAAGATCGACCAGGCGTTCATCGGCTCCTGCGCCAACGGCCAACTCGAAGATCTCCGCATCGCCGCCGGGATCCTGCGTGGACGGTCCGTTGCGCCGGGTGTCCGCCTGCTCGTGACCCCGGCATCGCAGAAGGTGTACCGCGACGCGATGCGGCTGGGTTACCTGCAGGACATCGCCGACGCCGGCGGGGTGGTCACGAACTCGACGTGCGGCGCCTGCTTCGGTTACCACATGGGTGTCCTCGGGCCCGGCGAGGTCTGCATCACCTCGAGCACTCGCAACTTCACCGGCCGGATGGGCAGCACCGACGCCGAGATCTACATGGCCTCGCCGGCCACCGTGGCCGCGTCCGCGATCGCGGGCGTCATCACCGATCCGAGGAAGGTCACCACATGAGTGCCACCAAGGTCTCCGGCCGCGTGTGGCTGTTCGGGGATTCGCTGAACACCGATGCGATGTACCCCGCGTTCGCGATGAAGATGGATATCCCCGAAGCGGCCAAGCACGTCTTCTACGAGGTCCGTCCTAGATGGACTGACGAGGTCGCTCCGGGCGACATCGTGGTGGCCGGTAAGAACTTCGGCGTCGGGTCCTCACGGCCGGTGGCGGCGTTGATGCGGCACCTCGGCGTCGGTGCACTCGTGGCGGAGGAGTTCAACTCGCTGTTCTTGCGCAACGCGATCAACGCGGGGTTGCCCGCCGCGACAGTCCCCGGCGTCACCTCCGCCTTCGACGACGGAGACGTCGGGCAGTTCGACATCGCCGCCGGGCACTACGTCAACGAGACCAAGGGAACCGAGGGTGACTTCCCGCGGCTTCCGGAGCTGGTCCTCGAAATCCTTGCCAGCGGCGGCGTGCTGCCTCGCCTTGCCGAGCAGGGATATTTGCCGATCGAGCTGCTCGGCGCACTGCGGTCCGGGGCGATTCCCACGGACGCCGGAGGCGGCGCGTGACGGTGGAGCGGCTCGCGCCCGGGATCTGGCGAATCCCGACCACAGCGCGCGATCGGGACAACGCGTTCCTGGTAGAGGCCGACGACGGCTACACCCTCGTCGACGTCGGCTGGGCGAAGGCTCCGGGACAGATCGCCGCGGCGGTCGAACAGCTCGGCCGCAAGCCTGCGGACATCCGACGGATCGTGCTCACCCATGCCCATCCGGACCACGTGCAGGGCGCGGACGAAATGCGGGCCCGCACTGGAGCGGAGATTCTCATCCACACGGCCGACGCGGACTGGCTGCGGTCCGGACGGGTTCCGGTGTCCGGCCGCCAGAGCGCCCTCGGCCGCCTGATCGACAAGGTACCCAAGCTGCACTGGCGGCCAACGGAGCCTGACCGGACCTTGTCCGGCGACGAGGTGATCGACGGGCTCAAGGTCATCCACACGCCTGGCCACAGCCCAGGGCACATCGTGCTGCTGCACGAACCGACCCGGACGCTCCTCGTCGGTGACGCGGTGTTCCACCGTTCCAGTCAGCCCAAGCAGGGCCCGGCAGCACTGTCGGCTGACTCGGGCGCGCGCGACGCGAGTCTCCGCCGTCTTCCGGTCGATGTGTCCGCTGTGGCGTTCGCCCACGGCGCCCCTCTTGCCGGGGATGGCGTCCGGGCATATGCCGATTGGCTCGGCAGTACCGCGAATGGTTCGTGACCGGGGTGGTTTGACGCCACCAGCCTGCCGCCCTACGGTTCCTATAGTTGGAACTGGCTGCTCGAATAGTGAAACGACCGCGGGTGGGGTGTATGACGCAGGATCAACCGGCGGGGCCGGGGCAGACGGAGGGCGGCGAGACCGCCCGGCGAGCGCTGCGCCTGATGGAAGCAGTGGTCACGGCCGGGGAACCGGTCGCTCTCAACGACCTGGTCGCGATGGTGGGGCTCTCCAAGAGCACGTGCTACCGCCTGGTGAGGGTGCTGCAGGACGAGCGTTACCTCGACCACGCCGAGTCAGGCGGCTACGTCGTCGGCAGCCGGCTTGTCGGAATCGCGGCGGCCGTGCTGCCACAGGCGGCGCTCTACCAAGCGGCCAGGCCATCGTTGCGGCTGCTCGCGGACGCGGTGGGAGAGACGACGACGCTGCACGTCCGCAGCGGCAGCCGAAGCGTGCTGGTTCTCGGCGTGGAGAGCACCGCGCAGGTGCTCCGGCGCGCGGCGACGATCGGCGAGACGGCGTGGCTGGGCCGAGGCGCCAGCGGCCAGGCGATTCTGGCTCACCTGGACCCCGCTGACGTCGATCGCATCATCGGCCAGGCCGACGACGCCGACTTGGTGAGAGACTCTCTGGCGCTGGCCCGCCATGATGGTTACGTGCTGTCGTACGGCGCGAACCATCCCGGGGTCCACGGTATCGCGGCGCCGGTCCTGTCCGCGTTCGCCGCCGGTGGTGGGATGTCTGTCGCGGTGTCCGGCCCCGCGGACCGGTGGACCGGCGATCGCATGCGCGCCTGTGCTCCTCGGCTGCTCCAAACCTGCGAAGAACTGTCAGTCCTCTTCGCCGACACTGCCGCGCCACTGCCAGGAAAGTAGGCAGGCACCAATCCGATGTCCATCTCCTTGGCAGGCGGTGTCGCCGAGCCCAGCGCCGGGCGGCTTGGTGCCCGCAGTGCCGCACCGCGGACCTGTCGTGGCACTTGGCCGACCACGAACGCCGATGCCGCTCTTGTGGCGTTGTCGGGCGGGTGATGATGCCGTGGTGGCGGCCGTGAACGAATATCGTAAGTCGAATATGTGCACTCCGCCGGTATAAAGTGCTCAAGCCGGGTCGGGGACGGTGCGCCCATAGGCAGCGGGACGTCCGCCGTACGGGTCGCCGTCGGTCCACAAGATGGTGGGCGCCGCCTTGCGCACGACGGGCGCGACCTCACTGGCGAACCGTTCGAGCATCTCGAGTTGCTGCTCGTGCGGGAGCATGGTGGGCAGGCTGAAGGACTGCAGGTCGTGCCCGTAAGCCTCGTGCCACCACAGGATCTTCTCGGTGATCTGCTGTGGGCTGCCGACCAGGACCGGCCCGCGCGCGATCGCGTCGTCGATCGTGGCGAACGTCATTTCGTTGCCCGGTGTGTGGTTCCCGGGCTGGTTGAAGAAGGCGACCATCTTTTCATAGGTCGGCCCGAAGGCCTCCCGTGCTTCCTGCGTGCTGTCTGCCAGGTAGAGGAATCCCGCGCCGGCGGCGACGAAGGCGAAGCGCGGGTCGTGGCTGTGTTCGGCGTACTGCTTCCGGTAGCGCTCGATCAAGACGGTGTAGTTGTCCCGCGGCTGGATCGCGTTGGCGGAGAAGAGCGGGTCACCCCATTTCGCGGCGAGCTCGGCCGACGTCGCCGTGGTCGCCGAGCCGTGCCAGACCCGGGGCGCGCCGGCGAACGGGCGGGGCAGGCTGGTCACCTCCTGCAGGGGACCGCGGAACCGCCCTTCCCACGTGACGTCCTCCTCGCGCCAGAGCCGCCGCAGCAGCTCGTACTTCTCGGCGAGCGCGTCCCATTGGTCGCCGTTGTCGATGCCGAACATCGGCAGCTGGCGCAGCTCGTTCCCCTTGCCGATGACCAGCTCGAGCCGGCCGCGGGAGAGCTGGTCAATCGTGGCGTAGTCCTCGGCAACCCGCAGCGGGTCGTGGATCGACAGGACCGAGACGCCGGTCTGGATCCGGACGCGGCTGGTCGTCGCGGCGATCGCCCCGAGCAGCACGGTCACCCCGCTGCTGAGGAAGGGCCCCGCGTGGCGTTCTCCGAGTGCGACGGCGTCGAACCCGAACTCTTCCGCGTAGCGCGCCGAGGTGAGCGCCTGCGCGAAGCGTTCGTCAGTGCGGACCTGGCGACCGCTCACCGGGTTCGTCAGGTGCGGCAGGATGTCCAGGACTTGGAATTTCACGTCTCTGCTCCTTGGCTGACCGAGTGGATCATGGTGCGCAGGTCGTCGGCGTCGACGTTGGCGCCGAAGGCTTTGCTTCCGGGTTCGAGGCGGACGCCGTCGGCGAGCGAGCCGGCGCGGACCGGGTCGAAGCCGAGTGAGTCGACCAGCTGCGCGACGGCGGCGAGATCGGCGGGATCGTCTCCGGCGATGGCGATCGCCTTGCGGCTATCGGCGCCGCTCGGCCGGGCTTCCGCTTCCAGGTCGTGATAACCCATGTGGTTGAACGCCTTGACCACCCGGGACGCGGGAAGGAACGCCTGCACGGTCTCGCTGGTCGACGTGCGAAGGTCGTCGCGGATTCCGTCCGTCTCCCACCAGTAGTTCATCGCGTCGACCACCAGCTTGCCCGCGAGAGCCTCGACGGGGAGCGCTGTGTGCTTGCCCAATGGCAGGGCCAGGATCACCACGGACGATCGTGCGGCCAGGTCTGCGGTGGTGGTGGCCACGGCACCGGGTGTCAGCACCTCGGCGATGAGCGCGATCTTGGCCGGGTCGCCGGATCCGGAGATCAGGACCTCGTCGCCGGCGTCGAGGGCCAGCCGCGCGAGGACTGTGCCGACCTTGCCGGCGCCGACGATGCCGACGCGAATCGGTTGCGAAGGGGACGAGGCCGTCATGCCGACGCCTTCGTCTTGTCGCGGTCGGCGAGCAGGGCGCGCACTCGAGGGATGACCTCTGTGCCGTAGAGCTCGACCGCGTGCAGCCGAGCCGACGCTGGAACGCTGCCGACGGTGTAGATGAGGTCGAAGCGGCCGACGTCGAGGGTCTGCACGGCGCTCGCGATCTTGCGCGCCACGGTGTCGGGGGAGCCGACGTAGAGCGACCCTTCGGCGACCTCGGCGTCGTACTGCCGCCGCCCGATCGGTGGCCATCCGCGCAGCGCGCCGATGCGGTCGTGCATGACGCGGTAGCGAGGCCAGAAAATTTCGGCGGCCTCCTCGTCGGTGTCGGCGATGAAGCCGGGGGAGTGCATCCCCACGGGGTGCGAGGTCGTCCCGAACTGCGCGGCAGCGCGGCGGTAGAGGTCGACGTAGGAGGCGAAGCGCGAGGGCGCGCCCCCGATGATGGCGATCATGAGCGGGAGGCCGTACTGAGCGGTGCGGATGACCGACTGCGGAGAGCCGCCCACGCCGACCCAGGTGTCGAGTCGTCCGGAGTCGGTCTTGGGGAACACGTCGGCGTTCTCCAGCGGAGCGCGGGTGGTGCCCGACCAGGTGACGGGCTTCTCTTCTAGGAGCTGGGCGAAGAGTTCGATCTTCTCCTCGAACAGCACTTCGTAGTCCTTCAGGTCGTAGCCGAACAGCGGGAACGACTCGGTGAAGGAGCCCCGGCCGAGGATTACCTGGGCGCGGCCGCGGGACAGGGCGTCGACGGTCGCGAACCGCTGGAAGACCCGCACTGGGTCGTCCGACGACAACACGGTGACCCCGGACGCGAGCTTGATCCGTTCGGTGCGGGTCGCGATGCCGGCCAGGACGGTCTCCGGCGTGGAGATGGCGTACTCCGGTCGGTGGTGCTCGCCGAGGGCGATGACGTCCACTCCCAGTTCGTCAGCCAGGACCGCTTCGGCGACGACCTGGCGGATCGCGTCGCCGTGGGAGACCAGCTGGCCGGCATCGTCCTCCGGGACGTCGCCGAAGGTGTCGAGACCGAAGGCGAGAGGTACCGCTGATGGTGCCGGCGTGGTCATGCGCGTTCTTCCTTTCTGGCTCTGCCGCAGGCGAGAGTGTCTGCCACCGGGTGAAACAACATGACTGCTTATGTATTCCCGTGGCGTCGTCGCCCGGCCTGTCGCCCTTCGGCATACTGTGGCGCTGAGCCCTTAGCAGGAGGAGGTCGAACCGAGTCGATGGCTGGCGTCTTCCGATTGGCAAATGAGGCATGGGAGGCGCTGTTCCGTGCGCAGGCGACCCTGGCTCGCGAGTTCGAGCAGGCTGGGGCGTGGGGCGGCTTCGCGCCGAGCGAGTACGGCGTGCTCTACGCACTGGCTGGGCACGACGAGGGGTTGCGGATCACAGAACTCATTGACGACGTCCTGCTCACGCAGGCAGGGGTGTCCCGGCTGGTGGCTCGCCTGGAGCAGCGCGGCCTGGTCGAGCGCCGGTCCGACCCTCAAGATGGCCGGGCCTCCCGGATCGTGCTGACCGAGGAAGGGCACTCGGTCCAGGTCCGCCTCGGCCGCGTACACGCGCGGCACGTGGCGGCCGCCATGACCCGCTCGCTGGACCCGGCTCAACTGCGAGCGCTTCGCGATCTGAGCCGCGCATTGCTGGATGAACAGCAGCATGCAGCCTCACCGGAGGGTTCTCAGACTGTTCGCTGAACCCGCCCGACTGGGCTCGACACGGCCAGTTTCCTACTCTGGGGCTACGTCGAGGTCGGCGGCAAGGAGGTGCTGCCCGGTGATGGCCGGTCTGCCGTCATGTTAATCGCCACAGCCGCGACATTTCGGATCTCGCGCACTCGTTGGTGGATGAGCGCGCCAGATACAGCCTGACGACGCGGCCGTTGGCTGGTCTGGCCGGACGCCCTACTGAGTGTTCCGCTGCTTAGCGCTGGATTTGCCGGGCCATGGGCTCCGAACTTGCTCGGGATTTCGCCCAAGCCGTCCAGGCCACCGGCGCCCTGGACGGCGCGCGGACCTATTTGGCGCAGGTCAAGGGGATCCGAGAGGTGACGAGCTCGGCCCGGGCCCGCTCGGCGACACCGGCGGCCCACAACGCCCCCTCCCGTCAGCGCCGAAGCAGCGAAGCGAAGACCAGCGCGAGTGCGCGCGGAAGGTCCAGGGCCGTGACATCCCATGTCCGCCACAGGCCCGAGACCTTCAGGAGGTCGATCACCGGGAAACAGTAGTGGGCGTCTCGGCACCGGCCGCGCGACGGCGACGCGGGACGATGTGGCCGCGGCGGTGGGCCAGCCACAGGAACACCACTGTCAGCGCCACGCCCGCCCCCACGGTGTACAGGCTGCCCTCCGGTCCGAAGTCCCCGCCGGTGACCAGGACCGGGCCCGACGTCGTGGCGTCCAGCAGTCCCTTCGACTCGCCGTTGCGGGAGACCACGGCGCTGAAGATGCCACCCGCGGCGAAGTTCCAGCCGAAGTGCAGTCCGATCGGCACCCAGAGGTTGCGGGTGGCGGCGTAGCAGGCGGCGAGCATGAAACCGGCCTCGACAGCGATGGCGGTGGCGCCCCACAAGCTGGCGTCCAGGTTGACCAGGTGTATCAGACCGAACACCACACCGGTCAGCACCAGCGCGATCCAGGTGCCCAGGCGTTCCTCGACGACGCGGAACCCGGGATTCAGTCGTGGGACCGCGCTTCGAGCACTCTCACGAGGGCTGAGGCGATGAGAGCGGCAGCCTGCTGCGTAGCGCCGGGACACGCACTTGACCGATGCTGCGAGCGCTCCGGGTGAACGTGACACTCGACAGGAAGCCCGCACAAGCCCCGGTTGTGACTGTCCGCAGCAAGTAGCGCCGATGTCGCAGCGTTACTTGTCGCGATCCGTGGAGTCAGGAGGAGGTCGATCCGCGCGGTCGTAGGCTTCCTGTGACCCGGACACGTCGCCGAGGTGTGCGATCGACCATTCCTCCAGCGCCCGCAGCGGCTCCCGCAGGGTGCGGCCCGCCTCGGTGAGCGTGTACTCGACGCGGACCGGTACCTGGGGGTAGACGGTGCGGCGCACGAGCCCGTCCCGTTCGAGCCCGCGGAGAGTCTGGGTGAGCATCTTCTGCGAGACACCCTCAACGCGTCGACGCAACTCCGAAAAGCGGACGTTGCCGTCCCAGAGGGCGCCCACGATGAGCACGGTCCACCGGTCGCCGATGCGATCCAGGATCTGGCGAGTCGGGCAGTCCGCGCGGTAGGGGCTGCCGAAGAGCACCGACTCGGCCTGAGTGGTTACCACAAGGTGCCTTCTTCCCGTTGGAGAGCTGCACTCATACGGTAATCGCAGGGCGTCACCCGACGCCACCCCGTCTCGCAGAAAGGCACCCCCGTGTCTCGCATTACGGTCATCGGCGGCACCGGTTATGCCGGTTCGGCCATCCTCGCGGAGGCCGCTGCTCGTGGTCACCAGGTCACCGCACTGAGCCGCTCGCTCCCCGACGCGCCGATCCCGGACGTGACCTATGTCCAAGGCGACGCCACCGACGAAACAACGCTGTCTTCGGTCATCGAGGGTTCCGACATCGTCGTGGACGCGATCGCCCCGCGCGGCCCGCTGGTCGGCCACGCCCGCGATGTCCACCGCACCATCGCGCGTCTGGCCAATGCCGCGGGCGTAGGCCTGTTCATCGTCGGCGGCGCCTCGTCGCTGCGCCCTGCGCCCGGGGCGGATCGCTTCGTCACCGACCCCAGCCACCTCGGCCTCATCCCCACGGAGCTCCACGACGAGATCCGCGACGGAGCGGCGTTCATCATCGAGGACCTCCCGGCCACGCCTGCGACACTCGACTGGGTCTACGTGAGCCCGGCGCTCAGGTTCGGCGCACATGTGCCCGGCGAACGACTCGGTCGTTATCGGCTCGGTGACGAGGTCGCGGTTCAGCCCGAGGACGGCGGCGCGATCTCGGCGGCGGACTACGCCCTCGGGTTCGTCGACCTGATCGAGAAGGGCGACCACCACAGGGCACAGGTCAACCTCGGCCACTAATTGGTCAACTCCGGTCGCCTCGTCCGCATGCGCGTAAGCCCATACCTATTATGTAGTTGCTGGGTCGACGCCGGTATTGGTTCACAACTCAAGCGGATGTACAGCACGCACTTTCGGTGAAATTGCTTTCTACGGTCGGTGTTCGACTGAGGACCATCTGGGCCCGGCGACGTCGCTGGGCTGGCAACTGGGCAACGCTCGTCGGTTGGTGGAGCCACTGGGCGGTCGGGTGTCCGCCGAGTTCTTCGATGTAGGTCAGTCGCGGTCGGTGCCGTGGCACCGGCGCCCGGAGGCCGCCCGGCTACTGGACACGCTGAAGGATTCCTCCCGCAAGTGGTCGGCGGTTGTCGTCGGCGAGGGCACTCGCTGCTGGTTCGGCAACCAGTTTTCCCTGATCGCGCCGCGACTTGCCGGGTATGGCGTGGACTTGTGGGTTCCTGAGCTGGGTGGGCGATTCGAGCCACGAAACCCGTCGCACACGATGTTGATGAGTTTGCTGGGCGGGATGAGTGAGTCGGAGCGGCAGCATGTTCAGGCGCGGGCGCGTGCGGCGATGGATGCCCAGGTTGTCAGCGAGGGCCGTCACCAGGGTGGTCGGGCGCCGTACGGATACGTTGTCGTTGACGGCGCCCCGCATCCTCATCCGCGGAAGGCGGCGGAGGGGTTGCGGGTGCGGGTACTGCAGGTCGACCCGCCGGCGGCCGTGGTGGTGCGCCGGATCTACGGCGAGTATCTCGATGGCCTCGGCGACCGGGCCATCGCTACGGGGTTGGACCGGGACGGGATCGCGTGTCCGTCTGCGCGACGTCCTGAACAGAACCGTGGCGATGGTTGGCAGGGCAGTACGGGACGACCCCTGGACCCCGGACCTCGTCGCCCGCGTCGCCGCCGCCATCCACGAAGCACTGCTCCCCGAGGACTGGGCCGAACACGTCGACCAACGCGAAGCACTGAGTCTTTCCGCGTAAGCATCCGTGACGCTGGGTAACAGCCCGGGATATGGTCGATGCTGGCGGTGGCGACACGCCGGAGTTGTTGTGGTGCAACGTAAAGACGCGGAACCTCGGTATGAATTTGGTCCTACCACAGATCAACTTCATAGAGGTTCCGCGCCTGATTAGTGTGTCATACACCGCGACCTTGCCGGTACGCGACCAGACCGTGCTGTACGTGTCGGGCCTGCTGCATGCCGAGCGTGTGCGGCGCGGTACCCGCTGGGACCGCCGGGTCCTGACCCCGTTCAAGCAGGCAGTTCTGGTGCTGCGCTGGTTTCTCGATGGCACCCGGGTCAGGCAGCTGGCGGTCGACAACGCGATCGGCAGTCCACCGTGTACGCCTATCTCGAGGAGGGGTTCACGGTGCTCGCCGCCCAGGCACCCGCGTGGAGTCGGCGTTGCTGGCGGCGAAAATGGCCGGCCACAGCTACATTTCGATCGACGGCACGCTGATCGAGACTGATCGGTGCCGCACCCCAGGCCCCCCACGAAAGGCGTGGACCTGTAGTGGTCGGGCAAACACGCCAACCATGGCGGGAACATCCAGGTCATCACCGCTACCGACGGCTGGCCGCTGTGGACATCGCCGGTGCGGCCGGGCCGCGAGCACGACACCACCGCGCTGCGCGAGCATCCCGAGATCCTGCCCGCTCTGGCTACGTGGATCGCCGAGAACCGGCCCGCGCTGGGCGGTTGTGTGCTGGGTTCACCCGATGGACTCGGCGTACAGGGGCGAGTGCGCTCACGGGCAAGGCGAGCAGGACCAAGGCGCAGCGGCGGGCACGGCTGCGCCAGCGGTGCGGGCGGCGCAGGTTAGCCTGTCCGTCATCACCACTGCGGCATCGCCGAAAGCTGTTGTCCAGTAAGCGATCCCGACATTGGTCCCGAGGCTCGACCTTCATGGCCATCCTCGACTTCACGTGGGCGTTGTTGGTCGCCTGAACCAACCTGCCGCTCCTTCAGCCCTGTAGTGGCAGGTGCACCTTCGTCGATCGCACGCAACTTCGAGCTGGCGAAGGAGCGCACATGGGTCGCCGACTGCTCGAATGTCGCGGGCGTCACTCGGTGCCTATAGGCACTGGGTGACAATTGGCCCTCAGTGCCTGTATGGTGGGTGAGGAACCGAGGAGGTGTCCCAACATGGGCAACTTGTATGAGAACGCGACCTTGCTGTACATCGACGGAAAGTGGGTGGAGCCGACTGGCGTCGACCTGCTCGACGTGGTCAACCCGGCCACTGAGCAGGTGGTGGCGCAGATCGCGCTGGGCGGCGTGGCGGATGTGGACCGCGCGGTCGCAGCGGCTTCGGCTGCCTTCCCTGCCTGGTCGACGACCAGCCGCGAGGAGCGGCTCGCGGTGCTTCAGGCGGCGGCTGATGAATACGAGAGGCGACTGCCCGACCTCGCCGAGGCGGTCAGGGTCGAGATGGGTGCGCCGCAGACGCTGGCCATCGAGGAGCAGGCTCCGTCCGGTCTTGCCCACCTGCGGGTCGCCGTGGACATCCTGCGCGACTACGAGTTCCAGGGTCAGCGGGGCGACACCGTTGTCCTGCGTGAGCCGGTGGGTGTCTGCGCGTTGATCGCGCCGTGGAACTGGCCGCTCAACCAGATCATGTGCAAGATCGCGCCTGCATTGGCGACGGGTAACACGATGGTGCTCAAACCCAGCCAGGTCGCGCCGCTGACCGCTGTGCTGATCACCGAGATCCTGGACGCCGCCGGCGTGCCGGCAGGCGTATTCAACCTCGTGCACGGTCTGGGGTCGGTCGTCGGCACCGCGCTGTCGGCCCACCCCGACGTCGACATGGTCTCCTTCACCGGGTCCACTCGAGCTGGCGTCGAGGTCTCCAAGGTGGCCGCGGACACCGTGAAACGCGTGTCGTTGGAGTTGGGTGGCAAATCAGCCAACATCGTGTTGCCCGACGCCAACCTGGCCCAGGCGGCCGAGGTCGCGGTCATCTCGTGCTTCGGCAACAGCGGACAGAGCTGCAACGCGCCGACGCGGCTGCTGGTGCAGCAGGACCAGCACGACGAGCTGATGGAACTGCTCGTGAAGGCGACGGAACGTCTCGTCGTGGGCGACCCCCGAGACGCCGAGACCGCGCTCGGCCCGGTCGCCTCCCAGACGCAGTACGACAAGATCCAGGAGTTGATCCAGTCGGGCATCGACGAGGGGGCCCGCGTGGTCGTCGGCGGGCTCGGCAAGCCCGACGGCCTCGACACCGGCTTCTATGTCCGCCCGACGGTGCTCACCGGCGTCACCCCGGATATGCGCGTCGCACGGGAGGAGATCTTCGGGCCGGTACTGTCCGTGCTGACCTACACCGACGAGGACGACGCGATCCACATCGCCAACGACAGCGATTACGGCCTGTCCGGCGCGGTGCAGTCCAGCGACCCCGAGCACGCCTTGGTCGTGGCCCGCCGCATGCGCACGGGCAGGGTGGTGCTCAACGGAGCCGAACAGGACTTCGCCGCGTCTTTCGGTGGCTACAAGCAGTCCGGCAACGGCCGCGAGTGGGGCGAGGCAGGCTTCGACGAGTTCATCGAGCTCAAGGCCGTGCTGAGCCCCCGGACTGCGTGAACGTTCACGAGAGGAATGAGTATGGAGGGGCTGCGTGCGCGTAAGCAGGAACGGCAGCGGGAGGAGATCGTGGCGGCCGGCATGAGCCTGTTCGCCGAACGGGGCTTCGACGACATCACGGTCGACGAGATCGCCGACGCGGCCGAGGTGTCGCGGCGCACGCTGTTCCGCTACTTCGGCACCAAGGGCGACATCGTCATGGAGTGGTCCCGCGGCACCACGACGGTGCTGTGTGAGGCGTTGCGGGGCCGGCCGGTGGACGAGCATCCGATGGAGTCGCTGCGTGCGGCGTTCCAGGCGCTGAACTACTCGTTCACCGACGAGGTGACCAAGGTGCACGCGACCGCGGCGATGGTCGAGCGGACCCCGAGTTTGCGGCCGTACAGCATGCGCAAGCACGCCGAGTGGGAGGACGCGCTGGCCGACGTGCTGCGCGAGCGGCACCCCGAGCCAGTCGAGCCGGCGCCGATCTTGCTGGCCCGCATTTCGGTGTCCGCGTTCCGGACCGCGTTGGACCAGTGGCTGGCCGGCCCTGGCGTCGAACTTCCGATCGAGTTGACCGACCGTGCCTTCGATCTGGCGCGAGATGTCACAAAGCAGAGAGAGCGTCATGAGTAGCTACACATCAAGCAGGCAATGGCATTTGGTGGCCCGGCCGCACGGGCGGCCCGCGCCGAGTGATTTCGCGTTGCGGGAGCACAAGATTCCGCCGCCGGCGGCGGGTCAGATCTTGGTGCGGAACCAGTTCTTGTCGGTGGATCCTTACATGCGGCGGCGGATGGACGACGTCGAGTCCTACGTGCCGCCGTTCCAACTCGACGAGCCGATGGACGGCGGCGCGGTCGGCGTCGTCGTCGCCTCGGAGTCCGACAAGATCGCGGTAGGCACGCATGTGCAGCACATGCTGGGCTGGCGGGAGTACGCGCTGCTCGACGCCACTGCCGTTACCGTGATCGACGCCGATGCCGCACCGCTTTCCGCCTACTTGGGCGTGTTGGGCATTACCGGGCTCACGGCGTATGCGGGGCTGTCCCGGATTGCGCGGCTGCAGCCGGGAGAGACGGTGTTCGTCTCCGGTGCGGCGGGCGCGGTCGGCACCCAGGTTGGTCAGATCGCCCGGCTGATGGGCGCGTCCCGGGTGATCGGCTCCGCCGGCAGCGCCGACAAGGTCCGGCTGCTGGTAGAGGAATACGGCTTCGACGAGGCCTTCGATTACCACGGCGGCCCCGTCGTCGACCAGCTACGCGCCGCCGCGCCCCAGGGCATCGACGTGTACTTCGACAACGTCGGCGGCGAGCATCTCGAAGCCGCCATCGACGTGCTGAACCTGCACGGCCGGATCGTGCTGTGCGGGATGATCTCCCAGTACAACACCACCGAGGCGCCG
>NZ_JAODNM010000009.1 GCF_025464955.1 Amycolatopsis sp. | reverse complement strand
CGATCACGTGCGAATGCCCGGCGGCCTTCGCCGCCAGCAACGCCCCGTGCAGGGACGGCGTGCACACGGCCAGTACCGCGATCCCCTCATCGCGGTAGGCGTACGCCGTCGAGGAGGCGATCGCGTTGTCCCTGGCCAGCCCCGACATCCGGGTGTCGTCGAGGAACCACCGCAACACCAGCACCGCCTGCTTGTACGTCCCCAGCGCACGGGTTCCCTTACGGGTACCCCGGCGCACCCGCACGGCATGCAGCAGCGCGGACAGGAAGCGGGCACTGTCCTCAGACACGTCCAGGACCACCTCGTATACAATACTCATCAGGCGCAGAACCTCTATGAAGTTGATCTCGGAAGGACCATCTTCATACCGAGGCTCTGCGTTTTTCTCTTGCATATCAACAAGTTCGGCGTGTCATCCGTCATCGCCACATCACACTACTCAACGTCACCAAAGGTTACGCGGAAGAGTTCATTGCCTGGGGTGGCAAGGAAACCAGGAACAGGTGCCGCCCGGATATCGGAACCATTTTGAAGTGCGCCCGCCTTCACGTGGCTCGCCGGCGACCGCGACTTCTTCATCATCCCGAAGTATTGTAACCGTCATTTTCCAAGTCTGCGAATTCGGCGGAAACAGCCGACGACTCTTTCTCGCCCAGTTCCGCTATTCTGCACATGATCCACGTTGCACGAACAGCTAATTGCCCATTAAATCTAACGCAGAGCGACAATAGGTCAATGCATTGAAATCTTTCCTCAGAATTTCCCGTCTCGGCAATTTCACTATATGCTGGAAACCCTAACGATAACTCACGCTGAACATTTCGAACAAGATCCGACTCTGGCACGTCGACAACGCCACCCGCGAACTGAAATAGCAGATAGAGAAGCTCGCACCTCGATACCGATGTTGCAGACCAAAGCCCCTGAACCAAGCAAGACACAGCGGCGTCCGCGCCTGCCACCATTGGCCCGTTAACTGGAACCACGGCAGACTCAATCAAGGAGAGTAACTGATTTGCTCGTTCGGAATCACCGGTTGCCACCAACTCAACAATCCATCCTGGTAGCAAATTTTTCCCTTGACCGACTTTGGTCCAGTCATGTCGACCGATCTCCCATTCCAACTTTAACTCCTAATATCCATCTGACTGGAACGTCGTATTCGGATCAGGAAACGCATTTCTATCATGCGTCGGGCTGCAGTACAACGCGCCGTCGAGTGCCGGGGCCGGTAGCCGGGTCACGTCACGTACCGGGACACCGCTGCAGGCGTGCTCGACGGTCGCGAGCATCGTCGGCGGGAACGCCGGGGTGGCCGTGCACGCCGCACACGCGAAAACCCTCCTCGGCACCGACCAGCAGATCGGCCGTGAGACCGACCTCGTCGACACCATCACCGGCACCGCCGCGTGCTACCGCGACCTGCCCAGCATGTGGGAACTCGCCTCCTACGCCTGGGAACACGCGACACCGAGGGGCCACCCTCGACGTCGCCCGCGCTGCCGTGTCGTCGAGCGCCTTGGCGGCGAACTGGGCGAGACGAAGCCAGGCGCTCAACGCTTGCCTGCGCAACACGGGTGCACCGCGTCCGGTGACTGCGACCAGGGCGTCGCGGAACGGTTCGTCGCGGGGGAACGGGCTCGTGTGGCTCCACGGGCCCAGCCCAGCCATGCCACGTCAGGGGCGGCGGCGATCGGTGCTTGAGTCCGCCGCTGAGCGCGAACCGTGAGTGCTACCGGCCGGAAGTAGCCCTGCATGGCGGCGGGCAGTGCCGTGAGCACGGATCCAGCGCACCCTCGGCACAGGTCGGTGTTGTCGAGCCCGAGCAGTGGCACGTTGGTGCCGCTGCCGGAGTCCCCGATGCATTGGCACTCCCCGTGCCAGCGTTTCTCTCACACCGGATGGAATTTGGTGCCGCGTCCGCGCCGCTTGAGTTCGACGGTCGCGGCAGACGCCGGCCCCAGCGCAAGATCTGCCGCCTCTATCTCGGTGGCGGTCGGTAGGGCATCGTGGGAGCGCGCCCCTGGTCGCGACTGCCGCCCAATTCAAGCCGCACTTGTCGATTGGGCACGCGCCACTTGGGTCACTCTCGGCGACGCTTCCAAAAATTCCACAAAAATCCGGTCAGTCGGCTACGATTTGCAAGAAATCACTTCTTCCATCAATGGCATAGTATGCCTCATACAATGAATCGAAGACTGCGGCCAACGACTCGCCTAACGCAAATCCAACCGCCGCAGCTGCACGAGCCTTCGTAAAGGCTTGCACATAGTCGACGTCCGACAATTCTCCCGCATCGACTCGATCCTGAATATCCCATGCCGCTTCATCTAATTCCTGAGTCAAGCTATCCACTCGCCTTTGTAAGGTCAGGTCAGGAATATCTCGTCGACGGATGACGTCAATCGCCTCGCTTATGACAGGACTGTCGATTCCGGTCAACTCCACGGCACGGAGGCAAGCTTTCTCAACAATTCGTCGGCGCAAGGCGCCGGAACCCTGCCTGATCATAAGAACGAGCTCCGGCGAGATTCGAACCAATCCTGGTTGACTCATTTCAATGGACTCCCCGGCGTCGCGCCGGCACCATCAATGGCACCAGCGCACGCTTGACAGATAGGTCTACCTGCGGCGATTTCACCAGGCGTGATCCCGTTCTCTTCCATGTACTGGAGGATACTCGCCTCTGCGTGACCGTCGCCAGCGGCCACTTCCTCTCCCGGCGTTATACCGTCTCGAACACCAGCTCTGAGGTACCCGTTGCGTTCACTTGTTCCAACAACCCTTCGCACGGCACCGCTGGCATCAGTACCGTCTCCCACGCCCATTGTCACTCGCCCCTGTGACCCGGCAGGAAGCTGCCCCTGCAGCTCGGCAGCTCGTTCGCCGGGTGTATTAACTCCGCAGTTGTGGACAAGGACAGGAACTGCCTCTGCCGCAAGATGGTAGATATAGCCGCCATCCGCAGGCTCACCGGCGCGTGGGTCGCCTTGATTAAACAACATCTCCGCTGACGCTGGACCTGCGTTCCGAGCATTGGCCGCGACGTAGAAGTCGTGAGTGTTTGCGACGGTGAGGTCCCACATGTCAGCGGCACCCGGCACGACTACAATGCCCGCGACAGCTGCAACGGACCCATCAGCAGTAGAAGTAAATTGGTCACCAGGAGAAAGCTGTTCGGCCTCAATCCAAGCGTGGCGGGTGACGTTGACGGGGCTCGGTGAAACTCCTCAGGGGTACTCGCTGAAATTCCCCAGCTGAGGAGAGCAGCATAACCGTTGTCAGCGGCGAAGTGCGATCACTCCTTCGTGCGCGGTGATCGGGATCTGCGGACGTGCCGCTTCGGGCGTGGTGAGCAGCGTGACGATGCTCACCGGGCCGCCGCAATGCGGACAGTCTCGCTGCGCCGCGAGCTGCGGCAGCGGCACGGGCGGCGGTGCCGGAGCGGCTGCCGCAGGCGGCAGCCCGAAGGCCCTGACCGGGCTGCTGGCGCGTTCGACCTCCCGGCAGGCCGCGGCGGTGCGTTTGCACTCCGGTGAGCAGTAGACGCGGGTCCTGGCCTGCCGGCCGGTCGCGATGAACGCTTCCCAACAGATCGGGCAGGTCTTGGCTGTGGTGTTAGGAGACACGCGCGTTCACCGCCTTGCGCAACTTGTCCGAAGTGGACTGATGCGACCGCAGCCGGTAGGACGGCCCGTCGATGCCGACCACCGTCGCCCGATGCAGCAACCGGTCCAGCATCGCCGCAGTTATCTCTACTTTGCTCTTTAAATATCGCCGTTGAGCTGGCATTTCGTGTCGTGGACAGTGTCTTCGACTACCGCTCGTCGGTGTTGAGGCGGGCTGTGCGGAGTTGGCCGTGGGCGCGTGCGAGCGCGTCACGGAGTTGCTGGTTCTCGGCGCGCAGCTGCGTGATTCGTTCGAGCGCGAAGGCCAGACGTTGACGCAATGAGTCATCAGTGGCCCGCGTGACAGTGGCCCGGACGACGTCGGCACTGGCGCGGTGCTGCCGCAACTGCTCGATCCGGTCGCGCAGCGCGGGCTGAGCGTAGACCCACGAGCGCGAAACTCCGGCCCGGTCGGCGAGCAGCACGACGGTCACCTGGTCTCCGGCATCGGCCAACTCGGTGAGCGTCTGCTGGGCGCGTTGCAGGGCATGGTGGTGGCGTTGGCGGGCGTGTTCGGCGAGGTGTTCAGCAGGCATTCGAACCGCCCTTTCCTGCGCAGGAGCACGATTTTCCGTCGCCGCAGCACCCGCCTGAGGTGGTGAGGCCGCCGATGATGGCCAGCAGGTTCTTCTCGACGGTGCGGTTCATCTCGGCCAGGCGCTGGTGCCCATTGTGGTCGGCTTGGGTGATCAAGGTCTGGGTCTGCTCGAGCTGACGACGATGCTGGGGCAGCAACTCAGGCGTCGTGACGAAGACCGGGCAGGTCAAACAGGCTTCTCTGAACTAACGTCTGCAGACCCAACCGACGGCGACTAGTGGCCCATCCACGGTTGGCAGCTCTCGGCGGCGTGAACGCGCGCTGGGTATGGCCATTGTCTGAGTGCCTATAGCATTCCCTCCGCGCGGAAGAGCCGGTCATAAATCGCGCGCACGGTCTCCTGCTTGCGCACGTTGTAGTCCATGACGTTCCCTCCCCCTGGGACCGCCGCCCGTTTCGCGTTCTCGTACCGCGCGCGGTCCTCGGGGTGGGCGCGCAGCCAGTCACGGAACATGCGGTGCCGGATGACCTCCGGGCAGTCTGGCCCAAACACGTGCAGGTTCACGCGGGGCTCGGCCAGCCTCAGGCACCGGTGCTCGTGCCAGGACGGCTCACGAACCGTGAGGAAATAGCCGATCCGCGCGAGCGGTGGGACGTATCCCTCCTCGTCACGGGGATCGGCCACCGTCAGGTCGATGTCGATGATGTCCTTCGCGGCCAACCCCTCCACGGAGGTCGACCCGAAATGCTCGATGTCCACCACCGCTTGGCCGAGCGCCGCGCGGATCTCCGCCGCCGCGGCCTGATAGCGGCGCGGCCACTCGGCCTTGTAGGCAACGATCGCGATCGTCTCCGGCGTTGGGGGCTCATTCACCCAGGGGCTCTCGGATGGGTCGGGGTCGCGGTGTCGGGTGATCTCCTCAAAGGTGGGCACCTGTGCCAACGTAGCAGTGGCCCGCCGGGGAGCCGATCCTTTTTTGGCGCGCGGACTGAGACTTGGACGACGGCCATCGTCGCCCCTACGAACACCCGCCCATTCGGCATAACGGGACGTTGCGGGTCGTCACCTCGGCGGTGATATGGATGTCGTTCGACCGGCGAGCGAGGCAAACGTGGGCGTGCCGAGTGTGACCGCGCCGGTTCGGCGCTGGAGCGCCGCGTCGATCTGGGAAGCTTGTTCTTGACGCCGCTATAGCTGACTTGGAGTCCCTCGACTTCGCCGAGCCAGCCTTCGCGTTTGGCCTCGATGATTCGGGCTTCGAGGTTGTCGCGGATCTCTTCGAGTCTGGCGCGTTGTGCGGGGTCTGGTCGCAGGAGCGAGCATCTCACACAAGTTTAACCGAAATGATCTTGAAGCGAACCGGCCGCTTGCTCGGCACTCGGCTGTGACGGAACGTTACTGAGAAATCTTGGCGGCTGCGTGACGCCCGCGCGTGTCGCGGTTCCCGTGTGCGTCATCAGTGGCGCGAGAACGCGACAGGTGGTCAGACGGTGTAGCTCAGGTCCTTGACGATGAGGGAGTCTGGGCGCAGCCGCAGCCACCTGGTTCCCTTCTGCGCGGGATCGTCGAGTAGATAGCTGAGAAACCGCTGGTCCCAGACTGTCTCGTCGGCACCAAGGTAGCGGGCGAGTTTGCGCCGTCCGCGCGGCACCTCGAATGGCAGGATCTCGGCCTGTCCACGAGCGATGACCTGTCGGACCAATCCGGTTGAGAGGTCGCACTCGTCCACGACGAGCGCTATGGCGGGGTCTGCTCGCACCCGACGTAGCAGATTCGCCCACGGACCGGTCAGGATCCAGAACGCCTGTTCTTCCCAGAGGAACCACGTCGGCCGCACGGTTGGACCGTTCGTCGCGATCCGGGCGGTGAGAGGCTGTGACAGGAATGCATCGACCTCGAACTGTTCCCCAGCCACCTTGTGATCATCCCTTCCGTGCAACCTCGGAGTGGAGGTCGTCGACACGCGGTAGCCACTATCCTGGAACCTCGACCTCGCTGGATGTCAAGATCGCATTCTCAAAAATAGGCTGATCCCGGCCCGAGAGTTGGCCCCGACTTGCCTGCTGACTGGACGGATCGGATACTTGAGCAGCTCCGCCCCAAGGCCGAGCGGAGTTCGGGCATGCCCAGATCGGTCGCGGTATGTTGCCCGGCCAGTGTTCGCATGGCTTCGAGTTTCTGTGCTGCGGCAGCTATTGTGGTCTTGATCGCGGCGACTTCACCCAGCCAGCCCTGCTCCTTCGCCTCCGCGAGCCGGTCGATGAGATTGGCGTGGATCTCCTCCAACCGGGGCATCTGGGCCGGGTCAACCCGAAGGAGTGGACATCTGACGCAGGCTTCTCTGAACTAACGGAGTTACCCCTGCGACCTGCCGATCTGCTCATCGCCGTCCAAACGGGAGAGAGGTATGAAGCAGCGTCGTTTGTGTGTGTCGCGGTTCCCGGCCGGGCGCACCGTCCGGTCGAGCGGATAACCTCGAGCCATGCGACGAGCAGTCCTGGACTCCAACGCGGTGGACCCGTTCATCGATCTCACGGGCGCTCAGGACGTCGTGCGGGTCGCAGTTCGCAGCGGACAGCTGGAGTTGCTGTTCACGCACGTCAACATCGACGAACTGGCGGCCACTCCGGACGCCGACCGTCGATCCCGGCTGTTGCTGGCCCTCGTCGACTTCGGCCACCTCGTGCCCACCGGCGCGTTCGCCGTCGACTTCTCCCGGCTCGGCCATGCCCGGCTGATGGACGACGCGGACGTCGTCGAAGCCCTGCGGTCCCGCAATGTCGATCACACCCGGGACGCCCTGATCGCGTCGACGGCTGTCTTCGAGAAGTGTGCGCTGGTCACCAACGAGAAGCGCTTGACGGCTCGGGCCCGAGACCGAGGGATCGAGGTCCTCAGCTCGCTGGACCTCCTGCATGAACTGGGTTTCACTTCGAACCCGTAACGCCCTCCAGGCTGGTGGTCCGCCGGCGATCTCTGAGAACGCCGGGATGCCCAGGTTGATCGTCGACGTGCGGCAGGCCCAGTCGTCGAGCTGAGCGAGTTTCTCTGAACTTACTTCTCGTCGGCAGAGGCCCTTCCGGAGATGGAGCCGAACGAGGGCATACCGAGCTCGGTCGCTGTTGTCTGACGTCGTTGGAACGTGGTATCGATCTGGGCGAGCTTGTCCTTGACGCCGCTGTAGCTGACTTGGAGTCCCTCGACTTCGCCGAGCCATCCTTCGCGTTTCGCCTCGATGATGCGGGCTTCGAGGTTGTCGCGGATCTCGACGAGTCGGTCACGTTGTGCGGAGTCCGGTCACAGGAGCGAGCATCTCACGCAAGCGTGTTCATGGACGCAGGGTGATCCGAATGCTCGTGCGCAGGTTCCAACTGACACCTTTCGTTTCTCGAAGTGGGCGAGGAAGGAGTTCCATTCCTCGCCGGTCAGGGTGCGGTATTCTTCGCTCGGCCTGGTGGCGCGGCGTCGGGCGATAAACGCTCGATGGGCTTCAATCGTCTCAGCGGGATAGACAGCCTCTGGCGACGTCGGATATCGCAACTGTCCGAATACCTCACGCCGGTGGGGTGTCAAGAGTCATCGTGCCGCGCTCGGGGAGTGTTTGTAGATAAGGGAGTACCGCCAGAAAAGCCGTCGCCGGATGACGGCTCCAGGCAGCAGTCGGTGGGCCGCGCGTTTGATCTCAGGGAGCGTCATCTGCGGCATCGTCACCGGCGCGGTGTCGACCTGGGTGGTGGGTCGTCCGCTGTAGCGAGTGATCGCCCTGACGGTGGCATTCGCGGCGAGGTTGGCGGGGATCGCGATCAGGTCGGGCAGGTAGTCGACCCAGGTTGCCTGTCGATAGCAGCCCACGATCGCCAGAACACCGCCTGGCGTCAACGCCTCCCGCAGTCTCGTCACCGTCTCGGCGAACGGCATGTGGTGGATGCTGGCGATGCAGGAGATGTAGTCGTAGCGCCGGTCGCCCAGGTCGTGGCTGGCGACGTCCGCTTCGACGTAATCGACGCTGGGCACGCTCTGGGACAGGACGCGCGCGGTGATGATCACTTCCGCGGCCTGGTCGACACCTTTGACGGCGCGAGCGTGTCGGGCCAGCTGTCTGGCGAACCGACCGGTCCCGCAGCCGACGTCCAGTGCCAGCCCGCAATCGGGTGGGACGTGGCGGAGCAAGAAGCGGTGGTAGAAGTCGTTGTGGTTGAAGCCTGGACTGGCGTCGGGGCTGATCACCGGGAAAGCCCTCCTTGTCACGGTTGCTCAATTCGGGATGCTGCCGCGGTGGCGGAGGCTGATGTCGGCGGCGTAGGCGGCCCAATCACCGCTGCTGGCGCGTTGCCAGGCAACCGCGACGCTGATGTGGATGCCGAGCATCTTGGCCAGAACGGCCGCGGGCAGGTCTGTGGCGAGTTGGATCCGGCCGGCGATCGTGCTTGTCCTGGCTGCAGTCCGAGTTGTCGGACTCGTTGACCCAGTTGATAGGAGCTGATGGGGCGGCCAGGTTGTCCGCCGGGAAACAGCCAGGGCGAGGCTCCCTTGTCGCCGATCGCGGCGGCCGGTCCGGCCCAAACAGACCTTGACCGCCGAGCAAGCGGCGGAGTTCCAGGACAAGGTCGACGTCGACCTCGACGCCGCACGAGACGACCTGCCCGTCCTGATCCGGCTCCTGTTCGGCACCGGAGCACGCATCGGCGAAGTCCTCGGGCTGTGCTGGCGCGACGTCAACCTCACCGACCACCCCACCGAGATCGACGGCCAGTTGCTGCCACCGAGCTCGGTGTGGATCAACGGCAACATCGTCAACGTCCCCGGCATCGGCACCCTCCGACACCCCGGTAAGACCCCCGCCGCCAACCGGCTCCTCGGACTCCCCCACACCCACCGCGACCTACTGCTCACGCACCGACCCGCCGACGCGGCACCCGACGACCCCATCTTCAGACCACCGACCAAGCCCGCCAGCACCTTCCGCCACCCCGACGAGCTCCACCACGCCATCAGACGGCTACGCGACCGCATCGGCTACCCGCACTTCACCACCCATCGGCCTACGCCGAAGCCGGTGCGAACTGCCTGTTCGTGCCCGGCCTTGTCGACCTGGAGGCAGTGTCCTCGCTGGTCAAGGCCTCACCACTGCCGATCAACGTGATGGCCGGGCCTGGGGCGCCGAGCATCGCCGAACTCGCGGCGGCAGGCGTGCGGCGGGTCAGCGTCGGCACCGCCATCAGCCAAGCGGCGTACTCCGTCGCGCGGCGTGCGGCAGCCGAACTGCTGAGCAGCGGCACCTACACCGAACTCGAAGGCGCGCTTGACTTCGGCAACCTCAACAGCATTTTCACCCGCTGACGGAAGGAACCGGCAGCGGCAGTGCGGCCAGCAGGCGCAGGCCGTGCTCGGACGGGGAGCCGGGCGCGGCCGTGTGCAGGCCGAGTGTCTGCTCCGGGTCGTCGGTGACCGTGAGGGCCTCGTAGTCCAAGGTGAGTTCGCCGACGACCGGGTGACGCAGGCGCTTGACGCCATAGGTGTGCACAACGACGTCATGCTCCGCCCACCAACGCCGAAAGTCCTTGTCCCGCAGGGAAAGGTCGCCGATCAATTCAGCGAGCTGGGGGTCGTCGGGATAGCGGCCCGCGTACATGCGCAGCACGGCGACGGTGCCCCGGCCGGCCGCCTCCCAGTCGACGTAGAGGTCGCGAACGGACTCGTCGAGAAAGAGGTAGCGGGCCATGTTGCGGTCCCGAGGTGGCAGCGCGTCGAAGTCGGTGAACAGCGCGCGGGCCATGCGATTGCTGGCCAGCACGTCACGGCGGCGGCCGAGGACCAGGGCGGGGGTGTCGGTCAGCGAGTCCAGCACCCGCCGGACACCGGACCGCACCAGCTGCGTCGGCAGCGGGAGGCGCTGGACGCGGGAGGGCCGGGCGAGCACGAAAAGATGCTCACGCTCGGTGTCGTTCAGCATCAGCGCGCGGGCGAGTGCGTCCAGCACCGAGTCGGACGCGTGGAGGCTGCGGCCACGCTCGAGGCGCACGTAGTAGTCCACGCTGACGCCGGCGAGGTGGGCGACCTCCTCCCGGCGCAGGCCAGGCACCCGGCGGGCCCCTGGCTGCGGGGACAGGCCGGCTTCCTCGGGTGTGATCCGCGCCCGGCGCGAGCGCAGGAACTCCCGGAGCTCATTGGTGCCCGGCGATCGGTCGGTCATGCTCACCAGGCTAGGCCACACGCGCCCGCGCGTCACTGTCCGTGAGGGGTTCTGCTGGACCCCCGGTCGCCCCGACCCGTGGCCGAGGCATGCCTGTTTCGCCGTGGCGAGGGCCTGTCGCAGGTGCTTAGCTGGACCAGTAAGCAGCACGGAGTGAGGAAAGAGAACCATGAAGCGCAGGATTCTCGGTGGTACAGGCATGTCGGTCAGCGAGCTCGCGCTCGGCACGATGATGTTCGGTGCCATGGGCAACACCGACCACGACGAGTCGGTCCGCATGATCCACACGGCACTGGACGCCGGCATCAACTTCGTCGACACCGCGGACGTCTACTCGCGGGGCGAGTCGGAGGTAATCCTCGGCAAGGCCCTCAAAGGCCGTCGTGACGACGTCGTCCTCGCGACGAAGTTCGCGCTCCCGATGGGGCCGGACGCCAACCAGAGCGGCGGCTCACCGTACTGGGTGAAGCGCGCGGTCGAGGACAGCCTGCGGCGGCTCGCCACCGACCACATCGACCTGTACCAGATGCATCGCCCCGACTACGCCACGGACATCGACGAGACACTGTCCGCGCTTTCGGACCTCGTCCGCTCGGGCAAGGTGCGGGCGATCGGCGCGTCGACCTTCCCCGCTGAGCTGATCGTGGAGGCGCAGTGGGCCGCCGCGAAGGGCGGGCACCACCGCTTCCGCACGGAACAGCCGCGGTACTCGATCCTCACCAGGACCATCGAGAACGACGTGCTGCCCACCGCGCAGCGCTACGGCATGGGGGTCCTGACCTACGGTCCGCTGAGCAGCGGCTGGCTGTCCGGGCGGGCGGATCCGACCAAGGGGCATCGCGCGGCGTCGGCGTCGCACGCGTTCGACCTGGCAGTGCCCGCCAACCAGGTCAGGCTGGAGGCCGTCCGGCAGCTCACGAAGCTCGCCACCGAAGCGGGGATGGCACTGTCGCACCTGGCGACCGCGTTCGTCCGGTCGCACCCCGGCGTCACCTCCGTGCTCATCGGGCCGCGCAAGCCCGAGCAGCTCCTGGATCTCCTGGCCGGCGCCGATGTGGAGCTGAGCGAGGACGTGCTCGACCGGATCGACGAGATCGTGCCGCCCGGCACCGAGATCAACCCCGCGGACAACTACCAGGCCTCCGCACCGGCCATCGAGGACAGGCGGCTGCGGCGCCGCTGACGCGCGCTCGCGACGTTGACGGGGTGAGCGACGCACGAAAACCGATCGTCGAGATGCCGCTGCGCGTGCGGTACCACGAGTGCGATGGGCAGGGAATCCTGCTTCGAGGTGGAGTGGGCTCTGTTCGGTTCACACGAAGCATTCCTGGCCCACGGCACCGACATGGTGGTGGCCGAGTCGAACCTGCGCTACCGCGCGCCGTGCCGCCACGACGACGACCTCGTCGTGGCGCCGTTCCTGACCCACCTCGGCACGACGTCGCTGAACTTCGAGTACGAGATCCGCCGCCACGATCGCCTGGTGCTGGAAGCGACCGTCCGCTACGTCTTCGTCGACCCGGCCACGATGCGGAAGGCCTCGCCGCCGGACTCAGTACGGGAGGTCTACGCCGCGCACGCCCCGGGCTGACTCCTCATCGTCAGGACCGCACCCTGGCGAGTGCCTTCGCGAGGTGCGACGCGATCATCTCGACGTTCGGCGGGTCGAGCACCGACAGGTGGTGCCCGGTGACGGTCACCAGCTCCAGGTCGCGGCAAACCGCGTCCCACCCCCGTGCCGGCTCGACGCGGTCGAAGCGCGGGTCCCGCAGACCGTTCGGCGAACGGCAGCTCCACCGATCCGCCGTAGCTGCTCTCGAGGAACTCACCGAACCGCGCGAACCGGCGCTCCAGCAAGTGCACTTCGGACAGTCCTGTTTCCGGCGGCAACGGCAGGATGGGATCGACCATGCCCAGCAGCTCCACCCGTTCGCCCGCGAGGTCCAGCCGCTTTGCCGCCTCGAAGGCCAAAAACCCGCCGAACGACCAGCCCAGCAGCCGGTACGGCCCGCTCGGCTGGATGCGCCGCAGGTCCACCAGCTGACGGAACACCGCGGTGTCGCCACCGCCGGGATGGAAGAAGAACAGCGGTTTCACCCCGCCGCTGTCCGCCCCGGCCTCCCGCAGCACCCGCACCGGTCCGGTGACGGCCATGGCGTCCCGGAGGAGATCGGCCATCAGTTCCACAGTGGACCGCTCGAACAGCGTCATCCGGTCCAGCGGCCGGCCGGTGCGCACGCTCAGCAGGCGCGTGACCCGTTCGGCCTTGACGCCGTTGCCGCCGTAGGAGACGAAGTCCCGGGTGACCCCGATCGGCACCCCCAGGACCTCCTGCCACGCGGCTGCGCCGAGCCGCTCCGCGGCGTCCCGGGTGGCACTGGCACCACACCGGCACGCCGCTGCAGCGGCAGCCGGGCCGCAATCCCGAGTTCGATGAACAGCCACTCGCGCAAGTCCGCCAAGGTCGCACCGCGCAGCAGCAGCGAGACAGACGGAACGGCCTCGAAGTCGTGTTTCAGTCCGTTGCGGATGCGTACGGCGAGCAACGAGTCGACACCGAGGCCGGTGAGCGGAATGTCGTCGGGCAGCTCCTCGGCGGCCAGTCCCATGACCGACGCGATCCGGCCGCGAAGCTGGGCGCCGGCGAGTACGCGGATCTCCGCCGGATCGAGCCGGCGCACCGCCGCCAGACCCGGCCAATCGGTAGCCGGACCCGAGCACCTCGGCGAGCAGTCCGAACGCCTCAACCGGGCTGATCGGCGTCATCCAAGGTACGTCGAGCCCGGCAGCGGCGCCGACTTCGGCCCAGGTTCCCCAGTTGACCGCGGTACCAGGCAGACCACCCGCCCGGCGCAGCGCGACGAGGGCGTCGAGGTAGGCGTTCGCCGAGGCATAGGCCGGTTGCCCCCGGGAGACCGTGGAGCGCGGTTGCCGAGGAGAACCCGAGCCACCAGTCGAGTTCGAGGTTCGCGGAGACCTCGTGGAGCCGCCAAGCCCCATGTGCCTTGGGCGACCAGGACCGGCGCAGGGTGTCCGCGTCGAGCCGGGACACCGTACGGTCGTCGAAGACCGCGGCGGCGTGCACGATGCCGCGTGCGGTCGCGCCCTGCCCGGCGGCGGCGAGCAGCCGTTCGGCCGTGCCAGGTTCGGCGATGTCACCGAGCACGACCTCGACCCTGGCGCCCGCGGCGATGAGTTCGTCGATCGCCGCGGCGGCCACCGGGCTCGCTGCCGACCGTCCATTAAGGACGATCTTCCCCGCGCCGCGACGAGGTCGGCAGTCGGATCCGCGGCGTCCGCACCGAGCGTGTCCAGGTCAAGCCAGCTCACGCGCAGCGCCGGGTGCTCGAACGACAGCACCCGGACCAGCCCGCGCAATGCGATCGCCGCGTTCTGGTTCGCCTACATCGTGACCCGCCCACTCGGCGCGTCCTTCGCCGACTGGTTCGCCGCGCCCACCGGAACCACTGGCGGCCTGGGCTGGGGCACCGGGCCGATCACCGCGGTCCTGACCGTCGCGATCATCGGCCTCGTCGGCTACCTGTCCACGCGGTCGGTTTCGTAAGTTGTTCGTCTCAGGATCCCCGTCTCCTCGATGATTCGATCGTCCAGTGTTGGTTTGCCGGTTCCGGTGCCGAGGAAGACAGTGCGCCAGACGTCGTCGTAGATAGCCGGATCATCGGCGACCGCTGCTGCCGCGTTGTCCTGGCTGACGGAGAACACCGCCCGCCAGTGGCAGCCGCTCAGGCAGCGAGAACGGCTCACGTGTCCAGGGCGACGCACGCAAGGTCAGCGATTGGACGTACTCACAAGCCCGTCGACGATTCGGCGGCCCAAGCGGGTGACGTAGTCGTTGTCCTTCGTCGGCCCGGTCACGGACCCACTGCCCGGACTGCGGCAGAAGCCGGTATTGAGGACGCCCTGCTCCGGGTAGGTCGACGACTCGCCGTCCAGCGTGAACTCGGCCGAACGATGGCCGTGCCAGCGGCGGCGTCGTAGAGATTTCGCTCCGGCAACCAACGTCCGCCGAGATATCCGGCGAGGTCAACTGATGGGACACCCGTCCACGCGGGCCATTATGCCGGTCGCAAACTGAATGGACGACTCAGCCATCGTCGGGGACATTGAGCGGCATGGACGACTACATCGCGGTCAACAAAGCGAACTGGGACGAACGGGTTCCCGCGCACACCGCGTCCGCTGGATACGGGCTCGACCGCTTCCTCGCCGAGCCTGGGTTCCTCAGTGGGGTCGTCCGCTTCGACCGCCCCCGGCTCGGTGACCTGACCGGGTTGCGCGGTGTCCACCTGCAGTGCCATATCGGCACCGACACGCTGTCACTGGCCCGGCTCGGCGCGCGGATGAGCGGGCTGGACTTCTCCGCACCCGCGTTGGCCACGGCTCGGACACTGGCCGCAGGCACCGGCGCCAACATCGACTACCACGAAGCCACGGTCTACGACGCCGTCGACGTATTCGGTGCCGACTCGTTCGATCTCGTCTACACCGGTGTCGGCGCGCTGTGCTGGCTGCCGGACGTGACCAAGTGGGCTCGCGTGGTCGCGGAGCTTCTCCGGCCAGGCGGCCGCCTGTTCATCCGCGAGGGACACCCAATGCTGTGGGCGCTCGACCAGCGAGCCGAGCAGCCGCGGCTCGGGTACCCCTACTTCGAACTCGCAGAACCATCGGTGTACATCGCATCGGGCACCTACGTGGAGACAGATGTGGAGTTCACCCACGCGGTGTCGCACTCGTGGAACCACGGGCTCGGCGAGATCATCACCGCGCTCATGGCCGCCGGGCTGCGGCTGACGCAGTTCGTCGAGCATGACAGCGCGCCGTGGGACGCGCTCCCGGGACACATGGTCGCCGACGACGCGGGCGAGTGGCGCCTGCGCACCGAACCCGAACGCCTCGCCGCGACCTACACCATCCAGGCAGTCAAGGAATAGTGCACTGATGTCGTGTAATTCTGTTTGCTCGCGAGTTGCTGGGGATTGAGGGTTGCCTTGCTCGGACAAGGCGGAGGACAACCATTTACCTCTGTTATACCTGGTTGTCCGACAACGCAGGCTGGCCCCGCCGTAGCGCAGGTCGTGCAGCCGGAGCGGTCGGTGGCCGTGACTCGTTGTCGACGAGCGTCTGGTGGTGTCCGATCGCGGCAACGCTGCACGTGGCCGTGGGCCGGAGGCGCCGCAAAAGCCCGCCCACATGTCTGCCCTTTAGTCCCACCGGTCATTGGAGGTGCGTTGAGCTCGAAGAGTCGGAGACCGAGCCAGCACTCTGAGGGCACGTACACCCATTCGGCCTATGCCCGGACGACGTCCGAGCAGATGGCCAGGGCTTAGTCTCGATGGTGTGGCTGTGGTGGGGAGACGGCGTGAGCGCCGGGAACTTGACGACCTGCTGACCCGTGCGGCCGACGGCGCGGGCGGTGTGCTGGTGATCGCCGGGGTAGGCGGGTCGGGAAAGACGGCGATGGCCGACCTCGCGGCCCACATCGGCCGAAGCCGTGGCTTCGCCGTGGTTCGCGCGTCTGTCGTCGGTGGCCGGGACGGCCGGGCGGTGTGGGCGCAGGTACTGCGCGACGTCGACGCGCCGGAGGACCTGGTGGCGCGGCTGGTGACAGACGCGCGGGAGACAGACCTCGACGACGCTGCCCGGCACCTCGTCTTGGGTGTACGCCGCCTGATCGTCGTCGACGATGTCGATCACGGCGGGCAGCGGGCGATCGAGCTGCTGTCCGCGGTCGCGGGCCGGGCGGCCGCGGCTTCCACGGCCGTGGTCGCCACCTCGACGACAACGCTCGGGGTCGGGCGCGAGCTGACGCTGGCCGGGCTGGACGCCGGCGAACTCGCGGCCACGCTCGACGCGGCAGGCTCACTGGCTGAGGACACGGTGCAGGCGATTCTGGTTGCCTCGCAGGGACTTCCAGGGATCGCCCGGTCACTGGCGGCTGACTTGGGCGGCCTCGACGCCGGGATCGACCCGGTCGTGCACCTCGCCTTGCACGCCATGTCGAGCACGAGCTTCCTAGTCATCGACCCGGCGCTGCTCCGCCTGCTCGAGCTCGCGACATCGAGAGCGCGCGACGACGGCACGCGAGCCCGACTGCTCGCCCGGCTGGCCTATGAGTTGCTCGGCGACTCGTCGACCGGCCCGCGGCGGCGCACGCTCGCCGGCGAGGCGCTCACGCTCGCGAAGAAATGGGGCGACGGCCGCATCCTGGCAGAGGTCCTCAACGCCGGGCTACACGCGGTGTGGGAACCCGACGGTACCGACGACAGGCTCGCCCTCGGCCGGAACATCGTCGAACTCGCCCGCGCGGCCGGCGATGGTGCGCTGGAGCGCAAGGGCTTGTTCTGGCAGTTCGTGGCGTTGATGGAGCTCGGCCGGGTGACCGCGGCCGAAGCGGTCCTCGTCAACTTCGAGCGCGACGCGGCCACCGCCGGTGACGGCCAGGCGTTGGCGATGGCAGCCGGCAGACACGGGATGCTCGCCCTGCTGCGTGGGCAGTTCGACGAGGTGGAGCCCCTGGCCACCGAGGTCGTCGACCGGGGACGACGGTCAGGAATGGCTGACACGGATCGACTGGCGATGACACTGCGGGTACTGCTCGGGGTGGAACGCGACCCGGCGATGCTCGCCATCGCAGTCGAAGCGTTCCGCGACATGACACGTCAGGCTCCAGGGCACTTCTGGGGTGCTGACCTCGCACGTGTCCTGGTCCTGCTGGGACGGTATCCCGAGGCACGCACGGAGCTGGAGCGGGTGCTGCCCGTCGTGCTCGCCGGGTCGGGGCCCCGGTGGCTCACAGCCATCTCGAACCTGGCCCTGGTGGCGGCCGCGACGAAGCAGACCGACGCCGCCACGAAGATCTACGACGCGCTGCTCCCCTACCGGGGAAAGCTCGTCGTCCTGGCCGGGGCGAACTCGACCTGGGGGCCGGTCGCGCACTATCTCGGTTTGCTCGCGTCTCGACTCGGCCGGTATGACGACGCGGTCAAGTACTTCGAGGAAGCGCTCACCTTCAACGAGGAGGTCGGGGCGCTGCCCTCAGTCGTGTACAGCCTGACGGCGCTCGCGGACACAGTGACGCTGCGAGCGGCGGCCGGTGACGGGCCGCGGGCGTCGCAGTGCCGGGATCGGGCGCGGTCGATCGCCGAACGGCTCGGCATGACCGTGTTCCTGCAAGGACTGGCCCGGCCGGTGGACGAGTGGTCGCTCGCCCGGGACGGCGACGACTGGGTGTTCGAGATGGGGACCGAACGCGCCAGGCTCCGCGACGGCCGGGGCCTGCACTATCTGCGTGCCCTGCTTGCCGCGCCGGGCAAGGAAATCCCCGCCCTCGACCTCGTCGCGGGCGGAGCGGGTCTCGTGTCGACCGGCACAGCCCCGATACTGGACGACACCGCGAAGCGACACTACCGAGCACGGATCGTCGCGCTCGAGACCGAACTGGACGATGCGGATCAGTCAGGCGACACGGCACGCGCCGCCAAGGCGAACACCGAACGCGAAGCGCTGCTCGACGAACTTCGCCGCGCTACCGGCCTCGGTGGGCGGCCCCGCCGCGACACCGCGGAGGCACAACGGGCGCGGGTCAACGTGACCCGCACCGTACGGGCGGTCATCGACCGGCTGGCGGTGACCGCGCCCGCGGCCGCCGCGTACCTGCACGCCTGCGTCCGCACCGGCCAAGCCTGCCGCTACGAACCCGCGCCAGGCGGTCCCGCCCGCTGGCACGTATGACATCACACCCGACCCCGCGGTGCCCGAGGAAGACCGAGCTCGCGGGTCTTCGCGCCGGCAGCCGCGGGTCCGTACGGCGAGCTTGCGCAGCATGCGGCTCAGGTGAGTTACGACCGTCTCCTCGCCGAGCACGAGCCCCCAGGCGAAGTCCCGGTTGGTCGCGCCGCCCGCGAGCAGGCGCCGAACCTGGACCTCGCGAGCAGTAAGAACATCGCCATGCCCGGTACCGGGCGTGGCGCAATGAACCCGGCGAGCTGACGAGACAGCGCGGCTGCAAACGGCGAGCGCGGGTTCGGCGACGCGTAGTACGTCCTTCGGGCACCGCTTTCGGTGTAGCGGTAGGCAAGGTGGCGGCAATCGGGTGAACTGTACAGATTGTTCGCCGCGGATTTACGCCTCACCGGTGACGAGGGAAAACGGAGGTGGGGAACATGGGGAGCACCAAAGGACCGATCGTGGCCCGTCCGCTCTTGAACGTGCTGGCCGGTCAGCTCGGCCGGCCGCACGGCGTACTCGGGAGGTTGTTCATCGGCAACCTGCTCAATGCGCACAACGGCGGCACGATCACCGCGGCCGTCACGGCGCTGGCACCGCAAACCGGCGACATCGCCGCCGACGTCGGCTTCGGTGGCGGCGCCGGATTGCGACCGCTACTGAATCGGGTGGGCCCGAACGGACGTGTCGAGGGGATCGACATCTCGCAGGCGATGCTCCACCGCGCGGACGCACGGTTCCGCCACGACAGGGACCGCCTGCGGCTGCAGACCGGTTCCCTTACCGGGCTACCACTAGGTGACGCGTCGATCGACGGCATGCTCTGTATCAACACAATCTACTTCGTCGCCGACCTCGGCAAGGCGTTCGACGAGATCGCCCGGGTGCTCGCTCCTTCGGGCAGGCTGGTGCTCGGAATGGCTGATCCCGATTGGATGGCGAAGAACCCGGTGACGGCGTTCGGCGAGTTCCGGATCCGCCCGCTCGCCACGATCACCGACGGACTCGCCGCAGCTGGGCTGCAGGTGGCCAACGACATCAGGCCCGGCGACGGTGGCGACGCCTTCCATCTGCTCGTCGCACGGCAAAAGTCCAGCTAGAGCGTGTCTGCCATATGGCGTAGCTAGTACGGCAGCTGCACGTGCTGGTTGGGTTATATTTGCAGGTCACGGCCTAAACGGATGCGGTGGTGGAACCAGCGGGCGCGGGCTTGGTGACGTCGTCGCCACCAAGCCCAATGCAAGTGATGGGTTTCGGGCAGCAGCCGGCGGGTCACCAGGATGAAAAGTCGTTTGATCTCGGCCACGGTGAACCCGATCAGACCGGGATCGGCGGGTGGCGGGTTGTTCTGCGTGGCAGGCAGGATCGGTGCTGGGGCACGAGTTTTGGCCTGGGCAGCGGTGATCGCACAGACCGCGAGAGCAGCCAGGGCCAGCACGATGTGGCGTAGCACCGCGGTGTAGAGGCGAGCCTGGGAATGGTCGAGGCCGAAGTGATCCTTGCCGAACTCGAAACCTTCCTCGACTGGCCAGCGCAAGCACGCTACCCGGACCAGGGACATCAGCGCGACCACTCGTCCGGACGGCACGTAGCAGTAGTGATAGGCCAGCTCACCGGTGCGCAGGTGCTTGCGGATCAACAGAAAATGCCGATCGCTGGTAGTGGACAGCCAAGCCCAGGAGTAGGCACGTTCACCTTTCGAGCCGGTCACCGAACAGATCTGCCACCTCCGCAGATGCTTCCGCTTGGCCAGATGCGCGACCACGGCGGCATCGGCGTGTACCCGCTGACCGGGTGAAACCTCGGCGACGAAGGCGCACCCGACACGCATCACGTACCCGACTCCGTTGCCCTCAAGAAACCCGCGAAGCTTCCCGGACCGGCCGTAGACCTCGTCGCCGGCGATCCACGGCGGGATCGTCGCGTCGGCGATCATGTCGGCGAGAATGTCCTGAGCCAACTGCGGTTTGGTCATGAACTCCACGCCAGCGGGGATGCCGAGCGCCGCACGGTCCCCGGCGTCGGCGAGTTGCTCTTCCGGCACAT
>NZ_JAODNM010000003.1 GCF_025464955.1 Amycolatopsis sp. | reverse complement strand
TGGTCGACCATGGTGTTCAGGGTGTTCTTGAGTTCGAGGATCTCACCCTTCGCGTCGACCGCGATCTTCTGCGAGAGGTCGCCTTTCGCGACGGCGGTGGCGACCTGGGCGATGTTGCGGACCTGGCTGGTGAGGTTGTCCGCCATGAAGTTGACGTTGTCGGTGAGGTCGCGCCAGGTCCCGGCCGCTCCGGGGACTTCGGCTTGGCCGCCGAGGCGGCCGTCGCTGCCGACTTCGCGGGCGACTCGGGTGACTTCGTCGGCGAAGTCGGAGAGCTGGTCGACCATGGTGTTGATGGTGTTCTTGAGTTCGAGGATCTCGCCGCGGGCGTCGACGTTGATCTTCTGCGTCAGGTCGCCGCGCGCCACCGCGGTGGTGACCTGGGCGATGTTGCGGACCTGGTCGGTGAGGTTGGTGGCCATGAAGTTGACCGAGTCGGTCAGGTCGCGCCAGGTCCCGGTGACCCCGGGTACCTCGGCTTGCCCGCCGAGGCGGCCCTCGCTCGCGATCTCCCGCGCGACGCGCGTGACTTCGGACGCGAAGCGGGACAGTTGCTCCAGCAGGCCGTTGACCGTGTTGCCGAGTTCCGCGTACTCGCCGTGCAGTGGACGCCCGCTCAGCTGCAGGGCCATCGGCTGCGAGAGGTCGCCCTCCGCGACGGCGCCGAGGACTCGGTTGAGTTCGATGGTGGGCCGGGTCACGTCCTCGATGAGGCCGTTGACCACCTCGACGGCCGTCGCCCAGCCGCCTGGTCCCACCTCGGTCGCGACGCGCTCGCCGAGGTTGCCCTCCAGCCCGACGCTGGTCCTGACCCGCAGCAGCTCGCTGACCAGCCGCTGGTTGCGCTCCGCGATGGCGTTGAACGCGGTCGCGAGCTGCGCCGGGATGCCATCGCCCTGCAGGACGATCCGGCGGCGGAAGTTGCCCTCGCCGAGATCCCGCACGGCCGCGAGCAGGCGTTCCAGCGTCGATTCCTCGCCGGACATGTCCGTGTCGTAGACAGCGCCGTCGATGCCCTCGGCTCGGTCGCGTGCGGGTTCGGTGGGGCTGCCGGTTCCCCGGCCTTGCGGTGCCATGCGTGCGTACCTCTCCACCATGTGCCTGGACGCCATGCGTGTCACCGCATGGTCGTTGACCAGGGTCCCATGATTCGCTCTACACTTCGACCGACAGGGTGTCTTGGGAGGTGGATCGCCGGGCTCGGCGGGCATGGGTGGGAGGGTTCGGTAATGGCAGTGCGACGGGCCGCCGGCCCGGGCGAAGCGGGACAGGACGTCGTGAACGCCGAAGCCGCGGAGCCACAGGACCTGCCGGAGACCGGTTCGTTCTGGCGGGAACTGCTGGCCGACGTCCGCGACGCGGTGGTGCTGCAGGATGCGGCCGCTCGCGTCCGCTGGTTCAACCCGGCCGCCTACGAGCTGTTCACGCTCCTGCACCCCGGTGACTGGCCGGAAGCCGGGCACGACCTCGAAGAGCTGCTCGACCCGGGCGTCGACGGGGCACCGGCGGAGCCGATCGACGGTTCGATCGAGTACGCCGGGCATCGGCTGCCGGTGCGGTGCCGCACGATCGGCCAGGGCTGGCGGATCTGGACGTTCTTCGCTCCGGCCGAGGCCGGTCCCGTCCTCGATCTCCAACCCCAGTGGGACGCGTTCCTCGCCGGGACCTATGCGCGCCTGATCGGTGCGCAGGACCGGGACGCCACCGCGGGCCTGGTCGCCGAGTTGGCCGCGGGAGAGCTGGCGGACTGCGCGATCGTCGTGCTGCCGCTGAGCCGCGGGCGGTGGGAGTGGTGGGGCTTCGAAGCCGGCTCGACGGCGTCGCGGGGAAAGGTCCGGCGAGTGCGTCCGGCCATCGCGCCGATCTTCACCGAAGCCGTCTCCGGTGCCGTCGGGCACTCCACCGCCGTCGAGCTGTCCGGCGACGAGGTTCTCGGTCTGCCCTCGGCCCTCGTGAGCAGGCTCGGACAGCGCCAGTCGGTGTCGGTGGCGTCACTGACCGCGGACGGCGGCGGGGTGCCCGGAGCGGTCGTTTTCGGCTGCACCAGCGAGCGCCCGGTGCCCGGCGGCGAATGGCACCGCGCGATCGGGGACTTCGCCCGGCGCGCCGGCGAGGCGCTGGCCGCCGCTGAGCGCTTCGGTCTGCAGAAGGAAGCGACCGAAGGCCTGAAGACCACGCTGCGCCCGCGTCTGCTGCCCGAGCTGCGCGGCGCGCGGACGGCCGTCTGGTACGAGCCGTCCAGCGGGGCGCTCGACGTCGGCGGAGACTTCTACGACCTGCATCCCCGTGCCGACGGCAGCGCGCTGCTGGTGCTCGGCGACATCTGCGGGAACGGCGCCGAGGCGGCCGCGTTGACCGGCCGGGTCCGGCACACGCTAGCCGCGCTGCACCTCGTCGAGCGGGACGGGCGGCAGCTGCTGGACAAGCTGAACGAAGCGCTCATCGCCGCCGGCAGCAGCCGGTTCGCCACGCTCGTCGTCGGTTCGGTGGTTCCCGGACGCGACGGCCTGCTGCTGACCCTGGCCTCCGGGGGACACCCGGCGCCGCTGGTGCTGCGGCGTACGGGTGAGGTGGAGGAGGTGGTGCTGCCGGGCATGCTGGTCGGTATCTCCCCGCATGCCCGGTTCGCCGAGGCGAGCGTGGACCTGGCCAACGGGGACATGTGCCTGCTCTACACCGACGGGATCACCGAGGCCCGCGGCGACCACGACCGCACGCAGCTTTACGGCCAGGAGCGGCTGATCCAGCTCCTTGCCGGCTGTGTGGATTTCACCGCGGACGAGGTGGTCGAGCGTGTCCGCGCCGATGTCCGCGCGTGGCTCGGTGACATCGAGCACGACGACATCGCGCTGCTCGCGATCCACAGCGTGCCGCCTGCGGAGAACCAGTAGGTCGGCGCTGCGGGTCCGCGGGTCGGCGTCTAGATTCTTGACGTGCTGAGAATCGGCCTGGTCGGCTTGCTCGGATTGGTCGCGCTCGGTGTCGCGGCGCTCGCCGTCACCCTTTCCGCGGGGTGGTGGGTGCTCGCCGTCCCGCTGCTGTTGCTGGCCGCCATCGGCGGGTGGGATCTGGTGCAGCGCAAGCATTCCATCCTGCGCAACTACCCGGTCTTCGGACATCTGCGGTTCCTGTTCGAGGGGATCCGGCCGGAGCTGCAGCAGTACTTCATCGAGCGCAACTTCGACGGGCGTCCGTACGATCGCGACATTCGCGACATCGTCTACGAACGGGCGAAGGGCGCCGAGGACGCCGAGCCCTTCGGGACAGAGCGCGACGTCTACGCCGACGGGCACGAGTTCCTCGTGCATTCGATGGCTCCGAAACCGCCGCCGGAAGTCCCGCCGACGGTCACGATCGGCGGCCCCGACTGCACGAAGCCCTACGAGATGGCGCTGCTCAACGTATCCGCGATGAGCTTCGGATCGTTGTCCACCAACGCGGTCCTGGCCCTCAACAAGGGTGCCGCGCTCGGCGGGTTCGCGCACGACACCGGTGAGGGCGGGCTGTCGGAGTACCACCTCAAGCATGGCGGGGACCTGGTGTGGGAACTCGGCACGGGCTACTTCGGCTGCCGCACCAAGGATGGCGGCTTCGACGAACGGGAGTTCGCGGACAAAGCCGCGCACGACAACGTTAAATGTGTTTCGCTGAAGCTGTCCCAAGGCGCGAAACCCGGGGTCGGTGGCGTGCTGCCGGGCGCGAAGGTCAACGCCGAGATCGCCCGGGTGCGCGATGTGCCGCTGGGGGAGACCGTCATTTCACCCGCGTACCACCGGGTTTTCTCCACCCCGCGCGAACTTGTCCGGTTCGTCGCGAAGATGCGTGAGCTCTCCGGTGGCAAACCCGCCGGGTTCAAGCTGTGCGTGGGCTCGCGGCGGCAGTTCTTGGCTGTGTGCAAGGCAATGCTCGACGAGGGCACGACCCCGGACTTCATCATCGTCGACGGGTCCGAGGGCGGGACGGGCGCGGCGCCGCTGGAGTTCGCCGACCACCTCGGCACGCCATTGACCGACGGGCTGATGACCGTCCACAACGCACTGGTGGGCACCGGCCTGCGGGATCGGATCAAGATCGGCGCCAGCGGGAAGGTCGCCTCGGGCGCGGACATCGTCAAGCGGATGATCCAGGGCGCCGACTACACCAACGCCGCACGGGCGATGATGTTCGCCGTCGGCTGCATCCAGGCGCAGAGCTGCCACACCAACACCTGTCCGGTGGGGGTGGCCACTCAGGACCCGAAACGCGCTCGCGCGCTCGATGTCGGCGACAAGTCCGAGCGGGTGCACCGATTCCAGCGCGCGACGGTCCGCAGCGCGATGCAGATCATGGCAACCCTCGGCGCGCAGCATCCGGACGAGCTGGGGCCGCACATGCTGCGTCGGCGCGTCGACCCATGCACGGTTCGTTCCTATGGCGAGCTTTACGAATGGCTCGGCAAGCGTGAGCTGCTGTCAGATCCGCCGCAGGGCTGGGCCGAGGACTGGGCCGCGGCCCGCGCCGACAGCTTCGGAGACTGATTCGGGGAGTTTCGCGACGCGCCGCGGTCGGCCGATCGCACGTTTCGGTGCGGCTGATCCCGGGTAGCCGAGAGGATATGACGAACATCCCGAATATCGAGCTCATCAGCGGCACCACCATTCCTCAGCTGGGCTTCGGCGTGTTCCAGATCCCCGCCGACGACACCGCGGAGAGTGTCCGGACGGCGCTGGACGTCGGGTACCGGCACATCGACACCGCGCAGATGTACGGCAACGAAGTCGGCGTCGGCGTCGGCATCGCGAAGTCCGGCATCGCTCGTGAAGACGTCTTCATCACCACGAAACTCGCGAACGACCAGCACGGCTACGACAACGCAGTCAAGGCGCTGGACGGGAGCCTGGACAGGCTGGGCACCAGCTACGTCGACCTGTACCTGATCCATTGGCCGCTGGCCAAGAAGAACCTCTACGTCGAGACGTGGAAAGCATTCGAGGACCTCGCGAGGTCCGGCAAGGCCCGCGCTATCGGGGTGTCGAACTTCCAGCCCGCGCACCTCGAGGCACTGGTGAAGGCCGGAACGACCACACCGGCGGTGAACCAGATCGAACTGCACCCCGCACTCCAGCAGACCGAACTGCGGGCCTACCACCAGGACCACGGCATCATCACCGAGGCGTGGAGCCCTCTTGCGCAGGGTGAGGTCCTCGACGAGCCGGCGCTGACCGAAATCGCGGGGAAGATCGGCAAGACACCCGCGCAGGTGGTGCTGCGATGGCATCTCCAGCACGGCAACGTCATCTTCCCGAAGTCGGTGACGGCGTCCCGGATCGAGGAGAACCGCGACATCTTCGACTTCGAGCTGGGCGGGCATGAAATGGCCGCCATCGCGGGACTCGACAAGGGCCGTCGCACCGGACCGGACCCCGACACGTTCGAGGGTTAGCGGTTTCCCGATGCAGCGGCGGGGGTACTCCCAGTGAGGACCCGGAGCTGTGGACGCGGCGAGAAAGGACGTTCGGCATGGACGACAACGCGTATCTGGCTTTCCTGTTGATCGGTGTCGCACTGGTGCTGGTCGACGGCCAGTTCATCTACCGAAGCGGACGGCGGTACCTCGAGCACTCCTATGGTGACCCGGTGGCCGGTGCTTCGATGGTCCGGCTGATCACCGTGATGTTCCACTTCGCGGTGTTGGGCCTGCTGGCCTTGCTCTCCACGATCGACCTCGGCGGCAGCAGTTCGATGGCGGCCGTGGTCGGCAGACTGGGCGTGGTGCTGCTCCTGCTCGCGGTGGCCCACGGGGTCACGCTGGCGATCCTGAGCCGTATCCGCGGTGACCAGGTGATGGAGACAGCCGCGACCAGGCGCCGTGAACTGCGCGCCACACAGCACGGGACGAACGGCCCCGTCATCGGCCCGGTACCCGGCCAGTCAGGTGGGCGCTTTCCGAGCGTCAGCCCCGGTCTGGAGCAGCAGGCCGGCTACACGATGCCGGATTCCTGAGGCACCGCACCGAAAAGACACCGACTCGAAGCGAAAGGGCGCGTTACCCGCAGCTGCGGGTAACGCGCCCTTTCCGGTGTGCCGGATCAGCGGCTCAACGCGTTTTCGAGCTGCTTCTTGGTCATCTTCGAACGCCCTTCGATATTGCGCTTTTTCGCTTCGTTGTACAGCTGATCCTTGGTGGGACCCTTCGGCCCCTGGCCCCGGCCGGACCTTTGCCCGCCGCGTTTCTGCGGTGACATGTCCCGGATCGAGGTCTTGCTCGCCGTTGAGGATTCACCGGCCCTGGCACGGTTCTTGTTGACCGTGCGCGCGGCGATCTCCTCGGCGCGGTCTTCGCCGGCGCCGCGTTTCTTCTGCGAGGACTTGATGTGTTCGTACTGGCGTTCGCGTTTCTTGCTCCACGTCGCTTCCGGCATGACCTACTCCCTTGCTGATCGTCTCTTCGCTGGTTACCCGCCGAGGTTGGTCGGCAAACCGCCGGAAACTGTCGGTACCCTCCGGCACACTGCCGACATGACCAACACCAGGAACTTGGGTCGTGTCGTACTGACCGGTGCGGCCGGCCGGATCGGCACCGTGGTTCGAGCCGCGCTGCGGGACGAGGCAGAGGAGCTGGTTCTGCTCGATCGAGTCGCGGTGGACCCGCTGAACCCGGTCGAGCGAGCGCGGCAGCTGGACCTGCTCGATCTCGACGGGATGATCGCGGCCTTCGACGGTGCGGACTCCGTCGTCCACCTCGGTGGGATCCCGGACGAGGCCGGGTTCGCGGAGGTGATGGAGGCCAACGTCCAGGGGACCTATCACGTTCTGGAGGCGGCCCGGCGGCAAGGCGTCCGGCGGGTGGTGCTGGCGAGCAGCAACCGGGCGGCGGGCTTCTACCCCGTGTCGGAGTTGGTGTCACCGGCTCGGCCACCGCGACCGGATGGTTTCTACGGTGTCAGCAAGGTCGCGGTCGAGGCGCTCGGCCGGCTGTATGCGGACAAGTTCGGCCTGTCGGTGGTCTGTCTGCGCATCGGCAGTTTCGAAGAGGAGCCGCGGGATACCCGGCACCTGGCGACGTGGTTGAGCCCGCGCGACTGCGTCGGATTCGTGCGTGCCGCGTTGACCGCGCCCGACGCCTCCTTCACGACGGTGTACGCGGTCTCGGCCAACACCCGTCGCTACTGGGACACCTCTGACGCCCTCGGGTATGTCGCGGTGGACAACGCCGAAATGTTCGCCGGCAAGGTGTCCGGGGTCGAGCCTGCTCCCGATAGCCCGCAGGGAGGTGTGTACGCCGAAGCCGCCTACACGTTGCGGCACATCTGAGTGAGCGTTGTCAGCGCGATCCCTGGTTCTTGTCGCCCGAGGAACCGAGAGCCTGGCTGAGTTCCGCTTTCTCGGCGATCGAGAGCGGGACGATGACGGTGTGCGTCCGCCCGGAGCTATCGGGTGCGGTGGTCACCGTGAGCGTGGCGTGGCCGTTCGCGTCGCGCACAGCGACGCGCCCGCCGCATGCCAGTTCCACCGTGCTCTGCCGACTGGGCCGTGCGGGATCCCACCACCGGCGGACGAAGGTGAAGACCACGACGCTGCCTCCCTCGCTGCCCCCGGCGGGTGGTGCCGGAATGCCTACCGCGAAACAGTTTCACACGTCCGGGTGGTGGTGGGGATGAGGCGCCAGTCACGTGAGCGTTCCCCGGACCGGTATGGACTGGTTGTCCGCTTCGCCACGACCCCGGCGAGTCCGTGGGCTTCACTCGCCTCCAGCACGGCCTCGCCCTCGTCGAGATAGTGCTCCGGTGTCTGCCAGTGCTCATCGGAGAGCCCGAGATCCGCTAGGAGCGCCCGCCGATCCAGGTAGGGCAGGTCCCACCGGACTTCGCCGTCGTAGTGGAGGATGTCGTACGCGAGGTAGACCGCAGGCAGCTGCCGGACGAGGCGTTTCGCCGCACTGACCGTGGTGACCTGTCGTCGTCGAGCCAGCGCGTCGGAGCTGGTCTTGCCTTGGTCGAGCACGATGATTTCGCCGTCGAGGTAGGCCTCGGTGGAGCCGAAACCTTCGCCAAGGCCACGAAGTTCGGGAAATGAGTCGGTCACGTCGTTCCCGTCGGCGTCGAGTAGGACGACCCGGCCGCCTCGGATCCTTGCTGAAGTGCGCAGTCCCGACCAGTCGAATTCGTATGCCCACCGACCCTTCGGTGCGGTTGGTGGAATTTTCCCGCATTCCGCGAGCATCGGCTTGAGAAATGACGGAAGGCGTTCCCATCCGTCGGCCGCAGCGTGCTTGCGCCGGATCATCCATTTCCGCGGCTCGTCTTCGTCGTGCTGGTTGACAAGCTCGTAACGCCCGTTTGCACGCTCGCCACGAAGGACGACGTCGACCTTGTGGTCGTTCCAGTGCAGAGTCTCGTAACGTCCGCAATCCCAGATGCTCATGCGGCCCGCGCCGTACTCGCCGGCCGGGATCGTTCCTTCGAAAGTGCGGTATGCCAAGGGATGGTCTTCGGTATGCACGGCGAGGTGCGTGGTTTCGGGGTCGTTGGGCAGGCCCATCGGAACGGCCCACGAGACGAGCACTCCGTCACGCTCCAACCGCACGTCCCAGTGCAGCCGGCGGGCGTGGTGCTCCTGGATCACAAATGTGTCGCCATCGTCGGAACCGGTTTCGGCCCCGTCCGGGAACGGTTCCGGCGTGCGGTCGGCGTCACGCTTTTCTTGGTACTCGCCCAACTTCGTTGCCATAGTATTTATGAAATACTCCCTTTTCGGCTGTTTCGCCACGGCTCCCGATATCGGAAAATGTGTTCAACGCGATCGTGGGTGGGCAGCCACTACTCGGTTCCGGTGACCTGCCGGGCCGAGGGATTCGCAAACGGGTGAGGGACGGTGGAACACGCTGTGACCAGCCTGGTCGGTTTAGGCAGTGACCTCGAGAGTGACACCGAGCGGCAATTTTCGCGACGGCTGCTGGGATATCTGGACGCGGTGGCGTCCGCGCTGGGCGTGGGACTGGAGTCCTGTGCGGTGGATCTGGACGTGCCGGCGTCGGCGTATGTGGCGCTGGACGGGCGGTTTGGCCGGTTCCCGGGCCGCGATGTGGCGCTGACCTGGGATGAGCGGCACGGATGGGCGGTCGTGGTGGACGCGGTCGGTGACGAGGGGTTGACCGTGCTGGCCTATCTCGGCGGCACCGAGGTGATCCCGGCCCCCAAGGCCGTGGCGCGGTTCCTGGCGGCGCTGGGAGCGGGAAACCACACGTTCACCAGGCCGGAGCCGCCCAACTTCCGTGACGCGGGCGAGCACGACAGTCTGGTGACCCTGCTGGGACGACATCAGGCAGCTCGCTGACCCTCGGAAATTTGGCTCGGTGATTTGTGGTTGGCGAGGCGGCCGGCTGGGTACCAGGTACCCAGCCGGCCGCCGTTTTGCGGGTGGGCCGACGACAATTACCTGGTCGAGCGCATGAGGGAGCTGAGGGCGATGAATGACCGCGAGGTGGTCCAGTCGATCATCGTGGGCACGGTGACAGCTCTGCGCCGGGGTGAGGACCAAGAAGCCGTGATGCTGTGGACGAAGTTGGTCGCCGCGTCGGACGAGACGGCCCGCGACAGCGTCCGCGAACTGGCCATCGCCAACGTGGAGATGCTGTTCTCACTGGTGGGGAGCTCGGAGACGGGTGGGGGCGACGTGCTCGTCGTCGGTGGTGAGGACCTCGAAGGCCAGCCGATTTCCATCGACGACGTCGAGCCGGCGCAGCGCGCGGCGACTCGCATCATGCTCGCCTACGTGCACGGATCCGCTGAAGACGCCGAACTCCAACTCGACCTGGTCGCGTCCCAGTCGGAGGAGATGCGAGTGGTGTTCGTGCACATGCTCTGCTGGGCCGTCGGGCTGCTGGACCTCTGCTACGAAGAAGGCAGCGCCATTCCGCCGTGGTTGCGGCCGGTTCTGGCGGGAGGGGCTTGAGGGGTCAGTCGTTGCGATGCGCCCGGCGGACGATGAGGACGGTGGCGACGCAACCGGCCGCGATCACGCCGCACAGCACGAGCGGTGCGTTGGCCGCGATGATGCCCAGCGCCAGGATGAGCCCGCCGAGCGTGCCGGTGACGACCAGTAGTGCGTTCATCCAGCCGCGCCGGGGCCGTTTGCCCGTGCGCAGGAGCTGGGCGAGTTCGGGGCTGCTGGCCGCCAGCTCGCGCTCGATCCGATCCAGTTCGGCCTTGTCGTGGTGGCTCAGCATGGGGCACTCCCGAAATCCGGCGTAACACAGTCCGATTCATCCGAAATGACAGAGTCCGGTCCGCCCTGGGCGGAACCATGGCAGTCAGTCAGTACCCAGTTCCGCGGTCTTTCACACCTGGACACGAGGTCTGTTTTCCGCCAGCGGCAGCACGCCCCGGCCGATGGGATGGACAGTATGGACGCAGTGACGACAGACCGGGGTTCCCGCATGGCCCGCCTGGACACGGGGGTGATCGCGGGTGAGCTGGACGAGTACGGATGCGCGCCGACAGGTCCGCTGCTGAGCCGGGCGGAATGCCGGCGGATATCGGCGCTGTACGCGGACGTGACGCGGTTCAGGTCCACCATCGACATGGCCCGCTACCGGTTCGGGTCCGGGCAGTACCGGTATTTCGCGCACCCGCTGCCTGAGGTCGTCGCGGAACTGAGGTCGGCGTTCTACCCGATCCTGTTGCCCATCGCGCGGGGCTGGGCGGAGAAGCTCGGCAGGCCGGCCCCATGGCCCGACACCCTCGAGGAATGGCTCGACCGGTGTCACGAGGCGGGCCAGGTGAAACCGACTCCGATCCTGCTGCGCTACCAGGCGGGCGACTGGAACGCGCTGCACCGGGACCTCTACGGCGACCTGGTGTTCCCGCTGCAGGTCGTCATCGGCCTCGACGAACCGGAAGTCGATCACACCGGCGGGGAGTTCCTGCTGGTCGAACAGCGGCCGCGAGCACAATCGCGAGGCATGTCGAACCTGCTTCGGCAGGGGCACGGGCTGATCTTCACCACCCGCGACCGGCCGGTGCGATCAGTGCGCGGTTGGTCCGCCGCGCCCATGCGGCACGGTGTTTCCACGGTGCGCTCGGGCCTTCGCCACACGCTCGGGCTGGTCTTCCATGACGCGGCTTGACCGAGCCCACCGGGGTCACGCCGCGAGTCCCACACTCAGGGCGCTGAGTCCCACACTCGCGATCCACACGCGACACAAGAGCCGTTTTGTCATCCGGGCCGACGGCTTGGCGGCTGACCTCGTCGATGAGCTCGACGACGAGGTCGGGGCGGCTCAGGAAAGGTGAATGGCCGGACGGCCAGGTGCGGACCGTGCCACATCGGCTTGCCATTCGCGCTTGGAGGGCTGGGTCAAGGACCAGGTCGCCTTGGCACACGGCGTAGGTGCTGGGTGTGTCACGCCAGGCGTGCCGACGGGGGATCCCTCGACCGCACCCCGGTAGCTGTGGGCGCAGGAGGCTGACTGCCCGCTTGGCCAGTTCGGCGGGGCAATCGTGGTAAAAGAGGTCTGCGGCGACTCCGGGGGCGAGGTGTGTCGCGCCGCTTTCCGAAGAGACGATCGCCGAGGCAAGTTGTGGACTGGTGCCGCCGAGCCCGGCCGCACTTTCGCCTTCGGCGGGAACGAACGCAGCCACATAGACGAGGTGAGCCACGCTGGTGAGACCGGTGATCACCGAACCGCCATAGGAATGCCCGAATACCACGGGAAGCCTGCTCATCGTGTCGACGACCTGCTGCACCGCTTCGGTGTCCGCTTCGAGCGAGCCGCGATGAAGTTCGGGAACCGCCACGTCGAATCCCTTGGCCCGGAGCGCACGCGCGATGAGGTTGAAATGCTGCGGGTCGTGATAGAGACCGTGAACAAGCACGACGCTGGGCGGGAGGGGTCCGGTCATATCTGTGATCGTGCCAGTAGGCTGGGAGGAGAACGGTGGTTCTCGGTGGTACCTGGTGCGAGGGTGGCTTGACATGGACGGCGACGTGGCCGGTGAACTGGTGCTCGACGCCGCCGAGGAGCTGTTCTACCAGCGCGGGGTGCACGCGGTGGGTATGGACGCCGTGCGCACGCGCTCGGGTGTCTCGCTGAAGCTGCTCTACCAGCTGTTCTCGTCGAAGGAGTACCTCGTCGAGGCTTACCTGCGGCGGCGGGACGTCAGGTGGCGGGGTCGGCTCGCGCGGCATGTCGAGGCTGAGCCGGATCCGGCGCTGCGGCTGCTGGCGGTGTTCGACTGGCTGGGCGAGTGGTTCTCCGAACCGGACTTCCACGGCTGCGCGTTCATCAACTCCTTCGGCGAGGTCGGCGCCACGTCACCGGGGGTGGCGGCGGTGGTCCGGGAGCACAAGGACGCGTTCGGCGAATACCTGCGGGAGCTCGCGGCCGCCGCCGGTTACCCGGCCTGGCTTGCCGACCAGCTCACCCTGCTGGCCGAGGGTGCGATGGTGACCGCCGGTATTTCGGGCTCGCCGGACTCCGCGCTCAAGGCGAAGGAAGCCGCCGCCATGCTTCTCGCCCACGCCGTCTGACCGACGCGTTCCTAGCGGGAATCGGGTTTGAGCACGAAGTTCGCGGTCGCGCCCTGCTGTTTGGCAGGCAATCCGGCGCGGGCTGGGTATGGGTCGCCGGGGGTCCGAAAGTCGCCAACCGGGCCGGTGAACCAGCAAATTTTGGCGAATCGGGGAAATCCTGCCCGATTTCGGGCAGGAAATTTGCGCCGGGCGCCCTGGACTGTCACAGTGCTGGACATGGACCGGTCGCCGCATGCAGAGCTGACTCTGCACATTGCCGCGTCGACCGGTCTGCCCGCGTCCACGGCGTCGCGGGTGGTTGCGGACGTGGTCGCCTACTTCAGTGAGACGACCGACGAGTTCGTCCGGCGCCGGCACGCTGAACTGCAGCGGCGCGGGCACCGGAACACGTTGATCTGGGCGGTGATCTCGGCCGAGCTCGCCGAGCGCCCCGTCGGCTCGCCTGAGCTCACCGAGCGCCAGCTCCGCCGCATCGTCTACGGGTAGCGGGCCCGCGACCAGCGCGGCCGCCCCGGGTTCATCAGGTACGGAAGGTTTTTCGCATGTGTGGAATCGTCGGGTACATCGGCCGTCGTGAGGCCGCCCCCATCCTCCTCGAAGGGTTGCACCGGCTCGAGTACCGCGGTTACGACTCCGCGGGGATCGCCGTGCCCCACCGGGGGCGGCTGAGGGTGACCAAGGCCGCGGTACGGGTCGACGAACTGCGTGACCTGGTCGGCACCGGGCTCACCGCGAAGGTCGGCCTGGCGCACACGCGGTGGGCCACCCACGGCGAACCGACCGACGCGAACGCCCACCCGCAGGTGGACGAAGACGGCCACATCGCGGTGGTACACAACGGAATCATCGAGAACGCGGAGCAGCTGCGAACGAAACTGACCGCCGACGGCGTCAAGTTCACCTCCGAGACCGACACCGAGTCCCTCGCGCACCTGATCGCCCGCGCGCTGCGCGACGGCGCCGCCTCGCTCGAAGACGCCGTCCGGACGACGCTGCGCGAGGTCGAAGGTGCCTACGGCATCGTCGTGTTCGACGTCCGCAAGCCCGACGAGCTGGTCGTCGCTCGCAACGGCAGCCCGATCGTGCTGGGGATCGGCGAAGGCGAGATGTTCGTCGCCTCCGACATCGCCGCGCTGGTCCGCTACACGCAGCGCGTGGTCTATCTCGACGACGGCGAGCTGGCGACGCTGGGTGCCGACGACTTCCACACCAGCACGCTGCAGGCGACCCGGACGTCGAAGACCGAGACCATGGTCGACGTCGCCGACGAGGACTATCAGCACGACGGCTACGACGACTTCATGCGCAAGGAGATGCACGAGCAGCCCGACGCTGTGCGCCGCGCGCTGGTCGGCCGGCTCGACGAGCGCTTCTCGACCGCCCGGCTCGGTGGCCTCGACCTGGACCCGCACGAGCTGCGCTCGTTCCGCCGGGTGAAGTTCCTCGGCTGCGGGTCGGCGTACTACGCGGGCCAGCTCGGCGCCAACCTCGTCGAAGAATGGGCGCGGCTCCCGGCGGACGCGGAACCGGCTTCGGAGTTCCGCTACCGCAATCCTGTCGTGGACCCGGAAACGCTGTATGTCGCAGTGAGCCAGTCCGGCGAAACGCTCGACACGCTCGCCGCCGTGCAGGAGCTCAAGCGCAAGGGCGGCCGGGTGATCGGGATGGTCAACGTGGTCGGCAGCGCGGTCGGCCGGGAGTGCGGCCGGGGTGTCCTGCTGCACGCCGGTCCAGAGGTCTCGGTGGCGTCCACGAAGGCCGTCACCAACATGTGCGTGTCCTCGGCGATGCTCGCGCTGCTGCTCGGCCGCGTTCGGGACCTATCGATGGCCCACGGCAAGCGGATCGTCGCGGCGATGGCGGAGCTGCCGGACCGGATCGCCGAGATCCTGGCCGCCGAAGCCGAGATCGAGGCCGCCGCGGTGCGGTTCGCGTCGGCCGAGCACATGTTCTTCGTCGGCCGCGTCCGCGGCTGGCCGGTCGCGCGCGAAGGTGCGCAGAAACTGAAGGAGATCTCCTACATCCACGCGGAGGCCTACCAGGCGGCCGAACTCAAGCACGGCCCGCTCGCGTTGATCGACGCGCACATGCCGTCGGTGGTGATCGTGCCCGACGACGAGGTGCTGGCCAAGAACATCGGGACGATGGAACAGATCAAAGCCCGCGGCGGCCCGGTCATCGCGGTGACCAACGCCGAGCTCCCCGACGGACTGGCCGACGTCGTCATCCGCGTGCCCCGCAGCGAACCCGAACTCGACCCGATCCTGTTCGCCATCCCGCTCCAGGTGTTCGCCCACCGCATTGCGATCCACCTCGGGCGGGACATCGACAAGCCGCGCAACCTGGCGAAGAGCGTCACCGTCGAATAGCGGCGGATCTTGATGGCCCGTTCCGTTGTGCGGGTGGCTCTACTGCAGCAAGGACCTGGGCGGACTGGGATTCTGTAGCGGCGGATCTTGGCCCGTTCCGCTGTGCCGGTGGCTGCGTTTCGTCAGAAGTCGAAAAGGACTTTCCTTGCAGTCGCTCACATTAAGCAACCGGCCTCCCGGGCTTGGTGCATCTGTGAGTGACACCTGCGATGTGCAGTTGGACGTGAAGGCCACCTTCACGACGTAATTTGCCGTGAAGGTGGCCTTCACGTCCAATCCATGATCACGTGCAGCGATAAAGCGGTTCAGTCGTTCGTGTATCGAAGAGGCGTTCGATCTGCGGTAGTATAAAGGGGTGTCCAGCTCGGTGATCCGGTTTCCCTCGCTTGCCGAGATTCGGCGTGCGAATCCGGTGGAAGCTGCTGCGATCGCCCGTCAACTGGCGCGGATTTACAACGAGTGTGACGCGCTGTTCGGTGTGCTGGCGGCGAAGGTGGAGACCGAGGGTGTGAAGGTTGTCTACCAGTATCTGAACACGGCACTGTGGTTGGATGATGTCACCCAGATCGGCCCGGCGGCGGCGAAGCGGATCGTGATCCGGGGCAAGGCGGTGAACTCCTCCAGCACGCTAGGCGGCACGGAGATCCCCGCGATCGCGCCACTGGCTGGTGCTGCGGCACGTGCCGGTGAGATCACTCCGGCGCATGTGGATGAGATCGTGAACACAATGATCAAGATGCCCGCGACGGTGTCTGCTCGGGATCGTGCGGGTGCGGAGAAGATCCTCGTCGACCTCGCCCGTCAGGCGACACCCCTCGAGGTCCGCAAAGCCGGCGACCGGTTGTTGAACACGTTCGACCCGGATGGGCCGGAGCCGAAGGATCCGCCGGAGAGACCGCAGCGGGAGTTGTCGTTCCAGGAACACCGCGACGGAACCGCGACGCTCAAAGGCAAGCTCGACAACCTGGCCTACGCCCAACTCCGCGCCGCCCTCGACCCACTGGCGAAACCGCACTCCACCGAGGAAGGCCGCGACACCCGCAGCCAATGGGAACGCCACGCCGACGCTCTCGTTGACCTGGTCCGCCTCGCGATGACCGTGGACGAGATTCCTTCTCATGGTGGTGATCGGGTCCATGTGGCGGTCACCGTGGACTACGAGACGTTGAAGTCCGGTATCGGGACGGCGATGCTGGACTATGGCGGCGTGATCACGGCGGCGGAGGCGCGGATGTTGGCGTGTGACTGCAAGGTGATTCCTGCTGTTCTCGGGACCGAGAGTGAGCCGATGGATTTGGGTCGGTCCAAGAGAATTATCACCACCGGGCAACGGCGACGACTTGTCATGCGGGACCGCGGTTGCGCGTTTCCCGGTTGTAAAAGCCACGCCAAACACTGCGACGGGCACCATATCGTGTATTGGATCCTAGGTGGGCCAACCGACCTGAACAACTTGACCCTCCTTTGTGAACGGCACCACCGATTAATACATTGTGGTGGTTGGGAAGTACGAATGGGCGGTGACGGGAGACCGGACTTCATCCCG
>NZ_JAODNM010000143.1 GCF_025464955.1 Amycolatopsis sp. | reverse complement strand
GGCACCGGCGCGTACCCCGCCCCGCATCCCGTACCCGGTGGGGGCCGCACCGGCACGCGGATGATGCCCCGCCCCGCGGACGCCGAGTACCACGCGGCGACGGACGGGCCACCGCCGCACCTGCGCGCCCGGCGGCGCAGCCGCCGGATCTTCGGTGTCTGGGTCGCGATCGTCCTCGTGCTCTGCCTGCTGGTAGGGGCGACGGCCTGGTGGCTCGGCACCGGACGGTGGACGGCGATGCCGCCCCTGGTCGGGCTCGAGCAGACCACGGCGCAGCAGTTGCTCGGCCAGGCCGACCTCGTCGCGAGCGTCACCACGGCGCACGACGACGGGCAGCCTGCCGGTGTCGTGTCCGCCACGGATCCCCCGCCTGAGGCCCGGCTGCTGCGCGGCAGCACAGTACTGCTCACGATCTCGGCCGGCCGTCCGACAGTGCCGGTGGTTGCCGCGGGAACCGCCGTAGCGGTAGCGGAGCAAGCCGTGCGGGACGCGGGGCTCACCCCGGTGCGCACCACGGATGCCGATCAGTTCAGCGCCACTGTGCCCGCGGGCGCCGTCCTGGGCACCGATCCGGCAAGCGGCGCCGCGCTCCCGATCGGCGCACCCGTCACCCTGGTGGTCAGCCGGGGGCCCGAGCCCCCAGCGGAGACATACCGCGTGGAGGTGCCTTTCGTGATCGGCAAGCGGTTCGACGACGCTGCCGACAAGCTGGGCGAAGCCGGGCTGGACGCCGAGGAGGGCTCTCGCGGGTTTCCGTTCGGTCGCGACAACGGCCGAGTGATCGAGCAGGACCCGAGCGCCGGGTCCCTCGTCGAGCCCGGCACCACGGTCACCCTCCGCACCCTCTGACCACACCCCGCGAGTCGCCCGAATTCAGCCCGCGAGTCGCCCGTTCCGCGCCCCCGAGTCGGCCGAACCCAGCCCTCGACCCGCGGGGTGGGGGTTTGGCGTCAGCCGCGGAGCATCTCCGCCACGAGGAACGCGAGCTCCAGGGACTGCTGTGTGTTCAGGCGGGGGTCGCATGCGGTCTCATACCGACCGGCGAGGTCGGCGTCCGAGATCTCCTGGGCCCCACCCAGGCACTCCGTGACGTCCTCGCCCGTGACCTCGACGTGGATGCCCCCGGGATGGGTGCCCAACGCCCTGTGAACCTCGAAGAAGCCCTGCACCTCGTCGACGATCCGGTCGAAGGACCGCGTCTTGTAGCCGTTGGAGGACTCGTGGGTGTTGCCGTGCATCGGGTCGCACTGCCAGATCACCGCGCAGCCCGCGGCGGTCACCTCCGCGACGATCGGGGCGAGGACACCGCGCACCTTGTCGTTGCCCATCCGGGCGATGAAGGTGAGCTTGCCCGGCACGTTGTGCGGGTTGAGCCGCCGCGCGTACTCCACAGCCTGGGCCGGGGTCGTGCCGGGACCGATCTTCAGCCCGATGGGGTTGGCCAGCAGCTCGGCGAACGCGATGTGCGCGCCGTCGAGCTGGCGGGTGCGCTCGCCGATCCACAGGAAGTGCGCCGACAGGTCGTAGAGGCGGGCGGTGTCTTCGCGGGTGTCCAGGCGGAGCAGTGAACGTTCGTAGTCCAGCAGCAGCGCCTCGTGCCCGGTGTAGATCTCGGTGGTGGCGAGGTTTCGGTCGGTGACCCCGCAGGCGAACATGAACCGCAGCGCGCGGTCGATCTCTTCGGCCAGCGCCTCGTAGCGCTCACCGGCGGGCGAGCTCAGCAGGAAGTCCTTGTTCCAGTCGTGGACCCGGTGCAGGTCGGCGATGCCGCCGCCGAGCAGCGCCTGCAGCAGGTTGGTGGTGACCGCCGAGTTGGCGTACGCGCGGATCATCCGGCCAGGGTCGGGGATCCGGCCCTGCGGCGTGGCGGTCATCGAGTTGACGATGTCGCCCCGGTAGGAGGGCAGGCCGAGCGCGTCGAGGGCGGACGACCGCGGTTTGGCGTACTGCCCGGCGATCCTGCCGAGCTTCACCACCGGCATGCTCGCCCCGTAGGTGAGCACCACCGACATCTGCAGCAGTGTCTGGACGACCCCGCGGACGTGCGGCTCGGTGTTGCCCGCGAAGGTCTCCGCGCAGTCGCCGCCTTGCAGCAGGAAGGCCTCGCCCCTGGCCACCGCGCCGAGCTGCTCGTGCAGGCGGTCCACCGTGGCGGGGACCGTGATCGGCGGGACGCTTTCGAGCTCGGCGCGTACCGCCTGCAACCGCTGGTCGTCACCCCAGTCGGGCTGCTGCGCGGCGGGCCGCGTGAGCGCGTGGTCCAGCCGGGCGCGCAGCTCCGGTGGTAGTTCCGAGCCGGCGGTGAACGGGTCCAGGCCGTCGGCGGAGGACCAGTGGGTGGTCGGGTCGGCGGGCGCTGTTGCCTCGGCGACCGGGGCGAGTGTCGTCACGGGCAAACTCCTTTCGGCTGGTGGCGGGAGGTGGGGAGCCGGTGGTCCGGCGGACCGCTCACGGTGCGTCGGCCGTGACCGGGGTGGAGACCGGCCTCGGCGCGGTTTCGGTCACCGCCGCGAGGCTGTGTGCCGCGATGTCGTCAGCGTCGGTGATGAAATCGCTCCACTTGCCGGGCCGGCAGCTGCCGACCTGCATGAACCAGCGGGTGTGCTCGGTGGGGATGCCCAGCACGTACAGGCCGCTGTCCGCCTGGCCGTGCCGGTCCACCGGGTGGTACGGGCTGGCGGTGACCGCGACGCCGCCCGTGTCGAACGCCGCGGCCTGGTCCCGGTTGACGTAGCCGGTCCAGATTCCGCGGGACCGCAGCCTCGTCGTGAGCGGGCTGAGGTCGCGTCGCAGGTCCGGGTACGGGATGCGCGCGTCGATCAGGACGTCGACGGGGACCTCGGCGCCGGCCACCGCGGCCGAGGACACCACGAAGCGGCCACTTCCGGTGTCGCCGGCGAACTCCGCGCCGGGACCGATGATGCGCAGCACACCGGCGTCGATGAGCGCGAGGACCTGCCGCAGCCGGACCTCCGGGGGACCCGCGGCGAGGAACGCGCTGCGGGGTACGTACCAGCCGAGGAAATCGTCCTGGTGTGAAGCGGGGTTCAGCCCGCTGAAGTCCACCAGTTGGCGGATCACCCAGCGGTTGTCCCGCAGGACGTCGAGGGCTGCCTTCGTCGGCGAGTCGACGTTGCCCTCCGCGGCGTGGGCGAGGTCTTCCCGCAGCGCGGCGGCGAGCTCCTGTTCGAAGGCCGCCCTGCTGGTGAAGGTGCGGCCGTCGAAAGGCCGGGCCAGCGCGTCGAGATCGATCACCGGCTGGTCGCGGATGCCGAACCGCTCCGCGACCGCGCGGACGTCGGGCACCGGGCCGCCGGTCGTGGCACGGGCGGCCACCTCCGCCCGGAACCGAGCCGCGACGTCCGCGCCGTAGGTCCGGCGCAGCAGGGTCTGGCAGTGCACCAGCTCGACTTCGGCCAGCAGCCAGGGCAGGATGTCCGCCCGGAAGTCCAGGCGCCGGTTGAAGATCCCGCGGCGGACGTGCTCGGGCGTGAACAGCGCCGGCTGGTAGGAGTAGGCGGGCGGCTTCTGGTTGCGGCCGCGGGCGGGCAGCGGCATCCCACTGCGGGAACCGGCCACCAGCACGGGTTCCCGGCCGCTGGGCAGGTAGCGGAGGTCGCCGTTCCCCTCCTCGGCGAAGCGGCCGCCGCGGCCCACCGTGAACGCCGCCATGACGTCGAAGAAGGACAGTCCCAGGCCGACGACGCCGACCGGGGTGCCCGGCAGCACCTCGTCCAGCGGCATATCCGCCGGGGAGTCCCCGCGTACGTAACGCACCGCGGGGCGGTCCTCGGCGAACGCGGCCAACTCCGCGGCGCGCCCGGACAGCTCGGGCACCGAATGGCCGGTGGTCAATACCACGCGGTCGACGTGCAGGATTTCGCCGTCCGAAAGCTCGAGCCGGTAGCCGCCATCACCGGGTTGCAGGTCCGCCACCCGAGCGTTGACGCGGCGTAGCCGCGCGTTCGCGGGGAGGCCGTTCTGGACGGCGTCGAGGACGAAACGCAGGTACCGGCCGTAGACCGCTCGCGGTGCGTAGCTGTCGGGGCCGGGGCAGTCCGGGTCTGCCGACTCCCACCACTCGACCAGTGACGGTCCGGCACCGGCGCGGGCGGGCCCGGCGTCGGGCAGGCCGGAGAAGGCGGAGATCTGCCCCGCCACCGTGTTCATCAGGAACCACTCGGGCTGGTTCGAGCGGTACACCCGGCCGGCGCCGACCTCGACCGCGTCGATCAGGTACAGCACGACCGGTGCTTCGGCGCGCTCGGCGGTCAGCCGGGCGGCGAGGCGCTCGACGACCATCATGCCGCGCGGCCCGCTGCCGACGACCGCGATCCGGTGTTCGGTCACTGGCTGACCTTTCCTCTGGTCGGTGCGTGCCGATTCGCACGGGGATAGCTGCCCAGGAAGAGCAGCGAGGCCGCTTTCCGGCGCACGGCGGTGAGGGCTTCCGACACGTCGGTGTCGTCGAGGTGCCCCTCGATGGTGACGAAGAAGTCGTAACGGCCGAGAACCGAGCCTTCCGGCCACGACTGGATCCACGACAGGTTGACGTTGCGGCCGGCGAACTCCGCGAGCACGTCCACCAGTGCACCTGCACCCGTCGAGCTGGTCGTGACCATGAGTGAGCTGCAGTCGCGGCCGGTGCCGGCCGGTGACGGCCCGCTACCCCGGACCAGGATGAACCGGGTCACCGCGTCGTCGCGTTCACCGATGCCCTCGGCGAGCGTGGACAGGCCGTACCGGCGGCCGGCGATCGAAGCGGCGATCGCCGCTTCGTCCCCGCGACCGGACAGCGCGAGCTCCTCCGCGGCGGCGGCTGTCGAGTCCGACAGCAACCGCTCCGCGTTCGGCAGCTGCTGGGCGAGCCAGCGCTGGCACTGGCCGTGGGCGTGCGGATGGCTGCGGACGCGGGTGACGTCGGCGAGCGTGGTGCCGGGGTTGACCAGCAGGCTGAAGGTCACCGGCAGCTCGACCTCCGCGTCGATGCGCAGCAGGCTGTTGCTGGCGGCCAGCTCTCCCAACGTGGAGGGCACGGTGCCGGTCACCGAGTTCTCCACCGGCACCACCGCGCCGGCGTACTCGCCGGAGCGCACGGCCGCCAGCGCGGCGAACACCGTGGGGAACGGTGTCGCCGTGGCGCCGGCCACCGCGGGCAAGAGGTCCAGGGCGGCCTCGGTGAAGGTGCCCTGCGGACCGAGATAGGCGTACTTCATCGGGAGAGCGCCAGTCCGTCCGGTACCAGCTCGCGGCCGACGAGTTCGGCTGCCAGCCGGTCCCTGACGACGTCGAGGTCCTCGCAGTCGCTGCCGACCCGCTCGGCGATGTGCACGCGGTAGAGCTCGTTGAGGAGTTCGGCGTCGGCCTCGACACCGAGCTGGCCGAGCAGGTGCCGCAGCACGGCGCGGCCGGAGTGCCGGGCGATCAGCATCGAGCGCTGGCGGCCGAAGCGAGCCGGCTCGACGAACTCGTAGGTCTCGGGGTTGCTCAGCATGCCCTGCTGGTGGATGCCCGCCGCGGTGCCGAAGGCGTACTTGCCGAAGATGGGCTTGTTACGGGGCTCGTCGAGTTTGATCACCGCCCGCAGCGCGTTGTACGCGGAGTACATCGCGGGCAGCTCGATGTCGGTGTACATGCCGAGGTGGTCAGTCTTGTAGGCCAGCAACGCGGCCAGCTCCTCCAGCGGGGTGTTGCCCGCGCGTTCACCGACCCCGCCCAATGTCACCTGCACCTCGTCGGCGCCCGCGTGCAGCCCCGCCAGGGCGTTCGCCAGTGACAGGCCGAAGTCGTTGTGGCAGTGGGTCGACACCCGGATCGGCGCCGGTGCCCACGCGCGGATCTTGCCGATCAGCGTGCCGTACTCGTCCGGGGTGTGGCAGCCGGTCGTGTCGGCGAGGATGATGCAGGTCGCCCCGGCCTCGACCGCGCTTTCGGTGAGCGTGCGAAGCAGGTCGTCGTCGCCGCGGCTGGCGTCCTCGATACCCACCGAGATGTGCTCGACGCCGAGGGAACGGGCGAACGCCACGGTGTCGGTGACCTCGAGCACGGCCGCCTCACGGGAGATGCCGCGCTTGTGCTCGAGGTGGATACGACTGCCGGTGGCCACCATCTGCACCTCGTGGTTCGCGGTGCCGCCCGCCTCAACCGCGACTTCGACGTCCCGACGGGTCGTCCGGGAGAACGTGGCGAACCGGGTGCCGGTCATTTCCTGCGAAATGAGGCGGGTCGCTTCGAAGTCGCTGGGGGAGGAAGCCGGGAAGCCCGCTTCGACGCAATCGACGCCGAGACCCGCGATACGCAGGGCCAGATCGACTTTCTGGTCGGGTCGCATCGCGTTTCCGGGCGCCTGCTCGCCGTCACGCAAGGTGGTGTCGAAAATGGAGATCCGGCGGGGAGTGGAATGTGCGTCCATCAGGTACCTCTCGAATGGAGTCGGATACGGGGAATGCGTCGGGAATTCAGTCGCCGACGCGGCCGGCGATCCCGTCGAGCCAGCGGTCGGTGTGCCGGTCCGCGGCTGCCTGGTCGCGGAAGGCGTAGGTCTTGAGCAGCCACCGCGAGCGGGATCGTTCCGGATCGATCACCTCGATCTTTTCCCGGTTGTGCAGACCGTCCTGGTTGGCGAAGGTGAATAGGTCGCCTTCCAGGATCCGGTGCCGCGTCCGCTCGGCCCTGGCGAGCGCGTTCTTGAGCGCGAGCAGGGCGTCCTTCGCCTCCGGCGGCGCTTCCGGGGCGACGGTGGTATGAGTGTCGAGGTACCGGATGCTGTGCTCGTTTTCGAAGATCGGGTGCCGGCCCGAGACCGTCAGCTTGTCGTTGTTGTCCCGGGAGACCACGTCGAAAGGAGTGATGAAGTGGTTCTGACGCAGCACATGCCGTTCGTCGGGCGTCAGTGCCGCGAGCAGCGCTGAGCCGCCGACGAAACTCGTGTACGTCACTTCCTCGATCGGGCAGCGCATCCCGAGCAGGGTGATGAAGTCGGCCCGCACCGGGTGTGCGGTGCGGTCATTGTGGAAGACGAGTTCGCCGTCGCTGTAGCCGGTTTGCTTACCGCTGTACTTGTTGATGGCGATGACGTCGGTGAAGAAGTCGCCCTTGAACCGCGTCGCGTAGGCCAGCAGCGGCGTGCTGGTGAGCTGGCCGAAGAGCTCGAGGAACGTCTCGGCGATGAAGGTCTTCTTTTTGGTGTACTTGTCGGCCTGCGGATCGTCGTGGTCGAGCACCGGGATCATTTCGTCACGCGGGCAATTGCGAAGGGCATGAGCCTCGGCGACGCCTTCCTGGCGCTCTTCGCGTACTCGATCGGTCACTTTCACCAGAAAGTCCGGCACGCCCCGCTGGACGAGTTCGCCGACGGCAGTCGAGAACGCCGGATAGTTTTCGTACGGATTCTTCGCGACGCTTTCCAGCGCTGCGTACAATTCGTCGCGTTCGGCATCGGAAAAGGCGTAGATCGGCTGCATGACTGGAACTCCCGCAGGCTGGTGGCTCTGATGGGAACAATCCTGTGGCAACCGGGCTCGGCCTCCAACGGCCGACAGAGGAGGACGGGTGGCGGTTTCTCCCCCGAAATCCACTCCAGGTGGGCTGAAGGTGGAGTCATCCGCCCGTTGATCTCACCCGCCGGGGTAGCGCTCGCCCCAGGTGCCGGCAAAAAACGACTCGGGGGACGTTTCGTACAATTCAATGGTACGAAACGTCCCCCGAGTCGTCTGGGTCGTAGTTACTCGCCGCTCTCCGAGCGGCGGGCCGAGCCGGGGCCGTCCTGGCCGGGGCGGCGGCGCCGGAGGTAGCGCTCGAACTCGGCGGCGATCTTGTCCCCGCTGACGTCGTCGAGGTCGACCTTCGACTCCTCGTCGCCCTGCTTCTCGAGGTCGTGGACGTACTCGCTGATCTCTTCGTCCTCTTCGGCCATCTCCGAGACGGTCCGCTGCCATTCCTCGGCCTGCTCGGGCAGCGCGCCCAGCGGGATCTCGACGTCGAGGATGTCCTCGAGCTTGTGCAGCAGCGCCAGCGTGGCCTTCGGGGACGGCGGGTGCGACACGTAGTGCGGGACGGCCGCCCAGATGGACACCGCGGGGATCCCGGCCTGCACGCAGAAGTCCTGCAGGACGCCGACGATCCCGGTCGGGCCCTGGTAGCGGTTTCGCTCAAGGCCGAACCGGTTGGCGGCTTCGGTGTCGTACGCCGTTCCGGTCACCGGGACGGGACGGGTGTGGGCGGTGTCGGCCAGCAGCGCGCCGAGGGTGACCACGGTGGACACCTTCAGCTCCTCGATGTGCTCGAGCAGCTCCTGGCAGAACGCCCGCCAGCGCATGTTGGGCTCGGGTCCCTGGACGAGCACGACGTCGCGGTTGAGGCCCTCCGGGCGGCAGACCGACAGCCGGGTCGTCGGCCACTCCACGCGCCGTGTCACGCCGTCGACCATGCGGACCGTCGGCCTGCTGACCTGGAAGTCGTAGTAGTCGTCTGGTTCCAACTCGGCCAGCGGGGTCGCGTCCCAGTTGAGCTGCAGGTGCTCGATGGCCCGACTGGCCGCGTCACCTGCGTCGTTCCAGCCTTCGAACGCGACCACCATCAGCGGGGTCGTGATCTCGGCCTGGTCGCCCTCGGTGGGGCTGGGCTGCTGGGTCTCGTCGACGGGCTCACTCACCGGCCCAGCCTACGACCAGCGGGCCCTCAGCTGTCGGCCATATCCGATCGTCTTTCTCGCCCGCTGCTGGGCGCCCTCGCAGAGCGTGTCGCGAACGACGTCGAAATCACCCCTTCGGGGGTAACCGCGCGAATCGTCCGAACCCGACATCTCGCACCCGGGGGCGCGTCGGGCGCCGCCGGGGCTCGGTTACCGTGGTGGCGGGTTCTCGTCGGGCAATGAAGCCTGCCCGGACTTCGAAGACGTCGAAGCCAAGTACTTGACCTCCAGGTACGCGACACCGAGGAGAAAGCCGTGACTGAACCGTCCACAAAGGACGGACTTGCCGCCGTGCTGTGGGACATGGACGGCACGCTGGTCGATTCCGAGAAGCTCTGGGACATCGGACTGTACGAAGCCGCCGAATGGCTGGGTGGAAAGCTTTCCGAGGAACAGCGGGCCACCCTGGTCGGGTCCAATATGGACGACACCTCGCGCTATCTGCTCGAGGTCACCGGACGGCCGGTGACCGCCGAGGCGATCGCGGAGACCGGCGAGTGGCTCACCAAGCGCACGGCCGGCCTCTTCGACGGCGCGCTGCCGTGGCGTCCCGGCGCCCGTGAAGCGCTCGTCGCGATCCGCGCCGCGGGTATCCCGTCGGCACTGGTCACCTCCACCGAGCGGTCGCTCACCGAGCTCGCGCTGAACACGATCGGACGCGAGTTCTTCGACGTCACGGTGTGCGGCGACGAGGTCGACGGCCTGAACAAACCGCATCCGCGGCCCTACCAGCTGGCCGCCGAGCTCCTGGGAGTCGACCCGGCACGCTGTGTCGCGGTCGAGGACTCGCCGCCGGGCGCCCAGTCAGCCGCGGCCGCGGGCTGTGTCGTGCTGGTCATCCCCAACGACGTCCCGGTCGAAGCGGGCGAGCGCCGGGTGTTCCGGACTACGCTGGTCGGCGTCGACCCGGCTGGGTTCGCAGCCCTGCTCGACTAGCGAATTTCCGACAGCACTCTTGTTGCGGAGGGTGATGTCGTTTTTTCGCCAGCGGCGGGACGGCGGCGCGGTCATGCTGGGGTGGTGCACCAGGATTTCGAGCGTTGCGTACGGGCCGTCCAGTCGAAGGACGCCAGGTTCGACGGATGGTTCTACACCGCCGTCCTGACCACCCGGATCTACTGCCGTCCCAGCTGCCCGGTGGTGCCGCCCAAGGTCGAGAACATGAGCTTCCACCCGAGTGCGGCGGCCGCTCAGCAGGCTGGTTTCCGGGCCTGCAAGCGATGCCGGCCGGATGCCAGCCCCGGCTCTCCGCAGTGGAACGAGCGGGCGGACCTGGTGGCCAGGGCGATGCGCCTGATCGCCGACGGGGTCGTCGACCGCGACGGCGTGCCCGGCCTCGCCTCGCGTCTCGGGTACAGCACCCGGCAGGTCGAGCGGCAGCTCCAGGCCGAGCTGGGTGCCGGGCCGCTGGCCATCGCCAGGGCCCAACGCGCCCAAACCGCGCGCGTGCTGATCGAGACCAGCGCGATGCCGATGGCCGACCTCGCGCCGGCCGCCGGTTTTGCCAGTTTGCGGACATTCAACGACACGATCCAAGCCGTGTTCGCCCTTTCGCCGACCGAACTGCGCCACCGTGCGAAGAACAAGCCCACCGAGACCACCGGGGCGATCTCCCTGCGGCTGCCGTTCCGGGCGCCGCTCTTCCCGGACAACCTGTTCGGTCACCTCGCGGCGACAGCCGTGCCCGGCGTCGAAGAGTGGCGCGACGGCGCGTACCGGCGGACCCTGAACCTCCCGCACGGCCACGGTGTCGTCGCTTTGCGTCCCCAGCCCGATCACGTCGCCTGCAGGCTGGAACTGACGGACCCGCGGGACCTCACGACGGCGATCAGCCGGTGCCGCCGGCTGCTCGACCTCGACGCCGACCCGGTCGCCGTCGACGCCCTACTCGGCGAGGACCAGGACCTCGCGCCGCTTGTGCTCAAGGCCCCGGGCAGGCGGGTCCCGCGGACTGTCGACCCGGCGGAGTTCGCCGTGCGCGCCGTTCTCGGGCAGCAGGTGTCCACCGCGGCCGCCCGCACCCACGCGGCTCGGCTGGTGACCGCTCACGGCGTCGCGGTCGACGACCCCGGCGGCGGCCTGACGCACCTGTTCCCCGAACCAGAGGCGCTGGCTTCGCTGGACCCGGAGAAGCTCGCGATGCCGGGCACGCGGCGGAAGACGTTGATCACGCTGGTCAACGCCCTCGCCGCCGGTGAGCTCGACCTCGACATCGGCAGCGACTGGCAACGCGCCCGCGCCGGCCTGAACGCGTTGCCGGGGTTCGGACCGTGGACGGTCGAGACGATCGCGATGCGCGCGCTCGGCGACCCGGACGCCTTCATCCCGGCCGATCTCGGCGTCAAACTTGCCGCTGCCGAGCTGGGTCTGCCGACCGCACCTGCCGCTCTTACCGCTCGTGCGGCCCGCTGGCGGCCATGGCGGGCCTACGCCGTCCAACACCTGTGGGCAACCGGCGACCACGCCATCAACCGCCTGCCCGGAAAGGACCTCCCATGAGGCACTTCGCCCCCGTCCGCCGCACCCACACCGAGACGGACAGCCCCTGCGGGCCGCTGACCCTCGTCGCCGCCGACGGTGTGCTTTCGGCTCTGTACATGACAGAGCAACGCCACAAGCCCGATCCGAGTACGTTCGGCGAGCGGGTCGATCCGGACGTGGAGCCCTTCGCCGAGGTCGTCTCGCAGCTCAAGGAGTACTTCGCCGGCCAGCGAACCGACTTCGACCTACCACTGAACCTGATCGGCACCCCGTTCCAGCAGCGGGTGTGGACGGCTTTGCAGGGCATCCCGTACGGCGAAACCGTGTCGTATGGCCAACTCGCCGAAGAACTCGGGCAGCCGACGGCGTCCCGGGCCGTCGGGCTGGCCAACGGGAAGAACCCGGTCAGCATCATCGTGCCGTGCCATCGCGTCGTCGGAGCCAAGGGTGACCTGACGGGCTATGGCGGCGGGCTCGACCGCAAGCGGTACCTGCTCGACTTCGAACGCGCCGACTCCCTTTTTCCACCGGTCGGGTGACCTGCGTCGCCCCGGTCCGGCCCGGCTCGCCTCCGTCGGCCGCCGGATGGAAGGATCTGCAGATCGTGAAGACCTTCGATGAGCTGTTCGCCGAGCTTGCCGAGCGCGCGCGTGTCCGTCCCGACGGTTCCGGAACCGTCGCGGCGCTGGACGCCGGCGTGCACGCGCAAGGCAAGAAAGTGCTGGAAGAGGCGGGCGAAGTGTGGATCGCCGCCGAGCACGAGTCCGACGACCGGCTGGCCGAGGAAATCTCCCAGCTGCTCTACCGGCTCCAGGTGCTGATGCTCGGCCGCGGCCTGTCGATCGAGGACGTCTACCGCTACCTGTGACGCTGAGGAGTAAACGAATGCTGCGTGTCGCTGTCCCGAACAAGGGAGCGCTCGCCGTTTCCGCCTCGGAGATGCTCGGTGAGGCCGGCTACCGGCAGCGCAGTGAGCCGCGCGACCTGACGGTGCTGGACCCGGCCAACGAGGTCGAGTTCTTCTACCTCCGGCCGAAGGACATCCCGATCTACGTCGGTTCGGGCGAGCTGGACCTCGGGATCACCGGTCGCGACCTGGCGCTCGACTCCGGGGCGCCGGTGGTCGAGAGCCTTGCGCTCGGCTTCGGCGGGTCCACCTTCCGGTACGCGGCGCCGGCCGGGAAGGACTGGAAGGCCGCTGACCTGCACGGCAAGCGGCTCGCGACGTCGTACCCCCGGCTGGTGCGCGAGGACCTCAAGCGCCATGGTGTCGAGGCCGAGGTCATCCGGCTCGACGGCGCCGTCGAGATCTCGATCCAGCTCGGCGTTGCCGACGCCGTCGCGGACGTCGTGGGCTCGGGACGCACCCTGCGCCAGCACAACCTGGTCGCGTTCGGCGACCCGATCTGTGTGTCGGAAGCGGTGTTGGTGCACAGGGACGGCAGCGAGTCGTCGAAGGCGAAGGCGCAGCTCACCGCGCGGCTGCAGGGTGTCGTGTTCGCCCAGCACTACATGATGCTGGACTACGACTGCCCGCGTGAGCTGCTCGACCGCGCGATCGCGATCACCCCGGGCCTGGAGTCGCCGACCGTTGCCCCGCTGGCCCACGCGGACTGGGTCGCCGTGCGCGCGATGGTGCCGCGCAAGAAGGTCAACCAGATCATGGACGAGCTCGCCGAGACCGGTGCCAAAGCGGTGCTGGCTTCGGACATCCGCTCCTGCCGCCTGTGAGAGCGCGCCCGACCCGCCGATGAGCGGGGTGCTGTCGGCGTTCGTGCCGATCTGGTCCTCTCGCTGCTCGCGTTCACCGTCACCATGCCCGCCATTTTCTTCGGCAGGTTGATCGATACGCCGTTCTCGGCATCCCGGTTCCCCCGCGACTGCGTTGTCCTTTCGACGCTCTTCTCGATGGGCACGCTGTCAGTTTCCGCCTGGCTCCTGGGTTGATGCGTGTGCTCGCAGGTGTGCCCGCATCCCTTGTAGTCCGAACAGGATGAGAAGCTCGACCACGCCGCCGTCGGCGCTGCCCAGCCAGTGCGGCAGGGACGTGTCGAACTCGGCTGCTTCACCGGGCGGCAACGTCAGGTCGCGCTCGCCGAGCACCAACCGCAGCCGACCGTTGAGCACGTAGAGCCATTCGAAGCCTTCGTGAGTCTGCAGCGTCGGTTCGAGCGGTTCCGGCCGAGCGGGGATGATCATCTTGAACGACTGCATCCCGCCCGGCCGCCGGGACAACGGCACGAGGATCATCCCGAACCGCCGGATCGGCTTGAGATGGATCCGGGGGTCGCCCGTGCGCGGCGCACCGACGAGATCGTCCAACGGAACGTCGTAGGTGCGGGCCAGCGGCAGCAGCAACTCCAGGGTGGCCCGGCGCTGCCCGCTCTCCAGCCGGGACAAAGTGCTCTCCGAGACCCCGGTCGTCACCGCGAGGTCGGCGAGGGTGATACCGCGGTCGCGACGCAGCGCGCGTAGCCGCGGCCCCACCGCGTCGAGCACGTCGTCCGTTCCGTGGTCCATGAGCCGATCTTGCCAGAACCGCAAGTTTTCGTGCCAGATCGTGGCTTGCCTGGCAACACTGAGTGCATCCCGACACAAGGAGCCTCGATGAGCACCACGGATGCGGTCACGTTCTGGAACGGCGTCTACGCGGCCAGGCCGTCGGCTACCGACCCTCGGCCGAACGACCGTCTCGCCGAGACTGTCACGAGCTTCCCGCCCGGCGACGCGTTGGACCTCGGCTGCGGCGACGGCGGTGACGCGCTGTGGCTCGCCGGCAGGGGTTGGCGAGTCACAGCGGTCGACATCTCGGCTCTGGCGGTCGAACGGCTCGCCGGCCTTGCCCGCTCATGCGGCGTGGGCGACCGGGTCATCGCCGAGCGGCATGACCTGCACGAGTCCTTCCCACAGGGCGGGTTCGACCTGATCTGCGCCCACTACCTGCACACCCCCTTCGACCTGGACCGGTCAACCGTCCTCCGCGCTGCCGCGCACGCGCTGCGCCCGGGCGGGCGGCTGTTGGTCGTCGACCACGGCTCGACCGCGCCCTGGTCGTGGGACCAGGATCCCGAAGTCCGGTACCCGACGCCGCAGGAAGTCGCCGCGGGCATCGACCTGGACTCGGTGACATGGATGGTCGAACGGGCCGACGCACTCCGCCGCCTCGCGACCGGCCCGGGCGGGCGCACCGCCGAGGTCATCGACCACGTCCTGCTCATCCGCCGCACTGCCTGACTTGCTCCAGCGAAAGAGACCACCATGCCCGCAACGTCCCGCCGCGACACTCCACCGCCCCGGACCGGAAGCGGCGAGACCGAGGTCCTGCGCGGCTTCCTCGACTACCTCCGGGCCTCGATCGCCGCGAAGGTCGACGGTGCCCCCGAACCGCAGGTCCGAACAGCTGGTGTGCCGTCAGGCACTAACCTGCTCGGCCTGCTCAACCACCTCACCTTCGTCGAGCGTGCGACCTTCCTCGGCGACAAGGTCACCGACTGGAAGGCGACTTTCCACGCTGCCCCAGCCGACAGCGTGGCCGACGTCGTCGACCGCTATCGACAGGCGGTCAAGCATGCGAACGACGTCCTCGACGGGTGCACCGACCTCGGCGCCCCCGTTCCCCGGCCGAGGCAGGGAAGCGCCGCTCCCAGCGTCCGCTGGGCACTCACCCACCTGATCGAAGAGACCGGCCGCCACGCCGGCCACGCGGACATCCTCCGCGAACTCATCGACGGTGCAACCGGCCGCTGACGGAGGACTCGTCATTGCAGACATGCGCGATGACCTTGGGTCCCTTGGCTTGCGGGGAGGTCGCGTCTCCTGCGAGGTACCGGATCTGCTCCATAATCGGCACCGTATCAGCGGATACCGACAAATTCGGGGTTGTCCCGATGGCCCTGATGCAGGCCTCGCATTGTCGATGACGCGCGATGCGGCGCGTGGAATCGTTGCTCTCCTTCAAAATGTCTCGATCCGGATCCTTCCGTTTTCCGCGGGGGCGCACCGATCGGCCGGGTCGGTTTCGTGTTTCTCCGGCTTGTGTCGCCCAGCATCAGCCGGGTCTACCTCCAAGGCTTGACCGACGCCACGTACATCCACGAACCCGATGAAACCGAGCGATACGAAGGAGGGTTCGAGCAGTTGTGGGCACAGGCCGCCGATGAGAGCGAGTCTGCGACGATTCTCCGTAGGCGCATCGAGTACTTTGACCCTAATCGGAGGAGCCCATGGAGGCTGCGTGGAGGAAACCTGTACGTAGTGCAGGAGCGAACAATTGCTTCGAGATACGACTCGCGCGGATCGTCGATGTCCGTGACACCAAGGATAGGGCGGCCGGGCACCTGTCGCTTCAGACGTACACCTGGGCTGCCTTCCTCGTGAAGGTGGCGTACTAGCAGGACTCGTGAGTGTTCCGGCCGGTTCTAAGCTGGTTCTAAGCGGCCGGAACACTCACGAACGCGGCGCGCCCCTACTGAGGCGGGCGGGGGCGTTTCGGCATGAAGTCGTAGAGCTTCTTGCGGGCGCCGTTGTCGTTGGCGGTGCGGGCGGCGGAGACGTCGGAGATGAAGTCCTCGAAGGCGAACTCCTCCTCGGCCGGCACGACTGGGCCGGTGGTCTTCTGCTCGCGGTACCACTCGAGGGTGTTCGCGATCTCGCGGAAGGCCACGGCCTGGATGGTCTCCGGCGCGAAGGTCGTCACCGGTGTCCCGTGCGCGCCGGCTTCGTTCATCACGACGCCTAGCGGAAGGTGTGCCAGGACGGGGATGTCGAACGTGTGCAGCTCCTGCAAGGCCGCGACCGCGTAGTGCGAGATCGGCCGACGGTAGAGGCCGGGGACGATGCCGTAGTAGGTGATCGGCGGCCTGCCGACGGTCTGCTCGACGTAGGCGACCTGATCGTGCAGCAGCCGCAGCGCGCGGATGCTGGTGCGGTCGGGCTGCACCGGGACCAGTATCCCGTTGCTGGCGGCGAGGGCGTTGTTGGTCAGCACGTCCAGCGCCGGCGGGCAGTCGATGATGACGTGGTCGTAGTTGGCGAACTGGACGACCCTGGCGAGCTGCCAGCCCGGCACGCGGAACTGGTCGAGCCGCCGGATGAGGTCGAACATGCCCGGTGACGTCGGGATCACGTCGAACGCGCCGCCGCGGCCGATATTGCTGCGCTTGTGCGGGACGACCAGTTCCTCGATCGGGCCCTTCCACATCTTCGTGAGTGCCTTGGCGAGGCTGGGCGCGTTCGGGGGAACCTCGTCCATGCCGAGCATCTCGGTGGTGGCGTGGCCCTGGGGGTCGAGGTCGATCAGCAGCACGCGGCAGCCGCGTTCGGCGAGCGCCGCGGCCGCGCCGACGGACAACGAGGTCTTGCCGACCCCGCCTTTCTGGTTGACCACCGAGGTGATCTGCATGCCGGAGCGCTCCCTGGTTCGTGGTTCCGCGAAGGGTATTCGATCTTGGCTCACCGCGCCCGCCTCACCGCCGCCGGACTCATCTCGGCCTCACCATCAGTGCCTGCGCACCCGTCCCCACCGGGCCCTGGGTGTCGTGCAGGGTGCTCGTCGAGGTACCTATGCCGTTCGGGCCGACCAGCGTGGCGGCGTCGAGCCCGATCCATTCGCCGGCGGGCTCGCGCTGGAGGTGGACGGTCAGCTCGGAGTTGATGAACCACCACTGGCGCGGGTCGAGGAAGTTCGACGCGCCGTTGGCCGAGTCGGCGACGACGAACAGTCGCTGCAGCGGACTCGGCTTCTCACCATCGACCAGCGTGACCCGCTGCCGTGCCCAGGCCGTAATCGGTCCGGAGACATCCAAGCCGCCCGCGACGGCTCGCCATTCCACCGCGTCGACGTATCCGGCGCCCCAGCTTTCCGGCCAGTGTGTCGCGGGCGCGTCCTCCGGAGCGGACAGGGTTTCCACGCCTGACGCCATGATGCCGGTCGTATCGGACATCGTGATCCGCCAAGCGGAGGCCCGCGCGACCGTGCGACCCCCGCCGTCCAGCTCGGCCGCGAGTAGCTCCACCGAACGGCCCGGCCGCTCGACCCGTGCCCGCACGGACAGCTCGGTGAGCGGTGCCGGTCCGAGGATCTCCACGGTCACCCTGGCGAGCTGCTTTCCTTGCCCCGCACCGAGTTCCTCGAGCGCGCGGACGAGCAGCGCCGACGGCGGGCCGAAATGCTGGGCGTCGGGCGTCCACGGCCCGACGGTGTGCTCGGTCGGGGAGAACCGCCCCCCGCCGAGAGGGAGATAGAACGCGTCTGCCAACGGGATCGTCCTCTCTTAATCGGCTCGGTCGATCGGGCTTTCTTCGCCGGCGTCCGGCTCCGGCCAGCCCGGGTACACCGGCGGCGTGCCGCCGAAGGACGGGCACCGCGCCTGGTGATCGCACCAACCGCACAGCTTGCTCGGGCTCGGGCGGAAATCACCGGTCTTGCCTGCCTTGAGGATGGCCTGCCAGATCGCTTCGAGGGTCTTCTCGAAGCGGACCAGCTCGGGCTCGTCCGGCGTGTAGGCGAGTTGCTGCCCGTCGGTGAGGTACATCAGCTTGAGTTGCCGGGGAACGATACCGCGCAGCCGCCACAGGACGACCGCGTAGAACTTCATCTGGAACAGCGCCTTGGCCTCGCCGATCTCCCTCGGCGCGGCCCCGGTCTTGTAGTCGACCACCCGGATCTCCCCGGTCGGCGCGACGTCGAGCCGGTCGATGTACCCGCGAAGCAGCACCCCGGAGCCCAGCTCGGTCTCGACGTGGAGCTCGCACGCCTCCGGCTCGAGCCGTGTCGGGTCTTCGAGGTCGAAATAGGCGTCGACGAGCTTCGCGGCCGTGCCGAGCCAGTCGGCGACCTCGTCCGCATCGGCGTTCTCGGTGGCCTCCCCGGCGAACAGCGCACGCCACTCCGGGCGCTCCCCGGACAGGTCGGACCAGGCGGGCTCCAGCAGCTCCTTCGCCCGTGCGGGCACCCTGTCCGCCTGCGGCAGCGTGAACAGCCGTTCCAGTACCGAATGCACCAGCGTGCCGCGCAGCTGCGCCTTGGTCGGGGCTTCCGGCAGCCTGTCCACCGCACGGAACCGGTAGAGCAGCGGACACTGTTTGAAGTCGCTGGCCCGCGATGGTGACAGCGCTGGCCTGCGCCGTGCCCGTGGCGCGACCGGCTCGGTGGGGGCGATCGCCGTCATGTCCTGCATGGACCGAGCGTAGCGCCGAGGACCGACAGTCTCGGGGACCGCCGACGCCTCAGCGGGTCACCGCGTGTCACCCGATCGGCGGGCCCGGATAACCCCGCCCCCACACCGCACGATCTACTCTTTCGGGATGACCGCGACCAGTGAGCCCGGCGCCGGGCGCTCCAGCCGCGGCGCGTTGGACGGGGGACTGCTCCTGTTCCGCGTCGACGGCGTCCCGGTCCTGCTCGCGCCTTCGTGGTGGATCGGGTCGCTCGCCATCGTCGTGTTGTACGCGCCGCTGGTCGGACGGCTGCTGCCGGGCGCTTCCGCACTGATGTCCTGGACGCTCGCCGCGGCGTTCGCGGTCCTGCTCGGCGTCTCCGTGCTCGCCCACGAACTCGGGCACTGCGTGGTCGCCCTGCGGCTCGGCATCCCGGTACGGCGGCTGAGACTGTTCCTGCTCGGCGGCCTGTCCGAGGTCGCGCGGACCCCGCGCCGCCCCGGGCAGGAAGGCATGGTGGCCGCCGCAGGTCCGGTCGTGTCGCTCCTGCTCGCGGGTTTCTGCGCCCTGTTGCTGCTCGCTGTCCCTTCCGGCGGCGCCGCGTGGCTGCTCGTCGCGGAGTGCGCGGTGGCGAACCTGGCCGTCGGCCTCTTCAATCTCTTACCCGGTCTGCCGCTCGACGGCGGGCGGTTGCTGCGCGCGGGAGTGTGGGCGGCAACCGGTGCCAGGGCTAAAGGCACCAAGGCGGCCGTCGCGGGCGGTGGTGTCGTCGCCTTCGGCCTGATGGTGTGGGCTCTGTGGGGGCTTGCGGACGGCAGCAGCGACCGCTGGCTGAGGCTTGGCGTGTGTGTCGTCACCGCGTGGTTCGTCGTGCTGGGCGCGGGCGGAGAACTCGCCGCCGAGGGCAGGCGGAGCTGGCCCGCGGGGCTGGTGCTCGCCGACCTGGTCCGCCCGGTGCTCCAGCTGCCCGCGGAAAGTCCGGTGTCCGACGCGCTGGCCGCATCGGCGGGCCGGGGAGTGGTGCTGGTCCGCGCCGACGGAGTTGCCGCGGGCCTGCTCGACGAGGTGGCCGCGGAACGCCTGGCCGCGTCTTCGCCGCTCTCGCCCGCGGAGCTCGCGGCCGAACCGATCCGGCCGGAAACCGTGCTGCTGGCTTCGGACCCCGGTGAGGAGATCGCGGAGCGCGTCCAGGAGACGGCGGCGTGGCAGTTCCTCGTGGTGGACGAGGAGGGCCGCCCGGCCGGGGTGCTGCGCCGGGAGGACCTCCGCGCCGCGATGATCCGTCCGCGCGGTGTCCGCTAGCGTTGTCCGTTAGCAGCGACCCCTCCGGTCCGGGCGCACTGCCGACCTGCGACGATCACCGGCGGAGTTTCTCGTCGCAAGTGGAGGTTCAGTGTCGGTCAGCGGACCGTTCAACGTGGGGGATCGGGTCCAGTTGACCGACCCGAAGGGTCGTCACTACTCGATCGTGCTCACCCCTGGTGCGGAGTACCACACGCATCGCGGAGGTCTCAAGCACGACGACGTCATCGGTCAGCCCGAAGGTTCGGTGGTCGCGTCGGCGGGTGGTACCTCGTACCTCGCCCTGCGCCACCTGCTACCCGATTACGTGCTGTCCATGCCGCGCGGAGCGCAGGTCATCTACCCGAAGGACGCCGCGCAGATCGTCATGTGGGGCGACATCTACCCCGGCGCGCGGGTACTGGAAGCCGGTGCCGGGTCCGGGGCGCTGACCTGTTCGCTGCTGCGTGCGGTGGGCAAGGAAGGCACCGTCCAGTCCTATGAGGTCCGTGACGACCACGCCGTGCACGCCCAGCGCAACGTCGAGCAGTTCTTCGGCGACAAGCCGGACAACTGGACACTGACCGTCGGCGACCTCGCCACCCACACCGGCGAGGTGGACCGCGTGGTCCTCGACATGCTGGCCCCGTGGGACCAGCTGCCCACCGTCGCGGCGAACCTGATCCCCGGCGGGGTGCTGGTCGTCTACGTCGCCACCGTGACGCAGCTGTCGCGCATCACCGAAGCACTGCGCGAGCAGACCTGCTGGACCGAGCCCGAGTCGTTCGAGACGCTGATGCGCCCGTGGCACGTCGTCGGTCTGGCCGTGCGGCCCGATCACCGGATGGTCGCGCACACCGCGTTCCTGCTCACTGCCCGGCGCCTCGCCGACGGTGTCGTTTCGCCGCGCGTGCAGCGCCGCCCGAGCAAGGGCTGAGCCCGGCTCAGCCGGGGATGCACCAGGTGGTTCCCTGCCGGTACAGGGGAAAGACGGTGTCCTTGCGGCCTGCCGAGCCCACGACGTGGATCGTGACGGTGGCCGTGTCGCCGGTGACCACCGGAGGCTGGGGCATGCTCGCTTCGACATCGCCGGCGGCATCCCATTTCCGCTGCAGCTGATCGATGGCGGCCGCTGACTGGGGCTGGCAGGTGAATCCGGCGTACCGGTGCGAATCGTGCGCGGTGATCGCTTCGGCGATGGCCTGCCCGGCCGCCGCCGCGCCCTCGCCGGCAGGCGGTGCGGGTGAGGACGTCGCAGTTGACAGTGGCGGCGCCGGGTCTGACGCGGCAGGTGGTGACGCGGCCGGCCGGCCGCCGGCGGAAACCAGCACCAGCCCGAGCACGCCACCCGCTACGAGCGCACCGACCAGTACCACGGCGGCGATCAGGCCGGTCCGGCGCACGGCCATGGGACCGAGCCTAAGTCATGTCCGGCTCGAGCGGGACCAAGTACGAGATGCGAGGGTCCGCCCCCGGCGGGGATCACTGCGCGCTGGTGACGCACCAGAGGCCGGACTCGTCCTTCATCTTGATCGTGTGGCTCGCTTGCTTGCCGCCTTGTGTTACCTGGACCGGGACGGTGGCGGTGTTGCCGGTGACGGCCACCGGGCCGGTCGCGGTCACCGGGGTCGCCGGGATCGTCACGCTGGTCTCCGTGGTGACGCTGCGGCAGATGGACTTCGCCAGCGAGCCGCCGTCGCCGGCGTTGTACGCCGCGATGACGGCGGTGCTGAGGTCTTGGGGGCTCGACTTGCCATTGGGGGCCGGGCCGGTGCCGGTGGAACCGCCCGTCGACGAGGACGAGGTCGACGGTGCGCGGGTGGACGGCGACGGCGAACCGGCGCCCGTCGTCGGTGTGGGCGCGCCGCTCGCCTTGGGGCCGCCGGACGGGGCGTGGGGCGTGCCGCTCGTGGAGGACGCGGTGGGTGTGTCGCTGCCGGAGTTGACCACGATCAGCGTCACGACCCCGCCGATGACCAGGACCGCGGCGATGGCGAGGCCGATGATGAGGCCGGTCTTGCTCTTCTTGGGGGGCTCGCCGCCGGGGTAGCCCGGCTGGGGCTGGCCGTAGGCGTCGAACCCACCCTGTGGGGGCTGTCCGTACTGGTCGGGCTGGCCGAACTGCTGCGTCCCACCGGGGTAACCGCCCTGCTGGGGGTGCTGCCGGCCGTAGGGGTCCTGCGGCGGGAACTGCTGCGTCCCGCCCGGGTACCCGCCCTGCTGCGGGGGAGGACCGTACTGCCCGGGCTGCTGTCCGGGTTGGCCGTACTGGCCCGGGTATCCGGGCTGCTGCTGCGGCCCGCTCGGCGGGAAGCCGCCGCCAGGCTGTTGGCCGTACTGGCCGGGCTGCTGCCCGTAGGGTCCGGGCTGCTGCGGCGGGTACGTCATCTTGCCCCTCACTGACTGACCGGAGAACCTGGGTGAAACTCAGGCCTTATCGAGCGTGGACATGCACCACAACCCGGATTCGTTCTTCATCTTGAGGACGCCGTTCTGCGGCTGCCCCTTAATGGTGACCTGCACCGGGACCGAAGCGGTGCCACCGGTGGTGGCGACCGGGCCGGTCGCTTTCATCGGAAGGGGGTCGAGCTTGACCTCGGTTTTGGTGGTGACGCTGCGGCAGACCGCCTGGACCACCGTGTTGCCGTCGCCCGCGCTGTAGGCCGCGATGACCGTCGAGCTGAGATCCTCCGGACTCGACTTACCGCCGGGGGCTGGACCGGAGCCCGTGGTGTTGCCGGTGCTGCCCGGTGACGAGCTCGGTGTGGATCCGGTCGAAGGCGGCGAGGAGGACGATCCGGCACCTGTGGACTCGGTCGTCGGTGCTGGTGCGCCGGTCGGGCTGGGGCCGCCGGCGGGGGTGCCCGGCTGACCGCTGGAGGAGGACGCGGTGGATGTGTCGCTGCCGGAGTTGACCACGATCAGTGTCACGACTCCGCCGATGACGACGACCGCGGCGACGGCGAGGCCGATGATGAGGCCGGTCTTGCTCTTCTTCGGCGGTTCGCCACCGGGGTAGCCCGGCTGTGGCTGGCCGTAGGCGTCGAACCCACCCTGCTGGGGCTGGCCGTACTGCTGCGGCTGGCCCGGCTGTCCGGGGTAGCCGCTCTGCTGGGGCTGCTGCTGGCCGTAGGGGTCCTGCGGCGGGAACTGCTGTGTTCCGCCAGGGTATGCGCCTTGGTGCGGGGGAGGGCCGTACTGACCCGGCTGGCCAGGTTGACCCGGCTGTCCGGGGTAGCCGCCCTGCTGCTGGGGTCCGCTCGGGGGAAACGCGCCCCCGGGCTGCTGTCCGTAGGGACCCGGCTGCTGCCCGTACGGTCCGGGCTGCTGCGGCGGGTAGGTCATTGGTGCCCCCTAGCTGATGTGCGGAACGACGTCATCCCTCGTCGAACCCGCCCGATGCTAGCCATGGGGTGGGCGAACCGCGCGGTTAGGGCTCGAACGGCCCATCCTCGACATCCGTTATGCGTAATTAGCCCGATTGGTCCGTGTTTTCGAGGGGTTGCCGACCGGTGATCTTGACCCCGAACGGCCGCGATCGGCGCCTTCCGCGCGTCCCGATCGACGGTGTGTAGTCGTCCGAGGACTTTTCCCGGCACTGGGTTGGCCTCTTGTGTGCCTGGGTAGTCCGTGCTGTGACCAGGCAAACATCACGACGCGCCGATCCTGTAATGCGGAAAGTCCTTTCCTTGTCGGTGATCGCCGGTACCGTTAAATGAAAAGCCGAGGAGGTGCCGAATGCACCATGACCTTCCCGGAGGCCGGCATGAGGACGATGCTGACCCTTCAGAGACGACTGGAGCTGGAATTACTTCGGACGAGCAGGCGCGTCAGGTTCGTTTCCTCGAAGAGGAAGTCGCCCTGCTGCGCAGGAAGTTGACGGACTCGCCACGGCAGAACCGGGTGCTGGAACAGCGCCTGGCCGAAGCGTCGGAGCGAGTGAGCCAACTCACCGAGCGCAATACCAAGCTGGTGGAAACCCTCCGCGAAGCACGCGGCCAGCTGCTCGCGCTCCGTGAGGAGGTCGACCGGCTGGCCCAACCGCCGAGCGGCTACGGGGTTTTCGTCGCCGCTTACGAGGACAACACGGTGGACGTGTTCACCGCGGGACGCAGAATGCGGGTTTCGGTATCGCCCGCCGTGGAGGTGGAGTCGCTCCAACGCGGTCAGGCGCTGCGGCTCAACGAGGCCCTGACCGTCGTCGAAGCCGGTGGCTTCGAGCTGGTCGGCGAGGTCAGCGCGTTGCGCGAGATCCTGGCACCGGAGATCGAGGGCGGCCCGTCACGCGCACTGGTCGTCGGGCACGCCGACGAGGAACGGGTGGTCTTCCTTTCCGACCCGCTCCTCGAGCAGCCGCTCAAACCGGGCGACTCGCTGCTCGTCGACGCGAAGGCCGGGTACGCCTACGAGCGGGTGCCCAAAGCCGAGGTCGAGGATCTCGTGCTGGAAGAGGTCCCCGATGTCAACTACGAGGACATCGGTGGTCTGTCCCGGCAGATCGAGCAGATCCGCGATGCGGTCGAGCTGCCGTTCCTGCATGCCGACCTCTATCGCGAGTACCAGTTGCGGCCGCCGAAGGGCGTGCTGCTCTACGGCCCTCCGGGGTGTGGGAAGACGCTCATCGCCAAGGCGGTGGCCAACTCGTTGGCCAAGAAGATCGCCGAGGCGCGAGGAGGCGAAGGCAGCGCTGCCGAAGTCAAGTCGTACTTCCTCAACATCAAGGGTCCCGAGCTGCTGAACAAGTTCGTCGGGGAGACCGAGCGGCACATCCGCATGATCTTCCAGCGAGCCAGGGAAAAGGCCTCCGAAGGCACTCCCGTGATCGTGTTCTTCGACGAGATGGACTCGATCTTCCGAACCCGTGGCAGCGGGGTGTCCTCCGACGTGGAGACCACCATCGTTCCGCAGCTGCTGTCCGAGATCGACGGGGTGGAGGGGCTCGAGAACGTCATCGTGATCGGCGCCTCCAACCGCGAGGACATGATCGACCCGGCGATCCTGCGGCCCGGCCGGCTGGACGTCAAGATCAAGATCGAGCGGCCGGATGCCGAAGCCGCGCAGGACATCTACTCCAAGTACCTCACCGAGGCACTGCCGGTGCACGCCGACGATCTGGCCGAATTCGGGGGCGACCGCTCGCTGTGCATCAAGACGATGATCGAAAAGGTCGTCGACCGGATGTACGCCGAGATCGACGACAACCGGTTCCTGGAGGTCACCTACGCCAACGGTGACAAGGAAGTCATGTACTTCAAGGACTTCAACTCCGGTGCGATGATCCAGAACGTCGTCGACCGCGCGAAGAAGTACGCGATCAAGTCGGTGCTGGAGACCGGCCAGCGCGGTTTGCGCATCCAGCATCTGCTCGACTCGATCGTCGACGAGTTCGCCGAGAACGAGGACCTGCCCAACACCA
>NZ_JAODNM010000138.1 GCF_025464955.1 Amycolatopsis sp. | reverse complement strand
CGAAGTCGATGGATCCGCCGTCGGGTAAGAAGGGTGATTCGACGTCACCGTCGGGCGCGGGTGGCACGCCACCGCCGCTGAAGTCCGACCCTGCGGCACCGCCCAAAACGGACGGCTCCACGACGGCGTCGGGTGACCACAGTGGTGGGGCCACACCTCCGCCGGCGAAGAATGAGGGCCCCCCGCCATCGTCGAAGGGTCAGGACGTTCCGCCGACGGAGCCCGCCAACGCGCCTCCGCCGCCGCAGGCGAAGGCCGGTGAGCCGCCGGCCAAGGGCACGGGTGGGGACACGCCGTCTGGCAGTAACAAGCCCGTCGTGCCACGCGACCGCGGAGTCGGAACGGGCAACCGGGTCTGCGAGACCGACCCTGTGGACGTCGCGACCGGCGACGTCGTCATGGTCCAGACGGACCTGACCGTGTCGGGTGCGCCGATGCTGGAGTTGGTGCGCACACACATCTCGTCCTATCGGGCGGGCGGCTGGTTCGGCCTGTCCTGGGCATCCACTGTGGACTTCCGGCTCGAGGTGGACGACACCGACGTCTGCTGCCTGACTCCGGACGGGATGATCCTCGTCTACCCGATGCCCGCGGGTGGCGGGCAGGTGCTCCCGGTCGAGGGCCCGCGCTGGCCGTTGCGCCGGGAGGACGGCGGCTTTGTCGTCACGGCCGCCGGTCAGGAGATCTCGTTCGCGCCCATCGCGGGACGCTCGTCCGCGGTGCTGCCGGTGCGCACCGTTTCGGACGGCCTCGGCGGCGGCTTCACCTTCGAGTACGACGCGGCGGGAGCTCCTACCGCTGTGCGCCACACCGATGGATACCTCGTCTCCGTCGGCACTGAGGGCGGCCGGGTCACGACGCTGGACATGGTGGACCCCGCGAGCGGAACCCGGGTCCCGGTCTCGAGGTTCTCCTACGACGCCGACGGCAGGTTGGCGACCGTCTCGAACTCGTCCGGGCTGGGCCAGCGCTTCGACTACGACGCAGACGGCCGGTTGCTCGGCTGGCAGGACCGCACCGGCACCTGGTACCGGTACATCTACGACGCCGACGGCCGCTGCGTTCGCACAGTAGGCGACGGGGGCTTCTACGATGGCGAGTTCTCCTACGACCGGGAACGACTCGTCACCCGCTTCTCCGATTCGCTCGGCGCGGTGACCGAGTATCAGCTGAACGACGCGAACCAGACCCTGCGGCGGGTCGACCCGGCCGGCGGCGTCACCGGGTACGAATGGGACCGTTACGACGCACTGTTGTCGCGGACCGACCCCCTTGGCGCTGTCACTCGATACCGCTACACGGAAGACGGCGCGCTCGCCGGAGTCACCCGGCCTGACGGCAGCGAGGTCCTCGTGTCCTCGGCGCCGGGCAGGCTCTCGATCGCGGTGACCGAGGGCGGGCGCATGTACGACCGGACCTACGCCGGTGACCGGGTGCCCGACCCGTTCGCCGAGCAGTTGGGCGTCGCCTCCGGCTTCAGCTATGAAGACCTGCAGAAGCCGAACCCGTTCACCGACGTCGAGCCCGGCGAGGAGGCTGGTGCCGCGCGACGCGACGAGCGGGATCTGTTCGGCAGGCTGAGGACCATCACCGACGAGATGGGCGGCCGTACCCAGCTCTCGTGGACCGTGGAAGGCCTGCGGTCCCAGCGCATCGACCCGCTGGGCGCGCGCGAGCAATGGGGCTACGACGCGGAGGGCCACGCGGTCACGCACACCGGCACGGATGGTGCCGTCACCCGCCGCGAGTACGGGCCGTTCGGGCTCGTAACCGCCACGACCGACGCACTCGGCGGACGTACGAGCTACCGCTACGACACCGAGCTTCGCCTGGTGGAGGTCGCCGGCGCGCACGGCGCGTCATGGCGCTACACCTACGACGGGGTCGGTCGCCTCGTCGAGGAGACCGACTACGACGGCCGCACGCTGAAGTTCTCCTACGACGCCGCCGGCCGGGTCGTGCGCTCCGTCAACGGCGTGGGCGAGGCGACCGAATTTCGCTACGACGTGCTGGGCAACCTCACCGAACGCCGAACAGACGCCGGGAGCACGACTTATTCCTACGACCCGGTCGGCAGGCTCATCGCCGCGGCCACAGCCGGCAGCACGCTCGAGATCAGGCGGGACGAGCGAGGACGCGTTGTGCACGAGGCCGCAGACCGGCGCGGCGTCACCTATGCCGGCGATGACGCGGCCGTGCGGCGCCGGACCCCGTCGGGCGTGGACAGTTCGTGGGTGTTCGATGCCTACGGGCGACCGCGACGGCTGGAGATCGCCGGTCGAACGGTCGAATTCGAGCACGACGCCGACGGGCGGGAGACGATGCGTCGCTTTGGCGAAACCACCGTCACCCAGACCTTCGACCCCGCGCGCAGGCTCACGAGCCAGACGATCGTCAGCGGCTCGACAGCCGCGGTCGTCCAGCGCCGTCAGTTCCGCTACCGGGGCGACGGGCGGCTCACCGAGGTCCATGACGCATTGGCCGGCGTCTCCCGGTACGAGCTCGACACTCTCGGCCGAGTGAACGAAGTCGTCACGCCGGATCAGGTCGAGAGCTACCGCTACGACGCGGTCGGCAACATCACCCATTCCGCTGAGAACGGGACAGGGCTCCACCGGGTCTCGCCCGAGCTGGGGCAGCGCCGCTACAGCGGCAACCAGCTTGTGCTGGCGGGGTCGGTCGGCTACGGCTACGACCGCCAGGGGCGGCTCGTCATGCGCCGCGTCGACGGCGGCGTGTGGCACTACCACTGGGATTCCGGTGATCGCCTCACCGCTGTGACGCTGCCCGACGGCAGTGGTTGGCAGTACCGCTACGACCCGTTGGGACGCCGTATCTCGAAGGAGCATGTCGCCGGCGGGCGCGTGCTCGAGCGGATCGAGTTCACCTGGCGGGGCGCGGTACTGGTGGAGCAGGCCCGCGCCGACGCTGCCGGTGCGCAGGTCACCACGTGGGAATACCACCCCGTCGATGGGCGCCCGGTCGTGCAACTGGACCACGGCGCGCACGGGGTCCGGTTCGCCGTCGTGGTCACCGACATCGCCGACCGGCCCGCCGAGCTCGTCGATGAGACCGGTGCGGTGGTCTGGAAGAGCAGCGCCTCGCTGTGGGGCCGAACGGCCGATACGACGGTGCCGCTCGGCTTTCCCGGGCAGTATGCCGATGCGGAGACCGGGCTGCACTACAACGTGTACCGCTATTACGACCCGTCGACTGCCCGCTACGTCAGCCAGGACCCGCTCGGGCTCGGCCCCGCAGTGAACCCCGTGGGGTACGCACTGAACCCGCTGCACGAAGCCGACCCGCTCGGGCTCGCCTGTACGGACGCCCCGAGCACGGCGAGCGTGCCCGATCGCCCGGGCAGCGGCGGCAGCGACGCCGCACACCTCACTGACGATGCGCCGTCCTCAGGCGGCCGGCCGACCGACAATCCGGACTTCGGGAGCCTCAACGACCACAACGTGGCCGGCGGCAGCACCGAACACACGATCAAGCTTCCGGACGGCAGCGAGCACAAGATCGTGAGCACGCCGATGACCAAGCTCGAGGGGTATCACGGCATCAAGCCCGAGCATTACGACACCGTGGTGAACGAAGGCGGCGTCGCGCGCCCGAGCGGAGGCACCGCCGGCAACGCCAATCCCGACTGGAAGGGCTGGTACCTCGGCGAGAACCACGAGGACGTGGCACCGTTCAGCTGGAGTGGTGAGAAGCCGGGCGCGATCCTCAAGTACGAGACTCCGGGGCCGGTCACCGTGCATGATGTTCCGCACCAGTTGACCGCCGAAGTCGACGGCGGGATCAACCCGGTGACCATGAGCGCGCTCAAGCAGCATTTCGGCATCGGCGAAGGGGAGAGCCTGATGGACGGCCTGGCGGGCAAGGGTGGAGTCATCCGCACGACCGACGGCGAGGACGGCATGTCCGAATTCATCGTGCCCTGGGACAAGGCTGCGGGCGGTAAGGTCTCGGTGGAGGGCTACGTGAACATGATGAACGACATCAAGCCGAGGCCGACGCGGGACAACGGCCTCTTCGGCCAGATCTGATCCCTTTGGCGACCTTGTCGGGGTCGGGACGGACCGTCGTGAACGCCACCTTTCACGGCGTAGGACCCGCACATCGCCATCACCAGCACCACCTGCACGACGCGACTGGCCCTCAACCCCACTACCAGCACCCACTCGCCCCGGTCCTTGCTGCTCTGGACAGAACCGACCACCCCGACCACCCTGAAGTTTCAGACAGTGGCGTAGGACCCGCGGGATCTTCCCTTTACGACCTGCCGCCGCCCGTGGCGGCCGAGCGGGTGCGGCTCAGGTCACCAGCCGCGTTCGCGCCACTCGCCGAGCTTCGGGCGCTCCGTGCCGAGGGTGGTGTCGTCGCCGTGGCCGGGGTAGACCCAGGTGTCGTCGGGGAGGGCGTCGAAGAGCCGTTCCGAAACGTCGTTCAGCAGTGACGTGAACAGTTCCGGCGTCGCGGTCTTGCCGATGCCGCCGGGGAACAGCGAGTCGCCGGTGAAGAGGTGGCCGTGGCCGGCGGGGTCGCGGTAGAGCAGCGCGATCGAGCCCGGGGTGTGGCCGCGGAGGTGGATCACCTCGAGCACGCTGTCCCCGACGGTCAGGGTGTCGCCGTGTTCGACGAGGAAGTCCGGCGGGATGGGGAGCGGGGCCGCGTCCTCGGGGTGCGCGGCGGTGTTGGAGCCGTTGGCGCCGGCGACCGCGCCGAGTGCCTGCCAGTGGTCGGCGTGCTGGTGGGTGGTGACGACGGTGCGTAGCGCGGGCCGTTGCGGGCCGTGCCCGATGAGGTCCGAGATGCGCTCGGCGTCGTTGGCCGCGTCGATCAGCAGCGCTTCGCCGCTCGCCTGCGACACGAGCAGGTAGGCGTTGTTGTCCATCGGCCCGACCGACAGCTTGGTGATGGTCAGCGCTTCCAGTGTCCGGCGCGCGGCGTCGCCGCCCGGCTCGACATGGCCCGTGTATTCCTCGACGACGTTCACCGCTCCACGGTAGCCGTCCCGATCGTGGCGGGGACGCCCGCGTTACGATGAACGGCGTGGGCCCGAGTCGGTTGGCCGGAGTTTCCTGCGGTGCCAACCTTGTTCAGCCTGGTCTCGGAAGACGGAAAGTGCTGGTGGGGGAGTCCTCGCCCGTTTTTTGTCGGTGGGTCGACTTAGCATGGTGGCGCCCGGCCATCTAGGTATGGCAGCGGGCTCACCGACCAATGAAGGGACACTGGCGTGGCTGATCGCCTCGTTGTTCGCGGCGCCCGCGAGCACAACCTCCGCGGTGTGGACATCGATCTGCCCCGGGACAGCCTCATCGTGTTCACCGGCCTGTCCGGGTCCGGTAAGTCGAGCCTCGCGTTCGACACGATCTTCGCGGAGGGGCAGCGGCGCTACGTCGAATCGCTGTCCGCATACGCGCGGCAGTTCCTGGGCCAGATGGACAAGCCCGACGTCGACTTCATCGAGGGCCTCTCGCCCGCGGTGTCGATCGACCAGAAGTCCACCTCGCGCAACCCGCGGTCCACCGTGGGCACGATCACCGAGGTCTACGACTACCTGCGGCTCCTCTACGCGCGAGCCGGAAAGGCGCATTGCCCCCGCTGCGGCGAGCCGATCAGCAAGCAGACCCCGCAGCAGATCGTCGACCAGGTCCTCGAGATGGACCCCGGCACCCGGTTCCAGGTGCTGGCGCCGGTCGTTCGCGGCCGTAAGGGCGAGTACGTCGACCTCTTCGCGAACCTCCAGCAGCAGGGTTATGCCCGCGCGCTGATCGACGGCACGGTGTATTCGCTCACCGAGCCGCCGAAGCTGAAGAAGCAGGAAAAGCACGAGATCGCCGTGATCATCGACAGGCTGTCGGTCAAGGCGAGCTCGAAGCAGCGGCTCACCGACTCGGTCGAGACCGCGCTGCGGCTGGCCGACGGCATGCTCGAGCTGGACTTCGTCGACCTCGACGAGAACGACCCGCACCGCATCCGTGGCTTCTCCGAGAACCTCGCCTGCCCGAACGGCCACCCGCTGGCCATCGAGGACCTCGAGCCGCGGTCGTTCTCGTTCAACTCGCCGTACGGCGCCTGCCCCGAGTGCACCGGCCTGGGCATCCGCAAGGAGGTCGACCCGGAGCTGGTCGTCCCCGACGACGAGGCGAGTCTGGCCGGCGGCGCGATCGCACCATGGGCAGGCGGCCAGAGTGCCGACTACTTCCAGCGTCTGCTCGAGTCCCTGTCCGAGGCCATGGGCTTCCGGATGGACACCCCGTGGCGCCAGCTGCCGGCCAAGATCCAGAAGGCCATCCTGCACGGCGTCGACGAGCAGGTCCACGTCCGCTACAAGAACCGCTACGGCCGCACCCGGTCGTACTACGCGAACTTCGAAGGCGTCATCCCGTTCCTGGAGCGCCGCCAGGAGCAGACCGACTCCGAGCAGATGCGCGAGCGCTACGAGGGCTACATGCGCGAGGTGCCGTGCCCGGCCTGCCAGGGCACGCGGCTCAAGCCCGAGATCCTCGCGGTCACCCTGGAACACGCCACCCGCGGTGACCGCTCGATCGCCGAGGTCTGCGCGCTGTCCATCGCGGAGGCGTCGGAGTTCCTCGACGAGCTGGTGCTCGGCAAGCGCGAGACGATGATCGCGGGCGCGGTACTCAAGGAGATCCAGGCCCGCCTGCGGTTCCTGCTCGACGTCGGGTTGACCTACCTCTCCCTCGACCGCGCGTCCGGCACGCTGTCCGGTGGCGAGGCGCAGCGCATCCGGCTCGCCACGCAGATCGGCTCCGGGCTGGTCGGCGTGCTGTACGTGCTCGACGAGCCGTCCATCGGCCTGCACCAGCGGGACAACCACCGCCTGATCGAGACGCTGACCAGGCTCCGTGACCTGGGTAACACGCTGATCGTCGTCGAGCACGACGAGGACACCATCCGCGCGAGCGACTGGGTGGTCGACATCGGCCCTGGGGCGGGCGAGCACGGCGGCTATATCGTCCACAGTGGACCGTATAAGAAGCTGTTGCGCAACAAGGACTCGCTGACCGGCGACTACCTGTCCGGCCGCCGGATGATCCCGCTGCCCGAAACGCGCCGCGTGATCGACAAGAAGCGGCAGCTCACCGTCGTCGGCGCCCGCGAGCACAACCTGCGCGGCATCGACGTGTCGTTCCCGCTGGGCTGCCTGGTGTCGGTCACCGGCGTTTCGGGGTCCGGTAAGTCCACCCTGGTCAACGACATCCTCGCCACCGTGCTGGGCAACCAGCTCAACGGCGCGCGCCAGGTCCCCGGCAGGCACACCAGGGTCAAGGGCCTCGGCGAGGTCGACAAGCTCGTCCGCGTCGACCAGGGCCCGATCGGCCGCACCCCGCGGTCCAACCCGGCGACCTACACCGGGGTCTGGGACCACGTCCGCAAGCTGTTCGCCTCCACCACCGAGGCGAAGGTCCGCGGCTACCAGCAGGGCCGGTTCTCCTTCAACGTCAAGGGCGGCCGCTGCGAGGCGTGCGCGGGCGACGGCACGATCAAGATCGAGATGAACTTCCTGCCGGACGTCTATGTCCCCTGCGAGGTGTGCAAGGGCGCGCGGTACAACCGCGAAACCCTTGAGGTGCACTACAAGGGCAAGACGGTGTCGGACATCCTCGACATGCCGATCGAGGAGGCCGCGGAGTTCTTCGAACCGATCAAGGCCATCCACCGGCACCTGGCGACCCTGGTCGATGTCGGCCTCGGCTATGTGCGGCTCGGGCAGCCGGCGCCCACGCTGTCCGGTGGTGAGGCGCAGCGCGTCAAGCTCGCCAGCGAGCTGCAAAAGAGGTCCACCGGCAAGACGGTCTACGTCCTCGACGAGCCGACAACCGGCCTGCACTTCGAGGACATCCGCAAGCTGCTCGGTGTGATCAACGGCCTGGTGGAGAAGGGGAACTCGGTCATCGTGATCGAGCACAACCTCGACGTCATCAAGACCTCGGACTGGCTCATCGACATGGGGCCCGAGGGCGGCTCCGGCGGTGGCATGGTCGTCGCCGAGGGCACCCCGGAGCACGTCGCGACCGTCGAGGAGAGCTACACCGGTCAGTTCCTGCAGAAGGTCCTGCAGTAGGTCCCGTCCGTTTCGGCCGGCTCTCCATACTCGTCTGGCGAGGTGGGAGAGCCGGCCGAAAGTTTTTTCGAACTTCGGTGAACCGCCCTCGTGAACCGTCCGTGTTCCCAGTGTCAGTCGGTCACCGCGGAACGCGGGACCACGCACCAGGAGGTTCACATGTCTCGCGCTCGGTTCGCCCTCATTTCCGCAACGGCCCTCTCCGGCCTCGCCGTCCTGACGGCGTGCAGCTCGGGCGGGTCCACCACTGCCGCCGCGTCGTCTTCGTCGGCTGCCCCCTCGTCCAGCGCCGCCACCACGCAGGCCGGGCTGAAGGTCACCACCGTCGGCTCGCTCGGTCAGGTCCTGACCGCCGCCGACGGTAAGACGCTGTACCGCTTCGACGCGGACAAGACCAACCCCGCCGTGTCCAACTGCAACGGCCAGTGCGCCACGCTGTGGCCGCCGCTGATCGCCGGTCCGTCCACTGCGGACATCCAGGGCGCCGACAAGAGCCTGCTCGGCACCGTGAAGCGCCAGGACGGCACCGAGCAGGTCACCTTCGCCGGCAACCCGGTCTACGAGTTCATCAAGGACACCGCGCCCGGCCAGGGCAACGGCCAAGCCGTCCAGAACACCTGGTGGGCCGTGACCGCCACCGGTGCCAAGGCCGTCGCGGGTGCCCCCGCCTCCGGCGCCCCTGCCGCGCCGTCGGCTCCGACCTCCTCGAACAGCGGCAACGGTGGCGGCTACGGCGGCTACTGAGCCGACACCAGCGGACGATCGGAGTGAGGTGTCATCGCGGATGAACGTCTCGGCAGCCACGTTCGAGGTACAGCGATCATCCTTCCGTTCGCCCGTTGCAGTAACGTCCTCGCCGACGAAGCACACAGGCGAGAGGACCGGGGTGGCGATCGGAAGCTGGCGGCCTCAGCGGGCCAAGGGCGAAGACCTGATCCGGCACTTGTACGCGGAGCACGGCCGAAGCCTCCTCGCGTACGCGACCAGGCTCACCAACGACCGGGCCGCGGCCGAGGACGTGGTCCAGGAAACGCTCGTGCGGGCGTGGAAGCACGCCGACGACCTGGAAAACGGCAAGGGCTCGGTACGGGGCTGGCTGCTCACGGTGGCCAGGAACATCATCACCGACCGGGCGCGGGCGCGGTCTTCGCGACCGCAAGAGGTCGAGGAACCGGCCGAGTCGCCGGCTGTGCAGCGCGACCACGCGCAGACCGTCGTCGACTCGATGGCCGTCCTCGGCGCCATGGACGGCTTGTCCCCCGAACACCGGGAGGTCCTGGTGGAGATCTACTACCGGGGACGGACGGTCGCCGAAGCTTCGGAGTCGCTCGGAGTGGCGCCGGGTACCGTTAAATCGCGGTCTTATTACGCCTTACGCGCGCTTCGAGCCGCGATGTCGGGCAGTGGAACGGAGGTGGCTCGATGAGCGCGGTAGAACACGATCACGCGGAATTGGCCGCTTACGTCCTCGGTGCGCTCGAACCGGACGAGGCCGAGCGTTTCGAAGCGCACCTCGCCACCTGCAGCGACTGCACCCACGAGGTCAGCGAGTTCAGTGAGCTGCGCGACCAGCTCGACGAGGTGCCGCCGGAGGCGTTCCTCGACGGCCCGCCCGAGGGCGGTGACCTCCTGCTGCAGCGCACGCTGCGCACTATCCGCGTGGATAGTGCGGAGGACCCTCCTAAGGCCAAGCCTCGGCTGCTGAAGCTGGCCGGGGCGGCAGCGGTGCTGGTCGTGGTGGCCCTCGGCGCTGGTGTACTGGTCGGCCGGGGGACAGCGCCGACCACGACGGTGGCGTCACCGCCCGCCTCGCAGACCAGCGAGCCCGCGGTTCCGGGTACGCGCACGCTGTCGGCAACCGATGCCACGACCGGGGTCAGCCTGGCCGCGGACGTGGTCCCGCTGTCCGGCTGGGTGAAGGTCCGCGTCGCGTTGAAGGGCGTCAAGGACGGCGAGAAATGCGAGCTCGTCATCGTGCCCAAGAACGGCGCTCCCGTGGTCGCCGGTAGCTGGGTCGTCACGGCGAAGGGCCAGGCAGAGGGCATCGGGGTCTACGGCTCCGCGCTCGTCGCGCCAGCCAACGTCGCCTCGGTCGACATCGTCACCCTGGACGGTCGGAAGCTCGTTTCGGCGTCGGCATGAGCGGCCGGTACCGCTTCCGCAGCACCTGGTTGCTGGCGGCGGCGCCGGAGACGGTGTTCGGCGCCGTGGTCGACCTCGAGAAGTACCCGGACTGGTGGGCCGACGTGCGTTCGGTCCAGAAGATCGACGAGGACACCGCCGAGCTGGTCTGCCGCTCGGTCCTGCCGTATTCGCTGGTGCTGCGGATGCGGCGGGCCGAGCAGGACGTCCGGGCCGGCCGCCTGCGGGTCGACCTCAGCGGGGACCTCGAGGGCGTCCTCGCCGGGTCGGTGTGCGAAGTGGACGGTGGGACGAGGCTCGAGATCGTCCAGGAGGTCGTCGCGCACAAGGCGTTGATCCAGCGGCTCGATCTGGTGGCCCGGCCGGTCTTCCGGGCGAACCACGCGCTCATGATGCAGCGGGGCAAGCGCGGGCTCACCGCGCACCTCGCCGCCGCGGCCTGAGCCCTCTCAGTCGCGGTTCGCGGCCGTCGCGAGCTGCACGAACGACCTGAGCAGCGGGCTCGCATCGCCCTGGCCGCCACCACGCGGCTCGGCGCCATGCCGATCAGCGGCACCACGGTCAGCTCGCCGGGGCGGTCGTGCCCGAGCGGCGTCATCCCGACCGAGGTCGGTCTCGCGGATGCGGACCTCGACGCCCGGATGCTCCAGGCGGCGGCGTGACTCCGCGATGGGCGAGGACCAGATCGTCGCCGAGGTCCGGGCGCTGCTGATCGAGCGGCATCCCGAGTGGGCCGGCCAGGAGTGGATCGAGCGCGGCGTCGGCTGCCTGTGCACCGAGTACGTCTGAGGGTCAGTCGAGAATCGCGCCGCACGTCAGGTTGAGCACCGCACCGGTCATCGCTCCAGCGTCCTCCGACGCGGCGAACACCGCAGCTCCGCACAACTGGGCGAGCGTGGGCAGCCGTCCTAGGAGAGTGCCCTCGACCAGATAGTGGTCGCCCCCGATCTCGACGTCCGGGTGGGTTTCGGGGATGTAGTTCGACCGAAGGCACACGACCCGAACCCCCTGCGGGCCCAGTTCGCCCGCGAGGTTGCGGGTGAAACCTTCGATGGCGGCGCACGCCACTCCGAAGCCGCCCATCATCGGACCCGCCAGCTTCGCTGAGGAAGCGGTCAGCAGCAGGACTACGCCCGAGCCTCGGATGACCATGCGACGCGCCGCAGCTGTCGCGGTGAGGAACTGGGTGCGGACGCGGTCGGTGACCGGCCGGGTGAATTCGTCGGGTGCCAGGTCGATCAGGGAGACACCCTGGAGCTCGCCGAGTCCGATCACGTTCAGCGAGACGTCGATGCGCGGTATCGAGCCTGCGTGGGCTTCGACCTCGGCTGCGTCGAGCGCGTCGACCTCGGCGACGTGCACGCCACCTCCGAGGTCCGCGATCTCGGCTGCGACCTTGTCCAGCGCCGGCTGATGGCGGCCGACCAAGAACAGAGTCGCCCCGTCAGCGGCGAAGGCACGTGCGAGCGCGGAACCGATCGTGCCGCCCGCGCCGTAGATCACGACGTTCCTGTTCATTCGGCGACAAGCCGGTAGGAACCGACGACGTGGGCGCCGGTTCGTATCGGTACGTCGGCCAGCCGGTCGTTGATGGTGCTTTGGAAGTTCTTGAACGCGCTCAACCCGGGAAGCGGGTCGCGGTCGTCGTCGGTGGTCACCACGTGCAGGAAGGTGCCGTCGTCGAGGCGGAACGCCGCGTACCGCACCCCTCCGGGGTCGACGGCGGCCAGCTCGGCGAAGACTTTCTCGATCAGTTCCTGGTTCTCGTCGGCGGCGTCGGGCCGAGTCGTGTACCGGATGACGGTTGTCTTGCTCACGCTGTCCTCCTACTGGGTTCGGCTTACCCAGAGGTAGATCCCCGCGGCGCGAAAACTCATCGGTCCGGCGGAAACTCATCGCACACCGATGAGTTCTTCCGTGCTCGAGGATCAGTACAGGGGACATACTTCGAGGAGAACGGGAGCAGCGATGACCGACAGTGAAGACTTCGCCGAGCAGACCGAGCGGTTCCGGCGGGAGCTTCTTGCGCACTGCTACCGGATGCTCGGCTCGGTCCAGGACGCCGAGGATCTGGTACAGGAGACCTATCTCCTCGCCTGGCGCGGCCGGACCACCTTCGAGGGCCGCTCGTCGCTGCGCACGTGGCTGTACCGGATCGCGACGAACGTCTGTCTCAAGGCGCTCGAACACCGAAGCCGCCGCCCGTTGCCGTCCGGACTCGGCGGGCCGGGCGACGATCCGCACCAGCCGCTGGGATCGTCGCGGCCAGAGGTGCCCTGGCTCCAGCCGCTGCCCGACGCGCTCGTGTCGGGGGATGCGACCGACCCGGCGATGATCGCGGTCGCGCGCGCGGGCACGCGGCTCGCGTTGATCGCCGCGTTGCAGTACCTCCCGGCGCGGCAACGGGCCATCTTGATCCTGCGGGACGTGCTCGGCTGGCGCGCCGCCGAAGTCGCCGCGGTACTGGCGACCACCACCGCCGCGGTCAACAGCGGGCTGCAGCGGGCGCGGGCGCAGCTCACCAGCGTTTCGCCTGCCGCCGACGGCTTAGCCGAGCCTGCGGAGACCGTTCAGCGTGCGTTGCTCGACCGTTATGCCACCGCGTTCGCGCGGCGGGATATCGCCGGCCTCACCGCGTTGTTGACCGAAGACGTGGTTTGGGAGATGCCGCCGATCCCGGTGTGGTTCGCCGGGCGGGACCGCGTCGGTGCCTTGCTCGGGCTCAAGTGCCCTGCCGCGGGCGGCAGCCGGCTGGTTCCGGCCGCCGCCAACGGTCAGCACGCGTTCGCGATGTACGCCCACCGGAGCGACGGTCTCTACCACGCGCATTCGCTGCAGGTGTTCACCTTCCGCGGCTCACTGATCAGCCGCGTCACCGCGTTTCACGGTGCGGAGCTGTTCACGACGTTCCGGCTGCCGCAAGTTCAGGCTGACGTTCCGGTCCGGGTTCCGGTTCCGTAGTGGCTTCGTCGAGCAGAGTGGTCTCGTCGAACGGTGCCTGGCCGGACAGGACCAGCTCGGCCTTCGTCCGGTCGAACTCCCTGGTCCACGAGCCGATCAGGACGGTCGCCACGGCGTTGCCCGCGAAGTTGGTGACAGCGCGGGCTTCGGACATGAAGCGGTCGATCCCGAGGATGAACCCGACCCCGTCGACCAGGTCCGGGCGGTGCGACTGCAGGCCGCCGGCGAGGACGGCGATGCCGGCACCGCTGACCCCGGCCGCGCCCTTGGCGGCGATGATCATGAACAGCAGCAACGAGATCTGCTGTCCCAGCGACAGGGGGCTGCCCTGCGCGGAGGCGATGAACAGCGTCGACATCGTCAGGTAAATCGCGGTGCCGTCGAGGTTGAACGAGTATCCCGTCGGCACGGTGATGCCGACGACGGGCTTGCTGACGCCGAGGTGCTCCATCTTCGCGATCAGCCGCGGCAGCGCCGATTCGGACGACGACGTCGACACGATCAGCAGGAATTCGCGAGCCAGGTACTTCAGCAGCTTCAGGATGCTCACTCGCGCGCCGACCCACAGCGTCGTGCCCAGGATGACGAAGACGAACACCAGGCAGGTCAGGTAGAAGCCGAGCATGATCGTGAGCAAGCCCTTGAGCGCGCCCCAGCCGGTCTGGCCGACGACGGCCGCGATCGCGCCGAACGCGCCGATCGGAGCGGCCCACATGATCATCGACAGGATGCGGAAGACCAGCCGCTGAAGGTGTTCGAGGCCGGTGAGGATCGGCTTGCCGCGAGCTCCGAGCTTCTGCAGGCCGAACCCGGCGAGCAGGGCGACGAGCAGGGTCTGCAGTACCGAACCGGAGGTGAACGCCGAGAACAGGCTGTTCGGGATGATGCCGAGGAGGAAGTCGACCCCGCCTTGGGCGCCCGCGGCCTGCTTCTGGGCGGTGGCGACCGCCGACGGCGTCAGGTGCAGGCCGGCGCCCGGGTGCAGCAGGTTGCCGACGACCAGGCCGATCGCCAGCGCGAAGGTCGACATCACCAGGAAGTAGCCGATCGCCATCAGCCCGACTTTGCCGACTTTCGCCGCTTTCGCGACCGAACCGATGCCGAGCACGATGGTGCAGAAGATGATCGGCGAGATCATCATCTTGATCAGGTTCACGAATCCGGTGCCGAGGGGTTGGAGCCCCTTGGCGAACCCGGGGGCGGCGAACCCGACGATGATGCCGAGGGCGACCGCGGCGATCACCGCCAGGTACAGGTAGTGCATCTTGTCGCGGCGGCGGGGGATCGGCGTCGCAGGCATCGTTGCCTCCAGCTCGAGCGGGGGTGTTCGGGATTGCCGGTGACTATCGCCTCCCGCGGTGAGCCAGGTCACGGTTGTGTTCATTGAGTTCGCGCGAGTGAGGTCTCCCGCCCGCGGTGTGCTGGTATGTGCGGGTGTCATCGAAGCCACCCCGGGTGGGCCTCCGGCGCTGGAGCCTGGCCCGCCAGCTGCTCGCGTTGCAGGTCGTCGTGGTCGCCGCACTCGTCGGTACCGGCTTCCTGCTCGCCTACCTCGACGCGAGCAGCGCGACCCGCGCCCGCGCCACCGATCAGGTGACGTCGGTGGCGCAGACGGTCGCCGACGCGCCGAACGTCCTCGCCGCACTGTCCACACCGGAACCGAGCGGGGTGCTGCAGCCGTTCGCCGAGCGTGTCCGCGTAGACACCCGCGTCGACTTCGTCACGATCATGTCGCCGACCGGGATCCGGTTCACTCACCCGAATCCGGCGTTGATCGGGCAGCACTTCCTCGGCAACACCGCGGAAGCACTGCGGGGCAAGGTGTTCACCGAAACCTACACCGGCTCGCTCGGGCCGTCGGTGCGAGCGGTGGTGCCGGTGTTCGGGCCGGGGTCGAAGGTGGTCGCGCTGGTCGCCGCCGGGATCACCGTCGATGTCCTGTCCTCGGAGCTGCGAGACCGGCTGTGGACGCTCGCGACCGTCGCGGTGGCCGTGCTGGCCATCGGCGTCGGCGGCAGCCTGCTGGTCAGTGCGCGCCTGAAACGGCAGACCCACGGGGTCGCGCCGGCCGAACTGAGCACCCTGTTCTCGTACCACGAGGCGGTGCTGCACGCGGTCCGTGAAGGGTTGGTGCTCGTCGGCAAGGACGGCCGGATCGTGCTGTGCAACGACGGCGGCCGGGAGTTGCTGGGCGTCGAAGGCGAGGTCGTCGGCAAGCCGATCGACGACCTCGGGCTCCCCGAAAGCCTTGAAGCCGCGTTCACCTCCACCGAGCCGGTGACCGACGAGATCCACCTGACCGATACCCGGGTGCTCGTGGTCAGCACCGCGCCGGTGCGTTCGGCTGACCGCGCGATGGGCACGGTCGTGACATTGCGGGATCACACCGACATGCAGGCGCTGACCGGGGAACTCGACTCGGCACGGGGTTTCGCCGAGTCGCTGCGATCGCAGGCGCACGAGGCGGCGAACCGGCTGCATACGATCGTTTCGCTGGTCGAGATCGGCCGGCCCGAGCAGGCCGTGGAGTTCGCGACAGCGGAGCTCGAACTCGCGCAGCGGCTCACCGACCAGGTCGTCGGCGCGGTCGCCGAGCCGGTGCTGGCCGCGTTGCTGCTGGGGAAGGCCGCCGAGGCCGCCGAACGCGGCGTCGAGCTGACGATCACCCCGGACACGGCGATCGGCGAGGTCGACGCCGGCATCGCCCCGCGCGACCTGGTGACCGTCCTCGGCAACCTGATCGACAACGGGGTGGACGCGGCGATCGACGGCTCGGCCGGACGGCGGCCCGGGGTCGTGGTCACCGCCCGGGCCGACGCGGGGGAGCTGTTCTTGCGGGTCGCCGACACCGGCGCCGGGCTGGACGACGCGACCGTGTCGGAGGTGTTCCGGCGGGGCTGGTCGACCAAGCCCGCCGACGGCCTGGTCGGGCGCGGTCTGGGGCTGGCGCTGGTCGGGCAGGCCGTGCGGCGCTACGGCGGCACTATCGAGGTCACGCGCGATATCGGCGCGGTTTTCACCGTGCGGTTGCCTTGGCACGCCCGATGATCCGGGTACTGGTCGTCGAAGACGAGCCGGTCGCCGCCGAAGCGCACCGGACCTACGTCGAGCGCGTCCCCGGGTTCAGCGTTTCGGGAGTCGTCCATTCCGGTGGGGACGCGCTGCGGTTCTGCGAGCGCGAACCGGTCGACCTCGTGCTGCTCGATTTCTACCTGCCGGACACGCACGGGCTGGCCGTCTGCCGCGCGTTGCGGACGGCGGGTGTGCCCGTGGACGTCATCGCGGTCACCTCGGCGCGGGATCTGGCCGTGGTGAAGGAAGCCGTGTCCGTCGGTGTCGTGCAGTACCTGCTCAAGCCGTTCACCTTCGCGTCGTTGCGGGAAAAGCTGGACCGCTACGCCGAATTCCGAGGCAACACGGGCGAAGTCGCCGGGCAGGCGGACATCGACCGCGCGCTGGGGGCGTTGCGCACCTCGGAGCGGCCGTCGCTGCCGAAGGGGATGAGCGTGCAGACCCTCACCGCGATCTCCGACGCCCTTGCCGCGTCGGCCGACGGCGTGTCTGCCGGAGCGGCAGCGACCGCGATCGGCGCGTCGAGGGTCACCGCGCGCCGGTATCTCGAGTACCTGGCCGACAACGGTCTCGCCCGACGCGAACCGCGCTACGGCCAAGTCGGCCGCCCCGAGGTCTGGTACCACCCGACCGTATAACGACCTATACGGCTCGGCGTGATGCTGGTCGGGTCTCGTGGGTGTTCCGGCTGGTTCTAGGCGGCTGGAACACCCACGAGTCTTAACGTGCCCGGCCGGGGACTCCGGGGCGGGTCTGCCAGGGGTGCGGGCCGTCGAGCGGGCGGTACTCGACGCCGAGTGCGTCCAGCCGTGGCACGTGGTGCTCGCGCAGCCGCGGGAGGAACTCGGCGTAGTCGCGGCCCTCGGCGGGGCTCCAGACGACCTCCGCGAACGCCGACAGCCGCGGGAAGCTCGCGTAGTCGACGCGCCGGGCCGAGTCGAGGTGTTCGGTCCACACCTGCGCCTGGGCCCCGCGCAGGCGGACTTCGTCGGCGGGCGGCATGCCGAGCGGAACGGGCTCGTAGCCGTAAATGTCCTCGAGCGTGTGCAGGTAGCCGACCGGAATGGGCTCGTCGGGGTGATCGGATTGCCGGTGGTCGAGGTAGACGTGCTGCTCGGGGCACATCACGACGTCGTGCCCGCCGGCCGCGGCGCGCACTCCGGCCTCTTCGCCCTGCCACGAGGCGATGACCACGGGATGCGGCAGGTCGCCGACGTCGAGGACCTCGTCCCAGCACAGTGTTTCGCGGCCGTGGCCATGCAGGTGCTCGATGATCTCCCGGATGAACCGGCTGTGCCGTTCGGTCGAGCCCGGTACCTCATCGCCGCCGAGGGCGATTACCGGCGATGGGAAGATCGAGCACACCTCGTCGAAGACCGCCCGGAAGAAGTCCACAGTGGACTCCTCGGCGTTGAGCAGGCTGGTGCTGATTCCCCACGACGTCCACACTTCGAGCCGCTCGTCCGGGTTCGGCCCGAGCGCCGGGTACGCCGCGATAGCCGCGCGCGCGTGCCCGGGGATGTCGACCTCCGGAACGACGGTCACCGCGCGTTCGGCGGCGTACGCGACGATTTCGCGCAGGTCGTCACCGGTGTAGAAACCGCCGTGCGGCCTGCCGTCGCGCACCGGCTCGTCGTGGCGCCCGACCATCGACTCGGTCCGCCAGCCCCCGACCTCGGTGAGTTTGGGGAATCGCGGGACCTCGATCCGCCAGCCTTGGTCGTCGGTGAGGTGCAGGTTGAGCACGTTGAGCTTGTGCGCCGCCAGCAGGTCGACGAACCGCAGCACCTCGGCCTTCGTCCGGAAGTTGCGGGCGACGTCGAGCAGGCATCCGCGCCAGCCGAACCGCGGATGGTCGGTGACCACGCCGCACGGCAGCGTCACCGGTCCACTGTGGATGGACGCCGAACGGAACGCGGCCGGACCGATCAGCTGCCGGAGCGTCTGCCTTGCATAGAACTCGCCCGAGTCGTCGGCGGCGGAGATCACCACGGATCCCGGCGTGATCTCCAGCCGGTACCCCTCGGCGGGCAGCTCGTCGACGCGGTGCACGACGACGTCGGCGGGCCATGCACAGTCACCGGCCGTCGGCACTACCTCGACCGGGCGGGGGAGCAGTGAGTCGAAACCAGGCACGTCTCAGCCCTTCACGGCGCCGGCCATACCCGACACCAGTTTGCGTTGCACCAGAACGAAGAACACCAGCACCGGGATGGTCATCAGCGTCGACGACGCCATCACCGCGCCCCAGTCGGTGTCCTCGGGTTTGAAGAACACCAGGATCGCCTGCGGCAGCGTCTGGTTCTCGGTCTTGGAGATGATGAACGTCTTCGCGAACAGGAAGTCGTTCCACGCGTGGATGAACGCCAGCACGCTGACCGCGACGAGCCCCGGCGTGACCAGCGGGAACAGGATCTGCCAGGTGAACCGCAGCCGGCTCGCGCCGTCGAGCTTCGCGGCTTCCTCCAGCTCCACCGGGATCGCGGCCACGAACCCGCGCAGCATCCAGATCGCGAACGGCAGGCTGAACGCCAGATGCACCAGCACCAGCGAGCCGAGTTCGTTGAGCCCGAACGCCGGCGCGACATCCCCGACCGAGCGCATCAGGAAGAACAGCGGGATCGTCAGTGCCTCGACCGGAACCATCTGCGCCACCAGCAACATCACCAGCAGCACGGTCCGGCCGCGGAAGTGGAACCGCGTCAGCGCGACCGCCGCCAGGAACGAGAACAGCAGCGAAAGCGCGACGACGGCCACCGCGACGATCACGCTGTTCAGGAAGTACTGACTGAACCCGGAAACCGTCAGCACGCGCTTGAAGCTGTCGAGGCTTGGTGCCACCGTGAACGGTTTCGGGTTCGCCTCCTGGATCTCGCCCGCCGGCTTCAACGCCGAGAGCACCATCCAGTACAGCGGGAAGGCGATCATCGCGGCGATCACCACGGTGATGATCTCGGCGATCAGCCTGCCCGGCCGTTTCACAGCTCGTCGTCCGATCACAGCCATGCTTCACTCCGGCGTTGGGACCGCACGTACAGGCCGGTGATGGAAAACAGCAGCAGGGTCATCACGACACCGATCGCCGCGCCCTGTCCGTAGTCCGAGCCGGCGAACGCCTGCTGGTAGGCGTAGACGTTGAGTACGAGGTTGCGCCCGGCGACCCCGCCGCCGTTGGTCATCACGTAGATCTGGGTGAACACCTTGAAGTCCCAGATGATCGACTGGACCGTCGCGATCATCAGCAGCGGGCGCAGGCTCGGCAGGATGATCGACGTCGTGATGCGGTACAACGACGCGCCGTCGAGCGACGCGGCCTCGAGCATCTCCGGGTCGATCGCTTTGATCCCGGCGTACATCGTGACCAGCACGAACGGGAACGAGCACCAGACGACTTCGGCCGCCACCAACGCGAACGTGCTGTAGGTGCCATAGGTCCACGAGTGGTGGGCCATCCCGGTGAACCCGATCTTCACCAGGATCTCGTTGACCAGACCGAAATCGGCGTCGAAGAGGAACAGCCACACGTACGATCCGGCGATCGCCGGGGTCGCCCACGCGCCGAGCGACGCCAGGAACAGCAGCGTCCTCGGCACCGCGCGGACCCGGCTCGCGAGCACCGCGAGCACGGTCCCGACAAGCAGGCTGCCGACGACACAGGCCGCCGCGAAGCCGACGGTCTTCGCCAGTACCGTCCAGAACGTCGCGGCCTCGATCAGCTGCTGGTAGTTGTCGAAGCCGATGAACACCAGGGGCGCGGTGCCCGAGGCCTGCGGCTGCCCGTACTTGTAGAACGAGATCAGCACCAACTGGTAGATCGGATAAGCAAGCAGCGCGGCGAGCAGGATCAGCGCCGGTGCCAGGTAGATCGCCGCCGCGCGGCCGTCCCGGCGCCGGTTGACGGGCTTCTTGCCCGCCGCCGGCGCCGGAACGGTCCGCGGTAGTTCCTGCGTGGTCATCGGAGATCAGCCGCCGAAGGCTTTGTTCATCTGGTCGGCGGCGTCGGCGAGCGCGGCGTCGGCGCTCTTCCCACCCGTCGCGATCTGCTGGACCGCGGTGGGCAGGACATTCTGCGCGTCGATCTTCGACCACGCCGGCGTGCTGGGCACGAACTTCGTGCCGGCCTGCAGGGTGTCGACGAACGGCTTCAGCGTCGGGTCGCTGCCGGTGAGCTGCTTCTGGACGGTGGCCAGCGTCGGCAGGTCGCCCATCCCGGTGTACATCTTCGCCTGGTACTTCGCGCCGGCGAGCAGCTCGGAGAACTCGACCGCGAGGTCGTGCTTCTTGCTGGCCCCGAACACACCGAGCAGGTTGCCGCCGGCGAACGCGGGGGCGACCGAACCGGGCTGGACACCCGGGATCGGGACGACCGCGTACTTGCCCTTGACCGAGCTGGCGTCCACGGCCTTGCGGTTGAAGTCGCCGCCGATCGTCATCGCCGCCTTGCCCCCGGAGAACGCCTGCACACTCTGCGTCCCGGTGAGGTTGGCGCACTGCGCCGGCGGGCAGATGTCCGGCTTGAGCAGGTCCGCGTACTCCGACAGGCCGGTCTTGGCCTGCGGACTGGTCACCGTCGACGTCCACTTGCCGCCGTCCTGCTTGGCCAGCTCGCCGCCGTTCGCCCACAGGTACGGCAGCATCGCGTAGGTGTACTTGCCACCGACGGAGATGCCGTAGAGGTCGGGCTTCGCCGCACGGATCTTGCGGGCGGTGCTGGTCAACTCGGCCAGCGACGTGGGCGGCTTGAGGCCCAGTTCGGCGAAGATGTCCGTCCGGTAGTACAGCGCGCGGACGCCGGTGTACCAGGGCAGCCCGTACACCTTGCCGTCGACCTTGGCCGTGTCCAGCACGGTCGGCACCAGATCGGCGCCTTCCTTCCAGCTCTTGACGTCGTTGGTCAGATCCGCGAACGCGCCGGCCGCGACGTAGCTGGCCACGTCGGTGTTGCCGAACTCGGCTACGTCCGGTGCGTTCGCGGGATCGTTGAAGGCACCGGAGAACTTGTCCGCACGCCCCTCGACTGGGACCCACTGGACGTCGACCTCGACGCCGGCGTGGGCCGCCTTGAACTCGGCGATGGCCTCGTTGGCCGTCGCCTCCTTCGGCGCGCGGTTGGCTTCGTCGAACAGCCAGACGCGCAGGGTGCCGGTCTGGTCGTTACCGCCGGCGGCGGCCGGTCCGGATTGGGTGGGGGCGCAGCCGGCGACGAGCCCGACCAGCGCCAGCCCGATGAGGGTACGGCGGATTCTCATGAAGTTCTCCAAGGTATAAGGGCTTTAACAGCCGAACAGCACCATAGCGACGGACGCCACGGCGTACGAGCCCGCGACAGCGCCGGGCTGGCCGGTGGCCGGGTCCCGCGGCAGCCAGGTGACGGTTCCGGAACGCTGGTTCGAGACGTAGAACCAGTTCCCCGACGGATCGAGGGTGACGTGGCGCGGCCAGTTGCCGCCGGTCGTGACGCTGCTGGTCCGCGTCAGGTACGCGCCACCCTGGGAGACCGCGAACGTGGAGATCGTGTTCGGGCCGCGCACGGTGGCGTAGACGAATCGGGCGTCGGAGGAAATCGCGAACTCGCCAGGGAACTGGTCGCCAGTGGTACCGGCCGGGACCGCCTGGACTACCTGGATCGGGGTGAGCTTGCCCGCGGCCGAGTCCCAGGAGGCGACGGTCAGCTCCGGGCGCAGCTCCTGGACGATGTAGGCGTAGCGGCCGTTCGGGTGGAAGCCGATGTGCCGCGGGCCCGCGCCAGAAGGCAGGATCACCTGGTCGTGCAGCGCGAGCTTGCCGGTGTTCAGGTCGAGTTGGTAGACGTAGACCGAGTCCGCGCCGAGGTCGACCGAGATGACCCACTTACCGGACGGGTCGGTGACGACCTGGTGGGCGTTGGCGGGTCGTTCGGCACCTTTGTGCGTGACCAGATCCGTTGCCGCGCCGAGCTTTCCGCCGGCGAGGATCGGCAGGACCGCGACCGTGCCGCTGCCGTAGTTGGCCGTGAGCACGTAACGCTGGCTGGGGTGCACCGACAGGTGCGTCGGCGCCGAACCGAGCGACGGGCTGGTGTTCAGTAGCTTCGGCTTCGCCGGGTCGGCCAGGCTGAGCGCGGAGATCGTGCCCGTGTCGGCTTCGTTGGTGGAGTACAGCGTCGCGCCGTCAGCGCTCAGCGCGAACCATGACGCGTCCGGGACGGTCGGGCTCACCGTGCGATCGAGGACGAGCGCGGGGGCGCTCCCCGACCGATGCGTCACGTCGATCCCGTGACCCGCCGGCGGGCTGCTGGTGTAGCTGCCGACGTAGGCCCGGCAGGTCGCATACGGCTTGCGGCCGGATGCGCTTGCGGCCTGCGAAGCCAGGACGGTGCCGAGTCCGGCCGCGCCGACGGCGCCCAAGAAGGTACGGCGATTGAGCCCAGTCATCTTTACTCCCGGGTGGTTCGTGCCGATGGGGACTAGCGTCTGACACTAGAGGTCTGACCTAGTGGTCTAAACCAATGCCATGACCAATGCTGCCACGCCGAACCCCGAAACGGAAAGTACTGTTTCCAAAGCGGTCCAGGTTTTCAGTGTTTCCGGTACCGACATGTTGAAGTACCGCGAGATGATCCAGAAGCCGCCGTCGTTGACGTGTGAGGCGATGATCGAACCCGAGGAGATGGCGACGACGAGCAGTGCCAGTTGGACCTGGCTGTAGTGCAGCTGCGTCACCGTCGGCGCGATGATGCCGCTCGTGGTCACGATCGCCACGGTCGCCGAACCCTGCGCGATGCGCATCCCACAGCTGATCACGTACGCCGCGAGGATCACCGGGAGCCCGGCGTCCTTCAGTGAACCGGCGACGGCCTGGCCGATGCCGGTCGCGGACAGGACAGCGCCGAAGAACGCGCCCGCACCGACCACCAGCAGGATCATCGCGACCGGCCGCAGAGCCGAGGTGGACAGTTCGCTGAGCTGCTTGCCGGTCATCCCGCGCCGGGTGCCGAGCAGCCAGGAGGCGATCAGCACGGCGATCGTCAGCGCCACGGCCGGCGTGCCGATGAACGCGCAGATCCCGTTCAGTGTCGACCTCTTCGGCAGCCAGATGCTGCCGAAGGTCCCGAGCAGGATCAGCACCAGCGGAATCCCGATGATCGAACCGACCAGCTTCAGCGACGGCGGCGGGTTCTCGGTGTCGATCTCCTCGTCGGGGACCAGCATGTCCTCGGGCAGCGGGATGTGGATGCGCTTGCCGATCCAGGTCGAGAACAGGATGCCGCCGATGAACCAGGCCGGGATCGCGCAGCCCGCGCCGATCAGGAGCAGCCAGCCGAGCTGGACGTTGAGGAGAGCCGCGGCCGCGACCGGACCCGGGTGCGGCGGCAGGAACGCGTGCGTGATCGAGAGGCCGGCCAGCAGCGGCAGCGCGTAGAGCACCAGAGACTTGCCGCCCTGCTTCGCCGCGACATAGACGAGCGGGGCGAGCACGAAGATGCCGATGTCGAAGAACACCGGGATACCGAAGATCAACCCCGAAAGGCCCATCGCCAGCGGTGCCCGTTTCTCGCCGAACGCACGCAGCAGCGACGACGTCAGCACTTGGGCGCCGCCGGATTTCTCGAGTATCGACCCGAGAATCGTACCCAGCCCGATGATCGCGGTGATGTGTCCGAGAATCCCGCCGAAACCGGTCTCCAGCAAGGACGTCGAGGACTTCTGCGCGGTACCGACGATCGTCCCGACCGGAAGGCCCGCGGCGAGCGCGGTGAGCAGCCCGACCACGATCAGCGCGATGAACGGCTCGGTCTTCAGCTTGACGATCATGGCCAGCAGGATCGCGATCGAGACGACGGCGAGGGTCAGCAGCCCGCCGGTCGTGTGTTGCAGCCAATGGATCATCGCTTGCTCCTGGGGTTTCTCACTGAGTGACCGGCCAACGCGCCGGTAGGGCGACCATCGTCTAGCGCGGCGATGCCATTGACGAAGACATAGGGGATTCCGGCGGCCTGCTGGCGCGGGTCGTCGAAGGTGGCGGTGTCCTGAATGGACTCGGGGTCGAACAGCACGAGGTCGGCGGCGTAACCCTCGCGGACCAGTCCGCGGTCGGTCAGGCGCAGCCGGCGGGCGGCGCGACCGGTCAGGTGCGCCACGCACTCCGCCAGTTCGAGCACACCGAGGTCCCGCACGTACCGCGCGAGGTAACGCGGGAAAGTGCCCCACGCGCGGGGATGCGGCCGTGAGCCGACGAGCAGCCCGTCACTGCCGCCGGTGTGCGTGCGGTGCCGCATGATCGCCTGGACGTTTTCTTCGTGGCCCACGTGCATCAGGCACGAGGTGCCGAGTCGTTCGGCGATCAGCGTGTCGAAGAACAGCTCGGCCGGAGTCGTGCCCGCCGACTGCGCCGACACGGCCACGGTGAACCCCACCAGGTGGTTGTTGCGGGCCTCGCGGACGCCGTTGATCTCGATGCAGTCCCAGTCGATCGGTACGCCGTGGGCGCCGTCCGAGCCGGTTTCCTCGATCGCGACGCGGATCTTCTCCCGAGTGTCCACGTCGGACAGACGGGCGAGCGTCGGTTCGAGGCCGCCTTCGGTCGCCCAGCTCGGCAGCAGCGCCGAGAGGTAGGTCGCGCCGGGAAGGTAGGGGTAGGTGTCCAACGTGATGTCGCCGCCGTTCGCCAGGGCGGTGTCGAGCAGGTGCAGCAGCTGCGGCGCTTTCCCTTTGTTCACCGAGAAGTTCATCGTGGCGTGGGCCAGGTGCAGCGGGCAGCCCGACTGGCTGGAGACGTCGATCATCTCCGCGAACGCCTCCAGCGCGCCCTTGCCGTAGCTGCGGTGGTGCGGGCTGTAGAACCCGCCGAGCGCGCCGACGACCTCGCACAGCTCGACGAGTTCGGCCGTTTCGGCGTACATGCCCGGGGTGTAGGTCAGGCCCGAGGACATGCCCATCGCACCCTCGGCCATCCCGGTCGCGATGATCTCCTTCATCTTCGCCATCTCGGCGTCGCTCGCGCGGCGGTCATTCCAGCCGACCGCGAGCATGCGGACGCTGCCCTGCGGGATCAGGTACGCCGCGTTCACCGCGATGCCCTCGTCCAGCCGGTCGAGGTACTCACCGACCGACCGCCAGTTCCAGTCGAAGCCCGCCGGGTCGTCGTTCCAGCCGGTCAACTGCTGGCGCAACGCGGCCAACGTCGTGTCGTCGACCGGCGCGTAGGAGAGCCCGTCCTGCCCCAGGACCTCGGTCGTCACCCCTTGCGACACTTTCGCGAGGTGCTCAGGATTCGCGAGTACCTGCAGGTCGGAGTGCGAGTGCATGTCGATGAACCCGGGCGCGAGCACGAGGTCGCCCGCGTCGATGATCCGCCGTCCGGTGAGCGTGCCGGCGTCGGTTATCGCGGCGATCCGGCCGTCGGACACGCCGACGTCGTGGCGCGTGACCGGGTCCCCGGTGCCGTCGGCGACCTGGGCGCCGCGGAAGACGGTATCCATCCGGGCTCCCTAGAAGTAGGTCCGGATGAAGCCGACAACGGTTTCGCCGTCGACCACCGGGAGCAGGGACCATTTGTCGAACACCGTGCACGGGTGGGAGAGCCCGAGCCCGATCCAGTCGCCCACCTCGACTTCGGATCCGGCGGGAAGCCGGAGGAACGCGTGCTGGTCGTTGAGCTTGGTGACCTCGTGCCCGGTTAGCGGTTCCGGTGCCGATCCGGCGCGGCGGTGCAGTCGCGGCTCGGGCATCCCCTCGTCGAACGACGCGTCCCGCTTGCCGAGGGTCAGCAGCGCCAGCTCGGGGGAGGGCTTGGAGGTCACCTGCGCCCAGGCCAGCAGGGCGGGCCGGAACGGCGGGATGCCGCCGAGGCGCGGGTGGGCGCCGAGTGGGGAGATCTCGCGGTAGAAGCCGTCGTCGTGGGTCACGTACGCGCCGCTGCGGAGTACGGGCAGGATGTCGAGGCCGTCGGGCCAGCCGGAAGTCAGCGAGTCGGCGACCTGGTCGAAGTACGCGCTGCCGCCGGCGGTGACCACGATCTGGTCCGCGTCGGCCAGTAAACCCTTGTCCGCCAGCAGGATCGTCAAGGCCTTGATGTCATCCACATAGGATTTGATCTTGGCCAGCGCGGTGCCGTCCGTGTCGTGGGACAGCGCGCCTTCGTAGCCGCCGGTGCCGATCAGGCGAAGCGCCGGACTCTGGTGGACGGCTTCGGCGACCGCGAGCGCGGTCTCGGTGTCCCTTGCGCCGGTCCGGCCGCCGTCGGCGCCCAGCTCGACGATGACGTCGACCTTGCGCCGGACACCGTCCAGCGCCGCGGTCATCAGCTCGACACCGGCCACCGAGTCCACCCAGCAGCTGAACTCGAACTCCGCGTCGCGGTCGAGCTCGGCGCCGACCCACCGCAGGCCGGCGGGGTCGACGAGCTGGTTGGCGAGCAGGATCCGCGAGACCCCGAACGCGCGGTAGACGCGAACCTGGCCGGCGTTGGCTGCCGTCATGCCCCAAGCGCCATGTGCCAGCTGACGTGCGAAGAGCTGGGGAGACATTGTGGTCTTGCCGTGCGGCGCGAGGAGCACTCCGCGTGAAGCACACCAGTCCGCCATCGTAGCGAGGTTGTGTTCGAGCGCTTGCTCGTCGAGGACGACGACCGGCCCGAAGAAGCCTTCTTCGAAGAGATTGACGCGGCGCTCCGCCGCCTCGCCGAGGGTCAGTCCGGAGAACGACACCGGGGAGGCGCGAAAATGCCAGTCGATGAGCTCTTCTCGTAACTCGTTCACTGCGGCAGTGTCGAGGAGGCAAGCGGTTTGCGCCTGTTGATGGTTCATCGTCTCGCCTTGGTTGCGTATGTTGCAACGACCGTTGCGCCTGGTGGGTGCCATAGGTGTAGCATCCGTTCCGCGAGAGGTCAACGGGGCGAACAGCTGGGAGACGTTAAGTGTCGAGCGCACCTGAGGTGCTCTGCATCGGGGAATCGATGGTTCTGTTCGTGCCGGCCGAAGCGGGGCCGCCGGACGAGGTGCGGATGTGGAAGCGGACGATCGGTGGGGCCGAATCGAACGTGGCCTGCCATCTGCCCGCACTCGGGGTGCCGAGCGCCTGGGTCAGTGCCGTCGGCGACGACCCGTTCGGGCGCGCGCTGCTGAACGAGGTCGGCGCGACGGGCGTGGACGTGAGCTCGTGCTCCGTCGATCCGAGCAGGCCGACCGGGTTGTACATCAAGGAAAGCGGCGCTGAGGGCAGTCCGGTGCGTTACTACCGGACCGGGTCCGCGGCCTCCGGCATGGGGCCCGAACTGCTGGACCGCCTCGATTTCGACGGTGTCCGGGTCATCCACCTCAGCGGGATCACGCCGGCGCTGTCCGACAGCTGCCTCGCACTGGTTCGCGCCGTGCTGGCGCTTCCGCGAGCCGGGACCCGCGTCTCGTTCGACCTGAACTTCCGGCCGAGGTTGTGGACCGAACGTGATCCTTCCGTGCTCACCGAACTCGCCGGGGCGTCCGACATCCTGCTGGCCGGCGATGACGAAGCGTTCGCGGTCTGGGGCACCGCCGACCCCGTCGAGCTGCGGCGACTCTTGCCTGGTCCCGAAACGCTGGTCCTCAAGCAGGGCGCGCGCGGGGTCACCCTGATCGAGGGCGACGCGGCTCCCGTGTTCGTCCCGGCGATGCGGGTCGACGTCGTCGAGCCGGTCGGTGCCGGGGACGCCTTCGCCGCGGGCTTCCTCGCGGCGACCTTGCGCGGCACCGATCCCCGCACCCGGCTGCGCAGCGGACACCTTCAGGCAGCCGCCACGCTGCGCACCCACGATGATGTGGGGGAGCCGCTGCCCGCCGCCGTCGTGGCGAAGCTGCTCGAAGCCGACGACGAGGTTTGGGCGAACGCCCGGCTCAGCGACGAAGGAGTGGTGTTCGCGTGAGCCAGAGCCTGGACCGTGCGCTGACCCTGTTGTCCGAGCTGGCGAAGGAAGCCAAGACGCTCGACCAGCTGGCCGAAGCGGTCGGCGTGCACAAGTCGACCGTGCTGAGGCTGTTGCGCACCTTGGAGTCCCACCATTTCGTGCGGCGAGAGGGCACCCGGTACTACCGCCTGGGCAGTGCCCTGTTCGACCTCGCCAACCAGGCGCTGGAAGACCGCGACGTCCGGCGCAGCTCGCAACCGGCGCTCGCCGAACTGAACGCACGTACCGGGCACACCATCCACCTCGCCACGTACGAGGACGGCGAGGTGGTCTATATCGACAAGTATGAGGGCCATCACTCGGTCCGGATGTACTCGAGGATCGGCAAGCGGGCACCGCTGCACTGCACCGCGGTCGGCAAGGTGCTCGTCGCGGCGATGCCCGTCGCGCGGCGGATCGAGATCGCCGAGAAGCTCGACTATGTCGTGCTGACCGGCAATACGATCACCAACCCGGCCGATTTCCTCGCCGAGCTCGACAACGTGGCGTTGCGCGGTTACGCCGTCGACAACGCCGAGCACGAGGACTTCATCCACTGCATCGCGGCGCCGATCCGCGGGGCCGGCGGCGAAGTACTCGCCGCCGCCTCGATGTCGATCCCGAAGGTGCTGCTCGACTTCGACGGCCTGCTCGCGCTCGTCCCCGAGCTCGTGGCGGCCGCCGACGAAGCGTCCATCCACAGTGGATGGACGCGGAACACCGAAAGGGGACAGTGATGGGTAAGGTCGCGATCACCACCGAGAACGCGCCGAAGCCGGTGGCCGCGTTCGCGCAGGCGTCGCGAAAGGGCAACATCCTGCAGGTCGCTGGTCAGGTCGCCTTCGACACCACCGGCGCCGTCATCGGCGACACGGTGACCGAGCAGACCAAGCAGACGTTCAAGAACCTCGAGGCCGTGCTCGCGGCGGCCGGGTCGAGCTTCGGCGACGTCGTGATGGTCCGGGTGTACCTCACCGACACCGCGCACTTCGCGGAGTTCAACGAGGTCTACAAGACGTTGCTCGCGGAGCCCTTTCCCGCGCGCACGACCGTCTACGTGGGACTCCCCGCCGGTCTGCTGGTGGAAATCGACGTCCTCGCGGTCCTCGACTGAGTAACGGGACATGCTCGCATTGGTGACCGGCGTCGGCCGGCGTATCGGGATCGGCAGCGCTGTCGCCGAGGGGCTGGCGAGTGCCGGTTGGGATGTCGCCTTCACGCACTGGACGCCGTATGACGCCCGGATGCCTTGGGGTTCCGACGATAACGCCGCGGACGACCTGTCGAAGCGGCTGGCCGAACCCAAGTCGGCTTCGATCGCGATCGAAGCCGACTTGGGTTCGCCGTCGACGCGCGGGCGACCTGGCTGCTGATCCGCGAGTACGCACAGCGGTTCCGCGGCGAGCACGGCACGGGCCGGATCGTCGCGATCACGAGTGATGACACCGTCGGGAACCTGCCCTACGGCGCGAGCAAGGGCGCGCTGGACCGGATCACCCAGGCCGCGGCCAAGGAGCTCGCCGGCCTCGGGGTCACGTCCAACGCCGTGAACCCGGGACCCACGGACACCGGCTGGATCACCGACGGCCTGCGTGCGGACATCGTCTCGTCGACCCCGCTCGGCCGCGTCGGGACCCCGCAGGACTGCGCCAACCTGGTGACTTTCCTGTGCTCACCCGAGGGCGGCTGGGTCAACGGCCAGCTGCTGCACAGCAACGGCGGTATCGCCTAGAAGACCGAGGTGTCGCCGTTGATCGCGGGCTGGCCACCGAGGTGGGCGTAGCGCACGTTCGAGTCCTTGCCGATCTCGCCGATCGGCAAGCGGGCACATCCACTGCATCGCGGCGCCGATCCGTGGGGCCGGCGGCGAAGTGCTCGCCGCCGCCTCGATGTCGATCCCGAAGGTGCTGCTCGACTTCGACGGCCTGCTGGTGGAAATCGATGTCCTCGCGGTCCTCGACTGAGTAACGCCCCTCAAGGTCACCTTTGCGAGCTTCGCGAAGGTGACCTTGAGCGGGCCGGCCGGTCCGTAGCTACTCGGCGGTGGTTTCGCCGCCGGTGAACGCCCTGAGCAACTGGCTCAGCGCGTCCTTCAGGTATGACTGGAGTTCCCGGGACGCGTCATCGGCCTTGCCATGTTGGAGCAGCGTCACGAGATTGCGGTTGCGCAGCACGTACGGTTCGTGGAACTGCCCGGAGCTGGACATGATGTGGAAGGCCAGGCGCAGTTCGGCGAGCAGGCGGCGCATCAGGTCGTCCAGTCGTGGGCTGTGCGCCAGTGCCACGAGTTCCTGGTGGAACTGGAGGTCGAGCGTCGCCACCTCGTGCCACCGCTTCTCCACCGCGGCCGTCTCGGCCTGTTCGACGGCGTTGACGACCCGAGTGAGATCTGGAGTGCCGCTGCGCGCCGCGAGGACAAGGGCCGAGCATTCCACGATCTGGCGCAGCAGATAGAGATCGCTGACCTCTTCCGCCGTCAGCACGCGGACGAAGACGCCACGGTTCAGCTCGTGCACGACGAGTTTCTCGTGTCCCAGCAATCGGAACGCCTCACGCAGCGTGTTTCGGGACACGCCGAGCGCGTCGGCGATCTTCTCCTCGGACAGGCGTGTGCCGGGCGCGAACCGGCCGGCGGTGATCTGCTCGCGCAGGATTTCGGTCACCCGCTCCGCGGTGCCCACACGCGCCAGTCGCCGACGCTCGTCGGCCAGCACTGTGGTCATGTCACGCGTGTCGGTCATCGAGCGGCTCTCTCCGTGTAGATGCCCAGAGGCATGATGTTGATCGATTGTTCAACAATCTATACAATCTGACAAGTCAAACAGAAGGGTTTACCACGATGACTGGAACGGCTCGACCCGGTGGTCACCACATCGTCCTGGTAACGGGATTCGGTCCATTCGGCAAGCATCTCGACAATCCCAGCGGCGACCTCGCCCGTCGGCTGGATGGTGCGACGGTGGCCGGCGCCACGGTGGTCGGCCGGATCTTCGAAACGTCGACGGACACCATCGGTGCGAATCTGGCCGGTGCGCTCGACGAACTGGCGCCCGATCTGCTCATCTGCCTTGGTATCGCCCCGGGTCGACCGGCGCTGTCGCTCGAGCGGATCGCCATCAATGTCCGAGATTTCCCCTTGCCTGATCATTCCGGCGTGACTGTAGCGGACGAACCTGTAGTAACAGGTGGTCCAGACGGTGTTTTCAGTCGTTTGCCCCTTGCCTCGATTCTGCGACGGTGGCGCAAGGACGACGTGCCCTGCCACGTGTCCAACACGGCTGGCACCTACCTGTGCAACCAGCTCTTCTACCTGGCGTGCCGGCAAGGTCGGGATCGCGGTATTCCTGCCGGTTTCATCCACATCCCGGACACGCCGCGGTCGGCTGCCGTCGCCGAACCGGGCCGCGAGCCCGGCGCGACGATGTCGCTCGACGTCATGGTGGCGGCGTTGCTTTCGGCTATCGAAGTCTGCCTGGAAGAACGCGGTGACCAGGTCGCGCTGACGGCCGGCGCGGTCGCCTGACCCTACGGGCATCCGGCAGGGCAGCTCTGCCGGATGCCCGCGAAACATATCCGCAACAGCGCGGTATCAAATTGTTCTCTTGTCTAGTCGTTCAACAATCTGTACGGTCTTGCCAGAGCCGCGATCGACGGCAAACCTGTTTCTTCACGACCCGTAAGGAGCCACTGTGCTCAGAATCCGGATCTTGGCCCTCGTGGCGGTTGCCACGGCGAGCCTCTCGATCGTCAGCGCGTGCAGCGGAAGCGCAGCGGGTCCAAAGGGGACACCGGTCGAAGGGGGTACCGCTACCTTCGCGGAGGACGCGGGGTCCAAACCGGACTACATCTTCCCGATGGTGACCCCGGCACACCAGAGCATCGCGAACATCGAACAGTTCAACCGGCTTTCGTACCGGTCTCTGTACTGGATCGGCAAGGACGACCAGCCGGTCATCGATCCGGCACAGAGCCTCGCCCAGCCGGCGGTCTACAGCGACGGCAACACCAAGGTCACCGTGACGCTGAACTCGTACGACTGGTCCGATGGCAAGCCGGTCACCACCCGTGACGTCGAGTTCTGGATCAACCTGTTCCGGGCGAACAAGGCAACCGTCGCCGGTTACATCCCCGGCGAGTTTCCGGACAACATCAAGACGTTCACCGCGGTCAACGACAAGACGTTCACGCTGACGCTGACCCAGCCGTACAGTCCACAGTGGTTCAACTACAACGAGCTGTCGCAGATCACGCCCATACCCCAGCACGTGTGGGACAAGACGTCGTCATCGGGCTCGGTGGGCGACTACGACCGCACCCCGGCCGCCGCGGTGCAGGTCTACGGTTTCCTGGCCGGCCAGTCGTCGAACATCAACAGTTACGGTAACGACCCGCTGTGGCAGACCGTCGACGGGCCGTGGGTCCTGACCGCCTATCGGACTGACGGCTACGCCGAGTTCAGCCCGAACAAGAAGTACTCCGGACCGGACAAGCCGCATCTGGCCAAGTTCGTCGAACAGCCCTTCACCTCGGATTCGGCCGAGCTCAACGTTATTCGTTCGGGCAAGACGATCGACTACGGCTACCTGCCGGTGCAGGAGATCGCCCAGCAGAACGCGCTCAAGAACAGCGGTTACGCGATCGCGCCCTGGAAGGAGTGGGGCACCAACTTCATCACCTTGAACTTCCAGCAGCCGACGTCCGGGCCGCTGATCAAGCAGCTTTACATCCGGCAGGCCATGCAATCGCTGGTGAACCAGCAGGCGTATGTCCAGGGCCCGCTGCGCGGCACCGGCAGCGTGAGCTCCGGTCCGATCATGATCAGCAACTTCATGCCGTCGTACGACAACTCCCAGACACTGCCGTATGACCTGGCGAAAGCCAAGTCGCTGCTCAGCTCGCACGGCTGGACCGTCACCTCGAACGGCACGTCCACCTGCGCCAGCCCCGGCACCGGTGCGAACCAGTGCGGCGCGGGGATCGCCGTGGGGACCGCGCTGCAGTTCAACCTCGAGTACAGCTCGGGGATGGTCGTGGTGGACCAGGAGATGCAAGCGATGAGGTCGGATTTCTCCGCGGCCGGCATCACGCTGAACCTCAGCCAGGCACCGTTCAACACGGTGATCGCTGACGCGGCGCCCTGCACGGCGGGTGCCAGCGCGAGCACCTGCAAGTGGCAGATCATCAACTGGGGCGGCGGCTGGATCTACGGCATCAACCCGTACCCGTCGGATGACCAACTGTTCCAGACCGGTTCCGGCTCGAACTACGGCGGCTACAGCGACCAGCACGCCGACCAGGTGATCAACGCCGCCGTGCACAGCAGCGACCCGACCGCGCTGTCCGGGGTGGCCAACTACCTGGCCAACCAGGTACCGGTGCTCTGGATGCCGACCCAGCTCTACCGGATCTCGGCGGTCGCCAGCCGGCTGACCGGAGTGAACACCAAGCAGAGCCCGATCCTCTCGCTGACACCAGAAGACTGGCAGATCACGCAGTGATCTCCGGCTTTACGAACACGCCGTCAGTCGCGTCCGTAATGGACGCGACGGACCGCCCGGAGGCCCGCGAATGACGCGCTACCTGCTCCGCCGCCTCGGTCAGGCCGCGGTCGTGTTGTTCATCGTCACCGTGATCACGTTCATCTTGCTGCACCTGCTGCCCGGTGGACCGGCAAGAGCCGAGTTGGGTGTGCAGGCCACCCCCACCGCGATCGCGTCGTTCAACCGCGACCACGGGTTCGACAAGAGCCTGTGGACGCAGTACTGGACCTGGCTGAGCGAGCTGTTGCGCGGCGACCTCGGCTACTCCTTCAAGGAGAACTCCTCGGTTGTCTCGCTACTCGCCGACCGGCTGCCGAAGACCGCGTTGCTTGCCGGGCTGGCGGTGTTGATCGCGGTGGTCATCGCGATACCACTGGGCATCACCCAGGCGTGGCGGCGCAACACGTTCGTCGACTACGCCCTCACCGCGGTGAGCTTTGTGCTTTACTCCACGCCCTCGTTCTGGCTGGCACTGATCCTGGTGCTGGTGTTCGCGGTGCATATCGGCGCCTTGCCCGCACAGGCGCCGCAGGGCTCGATCGGCGCCGTGCTGTCCCAGCCGAGCGGGCTCATCCTGCCGGTCGCGACCATCGCGCTGCTGTCCATCGCCTTCTACAGCCGCTACATGCGTTCATCCACTATGGACAACCTGACCCAGGACTACGTGCGCACCGCGCGCGCCAAGGGTGCGGGTACGCGACGGATCTTGTTCGGACACGTGCTGCGCAACGCGATCTCTCCGGTTGTGACGCTGCTGGGCATCTCGTTGCCGTTCATCCTCTCCGGGACGCTCATCACCGAGCGTGTCTTCAACTATCCCGGCATGGGCCTGCTCTTCTACAACGCCGCTGTCACCCAGGACTACCCGGTGCTGCTCGCCGTGACACTCGTTGTCGCGGTGGCGACCGTACTCGGGTCGGTGATCGCGGACGTCCTATACGCGGTGCTCGACCCACGCATCCGCCTCGTGCGCTCCTGACGGAGAAGGGAAACCACCAGTGGCCATCGACACACAGGGCACGATCGACCCGACGGCGTCGCCTGAGCCGGACGACCGGCCCGACGAGGCGCCACAGCCCTCCGTGGTGCTGCGGCGGTTCGTCGAGAACAAGCTCGCCGTCCTCGGGCTGGTGCTTTTCGTCGCCATGGTGCTGTTCTGCTTCGCGGGCCCGCTGGTCTACCACACCGACCAGGTCCACACGCGACTCACGCTCGAGACGCTCTCGCCCGGCCCAGGGCGCCCACTGGGCACCGACGACGTCGGCTACGACGAGCTCGGCAGGCTCATGGCGGGCGGACAGACGTCCCTGGAGATCGGTCTCGGCGCCGCCGTGGTCGCGATCGTCGTCGGCGTGCTATGGGGCACTGTCTCCGGCTACTTCGGCGGTGTCGTCGACGCGGTGATGATGCGCATCGTGGACAGCGTCATGTCGATCCCGGCGCTGTTCCTGCTGATGTTCCTGGCCACCATCTTCCGGCCGAACGTGCTGATGCTCATCCTGGTGCTCGGACTGCTCGCGTGGCTGGCCCCGGCCCGCTTGGTGCGCGGCGAGACGCTGTCCCTGCGCACCCGGGAGTACGTACAGGCGGTCCGGTTGATGGGTGGGAAGTCGCCGCGCATCATCTTCCGCCACCTCGTGCCCAGCGTCATCGGCACCATCGTGGTGAACGCGACGTTCCAGGTGGCCGACGCGATTCTCGCGGTCGCCGCGATCTCGTTCCTGGGACTGGGCATCCCGCCGCCCGCGGCGAACTGGGGCGGCATGCTGTCGGACGGACTGAACTACACCTACTCCGATTTCTGGTGGCTGATCTACCCGTCCGGCATCGCGATCATCGTGACAGTACTGGCGTTCAACCTGCTCGGTGATGGGCTGCGCGACGCGATCGGCCTGCGCGCGCAGCGTCGAATCTGACCGGCGAACCCCAGCGGGAGTGACAGGAGTCAAACGTGCCAGCCATAGTGGAGATCTCGGATCTCGTCGTCGACATCCGATCCGGCCACACGACAGTCCGTGCGGTGGACGGCGTGTCCCTGGTCATCGAGCAGGGACGCACCCTCGGTCTGGTCGGCGAGTCGGGCTGTGGAAAGTCGACCACCGGTCTCGCGGTGGTCGGCCTGCTGCCGCCCGGCGGAAAGGTGGTCGGCGGCAGTATCAAGGTCGATGGCGCCGAGGTCGTCGGCCTGGCCGAACCGGCGGCGAGGGCGATCCGGGGTGCGAGCGTCGGCGTGGTGTTCCAGGACCCCATGACAGCGTTGAACCCCACGCAACGGATCGGCGCCCAGGTGGCCGAACCACTGCTGATCCATGGCATGGCCGGCAAGGCGGCCGCCCGGCGGCAGGCCGTCGACATCCTCGGTGAGGTCGGCCTACCGCGCCCGGCGACACAGGCCGAACGGTTCCCGCACGAGCTGTCCGGCGGCATGCGACAGCGCGTGATGATCGCCATCGCCCTGGTGTGCGGGCCGAAACTGTTGATCGCCGACGAGCCGACCACGGCGCTGGACGTGACAACGCAGGACCAGATCCTGCAACTGTTCGACTCGCTGCAGGAGCAGCGCGGCATGTCCATCCTGCTCATCACGCACGACATGGGCGTGGTCGCGGGCCATACCGACGAGGTCGCCGTGATGTACGCGGGCCGGGTCGCGGAACTGGCCGGCACCAAGGACCTGTTCGTCGACAACCGGCACCGCTACACCGAGGCACTGCTGGGATCGATGCCGACGCTGGACACGCCGCACCGCCAGCGGCTGACCAGCATCCCCGGCCTGCCGCCGAACCTGGGCGGCCGGCTCGCCGCGTGCCGGTTCGCACCCCGCTGCGCGCAGTCCGAACAAAAATGTTTCGACGTCGAACCGGAATGGGAGACCGCGTCCGGGCACGGCTTCGCGTGCCACCGGCCGCGCGTGAGCGCCGGCGACATCTCCGTGAACAAGGGTGGTGCGGTATGACAGACGATTCCCCGCTCGTGCGGGTCGAGCACGTGGTCAGGGAGTACCCGGTCGGCGCGTGGAACGTGCGCGGGCACCCGCGCGTCGTGCACGCCGTGTCCGACGTGTCGCTGAGCCTGCGCCGCGGCCGCACCGTCGGACTGGTCGGCGAGTCGGGCTGCGGCAAGAGCACACTCGGCCGGCTGGTGGTGGGCCTCGAGCGCCCGACCAGCGGTGTCGTCCGGTTTGACGGCGTGGACATCCGAGGTGGCACGCGCGCGCAACGCAGGACCGCCCGCCGCGAACTGCAACTGATGTTCCAGGACCCGTACGGATCACTCGATCCGAGGATGAACATCGGCTCGATCATCGCCGAACCGCTCGTCGTACAACGGCAGGGCGCCCGGAAGGAGCGCCGCGAGCGGGTCCTGCACCTGCTGGCCGAGGTGGGGCTGCCGGCGTCGGCGATCAGCCGGTACCCCAGCGAGTTCTCCGGCGGCCAGCGGCAGCGGCTCGGTCTCGCCCGCGCGCTCGCGCTGAACCCGCAGGTGATCGTCGCCGACGAGCCGGTGTCCGCATTGGACGTTTCGGTACGGTCGCAGATCCTGAACCTGATGCTGGACCTCCAGGTTGCCCACGAACTGACGTACCTCGTCATCTCGCACGACCTCACCACGCTGCGGTACATCGCCGACGAGATCGGCGTGATGTACCTGGGAAAGCTGGTCGAGTGGGGGCCGTCCGCGGCGCTGTTCCAGAACGCGGTGCACCCGTACACCCGTGCCCTGATCGGTGCCATTCCGGTCGCCGAGCCGCCCTCCGGGCGGCGGCGCCAGTCCACGGCGGTGCGCGGAGAAGTCCCGTCACCGGTGGAACCGCCGTCCGGCTGCCGGTTCCGCACCCGCTGCCCGCGTGCCGAGTCCATCTGCGCCGAGGTCGAACCCCCGCTGCGCGATTTCGACGCCGGTCACGCCGCGGCCTGCCACTTCCCGTTGCGAGATCCCGTGACCGCCGCGCCGGCCATGACCCGGAAGGAGAGTGCGTGAGCCTGTACGACCCCGCTGACCTGCTCGACATCTCGCTGGCATGCGTGAACCGCGAGTTCCCCTACTACCTTCAGCTCGCGGTCGGCGAACCGATCGGGTTCCGGCGTCCTGCCGACCTGCACCCGTCGTTCTTCGGGTGCTCGGACTGGCACTCAGCCGTGCACAACCACTGGCTGCTGGTGCGACTGCAGCGGGACTTCCCCGACCTGGCGCGTGTCGAAGACGCCCGCGCGGTGCTGGACGATCACCTGGCGCCCGGCAAGCTTGCGACCGAGCTGCGGTACTTCGACAACCCGAACAACGGCACGTTCTCGCGCCCGTACGGATGGAGCTGGGTGCTGCGGCTGCACGCGGAGGCGACCGTCACGGCATCGCGGCGGGCCGCCACGTGGACGGCCGGTGTGCAGCCGTTGCGGGACGGACTGGCCGGCAGACTACGTGAATACTTCACGACTGTGTTGCAGTTTCCGATCCGCACGGGACTGCACGGCAACTCCGCGTTCGCCCTCACCCTCGCCGTCGACTCAGCGCGGATGATCGGCGACGAAGCGTTGGAGGAGGAACTCGTCGAGGCGAGTCGCCGGATGTTCCTCCGCGACAAGGACTACCCGGTCGGGCTGGAGCCGGACGGCGGTGATTTCCTGTCTCCCGCGCTCACCGAGGCGGGCCTGCTCGCCACTGTGCTCCCGCCCGACGAGTTCGCGACCTGGTTGACCGGCTTCCTGCCGGGGTTGGCGGATTCTCGGCTACTGACGCCGCCGTCGTTCGCGCCGAACGCGGCCGACCCTGGAACGGTCCACCTGCCCGGCTTGCTGCTGACCAAGGTGTGGTCGTTCAGTCGTATCGTGGCGAGGCTGCCGTCCGGCGACGCCCGCGGAGAGCCGCTCACGGAGTCGGCGCTGCGGCACTGGGAACACGCCCAGTCAGCGTTGGACGACCGGCATTACCATGCCACGCATTGGATTCCGACGTTCACCGTGTTCGCCCACGACGCGGCCCGCGACGCCGGGTTCGACATCGCGTGACGCCGTTCAGCCCAATGACATTGTCCTGGCGTGGAACCGCACCCGGGTGTGCCGGGTGGTCGGCCAGGAAGCGGCCGGCCGTTCGGAGGGAACTGGATCGAGCTGAAAACCTTGCTCTCGCTGGGCATTGAACTCCCGCAGGCCGGACGGCATGGCATCCCTCAGTGCGAATCGGGCGCGTGGCAACGAAAGGTGGTCCACACTCGTATCTAACGCTACTGTGATACGGAAACCACCACACAGCAGGAAATTATGGCCGAGTGTGCGGTGACGCGCAGGTCTGCGGTCCGTCCAGAGTAGACGTGACCGGACTAGGCCCACCAGCGACTCAGGAACGGGATCTGTGATGACAGAAAAGCCGATTGGCGGTGGCACCGCGAGTGACCACCGGATCGCCGTCTCGCTGACGTTCGACTTCGACGCCGAGTCTGTCTGGCTCGGCGCATTGGGCGTCGACACGCCGTCGGCGCTGTCCAGGGGTGCCTACGGCGCCAACGAGGGTGTGCCCCGCATCCTCAGGCTGCTGGACAAGTACCACCTGCCCGCCACCTTCTTCATTCCGGGCGACACGGCGGATCGGCACCCCGAGGAGACGAAGGCGATCGCGGCGGCGGGGCACGAGATCGGTCACCACGGTTACTGTCACGAGCCACCCCCCGGCCTGTCGCTGACCGAGGAACGGGAGATGATCGAGCGCGGTATCGACGCGCTGGAACGGCAGGTCGGCGTGCGGCCAAGGGGTTACCGGTCTCCGTCCTGGGAACTGTCCCACAACACCTACGCACTGCTGGCCGAGTACGGCATCGAGTACGACGCCAGCCAACTGGCGGCCGACCGGCCCTACTGGGTCCACGACAAGGGGGAGCGGACCGACATCGTCGAGGTCCCCGGCGCGTGGGAGCTGTGCGACTCCTCGCTGTTCATGTTCGCGTTCACGCCGAACTACCTGACCGGTCTGGCCAGTCCGTCCCGGGCGCAGGAGATCTGGTGCGGCGACTTCGACGGCATGTACGCCGAGAACAGCGACGCCTGTTATGTCCTCACGATGCACCCGCAGATCATCGGCCGGCACCACCGGATGCAGCTGCTGGAGCGGGTGATCCAGCACATGCTCGGGCACGACGGTGTGTGGTTCGCGCAGATGGGTGACATCGCTGACGACTTCCGTCAGCGCGCGACGGCGAACGTCCAGCCGTGAGACGGACCGCCACGCCGCGGCGAACGGTGCTCGGTCCTGGTCGCGCACGGAGGTCTGGCCCTCGGCTACTCGGCGCCTGCCGATAGCGGCACATCGTGCGCCGGAGAGTGCGGCGGCGCTAATCAGAAGACCGAGGTGTAGCCGTTGATCGCGGGCTGGCCACCGAGGTGGGCGTAGAGCACGTTCGAGCCCTTGCCGATCTCGCCGCGGCCGACCAGGTCGATCAGGCCCGCCATCGACTTGCCCTCGTACACCGGGTCGGTGATGACGCCTTCCAGTCGCGCGAGCAGCCGGATCGCGTCCACTGTGGACTCGTCAGGGATGCCGTATGTCCCGGCGTGGTAGCGCTCGTCGAGGATGATCTCGTCTTCGGCGAGCTCGCGTCCGACCTCGATGAGCTCAGCCGTCGCGCGGGCGATGCGGGCGATCTGCGCCCGGGTTTCGGCGGGCTTCGCCGAAGCGTCGATGCCGATGATCCGGCGCGGCCGGTCGCTCAGTGCGTTCCCGGCGATCATGCCCGCCTGGGTGCCACCGGTCACCGAACACACGATCACGGTGTCGAAGAAGACCCCGAGTTCCTGTTCCTGGGCTTCGAGTTCGGTGATCCAGTTGGCGAAACCGAGTCCGCCGAGCCGGTGGTCCGAACCGCCCGCCGGGATCGCGTACGGCTTGCCGCCCGAGGTTTCGATCTCCGCGATGGCCTGTTCCCAGCTCTGTTTGAAGCTGATGCCGAACCCGGCGTCGACGAGCCGGACGTCGGCGCCCATCAGCCGGGACAACTGGATGTTGCCGACCCGGTCGTAGAGCGGATCGGCCCACTCGACCCAGCTTTCCTGGACCAGCACGGCTTTGAGTCCGGCGCGGGCGGCCGCGGCGGCGACCTGCCTGGTGTGGTTCGACTGCACTCCGCCGATCGAAATCAGCGTGTCGGCGCCGGTGGCGAGCGCGTCGGCGACGAGGTATTCGAGTTTGCGGGTTTTGTTGCCGCCGAAGGCGAGCCCGGAGTTGACGTCCTCGCGCTTGGCCCACACCCGGGCGCCGCCCAGGTGCTCGGTGAGCCGCTCCAGCGGGTGCACCGGCGACGGGCCGAACATCAGGGGATAGCGCTCGAAGGAGTCCAGCTTCATGTCGTGCCTCTTTCAGGAATCGAACAGGGGCGGGAGCTCCGCCCAGATCGTGCTGGTGAGCCGGCTGGCTTCGTCGGTGTCACGTGCCTCGATCGCGTCGATCAGTTCGTCGTGGCGTGCGATCGAGCGGTGGGCCATCGCGGTGCTGAACCGCGCGAGTTCGAGACGGCGCAGCAACGGCGTGTAGCGGTCCAAGGTGTTCGCCACGGCCCGGTTCCCGCAGACCTCGACCGGCACGTCGTGGAGCCGGTCGTCCGCTTCGATGGCGGCGGCCAAGTCGCCGTCGGCGATCGCCGCGACGAAGGCCGCGTTCGCGACCCGCATCTGCGCGACGTGGGCGGTAGTGAACCGGGGGAGCGCGGCGCGGACGGCGAATTCGTGCAACGTACGGACCAGCTGCAACGCGTCGCGGACGTCGTCGGTGACGATCGGCGCGACCCGCGTGTAGCTCTGCGGCTTGGAATCGACCAGTCCTTCGGCCGCCAGCCGCGTCAACGCCTGGCGGACCGGCGCGCGGGACAGCCCGAGTTCGGTCGCCAGGTCGGCGTCGCGGAGATCGGTTCCGGGCGCGAGGTCGCCTTCGACGATCGCCCGGCGAAGGCTGTCGTACGCCTCGTCGCGAAGCAGGGGCCGCTGGATCTTGACTAAACCACTCACATCTAAAATGTTAATTGGCTCGGTCAAGCCTGTCCATCGGTTTTTTGCCGACGGACAGGCTCGAGCAGCTAGTAGACAGGTCCGGTGTACTTCTCGCCGGGGCCCTGACCTGGGGCATCGGGGACGACGGAGGCCTCGCGGAAGGCCTTCTGCAGGGACTGCAGGCCGTCGCGCAGGGGGCCGGCGTGCAGCCCCAGGTACTCCGCGGAGGCGGTGACGAGCCCGGCGAGGGCGGTGATCAGCCGACGCGCCTCGTCGAGGTCGCGATGCGGGCTGGTGTCCGGATCGGCGTCGGCGAGGCCGAGCCGCTCGGCGCCGGCCGAGAGCAGCATGACCGCGGCCCGGCTGATGACCTCTACACTGGGGATGTCCTCCAGGTCGCGGATATCCGGCGGAGGCGTCCGGCGCTCGTCTTCAGGGGAATAGGCGGGCTGCTGAGAAGGTTGTTCCGACACGTCTGGTACCCTTCCACGTACGACCAGCCCCCGAGCGATCGGGGGCGGCAAAGTGGAGCCCCGCTCCCACCCGTGTCGCCGCTTCAGGTGTCCGGGTCCGGTCTCGTAAGACGTGTTCTTCGGCGTTCTCGCTGATGTCGCGTCGCGCGAAGCGTTCGGTCTCTTATGGCCGGGCGCGATCGGAACAGGGCCCCGCGTGCCGGCTGAACCAGCTGGTGACGGGGCCCGTGGCATGTGGGCACCAGGTCGAGTACAGACAGAAGAACTCACCTCGGACCAAGGAGGCCCCATCAGTTCCGAGACACGCATCAATGATCGGATCCGCGTACCGGAGGTCCGGCTCGTCGGACCGGCCGGTGAGCAGGTCGGCATCGTCCGCATCGAGGACGCGCTGCGGCTCGCGCAGGAGAACGATCTCGACCTCGTCGAGGTCGCGCCGCAGGCACGCCCGCCGGTATGCAAGCTCATGGACTTCGGCAAGTTCAAGTACGAGAGCGCGCAGAAGGCCCGCGAGTCACGCCGCAACCAGCAGCTGACCGTCATCAAAGAGCAGAAGCTGCGTCCGAAGATCGACCAGCACGACTACGAGACCAAAAAGGGTCACGTGTCGCGCTTCCTGGCCGCCGGTAACAAGGTCAAGGTCACGATCATGTTCCGCGGACGCGAGCAGTCGCGGCCCGAACTCGGGTTCCGGTTGCTGCAGAAGCTTGCCGACGACGTGACCGAGCTCGGTTTTGTGGAGTCGTCACCGAAGCAGGACGGCCGCAACATGATCATGGTGTTGGCGCCGCACAAGAACATCAAGCCGAAGCCGAAGGTGACCAAGGAAGCCGCGGAAGTCGCGGAAGCCGAGTCGTCCTGACGGCTCAACCGGCCACCTAACGCAAGTCAGCGGCACGACGGGCTTCCGTCGTGCCGCCGCCCGGAAGAGGACAACGAATGCCGAAGATGAAGACGCACAAGGGCACGGCCAAGCGGGTCCGCGTGACCGGCACGGGCAAGCTCCGTCGCCAGAAGGCCGGCCGTCGCCACCTGATGGAGAAGAAGTCCGCGAAGTACGCGCGCCGCCTCGAAGGCACGACCGAGATCGCCAAGAACGATGTCGGCCGCGTCAAGCGTCTGCTCGGTCTCTGACCCACCCAGACTTTTCCCCAACCACCCGGGGCTTTTCCCAGCCCCCTGAGATCGACAGGATGTACCAGTGGCACGCGTCAAGCGGGCGGTAAACGCCCAGAAGAAGCGTCGCGCGACTCTTGAACTGGCCAGCGGTTACCGCGGTCAGCGTTCGCGGCTCTACCGCAAGGCCAAGGAGCAGATGCTCCACTCGCTCAACTACGCCTACCGGGACCGTCGCGCCCGCAAGGGTGACTTCCGCCAGCTGTGGATCACGCGTATCAACGCGGCCGCCCGGGCGAACGGGGTGACCTACAACCGGTTCATCCAGGGCCTGAAGATCGCCGGCGTCGAGGTCGACCGCAAGATCCTTGCCGATCTCGCCGTCAACGACGCCGCCGCGTTCACCGCGCTCGCCGAGCTGGCGAAGGCGAACGTGCACACCGGCGAAGAGAAGAAGTCGGCCTGATCAGGCCGGTAGCGCTCCCGCAACCCGGGGCGGATCCGTTCACCGAGCGGACCCCCCGGGTTGTTGCCGCGCGCAAGCTGACCCGCCGCGCCGAACGGGACAAGGCGGGCCGGTTTCTCGCCGAGGGCGCGAACGCCGTCGGCGCCGCACTGGCCCATGAGCGGCTCAGCCCCGGCACCGTGCACGAACTGTTCGTTACGACGCGGGCATGGGAGACCTCCTCGGAGCTCGTCCGGCTGGCTCGCGAACTCGACGTCGCGGTGTCCGTCATCACCGACCGCGCGGCGTCCGGCCTGTCCGAAACCGTGACACCGCAAGGCATCGTCGCGGTGTGCGACCTGCTCGACAGGTCCATCGAGGGCCTGCTCGACGTCGGCACCTCGTTGGTGGTCGTGCTCGTCGACGTCTCCGACCCCGGCAACGCCGGCACCGTGATCCGCGTCGCCGACGCCGCCGGAGCCGACGCTGTCGTCCTGGCCGGTGACAGTGTCGACCCGCACAACGGCAAATGCGTCCGCGCCGCGGCAGGCAGCCTGTTCCACGTGCCGATCACCCGCGTGCGCGACGTCGACACCGCGCTGGCGGCCTGCTCGGCGGCCGGGCTGCGTACCTTGGCTGCCCACGGCTACGCCGAAGCGCAACTCGACTCGATCGACCTCACCGTCCCGTCCGCCTGGGTGTTCGGCAACGAAGCCCACGGCCTGCCCGGCGACGTGCTCGACCGGGTCGACACCGCGGTCAAGATCCCCATCTACGGGCAGGCGGAAAGCCTGAACCTGGCGACGGCGGCGGCCGTGTGTGTCTACGCCAGCGCGATGGCGGCGAAGCGCGTCTAGCCTGGCGCGATGTCCCGCCCGATCCGGGCCTTCACAGACAGCAACCCCGGTCAGCCGAGGGTGACCGGTTGGTGTCACCAGGGGGTCCCATAGAATCAGGTGAACCGCTCACGTCGGCTCCTGCCTGCGCGAGGTCCCAGAATCCAGCACCCACGCTTCTGACGAGGAGTTATGTCCGGAGCCACCGAAGAGCAGGACCCGAAGCCGGGCGAAACCCTCGCACCGGAGACGCTACGGGCTGCGATCAAGAAGGCCGAGACGGACTTCGGCGCCGTACCCGATCTCGACGCGCTCGCCGCGTGCAAGCCGGCGCACCTCGGTGACCAGTCGCCCTTGCTGCTGGCCCGCCGGGAGATCGGCGCGCTGCCGAAGAAGGAGAAGGCCGAGGCGGGCAAGCTCGTCAACGAGGCCCGCCAGGCCATCCAGGCGGCGTTCGACGCCCGCCGCGCGGTGCTGCAGGCCGAGCGCGACGAGAACGTGTTGCGGGACGAGGCTGTCGACGTCACGCTCCCGTGGGACCGCGTTGTCCAGGGCGCCCGGCATCCGGTCACCACGATCTCCGAGCGCATCGAGGACGTGTTCGTCGCGATGGGCTACGAGATCGCCGACGGCCCGGAGCTCGAAGCGGAGTGGTTCAACTTCGACGCGCTGAACTTCGGCAAGGACCACCCGGCCCGCCAGCTCCAGGACACCTTCTATGTCGGTGCCGAGGACTCGGGTCTCGTCCTGCGGACACACACCTCACCGGTCCAGGCGCGCACGCTGCTGCGTCGCGAGCTGCCGGTGTACGTGGTCTGCCCGGGTCGCACGTACCGGACGGACGAGCTGGATTCCACCCACACCCCGGTCTTCAGCCAGGTCGAGGGACTCGCGGTGGACAAGGGCATCACTATGGCGGACCTCAAGGGCACGCTCGACGCGTTCGCCCGCGCGATGTTCGGCGAAGAGGCCAAGACCAGGCTGCGTCCGCACTTCTTCCCGTTCACCGAGCCGTCCGCCGAGGTCGACGTCTGGTTCGAGCAGAAAAAGGGCGGCGCCGGCTGGGTCGAGTGGGGCGGCTGCGGCATGGTCAACCCGAACGTGCTGCGTGCCTGCGGGGTCGACCCGGCGGTGTACTCCGGCTTCGCCTTCGGCATGGGTATCGAGCGCACTCTGCAATTCCGCAACGGAATTCCCGATATGCGCGACATCGTGGAGGGTGACGTCCGCTTCACCCTCCCGTTCGGAACGGAGTCGTAGTGCGGATCCCGGTCAGTTGGCTCACCGAACACCTCGGCCTCAATGAAGGCGTCGACGCCCAGGATTTGGCCGACGCCTTCGTCCGCATCGGCATCGAGGTCGACGAGGTCCGTCCGCTCGCGCAGGTCACCGGTCCACTCGTGATCGGCAGGGTCGCCGAAATCGAAGAACTGACCGAGTTCAAGAAGCCGATCCGGTTCTGCCGGGTCGACGTCGGTGAAGACGGCGCCGAGAACACGGACGTCGCTGAAGACACCGTGAGCGCAGAAGAGCCGGAGGCCGTCGAGCACCACGGCGGCATCCGCACGCGCGGCATCGTCTGCGGTGCCTCGAACTTCGCCGAGGGCGACCTCGTGGTGGTCGCACTGCCGGGAGCGGTGCTCCCCGGAGACTTCGCGATCGCCGCGAGGAAAACGTACGGCCGCACCAGCGACGGCATGATCTGCTCGCCGAAGGAACTGGGCCTCGGTGAGGACCAGGCGGGCATTCTGGTGCTGCCGCCGGCGACCGCGAGCCCCGGAGACGACGCGAGCGTGGTCCTCGGCCTGGACGACACCGTCCTCGACGTGACCCCGACCCCCGACCGCGGCTACGCGCTGTCCGTGCGCGGCTTGGCCAGGGAACTGTCCAACGCGCTCGACGTCCCCTTCGGCGACCCGGCCTCGATCGAGCTGCCGGAAGCCGAAGGCGAAGCGTGGCCGGTCCGGGTCGAGGACCCGCAAGGCTGCCCTCGGTTCGTGGTGCGGCGAGTCAAGGGACTGGACGCGACCGCGCCCACTCCATGGTGGATGCGCCGGCGGCTGATGTTGTCCGGGATCCGGTCCATCTCGCTCGCCGTCGACGTCACCAACTACGTCATGATCGAGCTCGGGCACCCGCTGCACGCCTGGGACACCGCTTCGGTCAAGGGCGATCTCGTGGTGCGCCGCGCCGAACCCGGCGAGAAGCTGACCACTTTGGACGATGTCGTGCGCGAGCTCGACACCGACGACATGGTGATCGCCGACGACTCCGGCGCGGTCTCGCTGGCCGGCACCATGGGCGGCGCGAGCACCGAGATCAGCCTGGAGAGCACCGACGTGCTGCTGGAAGCGGCGCACTGGGACCCGGCGTCGATCAGCAGGACGGCGCGCCGGCACAAGCTGTTCTCCGAGGCGGCCAAGCGTTACGAGCGGTTCACCGACCCACAGCTGTGCGCCGTCGCCTCCGAGCTGGCAGCGCGGCTGCTGCGGCAGTACGGCGACGGTGCCATCCAGCCGGGGCGCACGGACGTGGGCGAAGTCGCCCCGCTGCCGGCCGTGACGATGCCGATCAACCTGCCCGATCAGGTGGCGGGCGTGCGCTACGACCGCGGGGTCACCGTTCGCAGGCTCGGTCAGATCGGTTGCAAGGCCACCGTGAGCACGGGCGACGACGGCACCGGCCTGGTCACGGCGCTGCCGCCGAGCTGGCGCGGCGACCTGCTGCAGCCCGCCGACCTCGTCGAGGAGGTGCTGCGCCTCGAAGGGCTCGACAGCATCCCGTCGACGTTGCCGAGCGCGCCGATCGGCCGCGGTCTCACCGAAACGCAGCGGCGTCGCCGCGCGGTGTCCCGTGCGCTCGCGGACACCGGGTATGTCGGGGTCCTGCCGTTCCCGTTCGTCTCGAAGACGGTCTGGGACGCGTTCGGTCTCGACGCGGACGACGTGCGGCGCAACACCGTGCAGGTCCGCAACCCGCTCGAAGCCGACAAGGACCAACTGGCCACGACGTTGCTGCCGGGGCTCCTGGACGCGGTGCAGCGCAACATTTCCCGGGGGAACAAGGACTTCGCCCTGTTCCACATCGGACAGGTCGTGCTGCCCTCGGCCGAGCCGGTTCCGATGCCCGCGCTCGGGGTCGACCGCCGGCCGACCGACGAGGAGCTGGCGGTGCTCACCGCGGCCGTCCCGGCTCAGCCGGTGCACGTCGCTGTCGCCCTCACCGGGCAGTACCGGCGTTCGGGTTGGTGGGGTGACGGTGAGCAGGCAGGTTGGGCCGACGCCGTGCAGGCCGCTCGGACGGTGGCCGCGGCGGCCGGGGTCGAGCTCGAGATCCGTGCCGCGGACCTCTTGCCGTGGCACCCGGGTCGGTGCGCGCAGCTGCTGATCGGCGACTGGCCGATCGGGCACGCCGGCGAGCTGCACCCGAAGGTCGTTGAGGCGCTCGGACTGCCGAAGCGGACCGCCGTCATGGAGCTGGACCTCGACGCGATCCCGTTGCTGGAGAACCGGCCGGCGCCGAAGATCTCGACCTACCCGCCGGTGCTTCTGGACGTCGCCCTCGTGGCGCCGGCCAAGGTGCCGTCGGCGGAGCTGGAAGAAACCTTGCGAGGTGCCGCCGGCGAACTTCTCGAGGACATCACGCTGTTCGACGTCTACACCGGCGAACAGGTCGGGGAGGGCAAGCGCTCGCTGGCCTACAAGCTGAGGTTCCGCGCACCCGATCGCACGCTGACCGTCGACGAGGCGATCGAAGCGAAGGACGCGGCTGTCGCCGCGACGTCGGAGCGGTTCGGCGCGACGCTGCGGGCGTAGCGCGTCAGCAGTAGCCAAGCCTCGGGTGGGTACCGACTCAATGTCGGCCCACCCGGGGCTCTTTATTACCCGATCCGCCTGAGAGCCTCCCGCCGGGACAAGGCGGACAGCGCCGGATGGTCGCCGACGAACTGCCGGACCCACTCGGGGTCCGTCTTGGCATATTCGCGCAGCGCCCAGCCGATGCCCTTGCGCAGGAAGAAGTCCGGCTCGTCGAGGGTGGCTTCCGTAGTCCGGGCGAGCAGCACGGTGTCGGTGTGCTCCTTGGCTCCCACCTGGCAGATCACCGATGTACGCCGACGCCACAGATCGGCGTCTCGCGACCACCGCACCATGAGCGGCCTGACTGTGGCCGGCTCGGCCCGCAGAATCGGTCCGACCCGGCGAATCGCGATCTCGTCCACATAGTCCCACCATGCACCGGTCACGATCATTTCCTCGTAGAGCGGAAGCAGCGATGAATCCTGCCATCGCGCGTAGGAGTGGTACCCGGTCAGATCGATCGCGACGTATCTTTCTTCCCGGTATTCGGCGTTCCGCCACAACTCCAGTGCGGTATTCGTGAATGATTTTCGGTCTTCGAGGGGATGTTCGGCGAACAGTTCCCGGGTGAGCACCCGGCGTGCCGGTTTCGCGACTCCGCGGTACGGCATCGCCGATTTCATGTAAGCGCGCATCGCCGGAGCCTTCAGCGGATCCGCCACCTGGGCTAATCCGGCTCGCACCGCTTCGGTCAACGTGGCTGCCGTACTCATCGGTTCCCTCCCGGCGAAGTCGAAATACCAACGAAAGGCGGATAGCGGAAAGCGTGTCGTTCGGACAGGTTGTTCGCAAGCCCGGGGTACTTTCGGGGAAATTCGTACCGGCGCCGACCATCATCGACGGACTGCACACCCGCCGTGTGACCACTGCACGAAAACGAAAAGGGACACCGTGAAAAGATTCGTAGCCGCAGTCGCGGTCGCGGGCATCGCCGTCGGTACGCTGGCTGTCGCGCCCGCTGCCGTCGCCGCGCCTGCCGGGCCGCCGGAGTACAGCCCGCCGGCCATCAGTTGGGGACCCTGCCAGTCGACCTCCCTGAAGAACGCCGGCGCGGACTGCGGGTTCCTGCAGGTTCCGCTGGACTACGCCAAGCCCGGTGGCGCGAAGATCTCGATCGCGGTGTCGCGGGTGAAGCACAAGGCCGCCGCGTACCAGGGCGTCATGCTGGTCAACCCCGGTGGTCCCGGTGGTTCGGGACTCGGCCTGTCCACCCTCGGCGGGGCGGTGCCGAACCACGCGGGCGACGCCTACGACTGGATCGGCTTCGACCCGCGCGGTGTCGGCTCGAGTAAGCCGGCGTTGACCTGCGACGGGAACTACTTCAGCTACAACCGGCCCAACTACCTGCCGACCTCCCCTCAGCTGGAAAAGGTGTGGCTCGCCCGGTCGAAGACCTACGCAGCGGCCTGTGTGAAGAACGGCCCGCTGCTCGAGCACATCAAGACCACCGACGTGGCGCAGGACATGGACAGCCTGCGCAAAGCGCTCGGAGCGCGGCAGATCAACTACTACGGCTTCTCCTACGGCACCTATCTCGGCCAGGTGTACAGCACCCTCTACCCGCAGCGGGTGCGCCGGATGGTGCTCGACAGTAACGTCGATCCGCGCGGGGTCTGGTACCAGGCGAACCTGGACCAGGACATCGCCTTCGACAAGAACATCAAGGTCTACTTCGACTGGATCGCCAAGTACGACAGCGTCTACCACCTCGGCAAGACCGGTGACGCGGTCGACAAGCTCTGGTACGCCCAGCAGCGCAAGCTCGGTGCGCACGCCGCGGGCGGGGTGATCGGTGCCGATGAATGGACCGACGTCTTCCTGCAGGCCGGCTACTACGTCTTCGGCTGGGAAGATCTGGCGAACGCGTTCGCCGGCTGGGTGCAGAAGGGTGACTGGCAGACCCTCAAGACCTTGTACGACGAGTCCAACCCGCCGGGTGACGACAACGGCTTCGCGGTCTACAACGCAGTTCAGTGCTCGGACGTGCAGTGGCCGACGAACTGGAACAAGTGGCGCGTCGACAACTGGCTGACCTATTTCCAGGCGCCCTTCGAGACCTGGGGCAACGCGTGGTTCAACGCGCCTTGCGTGTTCTGGCCCGCCAAGGCGGGCAAGCCCGTGAACGTCGACGGGAGGAAGGTGGCCGGTGCGCTGCTCATCGACGAGGAGCAGGACGCGGCGACGCCGTTCGAGGGGAGCCTCGAGGTACGCAAGCTGTACCCGAACTCGAGCCTGATCGGCGCTCCCGGCGGCACGACCCATGCCGGTTCGCTGTCCGGGGTCTCGTGTGTCGACGACCAGGTCGCGGACTACCTCGCGACGGGAAAGTTGCCGGTCCGCAAGCCGGGTAACCGGGCGGACACCGACTGCCCGGCGGTGCCACCACCGGTGCCGGCGGCCGCGGGCGCGAAAGCCGACAGCCCAGCCCCTCAGATGCCGGCGGAGCTGCAGAAGGCATTGCGCTCGCAGCTCGCGCACGCCTGAAGCGGCTGGTTCACGCAAGCGGTAGCTCATCGTGGTACCCCGGTCTGGTCCAGGTCGGGGCACCACTGCGCCGGGAGGATCACGAGTGGGCCGTCCGGGGCGTCCGCTCCGCTGGGCAGGTGCCGCGCGGCGAGCCGGGGAAAGCGCCGGCGTAGGGCCTCGAAGTTCTCGGGGAGCCCGTCGTCGGGTGGCGGCTCTTCATAGCAGTCCAGCTCGAACAACCCGGCCGGTCCACCGGTGCCGGGTCCGGAGTCCGGCATGAGGATCCTGGCGGCGATCGTGGCCAGTTCCGCGGCATCGGCGACTTCGGCCGCTTCGACCTGGTGCGAGCCGAGTGCGTCCGGTTCGGCGAGCACCTGCCGGAACCGTCGCCTGCCGCTCAGGATGAGCCAGCAGATGCCGTCTCTCACGGCCGCCCGATCGGCGCCCGCCAGCGCGAGGCCGAAAGCGGTCCACATCGGCCACCGGTACGCCTGCCGGTGCAGGCGTTCAATGTGCTGGTGGAACCGGATGAGCTCGGTCATGGGCAGCTCTTCCAGCAGCCGCCCGAGGTGGGTCAGGGTTTCCCGGCTGTCGCTCAGCCGGCACCGTCTTCGGAGTTCGTCCCTGGCCGTGGCGTGCCGGCGCCGGTCGCGGTGCGCGCGCCCGATCAACCGCCAGAATTCGCGCTCGTTCATCTCTGCCCCCTGGCTCTCGACACCCTGAATTCGATCAGGTGTTCGGTGACGGTGATCACGATAAGACAGGGGTCCGACAGTTTCGGAGCGCGGTCGCCCGGGGACGCACGGTGAGCCGAAACTGTCGGGGGTCCGCGCTAGCTTGGGCTCATGGACATCATCGAAGAGACCCTCACCCAGGTCAGGGTCGGTAATCACACGTATCGCATCGGCATCGCCGCGCTGGCGGGCGAAGATCCGGTTTCGACGGAAAGTCGCCTCGCGGTCGACATCGGAGCCGCTGATCCGGACGGCAGTCCGGTGGCTGAAGGGCGGCTGGAGGTCGACGCCGGGTCCGCGGCGGCGCTGGGCACAGTGCTTGCGGGCGCGCTGCGCGCCTTCGCCGGCAGTCGCCGAAGACCGGCGGACGGCCCGGCCAAGCGGGGCGCGCAGTGGACGGCGGAGCTCGACGCGGAACTGGAACGTCTCTGGCTCGCGGGCGAGAACGTCGAGGAGATCGCCGCCCGGTTCGAGCGCACGCCCGGCGGGATCCGGGCTCGGCTGCCTCGGGTCGGGTGCGACCCGGAAGCGCCGGGCGCCTACCTCCCGGTCCCGCCGAGTCGCCGGGACGCCGGGCAAGGGGGTGTGCCGGACTGAACCAGTGGCACGCCCGGCCCGTCTTTGATTGAACTTGCGTCGTCGTGCATAATCATACGCATGACGGTGAAGATCGCGGTTGCTGGAGCGAGTGGGTACGCGGGCGGAGAGCTCCTGCGTCTCCTGCTCACTCATCCGGAGGTCGAGATCGGTGCGTTGACGGCCGCCACCAGCGCGGGCACCGCGCTGGGCGGCCATCAGCCACATCTCGTTCCGCTGGCGGGCCGGGTGCTGGCGCACACCAGTGCCGAGACTCTGGCCGGGCACGAAGTCGTGTTCCTGGCGCTGCCGCACGGGCATTCCGCCCAGATCGCCGCCCAGCTCGGTCCCGATGTCCTGGTCGTCGACCTCGGCGCGGACCACCGGCTGGCCGATCCCGCGGACTGGACGCGCTGGTACGGCGGAGAACACGCCGGAACCTGGCCGTACGGCCTCCCGGAGCTACCGGGAGCGCGTGCGGCACTCGCCGGTACCAAGCGGATCGCGGTACCGGGCTGTTTCCCGACCGGTGGTTCGCTGGCGCTGGCGCCGGCGCTCGCTGCCGGGCTCGTGCGTCCGGAGGTCTCCGTCGTCGGTGTCACCGGGACTTCGGGTGCGGGCAAGAGCCTGAAACCGAACCTGCTCGGTTCCGAGGTGATGGGTTCGGCCAGCGCCTACGGCGTCGGCGGTGCACACAGGCATACCCCTGAGTTCACCCAGAACCTCAGTGCGGTGGCGGGGGAGCGGGTGACGGTGTCCTTTACTCCGGTGCTCGCTCCCATGCCTCGCGGCATCCTGACCACGGCGAGCGCTCAGCTGGTACCCGGGGTGGACGGCGACGCCGTTCGCGCGGTGTATGAGAAGGCCTACGACACCGAGCCCTTCGTGCAGCTCCTGCCCGAGGGCCGGTGGCCGAGCACCGCGGCGACGCTGGGTTCCAACAACGTGCAGCTGCAGGTCGCCGTCGATGTCGACGCGGGGCGGCTGATCGTGATCGCCGCCATCGACAACCTGACCAAGGGCACCGCAGGCGGTGCTGTCCAGTCCATGAACATCGCGCTCGGCTTCGCGGAGATGACCGGGCTTTCCAGTGTGGGGGTAGCACCGTGACGGTTACGGGTCCGCAGGGTTTCCGGGCGGCGGGGGTCGCCGCCGGGATCAAGGCGTCGGGCGCGCTCGATCTCGCGCTCGTGGTCAACGACGGCCCCAACGACGTGGCCGCCGGTGTGTTCACCCGCAACGTCATCAAGGCCGCCCCGGTGCTGTGGTCGCAGGAAGTGCTTCGCCACCAGCGACTGCGCGCGGTCGTGCTGAACTCGGGTGGCGCCAACGCGGCGACCGGTCCGCTCGGCTTCGGAGACACCCACGCCACCGCGGAGAAGGTCGGCGAGGTGCTCGACGCCGGTGCGGTCGAGGTCGCGGTGTGCTCCACCGGCCTGATCGGCGAGCGGCTGCCGATGGACGCCGTGCTGTCGGGAGTGGACGCTGCGGTCAAGGCACTCGACACCACTGCCGAGTCAGGGCTCGCGGCGGCGACCGCGGTCATGACCACCGACAGCGTGCCGAAGCAGGCCTTCGTCCGGCACGCCGACGGCTGGAGCGCGGGCGGTTTCGCCAAGGGTGCCGGCATGCTGGCGCCGAACCTCGCGACCATGCTCTCGGTCATCACCACCGACGCCGTCGCCGACAAGGAGACCCTCGATCGGGCCCTGCGCACGGCGACCCACCTGACATTCGACCGGCTCGACGTCGACGGCGGGACGTCCACGAACGACACGGTGCTCGTGCTGTCCTCCGGTGCCAGTGGCGTGACGCCGTCCGAGGCGGAGCTCGCGGACCTGCTCACCCAGGTCTCGCTGGACCTCGTCCTGCAGCTGCGAGCGGACTCCGAAGGCGCGACGAAGTACGTCGACCTCGTCGTGAAGGGCGCCGCGAGCGAAGCGGACGCCGTCGTGGTCGCGCGCACGGTCGCCGAGGACAACCTCGTCAAGACCGCGCTGTTCGGTTCGGACCCGAACTGGGGTCGGATCGCGATGGCACTGGGCCGCGCCCCGGCCCGGATCGACCCGGAAACGCTGTCCATCACCATCAACGGCGTGACGCTGTTCGCCCGCGGCACGACAGCGGCGGACCGTTCCGAGGCCGACCTGAGCGGCCGTGCCATCACGATCGTCATCGACCTCGGAGTCGGATCCGACGAAGCCACGGTGTACACGACCGACCTTTCGCACGGCTATGTCGAAGAGAACAGCGCGTACTCGTCATGAGTCCGTCGGAGTTACTGGTCTCGGCGGACGAACGGCTGAGCACCGCGGCCGAGAAGGCCGGGGTGCTGATCGAAGCACTGCCTTGGCTGCAGCGGTTCCACGGCGCGACGGTCGTCGTGAAGTACGGCGGCAACGCGATGATCGACGACAGCCTGAAGCAGGCTTTCGCCGAGGACATGGTGTTCCTGCGGATGGTTGGGCTGCGCCCCGTCGTCGTGCACGGCGGCGGCCCGCAGATCACCGCGATGCTGGATCGGCTGGGGCTCGTCGGCGAGTTCAAGGGCGGCCTGCGGGTGACCACGCCCGAGACGATGGATGTCGTCCGGATGGTGCTCGTGGGCCAGGTCAGCCGTGAGCTGGTCGGGCTGATCAACGCGCACGGCCCGTACGCCGTCGGCATCTCCGGCGAGGACGCGCACCTGTTCACCGCCGAACGCAAGCACGCTGTCGTCGACGGAGTGGCGGTCGACATCGGCCTGGTGGGCGAGGTCGCCGCGGTCAACCCCGATGCCGTGCTCGACATCGTCAACGCCGGGCGCATCCCGGTCGTGTCCACCGTTGCCCCGGATATCGACGGCGTGGTCCACAACGTCAACGCCGACACCGCCGCCGGCGCACTGGCCGCCGCGCTCGGCGCCGAGAAGCTGGTCATGCTGACCGACGTCGAGGGGCTGTACGCGAACTGGCCGGACCGGTCGTCGCTGGTGGACAAGATCCGGGTGGACCGCCTGGAACTGCTGCTGCCGGGTCTGGCGAGCGGGATGATCCCGAAGATGGAAGCCTGCGCCCGCGCGGTCCGCGGCGGGGTCCGCCGCGCGCACGTGATCGATGGCCGGGTCGCGCACTCGGTACTACTGGAAGTGTTCACCTCGAAGGGGATCGGGACCATGGTGTTCCCGGAAGAAGAGGCATCATGAACGACATAAAGTCCAATGTAGACGGACAGAGCCGGTGGCGGTCCGCGGTGATGGACAACTACGGCACGCCGGGGCTGACGCTCGTCCGCGGTGAAGGCGCGCGTGTGTGGGACGTCGACGGCAACTCCTACGTCGACCTCGTCGGCGGCATCGCGGTCAACGCGCTCGGCCACGCCCATCCCGCGGTGGTGCAGGCGGTCACCGAACAGATCGCCACGCTGGGCCACACCTCGAACCTGTATGTGAACCCGGTCGCCCTCGAGCTGGCGGAGGCGCTGCTCGATATCGCGGGCGTGACCGGCAACGGGAAAGTGCTCTTCGCCAACTCGGGCGCCGAGGCGAACGAGGCCGCGCTGAAGATGAGCAGGCTGACCGGACGCACGAAGGTCGTCGCCTGTGAAGGCGCGTTCCATGGCCGGACCATGGGCGCGCTCACGCTCACTGGCCAGCCCGCCAAGCGGGATCCGTTCTTCCCGCTGGTACCCGGAGTCACGCACGTCCCCTTCGGTGACGTCGAAGCGCTCCGCGCGGCTGTCGACTCCGAAACCGCCGCGGTGTTTCTCGAACCGGTGCTCGGCGAGGCCGGGGTCATCCCGGCTCCGGACGGCTACCTGCAGGCTGCCCGGGAAATCACGAAGGCTGCCGGTGCGCTGCTCGTTCTCGACGAGGTGCAGACCGGTATCGGCCGGTTAGGTGCCTGGTTCGCCTTCCAGCAGGCAGGCGTACTGCCGGACGTGATCACGCTGGCGAAGGGGTTGGGCGGCGGGCTTCCGCTGGGCGCGGTGATCGGCATCGGGCCGGCTGCCGACCTGCTCAAGCCCGGGCACCACGGCACCACGTTCGGGGGAAACCCGGTGTGCTGCGCCGCTGGGCTGGCGGTGCTGCGCACGATCGCCAAGGACGGGCTGATCGACCACGCCGCGGCACTGGGTAAGGACCTCGCGAACGGGGTCGAGGAACTCGGCCATCCGCTGGTGGCCGGGGTGCGCGGAGCTGGGCTGCTGATCGGGATCTCGCTTCGCGAGCCGGTCTCGGCCGCGGTCGCCAAGGCCGCCCAGGACGCTGGCTACCTCGTCAACCCCGTCGCTCCGGACACCATTCGGCTGGCGCCCCCCTTGATCCTGACCACCGAGCAGGTCGAAGGTTTCCTGTCCGCTCTCCCGGCGGCGCTCGACTCCACCAGGAAGGACGGCCAGTAATGCCTCGGCACTTTCTCCGCGACGACGACCTGAACCCCGACGAGCAGAAGTTCGTGCTCGACCTGGCGGACAAGCTGAAGGCCGACAAGCACGGCTCGAAGGCGTTGCAGGGGATGTCGGTCGCGGCGATCTTCGAAAAGAACTCGACCCGCACCAGGCTCTCCTTCGAGGTGGGCATCGCCCAGCTCGGCGGGCAGCCGGTCATCGTCGACGGCCGCTCGATGCAGTTGGGCCGCGAAGAGACCATCGAGGACACCTCCCGGGTGCTCTCGCGCTACGTCGACGCCGTGGTGTGGCGGACTTTCGCGCAGAAGCGCATGGACGCGATGGCGCTGGTCTCGCGGATCCCGGTGATCAACGCGCTGACCGATGAGTTCCACCCCTGCCAGGTGCTCACCGATCTGCAGACGATCAGGGAGCGCAAGGGAAAGCTGGCCGGGCTGACCCTCGTGTACCTCGGTGACGGCGCCAACAACATGGCTCATTCGCTGCTGCTGGGCGGGACGACGGCCGGGATGCATGTCCGGGTGGTCTCCCCGGAGGGCTTCCAGCCGGACCTGCAGGTGATGCTCGACGCCAAGCACCGCGCGAGCGACACCGGCGGCAGCGCGGCGGTGTTCACCGATCCGCAGGCCGCGGTCGACGGCGCCGATGTCGTGGTCACCGACACCTGGACCTCGATGGGACAGGAGAACGACGGCCTGGACCGCGTCGGTCCGTTCCGGGCGCTGCAGGTCAACGCGGCGTTGCTGGAGCGGGCCGCGCCGGGCGCGATCGTGTTGCACTGCCTGCCCGCGCACCGCGGCTGGGAGATCACCGACGAGGTACTCGACGGGCCGGCCAGCGCGGTGTGGGACGAGGCCGAAAACCGCCTGCACGCTCAGAAGGCGCTGCTCGTGTGGCTGCTGGACGAGGATCGCCGGAAGTGAGCCGCGCCGACGTGTTCTTCTCAGCGGAGGCGCCGATGAGCAGGGCCGACGTGTTCTTCTCAGCGGGGGCCCCATGAGCCGCGCGTCGAGACAGGCCAGGATCACCGAGCTGGTGTCCACCATGGCCATCCGCAGTCAGACCGAACTGGCGAAGCTGCTCGTCGCCGAGGGGGTCGACGTTACGCAGGCGACGTTGTCGCGGGACCTCGACGAACTCGGTGCGGTGAAGTTGCGCGGCGCGGATTCCGGTGCGCCGGTGTACGTCATCCCCGAGGACGGCAGCCCGGTGCGAGGCGTGCAGGGCGGTACATCGCGGTTGGCCAGGCTACTGGGCGAGCTCATGGTCTCGGTCGACGCGTCGGGCAACCTGATGGTGCTGCGCACTCCGCCCGGGGCGGCGCAGTTCATGGCCAGCGCGATCGACCGGGCGGCGCTGGAAGAGGTCGTCGGTTCGATTGCCGGCGACGACACGGTCGCCGTGATTGCCAGGGAGCCGCTGTCCGGGCGGGACCTGGCCGAACGGTTCACCGCGCTCGCGCGACGATCGTCTACTTTGGACGTCGAAGCCAAGGAACCCGGCAACGACTGACTTCGACCAGCGCACGCAGAAAAACCCATCATTCGGTATGAATCCGCGAGCACCTGAAAGAGTGAGAACGTGAGCGAGAAAGAGCAGCCCGTGCAGTTGTGGGGCGGCCGGTTCAGCAGCGGCCCGGCGGAGGCGATGGCGGCGCTGAGCGCGTCCACGCACTTCGACTGGCGATTGGCGCCGTACGACATCGCCGGTTCTCGCGCCCATGCCCGCGTGCTGCACAAGGCCGGGTTGCTGACCGACGCGGAACTCACCGGCATGCTCGACGCACTGGGCGTCCTGGCGGCGGATGTGGCTTCCGGCGCGTTCGCGCCGACGGTCGCGGACGAGGACGTGCACACCGCGCTGGAGCGCGGGCTGCTCGAACGTGCCGGCACCGACCTCGGCGGGAAGCTGCGGGCCGGCCGCTCCCGCAACGACCAGGTCGCCACGCTGTTCCGGATGTGGCTGCGCGACGCCGCCCGACGGGTCGTCGCGGGCACGCTTTCCGTCATCGACGCGATGGTGTCCCAGGCGGAACGCCATCCCGACGTCATCCTGCCCGGGCGGACGCACCTCCAGCACGCGCAGCCGGTGCTGCTCGCCCACCACCTCCTCGCGCATGGCCAGGCGCTGCTGCGCGACGTCGGCAGGCTGCGTGACTGGGACGTGCGCGCCGCCGAGTCGCCCTACGGTTCCGGCGCGCTCGCCGGGTCCTCGCTGGGCCTCGATCCCGAAGCCATCGCAGCGGAGCTGGGGTTCGACACGAGCGTCGAGAACTCGATCGACGGCACCGCTTCGCGTGACTTCGCCGCGGAGTTCGCGTTCGACGTCGCGATGCTGGCCGTGAACCTTTCGCGCATCGCCGAAGAGATCATCATCTGGAACACCGCCGAGTTCGGCTACGTGACTCTCGACGACGCCTGGGCGACCGGCAGTTCGATCATGCCGCAGAAGAAGAACCCCGATGTCGCGGAGCTGACGAGGGGCAAGACCGGCCGGCTGATCGGCAACCTGACCGGCCTGCTGGCCACCCTCAAAGCGCAGCCGCTCGCGTACAACCGCGACCTGCAGGAGGACAAGGAGCCGGTCTTCGACTCGGTCGACCAGCTCGAGCTCCTGTTCCCGGCCATCGCGGGCATGGTCGGCACGCTGACCTTCCACACCGAGCGGCTGGCCGAGCTCGCTCCCGCAGGGTTCACCCTGGCCACCGACATCGCCGAGTGGCTCGTCCGCCAGGGCGTCCCGTTCCGCGTCGCGCACGAGGCGGCGGGGGAGAGCGTCCGCGTGGCCGAAGGCCGAGGTGTCGGGCTGGACGAGCTGACCGACGAGGAGTTCCACGCGATCAATCCCGCGCTGACCCCGCAGGTCCGCGAAGTCCTCACGGTGGAAGGGTCGGTGGCTTCGCGGGACGCCCGCGGCGGGACCGCCCCGGTTCGCGTGGCTGAACAGCGAGCCCGTCTTATCGACCGGGTCACCGAAGCGAGGCAATGGCTGAAGTAGCTGCTCCTTAACTGCGTTTGCGCAGTTTGGCCTTCACCGCGCGGGTGGCGATCGGACCGAGCCCTTCGACGACGTCGACGAGCGCTGCGAGCTGAGTCAAGGCTCGCAGCGCGCTCTCGCCGCCCTCCGGGTCGACAGACTCGAAGAGCGTCAGCCCTAGGAATCCAGCCGAGACCGCGTACGCGAGCCCTGCCGTGTCGGCGAACTCGGTCAGTGGCGACCCGTCCAATACGCGGTCCAGTGCGGACTTCACCGCGGAGACCCACTTTCCCAGCGCCTCGCGAGTCGCTTCGGCCAACCGTCCGCCGCCCTGCGCGCCTGCCAACGTCTGCGCGAGGACGACCAGGTTCCCGCCGGCCCGTTCCTCGAGATGGATCGTCCGGCCCAGTTCGAGGAGCTCGCCCACGGTTCGTACCGCCTCGAACCGGTCGCGGTAGGCGTCCACCCGGGCCTCTGTAGCGCTTACGCACGCCTGCGCGACAAGTTCGTCGACCGTGCCGAAGTGGTAGAAGACCAGCGCCTGGTTGGTACCGGTCGCGGCCGCGACCGTCCTCGCGGAGACTGCGGTGATGCCGTGCAGCCGGATGGTTTCCAGCACGCCGTCGATGAGCCGCTGCTTGGTGCCCGATGGCGCGGGCGTGCTGTTGTTCATCGGTCCAAGACCTTCTCCCGCAACGGTTTGACCGCTCCGCTCACCCCAGTGCGCAGATCGACGAACTTCGCGTCGAAGCCGCCCTCGTAGCCGAACAGCGGCCCGAACCGGCCGTTGACCACCGCTACTTCGATGCGGAACAGGCCGCTGGCCTCGTCGAACCATTCGTCGACTGACGCGACGCCGACGATCGGCTGTGGGACGACCGCCCGCAGCGGACCTTCGGCAAGCCGGAACTCCCCCGAGCGGATCCGAAAGCCGCCGTCCGGCCGCACGGAGATGTCCAAGTCGGTGGCGAGGTGCTGATGCGTGCCGAGGTAGTCGACGATCCGGCCGCCCTCGTAGACCATCTGCGCGTCGAACCGCCGACGCCGGTTGGGCAGTTCGAAGGTCCGCACGAACGACACCGTTTCCCGGCCGTAGGAGTCGAGGTACGGGTAGTTCTCAATGGTGAAGGGCACATTGCGGCCCCGCTCGGGAAACAGGATGTGCCGGGATGCACCGAGCCGCAGGAACGGCGTGGTGAACGCCCTGCCGCGCCAGATCCGGTCCATCACCCCGTGCCCGATCATGCCGGTTCCGGCGGCGGTACACAGGGACAGCCGTTCTCGCATCCGCGGGTGCAGCGACTCGAACTCGGCACCCAGCGCATGCTGGAAGATGCTCGTCATGGCTTGTCCACCTTGCTCAGGAGTTGCGGCGGGACGGCGTCGCGGTCGCGTGTCGGCCGGCGAACGCACCTTGCCGCGGAAGGGGCGAGCAAGGAGAGCGACTCCGGCGGAGTGTCGGTTTCCAGCCACAGCCGCAGCCGGTCGAACGACCACGCCGTCGCCCAGCCGAACAGCGGGCGGAACAGCAGGTCGGCGAGTTTGCCAAGCGGGCCCCAGCGGGTGGTGTAGTCGAACCCGGTGACGAACCGGACGCCGTTTTGGGTGGGGGTGTAACGCCAGTAACCGGATCCGGACCTGATCAGCGACAACGGATCCGCCGACGCGAACCGCAATGCCGAGGTCCGGGTGCCGTCAGAACGGGAGCGCTCGCCCGCGTTGGTTCCGGTTCCGGCGACGGTCAGGCCGAGAATCCTGGTCGCGTAACGGAAGCGTTTGCCGTCCGAATCGGGCAGGTAGTGGATCTCGGCGAACCGCAGGTCCCAGCGCTGGTGCAACGACGGCTCCTGGGTGTACCGCCAGAGCGTGTCCATGTCTGTGTGGATCACCGTCTCCACGTAAAGCGACCGTCTGCCCATCGGGCTACCTCCAGTTTGAGCGAGTGCTCAACCGCAGTATAGCCAGAATTTGAGCGATCGCTCAAGACCGTCGTGCGGACCTGGCCACTAGGCTCGGCTCGTGATGATCGGCGGGCGCGAGGGGAAGCAAGACGTGGGTGACCGGCTGTTCACGCGGGACGAACTGGCACTGGACCCGATCGAGTTGGCGGAGCTCCTCCTCGGCGCCGTGATCGAGTCGACCGGGCCCGATGGCACGGTGGCGGTCAGGCTGGTCGAGGTCGAGGCCTATCGCGGGTTCGACGACCCGGCGTCGCACTGCTATCGCGGCCGGACCCCGCGGAATTCGGTCATGTGGGGACCGGCGGGGTACTTGTACGTGTATTTCGTCTACGGCATGCACTTCTGCGCCAACGTCGTCGGGACCCAGGAGGGTCAGCCCGGAGCCGTGCTGATGCGAGCCGGCGAAGTGGTGTCCGGGCTCGACGTCGTCAAGGCGCGCCGGCCGAGGGCCAGGGGGACGGGCGAGCTCGCGAAAGGGCCCGCGATCCTGACGTCGGTGCTCGCGATCGACCGCGAGGAGAACAGCCTCGACCTGACAGACCCGGCGTCGCCCGTGCGGCTGTACACCGGCGAACGGGTGCCTGCCGAGCACATCAGAACCGGGCCCAGGGTCGGGGTCGCCATGGCGATGGAGACCCCGTGGCGGTTCTGGGACGACCGGTCGCCCGCGGTCTCGACGTACCGCCGGGGTGGCCGCCGTCGCCCCGCGAAGAACTCGGTTGACCTGGTGCGGAAGAATCCAGGGCGTGAGTGAGCACATTCTTGACGAGCTGTCCTGGCGCGGGTTGATCGCGCAGTCCACCGATATCGACGCCCTGCGACGAGACCTCGACAAAGGTCCGCTCACGCTCTATGCCGGCTTCGACCCGACAGCGCCGAGCCTGCACGCCGGGAACCTCGTCCCGCTGCTGATGCTGACCCGGTTCCAACGCGCCGGGCACCGGCCGATCGTGCTGGCCGGCGGCGCCACCGGGATGATCGGCGACCCGCGGGACAACGGGGAACGCTCCCTGAACACGCTCGACGTCGTCGCGGAGTGGGCGGGCCGGATCCGCGGGCAGCTTGAGCGCTTCGTGGACTTCGGTGAGGCGAAGACCAGCGCGATCGTCGAGAACAACCTCAACTGGACCGGCAAGCAGAGCGTCCTCGAGTTCCTGCGGGACGTCGGCAAGCATTTCCCGATCAACACCATGCTCAACCGTGAGACCGTCAAACGCCGCCTGGAAACCGACGGGATGTCCTACACGGAGTTCAGCTACCTGCTGCTCCAGTCCCAGGACTACCTGCACCTGAACCGCGAGTACGGCTGCGCGCTGCAGGTCGGCGGTGCCGACCAGTGGGGGAACCTGATCGGCGGGGTCGACCTGATCCGCCGGACGGACGGCAAGTCGGTCCACGCGCTGACCGCGCCCCTGGTCACCGACGCGGAGGGGCGCAAGTTCGGCAAGTCGACCGGTGGCGGGAACCTCTGGCTGGATCCGGCCATGACCTCGCCATATGCCTGGTTCCAGTACTTCGTGAACGTTGGCGACACGGACGTCCTGAACTACCTGAGCATGTTCAGCTTCCTCACGCAGGAGGAGCTCGCCGCGCTCGCCGAGGACACCGAGCAGCGTCCGCACCTCCGCGCCGCGCAACGCCGGCTCGCCGAGGAGTTCACCACGCTGGTGCACGGCGAGGAGCAGACCCGGCAGGTCATCGCGGCCAGCCAGGCGTTGTTCGGCAGGGGAGAGCTGGGTGAACTCGATGCCTCGACGCTCGACGCGGCGATGGCAGAGGTGCCGACCGGCGAGGTCAAGCTTGCCGAGGAGCCGACCATCGTCGAGCTGCTGATCGCCGGCGGACTCGTCGACGGCAGGGGCGCCGCTCGCCGGACCGTCAAGGAGGGCGGTGCCTACGTCAACAACGTCAAGATCGCCGACGAGCAGTGGCGTCCATCGGCGGACGACGCGCTGCACGGCCAGTGGCTCGTGGTCCGCAAGGGCAAGCGCACCACCGCCGGCGTCCGACTGCTGCGCTGACCTGCGGAAACGCAGTTAAGGTACCCCCCTGTTCCGGGGGTCAAACGGCCATGTAAAGTTCTCCAAGTCGCCAGGGAAACCGGGTGGCCGCGGGACACGAACCAAGCTCTCATCTCAAGGTGATTGAGTGGGTGTCCCACCAGCTTGAAAAACTTGCTAAGGAATGACCGTCTCGGATAAGGCTGCTTTCGGGTGGCGCGATCTGCGGTGTGTTGCTTGAGAACTCAACAGTGTGCTAGTGAACTAAGCCAGTAGAGCTTATGTATAAAGTAACCTCGTAGTGAGGTTCCTTTGAGTGGTTAGACAAGATATGGACAGTTTTACGTTAGCTGT
>NZ_JAODNM010000119.1 GCF_025464955.1 Amycolatopsis sp. | reverse complement strand
TGCGTCCGTCTCCGCGTCATCATCCGGTGGACCGGTGGGTGAAGCCGGAGGAGTTCGTGGAGCATTCGAAGGCTGCTGAGGCGATGGGTTTCGCTGGTGTGATGGCGGGTCCGTTGGTCCGCTCGTCCTATCGAGCAGGACGTCTGTACGCGCAGACGAAGGCGCATCGTGGTGAGACACTGCCGGAGAACCTGTCGCATTTGGTCGTTGAAGGCGCCTCCGCTCAGGAAGCCAGTTCCGTTCTCGCAAGACTCGCTGCGCCAATTGGTGTCTCAGCGGCACCAAGTACTTCGACACAGTAGTAAGAGGTCTTCATGGCCATCAGCGTCTTCGATCTCTTCTCCATCGGCATCGGCCCGTCCAGTTCGCACACGGTCGGGCCGATGCGGGCGGCCCGCACGTTTGTCGACGGCCTCGCCGACGACAACGTCCTGACCAGCACGACCAGGGTCCGCGCCGAGCTGTTCGGCTCGCTCGGCGCAACCGGCCACGGGCATGGCAGCGACAAGGCTGTGCTGCTCGGGCTGTCCGGCGAGCGGCCGGAGTCGATCGACACGGACACCGTCGCGAGCAAGGTCGCCACGATCCGCGAGGCGGGGCGCTTGTCGCTGCGCGGCGAGCACGAGATCGCTTTCGACGAGGACACCGACCTCACGATGCACCGGCGCAAATCGCTGCCGGCGCACCCGAACGGGATGACGTTCTGCGCGTTCGACGCGGCCGGCGAGGTGGTGCGTGAGCGGACGTACTACTCCGTCGGCGGCGGGTTCGTGCGCGACGAGACGTACGAAAACGAACCTGCGATCGTCGAGGACTCGACGCCGCTGCCGTACCCGTTCCGCACCGGTGGCGACCTGCTCGCGCACTGCCGTGAAACCGGGCTGCCGGTCAGCGAGATCATGATGCTCAACGAGCTTTCGTGGCGCACTCGCGAAGAGGTCAAGCAGGGGCTGCTCGACATCTGGCAGGTCATGATCGAGTGCGTCAACAACGGCTGTGAGCACGAAGGTGTGCTGCCCGGCGGGCTGAAAGTGCCGCGGCGCGCGAGGTCGTTGCACGAGAAGCTTCTCGCGGAGGACGGCGTCGGCGATCCGCTGTACGCGATGGACTGGGTGAGCCTGTACGCGCTCGCTGTCAACGAGGAGAACGCCGCGGGCGGCCGGGTTGTCACCGCGCCCACCAACGGCGCGGCCGGCATCATCCCGGCGGTCCTGCACTACTACCAGAAGTTCATGCGGGGGTCGGATGACGACGGCGTGGTGACCTTCCTCCTCACCGCGGGCGCGCTCGGCTCGATCCTCAAGCAGACCGGCTCGATCTCCGGCGCCGAAGTCGGCTGCCAGGGCGAGGTCGGCTCGGCGTGCGCGATGGCCGCGGCCGGACTCACCGAACTCCTCGGCGGCTCGCCCGCGCAGGTCGAGAACGCCGCCGAGATCGGCGTCGAGCACCACCTCGGCCTGACCTGCGACCCGGTCGGCGGCCTGGTGCAGATCCCGTGCATCGAGCGCAACGCCGTCGGTGCGTCGAAGGCGATCCACGCCGCGCGGATGGCGATGCGCGGCGACGGCAGCCACATCGTCACCCTCGACAAGGCCATCAAGACGATGCGCGAGACCGGCGCCGACATGAGCATCAAGTATAAGGAGACCTCGCGCGGCGGCCTCGCCGTGAACGTCATCGAGTGCTGAGCGCCTCGGTCTCGTCAGCGGGGCGGGGAGCACCGAGCCTAGACTCGACGGGTGGAGTCGAACACGGTCGTCAACGCTGGGGACGCGCTGTTCCGTCCCGTGCGCGCGGGCAACGCGTTCGAGGAGACGGTCGAACGGCTGCTGCAGTCGATCCGGCTCGGGGTGGTCGGCGCGGGTGACCGGCTGCCGCCCGAGCGGGAGCTTTCCGAGCGGCTCGGTGTCAGCCGGGTGACGCTGCGGGAGGCGATCCGGGCGCTGTCGGACGCGGGGTACGTCGAGTCGCGGCGCGGCCGGTACGGCGGGACGTTCGTCAACGAGAACCTGCCCGCGCCCCCCGAGCACGCCGGCGACGGCCGCAAGATGGACGCGGCCGCGTTGGAGGACGCGCTGAGCCTGCGATACGTCCTCGAGACCGGGGCCGCCGAGATGGCCGCGGCCAGGGAGCTGACCCCGGCCGACCGCCGTCACCTGGCGGACACCCTCGCGGAGACGTCGACCGCGGGCCTCGCCGACTACCGGCGCAAGGATTCCCGGCTGCACCTGGCGATCGCCGAGGTCACCGGGTCGGGCTCGCTCACCACGGCGATGGCCGACGTCCGGATGCGCGTCAACCAGCTGCTTGACGAGATCCCCCTGCTGGAGCCCAACCTCGAGCACTCCAACGCGCAGCACCAGACGATCGTGGACGCCATCCTCACCGGCGACGCCGCCACTGCTCGCCGCGCGATGGCCGAACACGTCGACGGCACGGCCTCGCTGCTGCGAGCGTTCCTGAGCTGACGCGAGCTGGCAGGGTGGCGGCAGGTCAGCTGGTGACTAGCGCGACGATGAAGCCGTCGTAGCCTTTCGCGCCGACGGTCTGGAGAGCGGTCGCGTCCACGCGCGGCTCGGCCGCGACCAGCTCGGTCACGCGGCGGGAGCCCTCGACGGCCGCGTCGCCGCTGTCGGCGTCGATGACGCGCCCGGCGCGGACCACGTTGTCGACGACGATCACCGCACCGGGCTTGGTCAGCCGCAGGGCCCACTCGAAGTAGGCCGCGTTGCTGGGCTTGTCCGCGTCGATGAACACGAGGTCGAACGGCCCTTCGACACTGGGCAGCGTGTCGATCGCGCGGCCGAGTCGGACGTCGACGATCTTGCCGAGACCAGCAGCGTCGATGTTCGCGCGCGCGACCTCGGCGTGCTTCGGATCGGCCTCCAGAGTGACTACCCTGCCGCCTTCGCCCAGCGCGCGGGCCAGCCAGATCGTGCTGTATCCGCCGAGCGTGCCGACCTCCAGGACCGACTTCGCGCCGGACATCCGGGCCAGCAGGTTGAGCAGTTTGCCCTGATGCGGAGTGACGGCGATCGACGGGAGGCCGGCGGCCTCGGAGTTGGCGAGCGCGGCGTCGAGCGCCGGGTCGGACGGGATCAGCGTTTCGGCGAAGTAATCGTCGACCTCGGACCACAGTTTCTCGGACATACCCCGAACCTACCGAAAATCAGACGCTGCATGTCAGACGCTGCGGCGGCTGGCTTTCGGGATCACCAACGGGGTTCCGGTTTCCGGGCAGGGCATGACGCGGCAGGGGAGTTCGAAGATCCGCTGGACGTTCTCCTCGGTGACGACCTCGTCCGGGGTGCCGGTCGCGATGATCTTGCCGTCGCGCATGGCGATCATGTGCGTCGCGTAACGAGCCGCGTGGTTGAGGTCGTGCAGGACGGCGACGAGCGTGCGGCCCTGTTCGGCGTGCAGTTCGGCGCAGAGGTCGAGGATGTCGATCTGGTGGGCGATGTCGAGATAGGTCGTCGGCTCGTCGAGCAGCAGGAGATCGGTCTGCTGCGCGAGTGCCATGGCCATCCACACGCGCTGCCGCTGTCCGCCCGACAGCTCGTCGACCAGCCGGTTCGCCAGGTCGGCGATGCCGGTGGCCCGCATCGCCTCGTCGACGACGGCGGCGTCGGAGCCGGAGAACTGCCGGAACAGCCGCTGGTGCGGATACCGGCCGCGGGCGACGAGGTCGGCGACGGTGATGCCGTCCGGTGCGATCGAACTCTGCGGTAGCAGCCCGAGCCGCCGGGCGACCTCCTTCGCCGGGAACGAGCTGATGACCTGCCCATCGAGGTACACCGAACCGTGCCGCGGCTTCAGCATCCGCGCCAACGCGCGCAGCAAGGTGGTCTTGCCGCACGCGTTGGGGCCGACGATGACGGTGAACGACTTGTCCGGGATCACCACCGCGAGGTCTTCCGCGACCGTCCGCCCGTCGTAGGCGAGGGTGAGCGCTTCGGCGTGCAGCCGCGGCTCGGTGCTCGTCACGGTCTCGTCGCGCGTCTCCACAGCTTGTCCCACACAGGCAAGGCTAACCTACGACCTCACCAGAGGGCACTTTTGTCCAAGAGTGCCCTCCTTGAAGTCTCAAGCAGGGCACAAGAGTGGCTCTTGTGTCGTATGTGGGTCCGCGACGCCTCAGTGGTGTCGGTGTGGCTGGTGAGGTTCTTGAGGTCAGTGGGTGTGGTCGGCTGGTGGTGACTGTGGGACTCGTCGGCGTGAACGTGGGACTCGTCGGGCTGGAGTGTGGGACTCGCCGACGCGCTGTGCGAGTCCCACGTTCAGCGGGGGCGAGTCCCACACTCAGACCGGTGAGTCCCACACCCAGCTTCGGACACCGGCATTCGCCGTACACCGACACGACCCGGCTCTTGCTGCGGTAAAACGCAGCTAGTCCACAGCAACCAGCACCCACACAGACGACCGAAGAACCACAAAAGTACAAAAGCGCCCTCGTTGCGTGCGCTGGTTACCCGCGCGCGCAACGATCGCAACTCGCCGTCGAGTTGCGGTCTCTGAGAAACTAAGAGACCCCACAACAGCGCAAAAGTGGGACGCCGGGGCGGGTGGGTCAGGAGGCGTAGACGCGGAGTTCGGAGAGTTGGCCGGCGGGCCAGCCGGTGTTCGCGGTGACCGTGACACGGACGTAGCGCGCGGTGGCGGCGTTCGGGAACGTGATCGTCGCCGCGTTGCCGGTCGCCGGGTTGAAGGTGACGCCCGAGGAACCGGCTAACGTCGCGAAGCTCGATCCGTCAGAGCTGCCCTGGACGGACAGGGTCTGGGTCCGAGTGCTCCACGCCGTCGCCGGGGGCAGGGTCAGCACCACGCGTTTGACGCTCGTCGCGGCGCCGAGGTCCACCTGGATCCACTGTGGGAAGGCGTTGTTGGTGCTCTCCCAGTACGAGTTCGCGTCCCCGTCGACCGCGTTGCCGCTGCCGTAGTTCTGCGTATGACTGCTCTCCGACGTCGGCTTCCCCTGCGCGAGGTTGGTGTTCGGCGAGCCCGCGCCGGTCGTCACCGTGACCGCGTTGGAGTTGCCCGACACGTTGCCGGCGGCGTCGTGCGCGGTGACGACGAATGTGTACGCCGTCGAAGGAGTAAGGCCGCTGACGGTGATCGACGTCGCCGCCGTGCTGCCGCCCGCGCCGCCGCCGGTCTGCGACACCTGGTACCCGGTCACGCCGACGTTGTCGGACGCCGCGTTCCACGCCAGCGAGATCGTGGTGTCGGTCTGCCCGGTCGCGTGCAGGTTCGCCGGCGCGGACGGCGCCTGGCCGTCGCCTCCGGAGGACACCATCGGCTGGGTCGGGCGGGTCGCGGTCAGTGCGAGCTGGCCCTTCAGCATCCGGCCGCCGTCTCCGGTGAGGCGCAGATAGTAGTCGGAGGAGCACGCAGTGCCGTCTTCGTTGAGCGCGAGCAGCCCCGACCCGACTGGGACGGTGGCCAGAGTTTCGGCGGTTTTGGCGATTTGGTTGCCCTCGTTGTATTCGTCGAACATGGAAATGTAGATACCTTGCACCCCGGCCCGCACGACGTTGTAGAACTGCCGCCACATGAAATCGCCGTGCACGCGGTGGTGCCCGCCGATATCGCCGGGCATGACACACGGCTGGTAATCGATACCGTGGGCCGTGCAGTCGGCTTGGTCGGGCACGGTGAGATTGGTGTAGAAATTGTCCGAGCCGTTGACGTCGGTGATTCTGCCGACCATCCACGGGGACAGCATGTCGAAGGCGTGGAACACGTCGCTGAAGCCCGGCCGGCAGTCGTTGACCCCGGTGCGCCAGTACGTCGGCACGCCGCCGATCACGTAGCAGCCCTGGCTCTTGAACCAGTTGATCACGTCGAGGCAGGGCGCCGGGGTGAACGGGCGGCTCGGCTCGGTGAAGCCGAATCCCCAGATGCACACCACCGGTTTGCCGTTCTGCCTCGCGTACGCCGGTGACGAGATCATGGCGGACATCTTGTTCGTCCAGTCCGCCTTGATGTCCGCCTGCATGCTGAGCCAGTCCGTGACGTCGTACATGATGTAGAACTTGCGGTCGTGCGCCTCCGCGGCCGAGCGGACCTTCGTCGTCATCGCGTCCCGTGTCGGGCCTTCGCCGCCGGTCGGGTTGAACCGCTGCAGCGCGGCCGTGTCGCAGTTGTTCTGCTGCATCCACAGGAAATGCGTGTCCACGGTTTGCTGGTCGTACGACGAGAACAGCGTCGCGGGCTGGCCGTTGCCGAGATTTTGGTACGCCGTCTGGTAAGTGTGGCTGTACTCCCGCATGTCCGGCCACGCGACGATCCCGGTGTTGCTCGGCGACGGCGGCTGTCCCCAGTTCTGGCTCCAGTGCCACCAGCCGTTGATCGGCGCCCCGTCGCCGGTCGCGGCGAACCAGCCTTGGTAACCGACAGTGATCTTGCCGACGACGTCACCGGGGGCACTCGCAGCGGGTGCCAGCGGAGCCGCCGAAGCGGTATTCCGGCTCAATTCGGCGACGGAAAGAATTCCGAGGGCGGAACCCGCGACGGCAGAAGACAGGAACGTACGACGAGAAACAGCCATGGGGGAGTCCCTTCATTGGGCAGGCCGATGTCGCCGACCGTAACGACGTCGGCGCGGGTAGGCAATGAAAAAGGCCGGTGAAAGTTTTTGCGCCGGTTTTTGCGGGGAACCGTCCGGGGTTTCTCCGATGTGGACAGATCACGACGTCGGGTGGCGGACGACGGGAGGCTAGCCAACATACATTCCTGTTGGTATGTTGTTGCGCATGACCAACAGGACGTACGTAGTCGGCGTCGGGATGACGAAGTTCGAGAAGCCCGGCCGCCGGGAGGACTGGGACTACCCGCAGATGGCGAAGGAGTCCGGCACCAAGGCCCTCGAGGACGCCGGCGTCGCCTACGACCAGGTCCAACAGGCCTACGTCGGCTACGTCTACGGCGAGTCCACCGCCGGCCAGCGGGCCATCTACGAGCTGGGCCTGACTGGGATCCCGATCGTGAACGTCAACAACAACTGCTCTACCGGGTCGACTGCGCTGTACCTCGCCGCGCAGGCCGTCCGCAGCGGCACCGCAGACTGTGCGCTAGCGCTGGGCTTCGAGAAGATGAAGCCCGGCTCGCTCACCTCGACCTACGAGGACCGCGAGCAGCCGCTGCTCAAGCACCTGCTGGCACTCGGTGAGCTGTACGACTTCGCGATGCCGCCGGCGCCGTGGATGTTCGGCGCTGCCGGTCGTGAGCACATGGAGAAGTACGGCACCACGGCCGAGCAGTTCGCGAAGATCGGCGAGAAGAACCACCGGCATTCGGTGAACAACCCGTACGCCCAGTTCCAGGACGAGTACACGCTCCAGGAGATCCTCGATTCACGCGAGGTCTACGCGCCGCTGACCAAACTCCAGTGTTCGCCCACTTCGGACGGTTCCGGCGCGGCGATCCTCGCCAGCGAGTCCTTTGTGGAGAAACATGGTCTCGCGTCGCAAGCCGTCGAGATCGTCGGCCAGGCCATGACGACCGACTTCGCGAGCACGTTCGAGGCCAAGACGGCCGCCGCGCTCGTCGGGTACGACATGAGCAAGCAGGCCGCGCTCCAGGTGTACGAGCAGTCCGGCCTCGGCCCGGACGACGTGCAGGTCATCGAGCTGCACGACTGCTTCTCCGCCAACGAACTGCTCACCTACGAGGCGCTCGGACTCTGCCCCGAGGGCGAGGGCGGCAAGCTCGTCGACGGAGGCGAGACGACCTATGGCGGACGCTGGGTCGTCAACCCGTCCGGCGGCCTGATCTCCAAGGGCCACCCGCTGGGCGCGACCGGGCTCGCGCAGTGTGCCGAGCTGACCTGGCAGCTGCGCGGGACCGCGGACAAGCGCCAGGTCCCGAAGGTCACCGCTGCCCTGCAGCACAACATCGGTCTCGGCGGCGCCGCCGTCGTGACCGCCTACCAACGCGCCGACCGTTAGAAAGCGAGCATTCCCATGGGCAAGATCACCGCGTCCGTAGACCTTCCCGCCGCGCCGGACAAGGTGTGGGCGGAGTTCTCCAACCCCAGCAACTTCGAGAAGTGGCTGACCATCCACACCAAGTGGAAGGGCGAGGTGCCCGCTGAGTTCGTGCAGGGCGCCAAGGTGTCCGAGGTCGTCACCATGCTGGGCATGCCGAACACCATCGAATGGACGGTCGACGAGCTCGACGCCCCGTCGAAGCTGGCGATCTCCGGCACCGGGATGGCCGGGGTCAAGGTCGGGTTCGCGTTGTCGGTCGAGGCGGCCGACGGCGGCTCGACAGCGACGATCGACGCCGAGTTCACCGGTCAGATGATCGTTGGCGCGCTCGGCAAAGCCGTCGAGAAGGACGGCAAGAAGAACCTGGACGAGTCGCTGGCGAAGTTCGCCGAGCTGGTCGGCTGACCGGTGTCGGACCTGAAGTTCGACCACGCTGGACTCGGCCGGTGGACCGGCGAGAGCCGCTTCGAGGTCACCAGGGAACGGATCGCGGAGTACGCGCGGGCGACCAACGACCCGATCGAGGAGCACCTCGCGGGGGACATCGCGCCGCCGGTGTTCGCGATCGTGCCGGTGTTCGACTCGCTGCTGGAGCCGGCGGTGGAGACGATGCCGGTCGAGCTGATCCCGCGGGTTGTCCACGGGGAACAGGACTTCGTCTTCCACCGACCGATCCGTCCCGGCGACAAATTGGTGTCACGCGCCAAGATGATCGGCTGGGAGGGACTGCCGAACGGCACCCGCTCGGCGACGTACATCGAGTGCCGCACCGAGGCCGGGGACCTGGTCAACGAGCAGTACGTGACGACGTTCGTCCGCAAGTTCGACGTCGGCGAGACCGTCGGCGAGCTCTCGCCGGGCCACAAGTTCGACGAGACACTGCGCACCGACGCGCCGGTCGCGAAGATCGTCCAGCACGTCGACGACGATCAGACGTTCCGGTACTCGCCCGCCGCCGGCGACCCGATGCCCATCCATCTCGATGCCGAGATCGCCAGGTCGACGGGTCTGCCGGGGATCATCGCGCACGGGCTGTGCACGTTGGCGTTCACGTCGTGGGCCGTGCTCACCGAGGTCGCCGACTCGAGGACCGAGCGGCTCAAACGGCTCGCCGTGCGGTTCTCGAAGCCCGTGCTGCCGGGGCAGGACATCAGCACGCGGATCTGGCGGGCGAGCGCTGGGACGTATGCCTACGAGACCAGCGTCGGTGACGCAGTCGTTGTCAAAGACGGGCTCGCCGTCATCGCGGCCTGAGTGCCTTCGACTGGACGTGAAGGCCACCTTCATTGCGTAATCGGTTGTGAAGGTGGCCTTCACGTCCCGCGGAATTCTGACTAGGAGACAGCAGATATGGGTGTTTTGGACGGGCGGGTCGCGGTGGTCACCGGCGCCGGGCGCGGGATCGGGCGCGAGCACGCGTTGCTGTTCGCGGCCGAAGGCGCCAGCGTGGTCGTCAACGACCTGGGCGGCGGCAACGACGGCAGCGGATCGGACGCCGGACCCGCGCAAGATGTCGTCGATGAGATCGTTTCCGCAGGTGGGAAGGCCGTGGCCAACACCGACAACGTCGCCGACTGGACGGGCGCCGCCGGGCTCATCGACCAGGCCGTGGGTGAGTTCGGCGGCCTGGACGTCCTGGTCAACAACGCCGGAATCCTGCGTGACGGGTTCATCGCGAGCCTCGAAGAGTCGCAATGGGACTCCGTGATCGCGGTACACCTCAAGGGGCACATGGCAACCATGCGGCATGCCGCCGGCTACTGGAAGTCCCGTGCCAAGGCAGGCCGTGAGGTACGCGGCGCGATTGTGAACACGGCATCGGCGTCGGGCACGTTCATGCCCAATGCCGGGCAGGTCAACTACGGCGCGGCCAAGGCGGGTATCGCCGCGATGACGCTGGTCGCGGCGCAGGAATTGGAGCGCTACGGCGTGCGGGCCAACGCGATCGCGCCGATCGCGCGTACCCGGCTCACTCTGGCGACCCCGGGCATGGGCGCGATTTTCGCCCAGGAGGTCGAAGAAGGCGAGTTCGACGCGTTCAGTCCGGCCAACATCTCGCCGCTCGTCGCCTACCTTGCGAGTGAGAAGTGTCCGCACACCGGCAAGTTGTTCGCCGTGCAAGGTGGCGCGATCTCGCTGCTGGAGGGCTGGCACGAGGTCAAGACGACCGAGACCGACGGACCGTGGACGCTGGAAAACGTGGGCGAACGCCTCGACGAGTGGGTGTAGGCATGTACGAATGGTCCGAGACCGAGCTGTTGATTCGCGACGCCGTCCGGGAGTTCATCGACAAGGAGGTCCGGCCCCACGTCGACGCGCTCGAAAGCGGTGAGCTGCCGCCGTACGACATCATCCGGAAGATGTTGTCCGCCTTCGGCGTAGACGTCATGGCGGCCGAGGCCGTCAAGAAGCTCCTGAAGCCGGGTAAGGGTTCCGGGAGCGGCGGTTTCGGACTTGGCGGCCAGGAAGGTATGGCGCTCATCGTGATCAGCGAGCTCGCCGGGGTGAGTCTTGGGCTGGTCGCGTCGATCGGGGTCAGCATCGGCCTGACGGCGTCGACGATCCTGTCCCGGGGCACACTCGCGCAGAAGGAACGCTGGCTGCCCGCGCTCGCGACGTTCGAGAAGGTCGGTGCGTGGGCGATCACCGAACCGGATTCGGGCTCGGACGCGTTCGGCGGGATGAAGACTTACGTGCGCCGCGACGGCGATGAGTACGTCCTCAATGGACAGAAGACGTTCATCACCAACGGCCCGTACGCCGACACGATCGTGGTCTACGCGAAGCTCGACGAAGGTGACGGCGCGGACAAGCGCGACCGCAAGGTACTCACGTTCGTCCTCGACGCGGATTTACCTGGTCTGACCAGGTCGAAGCCGTTCAAGAAGATGGGCATGAACTCGTCGCCGACCGGGGAGTTGTTCTTCGACGACGTCCGGCTCGGCGGTGACAGGCTGCTGGGCGAAACCGAGGAGCAGAGCGACGGCAAGGACAGCGCGCGGGAGAGTTTCTCCTTTGAGCGCATGGGCGTCGCCGCGCTGGCACTCGGGATCATCAACGAATGCCACCGGCTGTGTGTCGACTACGCGAAGAACCGGCGGTTGTGGGGGCAGGAAATCGGCCGCTACCAGCTGATCCAGCTGAAGCTGGCGAAGATGGAGGTCGCGCGGATCAACGTGCAGAACATGGTGTTCCAGACCATCGAGAAGCTGCGCGCGGGCAAGTTGCCGTCGCTGGCCGAGGCCTCGGCGATGAAGCTGTACTCCTCCGAAGCTGCGACCGAGGTGGCGATGGAAGCCGTACAGTTGTTCGGTGGCAACGGATACATGGCGGAATACCGCGTCGAGCAGCTCGCGCGGGACGCGAAGTCGTTGATGATCTACGCGGGCAGCAACGAGATCCAGGTGACCCATATCGCGAAGGCCTTGCTGCGCCCAGTGTAGGGAAGTCGTGAGTGTTGCGGCCGCTTAGAACCGGCCGCAACGCTCACGACTTCCCTAGGCCCGGCGGCGCCAGACCAACCGCGTCACGGCTCCGGCGACGGAGGCCAGCGGGGCGGTTCGGGGTAGGCGGCGGGCCTCGGGCGCGGACTCGGGCATGGCCCGGTACACGAGGTGCGCCACGAACCGAGCGGTCTTCGGCGCGATGAGGGTCGCGAGCTCGGCGGCCTTGCCCTCGGGCAGGTTGAGGATCTCCGGCCGTTTCTCCAGCGCCTTGACCACCAGCGCGGCGGCGCGTTCCGGGCTGCTCGACGGCACCCCGCGATACGAACCGGTCGGCGCGATCATGTCGGTGCGGACCAGTGGCATCCGCACGGAGCTGAACGTGACGCCGTCGGACAGCGTCTCCCGGCCGGCGGTGAGCGCGAATTCCTCCAGCGCCGCCTTGGACGCGAGGTACGCGGTGAACCTCGGGGTGTCGGTCTGGAGGCCCTGCGTCGTCACGTTGACGATGTGCCCGAAACGCCGTTCCGCCATCGACGGCAGCAGCCCGAGGATCAGCCGGACCGGGCCGAAGTAGTTGATCGCCATCGTGCGTTCGTAGTCGTGGAAGCGTTCGGTGGACAGCCCCACGGACCGGCGGATCGACCGGCCGGCGTTGTTGACGAGCATGTCGACGGCGCCGTGCTCGGCCAGCACGTCCTTGACCAGCGCATCGATCGCGTCGCCGTCGGTCAGGTCGCAGGCGTACGCCGCTGCTTTCCCGCCCGCGCCGACGATCTCGGCGCGGACCTGTTCGAGTTCGTCGGTGCGGCGGGCCACGAGCAGGACCTCGGCGCCTTTCCGTGCCGTTGCCAGCGCAGACGCCCTGCCGATGCCGGAGGACGCGCCGGTGATCAGGATGACCTTGCCGCGCAATGGCTCCCGCGAGTCGCGGCGGCGTGCGCGGTCGACGTCGAGGTGCTCGGCCCAGTAGCGGTACAACGGGCCTGCGTACTCACGCAGCGTCGGCAGTTCGATGCCGCTGCCGGTCAGTGCCGCGGTGGTCGACGCGGTGTCGAAGTCGACTTCCATGCTGAGGTGCGGCAGGACTTCCAACGGGACGCCGAATTCGGAGAGGACGGCCGCGCGGGCAGACCGGCCGCCCGGGATCCGGTCCACCCCGGCCGCGGCGAACTTCGCGGCCCGTTTTCCGGCGTTCTTCAGCGCTTTCGACGGGCCCGCGGGCAGCGTCGTGCCGATGAGCGGCCCGCCGGCGGCCCGCGCGAACGCGTTGTAGACCTCGTTCAGCGGTTGCGGACGCGGCGACGCGAGGTGATAGGTGGTGCCGGTCGGCGCGGCAGTGTGCATGAGGTGGTCGAGCGCGTCGACGACGTACTCCACCGGGACGAGGTTGGTGGCGCCCAGGTCCGGCCCGGCCAGCGGGAGCCGCTTCGGCAGCGCGGACAACCGGGAGATCGCCGGGAGGAAGTAGTACGGCCCGTCGATCTTGTCCATCTCGCCGGTGCGGGAGTCGCCGACGACAGCGGACGGGCGGTAGACGGTGAACGGCACCCGCTGCTGCCGGACCAGCTTCTCGGCTTCGAACTTCGTCTGGTGGTACGGGGAATGGAAGCCCTGGCCGAGGTCGAAGTCGGCTTCGGTGAACTTGCCCGCGTAGTCGCCGGCCACCGCGATGGACGACACGTGGTGGAACCGGCCTGCCTGGGCCGCGGCGGCGAACGCGAGCGTGTTGCGCGTGCCGTCGACGTTGGCCACCTGGTTCGCCGCGTCGCTCGCGGTGAGGTCGTAGATCGCGCCCAAATGGACGACGTGGTCGATGGGGGAGAGGGCGGCGGCGTCGATGCCGAGCGCGTCCTCGGTCAGGTCACCGGTGACCCCGACCAGCTTGCGTGCCTCGGGCCAGCCGTCGGCGAGTGCCGCCAGTTTGCCCCTGGAAGTCTCTCTGACCAGCGCATATACCGTTTCCGTGCCGGGCCGCTGGAGCAGGCGCGCGACCAGGCGCCTGCCGATGAACCCGGTCGCACCCGTTACGAAGTAGTTGGTCATGCCTCGATGATGCCACTACCTACCCGCGAGTAGGAAGAGGGTGACGTCACTCGGCAGGGGTTTGCGCCACTACTACTACGGCGTCGCGCAGGGCCGCGCGCAGCCGTCCGACGTCGAGTGGACCGAGCACCGCGGCTTCGCCGGGTGGTGCGACGAGGACCACTTTGTCGCTGCTCACGAAGACGGTCACGTCTCTGCGCCTGCCGGCCAGATCGCGGCAGCTGATCGACCATTCGTCTCGAGACGCCACGGTAGTCGCCCTCCGATTCGTACTCGCGGACCTGCTTCCTGAGGCTGGGACGGGCCGTCCTCCAGCTCGTGACGCGGTTGTCCGCAAATTCCTACCGATGGGTTAGGCCGTGGGTTGACGGGTGGGTCGGCCGACGTCTGCCGCTGGGTCGGAACAGCGGTAACGTCCGGTGGTACTCGTGCTCGGGAGCCTGCTCGGAGTCAAGGAGACAGTGATGTCGGACGTCAAGCGAATCGTGATCATCGGCGCCGGACTGGCGGGCGCTTCCGCCGCCGCGGGGTTGCGTGAACGCGGCTATCAGGGCGAAATACTCCTCCTCGGCTCCGACCCGCATCGCCCGTACGAACTGCCGCCGCTGTCCAAACGAGTGTTGCTCGGTGAAGGCGACGACCCGGACTGGGTTCACGACGAGGGCTTCTATGCCGAACAGGACATCACCTTGCAGCGTGGCGTCACCGCGACTCGCATCGAACTCGGCGCCCGGCTGGTGCTCGACGACGCCGGCGGCGAGCACCGGTTCGACCGGCTGCTGCTGGCGACCGGGTCCAAGCCGCGCTCGCTGCCGGTGCCCGGCGGCGACCTGCCCGGGCTGCGGACGCTGCGCTCGCTGGACGACTCTCTCGCGCTGCGGTCGGCGTTCATCGACGCGGAACGCGTGGTGATCGTCGGCGCCGGCTGGATCGGCAGTGAAACGGCAGCCGCCGCCCGCAAGCACGGCGCCGACGTGACGGTGATCGAACCGAACTCCGCGCCGCTGGTTTCCGTGCTGGGCTCGGAGATCGCTGGGGTGTTCCGCGACCTGCACGCCGAACACGGCGTCAACTGGCGGTTCGGCGCCGGGGTCACCGAATTCACCGGCGGACCCGACGGTGTGCGGGGCGTGCGCCTGTCGAACGGCGACGAACTCGCTGCCGACGTCGTACTCGTCGCTGTCGGTGCCGCGCCACGCGTCGAACTCGCTCACGTCGCCGGGCTCGAACTGTCCGATGACGGCGGTGTGTGCGTCGACGCCGGTCTGCGCACCGCGGCCCCGGATGTCTACGCCGTCGGCGACATCGCCGCGCACTTCCACCCGCGCTACGGCAGGCGGGTGCGCGTCGAACACTGGTCCAACGCGAAGAACCAGGGCGCGCACGTGGCCGGCAACCTCATCGGCGAGAACGAGCCGTACCTCCAGACGCCGTACTTCTTCTCGGACCAGTACGACCTGGGCTGCGAATACCGGGGCCTCGCCAACCTCGACACGGACCGCCTGGTCGTCCGGGGTGACCTGGCCTCGCGGGAGTTCACCGCGTTCTGGGTGACTCCCGCAGGGGAGGTGAGCGCGGCAATGAACGTGAACATGTGGGACGACGGCGACGCCCTTCAACGCCTCGTCGACTCGCGTGTCAAGGTCACCGACGACGCGCTGACCTCCGCCGACCTCGCCACCCTCGCCTAGGAGACCGCAACTCGCCGTCGAGTTGCTGTAGTTGCGTACGCTAAGGATCGCAACTCGCCGTCGAGTTGCGGTGGTGGTGCGTTACTTCGCGTCGGCGTAGCAGTCGACGGACGCGATGTGCATGGGGAAGCGCACCGGGCACGAGGCCCCGAAGAGCAGGGACGCGGCTTCGGCGACGCTTTCCTCGATGTGCTTGGACACCTCGTCGGCCAACTCCGCCGGGGTGTGCACGAGGACTTCGTCGTGCTGGAAGAACACGAGGTGGGCCGGGGCGGGCAGGCGCTGGCGGAGGGTCGCGAGCAGGACGGCCGTCATGTCGGCGGCGGACGCCTGGACGACGAAGTTGCGCGTGAACCGGCCCCAGTTGCGGGCCGCCCGGCGGGCTTGGGTCTCGTCGGCGGCGCTGTCGGACGCCCCTCCGGTCAGTGCCCGCCAGGCCTCCGACGGTGCCGGGGACGTCCTGCCGAGCTTCGACCGCACCCGCTCGCCGCGTTCCCCGGCCTGCGCCGCGTGTTCCACATAGGACACTGCCTCCGGGAAACGGTTGCGCAGCAAGGCGAGCAGTGGACCCGCTTCGCCGGACGTACCGCCGTACATAGCCGACAGCATCGCGATCTTCGCGCGGGCGCGGTCATCGCGGTCGTCCCAGTGCTTGATCGCGATCTTGTGCCCGCCGGCGAACATCGCCTCGGCGAGGCTCGCGTAGAGGTCGGTGGACGACGCGACGTCCGCCAGCTTCCGGTCGCCCGACAGCGCCGTGAGCACCCTGGGCTCGAGCTGGGCCGCGTCGGCCACCACGAGCTTCCAGCCCTCGTCGGCGCGCACGCACGTCCGCAGGGTTTTCGGGATCTGCAGCGCGCCGCCGCCGCGGCTGGCCCACCGGCCGGACACCACCCCGCCGACGACGTAGATCGGCCGGAACCGGTCGTCGGACACCCAGTCCGCCAGCCACGACCAGCCGTTCGCCGCGTACAGCCTGGCGAGTTCCTTGTACTCCAGCAGCGGCGGGATCGCGGGGTGGTCGATGTCCCGCAGCAGATGAGCCCGGGCCGCCGGGACCTCGATACCCGCCCGCGACAGCGCCCTGACCACCTCCGGCGGCGAGTCCGGGTTCACCGGACGTCCGAACGCCGCGCTGACCTTCGCCGCGAGCTCCACCAGCCGCCGCGGCCGCTGCCCGGCCGGCAGCCGGGGGCCGAACAGCTCGGTGAGCAGCGCGGCGTGCAGATCCGCGCGCCACGGCAGGCCGTCGGCGGACATCTCGGCAGCCGCGAGGGCGCTGGCGGACTCGGCCGCGATCAACAGCCGCATCCGGTCGGGAAACGCCGTTTCCGCAATCCGCCGTTCCTGTTCGGCGAGGACGATCTCGGCGGCGTCGACCGCGTTGACCCCCGGCGGCAGCCCCGACCCCCGCGCGTCGAACAGCGTGGGATGCCGATCCTCGTCGGCGTAACCGACATCCGGCGGTGGTTCGGTGCCATTCGCCCGAGCGAGCGCCGCGGCCAACTCCCGTGGCTCGCCGTTGCGGCCTTCGTGGGCGAGCAGCAGGCCCTCGGCGAGAGTGAGGTCGTGACAGCGTCGGAGACGCACATCCGCACGCAGCAGCACGGGGTACACCGATTCGACGGCAGGGAAGACCCAGCGCGGCGAGTGCTCGCGCTCCAGCTCGGCCGCGTAGCGCGCGAGCTCGTCCGGCGCCAGCCCTCGCCGCCCGAGCGCGGGCTCACCCGGGACGAGCACGGCGTACGCGGCTTCCTGCGACGCCTCCGCTCCCACGATCACCAGCACGTGCCCATTCTGCGCGCCACCACCGACAGTTCTCACTCTCGCGCCCACCGGATGGTTCGGATACTGTCGGACGGCGGCCATACCGTCGGTACGTCGAGACCGGCGGTACGGCACGCGAGCGTTACGGCAGCAGCAATGGAGGTGCCCGTATGAAGAACCCGCCCAGCGTGTCCGAAATCCTCACCAAGGTGACGGAAACGGTCCGCAGCGTCGAAGTGATGCGCCAGGCGGGCCTGGTGCCCTTCCCCCGGCTCGACGAAGGCCTCCGGTCGATCGTCGCGATCCGCAGGTTCGGCCCGTTCGCCGGCGCGGCGCACATCGCCGCCCGCCGCGACTCCCGGGCGATCGGGCTCGTCGACGAGCTCGGCCCGCTCACCTTCAAGCAGCTCGACCTGAAGTCGAACGCGTTGGCCAGGGCCTGGGCTGCCCGCGGGATCACCCCGGGTTCGGTGATCGCCGCCCTCTGCCGCGACCACCGCGGCCTGGTCATCACCATGCTCGCGGCCGGCAAGCTCGGTGCCCGGTTGCTGCTGATGAACACCGGTTTCGCTAAGCCTCAACTGGCTGACGTCGCCGCGCGCGAAGGCGTCACCGCCCTGGTTTACGACGAGGAGTTCACCGGCCTGCTCGACGCGATCAGCGCCGACGTCGACCACTACCTGGCCTGGGTCGAGGGCGACACCCAGCTCGCCGACCGCACGATCCCGGTGCTGGACGAGCTGATCGCCAGCACCGACGACCGGCCGTGGCCCGCCCCCGCGAAGCCCGGCGGTTTTGTGCTGCTGACCAGCGGAACCACCGGTACGCCGAAGGGCGCGCCGCGGCCGCACACCTCGCCGCTGGCGTCCGCGCAGTTCCTCGACCGCATCCCCCTGCGCGCCGGCGAGAGCACCTATATGGGTGCCCCGATCTTCCACGGGACCGGGCTTTCGCAGTTCATCCTGTCGTTCGCGCTGGGCTCGACGGTCGTGCTGCGCCGCAAGTTCAATCCCGAGGAGACGCTGCGGGGCGTCGAAGAGCACAAGTGCACGACGCTGGTGCTGGTGCCGACGATGCTGCAGCGGATCGTCGACCTCCCGGCCGAGGTGCTCGCCAAGTACGACACCTCGTCGTTGCGGATCATCTTCGTCGCGGGTTCCGCGTTGTCCCCTGACCTGGGCAACCGCGCCACGGAGACGTTCGGCGAAGTCGTGCACAACCTGTACGGCTCGACCGAGGTCGCGGTCGCCACGGTGGCGACGCCGGAGGACTGGCGCAAGGCTCCCGGCACGGTCGGCCGCGCGCCGGTCGGCTGCAAGGTCGTGCTCTACGACCACAACGGCAAGCCGGTCACCGAGCCGAACGTCACCGGGCGCGTGTTCGTCGGCAGCGGCCTGAGCTTCGGCGGGTACACCGACGGCCGGCACAAGGAGATCATCGACGGCCTGCTCTCCAGCGGTGACGTCGGTCACTTCGACGAGGACGGGCTGCTCTTCATCGACGGCCGCGACGACGAGATGATCGTTTCCGGCGGTGAGAACGTGTTCCCGATCGAGGTCGAGAACCTGCTCGTCGAGCGGGATGACGTACTCGAGGCCGCGGTGATCGGCGTGCCGGACGACGACTTCGGCCAGCGGCTCAAGGCGTTCGTGGTGCGGGCCGACGGCTCCGACCTCGACGTCAAGACCGTGCGGGACTACGTGAAGAACAACCTCGCCCGCTACAAGGTGCCGCGCGACGTCGAATTCCTCGACGAGCTGCCGCGCAACGCCACCGGGAAGGTCCTGCGCTCCAAGCTCTCCTGATGGGGCGCGGGGAGGTTACTGGCGAGTATTGTCCGGGCCATGACCTTGCGGAAGAACATTGTGATCACCGGGGCGAGCGCGGGCCTCGGTGAAGGGATGGCCAGGCAGTTCGCCGCGAAGGGGCGCAACCTCGCGCTGTGCGCCCGCCGCACCGAGCGGCTCGACGAGTTGGCCGAGGAACTGCGGGAAGCGCACAGCGTCGAGGTCTTCACCAGCGCACTCGACGTCAACGACCACGACCGCGTCTTCACCGTGTTCAAGGAGTTCCGCGAGAAACTCGGCACGCTCGACAGGGTGGTCATCAACGCCGGTCTCGGTAAGGGACAACCGGTCGGAACCGGCCGCTTCGACGCCAACAAGCAGACACTCGAGACCAACTTCGTCGCGGCGCTGGCCCAGGCCGAGGCGGCTATGGAGATCTTCCGCGACCAGAACGCGGGACACCTGGTCGTGGTCTCGTCCGTGAGTGCGCTGCGCGGTATGCCGGGCAACCTCACGGCGTACGCGGCGTCGAAGGCCGGCGTCTCGACGCTCGCCGAGGGCATCCGGGCCGAGGTACTGGGCACGCCGATCAAGGTGACCACCCTGCTGCCGGGGTACATCGAGAGCGAGATGACCGCTCGCGCCGGCAAGACCCCGCTGATGAGCTCCGCGCTCAAGGGCGCTCAAGCCATGGTCAAGGCGATCGAAAGCGAGGGCGCGAAGGCGTACGTCCCGACTTTCCCGTGGCTGCCGCTCAGCCTGGTGATGAAGTACGCGCCGATGGGCTTCGTGAAGAGGTTCGGCTGATGGGCGCGATCTACCTGGTCCGCCACGGGCAGGCGTCGTTCGGCGCGGACGACTACGACAAGCTGTCCGAACGCGGGTTCGCACAGTCGAAGCTGGCGGGTGCCGAGCTGCGCCGACGCGGGGTCGCCTTCAGCCAGGTCCGCACGGGATCGCTGTCGCGGCAACGGGATACCGCGGTCACCGCGCTCGCCGAACTCGATGGCGGGCTGGTGGCGAGTGAGGATCCGCGCTGGAACGAGTACGACCACGTCGACATCGCGGCGAAGCACGCGGGCGGCGTCGCGCAGGGGGATGACTCTCGGGCGTACCAAGTGGCGTTGGACGCGGCGTTGTCCTCGTGGATCGAGGCCGGCGCGGACGGTCCGTGCGCGGAAACCTGGCCGGCGTTCCTCGACCGCGTCCGCGGCGCGCTGACGGACCTCGCGGCGAAGTTGGGCAAGGGCGAGCATGCGGTGGTGTTCACCTCGGGCGGGGTTATCGCGACCGTGTGCGGAGCGTTGCTCGGGACCCCCGAAGTCGGCCTGCTCAAGCTCAACCGGGTGACGGTCAACGGGGGGATCACCAAGCTCGTCTCCGGCCGCGGCGGGCTGACCTTGTTGTCGTTCAACGAACATCCGCACTTCGAGGGTGCGGACTCAGCGTTACTCACGTATCGCTAGCGTCGCTCGGTCGTGACCCCTACCCCCTAGGGGTATAGTCGCGGGCGTGACGCAGACGACGGACAGGATCACGGCCCAGCAGGTCGAGCTCATCGTCGGCGGGATGACGTGCGCTTCGTGCGCGTCCCGCATCGAACGGAAGCTGAACAAGCTCGACGGAGTGTCCGCGACGGTCAACTACGCGACCGAGAAGGCGACGGTTTCGGTGCCCGCCGGCACGGACCCGGCGGTGCTCATCGGCGCGGTCGAGAAGGCAGGCTACACCGCGGCCCTGCCCGATCCCGCCAAACCGGAAGACGTCGATTCCGAGTACGGCCTGGGCACCCGTCTGCTGGTGTCCGCGCAACTCGCGTGGCCGGTCATTCTGCTGTCGATGGTCCCCGCGTTGCAGTTCCCATACTGGCAATGGGCGTCGCTACTACTGGCGCTGCCGGTGATCACCTGGGGTGCCTGGCCGTTCCACCGCGCCGCGTGGCAGAACCTGCGCCACGGGTCGTCCACGATGGACACGCTGGTGTCGATGGGCACCCTCGCCGCGCTCGGGTGGTCGCTGTACGCGCTGTTCTTCGGCGAGGCCGGGATGATCGGCATGAAGCACGGGTTCAGCTTCACCGGCGGCGGTTCGGACGCGATCTACTTCGAGGTCGCCGCCGGCGTCACGACGTTCCTGCTGGCCGGGCGTTATTTCGAGGCGCGGTCGAAGCGACGCGCGGGGTCGGCGCTGCGGGCGCTGTTGTCGTTGGGCGCGAAGGACGTCGCGATCCTGCGGGACGGGGAAGAGGTCCGTGTCCCGATCGCCGAACTGGCCGTCGGCGCGGAGTTCGCCGTCCGGCCCGGCGAGAAGATCGCGACCGACGGGGTCGTCGAGCGGGGCCGGTCCGGGGTCGACACCAGCATGGTGACCGGCGAGTCCGTACCCAGCGAGGTCGGCGAGGGCGACGCGGTGGTCGGCGGCACGGTGAACGTCGGCGGCCGCCTGGTCGTCCGGGCCACCAAGGTCGGCGCGGACACGCAGCTGGCGCAGATGGCGAAGCTGGTCGAGCAGGCCCAGAACGGCAAAGCCGACGTCCAGCGGCTCGCGGACCGGGTGTCCGGGGTGTTCGTGCCCGTCGTGCTGGTGCTCGCGGCGTTGACGCTGGGCGCGTGGCTGGCCTTCGGTGATGGCGTCGAGCCGGCGTTCACTGCCGCCGTCGCCGTGCTGATCATCGCCTGCCCCTGCGCGCTCGGGCTCGCGACGCCGACAGCGCTGCTGGTCGGCACGGGTCGTGGGGCGCAGCTCGGGATCCTGATCAAGGGCCCGCAGGTGCTGGAGTCGACCAGGCGGATCGACACCGTCGTGCTCGACAAGACCGGCACGGTGACCACGGGCAAAATGGCGCTGCGGGCGATCCACGCTGACGCCGGGGTCGACCCGGGCAGGCTGCTGGAGCTGGCCGGGGCCGTCGAGGACGCGTCCGAACACCCGATCGCGCAAGCCATCGCTTCCGGCGCGCGGGAGAAGTTCGGTGCGGTGCCGGAGGTTTCCGAGTTCGTCAACGCCGAAGGCCTTGGCGCGGCTGGGATCGTCGATGGCACACAGGTCCTGATCGGACGCCCGCAGCTCTTCGCCGAGCGCGGGTTCGGAGTGTCGGAAGCACTGCGTGAACTGCGCGACGACGTCGAACGTGAGGGCAACACGGCTGTGCTGGTCGGTTGGGACGGTCGTGCGCAAGGGGTGCTCGGCGTCGGTGACACCGTGAAGCTGTCCGCTCGGGACGCGATCACGCGGCTGAAGGCGTTGGGGCTGCGGCCGATCCTGCTGACCGGGGACAACGAGACCGTTGCCCGGGCGGTCGCCGCCGAGGTCGGCATCGAGCCCGGCGACGTCGTCGCGGGAGTCCTGCCGGCGGGCAAGGTCGAGGTAGTGTCCCGGCTGCAGGCCGCGGGCCGGGTCGTCGCGATGGTCGGCGACGGCGTCAACGACGCCCCCGCGCTCGCGACGTCGAACCTCGGGATCGCCATGGGTACCGGCACGGACGTCGCCATCGAGGCGGGTGACCTGACCGTGGTCCGCAGCGACCTCGGCGCCGTCGCGGACGCCATCCGGCTCGCGCGGCGGACGTTCGCGACCATCCGCGGAAACCTGGTGTGGGCGTTCGGTTACAACGTCGCGGCGTTGCCGCTGGCGGCGGCCGGCCTGCTCAACCCGATGATCGCCGGTGCCGCGATGGCCCTGTCGTCGGTCTTCGTCGTCTCCAACTCGCTCCGCCTCCGCCGCTTCCACTGATCAGGCACTTTTGCGCTTTTGTGGGGTCTCCTGGCGTGACGTATCCACGCAACTCGCCGTCGAGTTGCGGTGCTGACCGTCTGCAACGATCGCAACTCGCCGTCGAGTTGCGGTGGTTGCACACGCTGGTTACCCGCGTTTGCAACGAGGGCACAAAAGTGGCTCTTCGGTCGCATGTGTGGGGCCGTGAGTGTGGGACTCAGTGCCGTGAGTGTGGGACTCGCCGAGTGCCCTCGTTGCAGTCGGCGAGTCCCACGTTCACCGCCGGCGAGTCCCACGGTGACGGGGCCGAGTCCCACATCCAGTGCGACTACTGGCCGTCGTGCACGACCATCACCGCAACTCGCCGTCGAGTTGCGCTCGCTAGAAACTAAGAGAGCCCACAAAAGCGCAAAAGTGGGATGGCGGTCAGCGGCCGGTCCAGTGGGGGGTGCGGCCGGCGGACCAGGCGGCGTAGAACTCGTGGTGGTCCTTGCTGGTCATCAGCAGGGCCTGGGTCATCGCCTCCAGCTCGATCGAGCTGCCGAGGTCCATGTCTTGTTCGCGGGTGAGCAGGACCTTCGTCGTCGAGTACGCCAGCGCCGGTCCATCGGCCAGCCGACGCGCGAGGGCGGTGGCCGTCGCGGGCAGGTCCGCGTCGTCGACGACCTGTGTCGCCAGCCCGATCGCCTCGGCGCGTGCGGAGTCCACTTTGTCACCCAGCATCAGCAACTCGGTCGCCCGGCCCAGGCCGACGAGCCGCGGCAGCAGATACGCCGAGCCCATATCGGCCCCCGCGAGCCCGACCTTCGTGAACAGGAACGCGAACTTCGCCGACCGCGCGAGCAGCCGGAAGTCGCTGGCGAGCGCGATCACCGAGCCCGCCCCGGCGGCGACGCCGTTGACCGCGGCGATCACCGGCAGCGGGCACTCGCGCAGCGCCTTCACCACGGCCCCGGTCATCCGCGTGAATTCCAGCAGCTCGCGCGTCTCCATCTTCTGCAGCTCGCCGATGATCTCCTCGACGTCGCCGCCGGAGCAGAACCCGCGGCCCTCGCCGGTGATCACCAGCACCCGCGCGTCCCCGCGATGTGGCAGCTCGGCGAGCAGGTCGCGCAGGTCGGCGTAGACCTCGAAGGTCAGCGCGTTGAGTTTCTCCGGCCGGTTCAGCGTGATCGTCGCGACGCCGTCGTCGACCGCGAAGTCGAAATGCTCCCACTCGCCGGTGATCCCGGGTGATGCGCGGAACGGGCTCATAGCTGGATTCCACCTCCGTCGAGGACAAGGGTCTGCCCGTTGATCGCGGCGGACTCCGCGGCCGCCAGGAATGTGACCGCGAACGCGACTTCGTCCGGTTCGAGCAGCCGGCCCAGCGGGGACGCGGCCGCGAGCGCGGCTTCGGCGTCCGCCTCACCGCGGCCGGTGCGCTCGCTGATCCGGGCCATCGACGTCGTCGTCATGTCGGTGCGCACGAACGCCGGGCAGACCGCGTTCGCGGTGACGCCGGTGCCGGCGACCTCCGCCGCGACCGCCCGCATCAGCCCGACAGCGGCGTGTTTGGACGCCGTATACCCGGCGGTGTAGCGGTAGCCGACGTGCCCGGCTGTCGACGCGACCGTGACGACGCGGCCGGTGCCGCGCTCACGCATCCCCGGCAGCACCGCGCGGGTGCACAGGAACGCGCCCGTCGCGTTGACCTCGAACTGCGCGTTCCAGTCGGCCAGCGTGCTGCGGGCGAGCGGTGCGCTCGTCGACACCCCGGCGTTGTTGACCAGCACGTCGATCGGCCCGAGCCCGCCGAAGAACGCCGACACGGCGGCCTCGTCGGTGACGTCGCAGTCGGCGCGGCCGGGCGCGATGACCTGGTCACCGGCCGCGCGGAACCGCTCGGCCACGGCGGCCCCGATGCCGCGGTTGCCGCCGGTCACCACCACGACCCGCATCAGCCGGCCTGCTCTCGCAGGGCGCGGCGGTCGAGCTTGCCGTTGGACGTGCGGGGGAGTTCGGGCACGAAGGTCACCTCTCGGGGGAATTTGTGGCCGGCCAGGTGCGCTTTCGCGAAGTCCTGCAAGGCTTTTGCGTCCGCGGTCGCGCCTTCGCGCAGGACGACGTACGCCCGCGGCAGCACGAGCCCGTCGACGGTGTGCCCGAGCACGACGCACTCCGTCACGTCCGGATGGCCGATCAGGCAATCCTCGATCTCGCTCGGCGCGACGAACACGCCGCCGACCTTGAGCAGGTCGTCCGCGCGGCCGTGGTGGTGGAAGAACCCCTCGGCGTCCCGGCTGAACAGGTCGCTCGAGCGAACGGTGTCCTGACGAAAAGTCCGCGCGGACTTTTCCGCGTCACCGTGGTACTCAAGTGCGACGGTCGGCCCGGTGATCTCCAACGTGCCGATCTCGCCATCCGGCAGTTCGTCATCGGACTCGTCGAGGACGCGCACGCCGTAGCCGGGTACGGCGGTCCCGAGGCTGCCCCGTCGAACCGCCCCCGGCCGGTTCGACAGGTAAATGTGGTACGCCTCGGACGATCCGATGCCGTCGACGACTTCGACGCCGAAAGTGTTGTCCCACTTGCGATGCAGCTCCGACGGGAGGGCCTCGCCTGCCGACGTGCACAGGCGCAGGGAGCTCAGGTCCTGCGCGGCGGCGTCCGGATGGGCGATCATCGCGCTCATCATCGTCGGCACGTTGACCAGGATCGTCGGGCGGAACCGCGCGACGAGCTCAAACATCAGCGCGGCCGTGCTGCGCTCGCCGAAGACGACCCCGGTGCCGCCGACGCCGAACGGGAACAACGCCACCAGATCCCGCGCATACCCGAAGAACAGCTTCGGCACGGCCAGCACCCGATCGTGCTCACCGAGATCGAGCACGCCGCGGGCGTACCGCTGGAAGCTCTCGATCGGGCTGCGCGCGGGGTGGACACAGGCTTTCGGTGAGCCGGTGCTGCCGGTGGTGAACTTCCAGATCGCGACGTCGTCAAGGCTCGTCGGAGCGGCTTCCAACTCGGGGGGCGCCTGCGCGACGAGTGTCTCGAATGGACGTTCGCCGTCGCGGAGTTCGCCTTCGGGGACGCCGATCACCAGCAGTTTCTTCGCGCCCGCCTCGCGCAGCGCCGGCAGCGTGGTCGCGTCGGCCACGACGAGCACGGCTTCGGTGTAGCCGAGGTAGTACGTGTAGTCCTTGGGCTGCAGGAAGGTGTAGACCTCGGCGGTGACGGCGCCGATCTTCTGCGCGGCGTACCAGGTCGCGACGAACTCGACACTGTCGTTCAGCGCGAGCAGGACGATCTGTCCACGTTGGACACCGAGTTCGCGCAGCACGTTGCCGACGCGGTTGACCTTGGCCGCAAGCTCGCTGTACATCGTCGGGCCGTCGCTGCTGAGCAGGGCAACGTTGTTTCCGCGGCCCTCGTCGAGGTTGCGGTCGACGAAGTACGACGCGAGGTTCATGCCGCGGCTTCCCGGATCGCCTCGACGAGCATGTCCGTCAGCGTCTCGAAAGTCGCCGAGCCTTCTTCGGCGGACGCGTCGGCGGGAGCGCCGCAGTACGCCTGGCTCATGCCCATCGCGACGAAGCCTGCCTGGCCTTCGCGCATCGCTGCGGGCATGTCGACGTCGATCGCGGGCAGCTCGCGCATGGTGTCGACGTCGACCAGCTCGGGACGGTCGGCGAGCACCAGCGACGTTTCATAACGACCGGCGTGGCAGGACCCGGACTTGAACTCCTCGGTGAGCCGCTGGGCGTGCCGCCGCCTGACGAGATCGAGGTAGCCGACTTTCTTGCCCCGCAACGATTCCACCGCGTTGACGACGCGGCGCAGGGTGGCCGTGTGCGCCGGTTCGAAGTGATTGTTGACGATCACCACGCGGGTCAGGCCCTGATCGATCGCGGCCGTGCACACGTCGACGACCAGTGCGTGCAGGGTCTCCTCGCCGACGTGCAGGCCGCCGGGGAAGCCCTCGGCGAACCGCGTCACGCCGTACGGGATCGCGGGCAGGATCAGCACCTGGACCTGCGCGTCCGCTTCGAGTCGGGCAGCCGCGCGCTCGCACATGCCCTGTGAGATCAGGGGGTCCGTACCCAGCGGGGCATGCGGGCCGTGCGGCTCGATCGCGCCGACCGGCAGCAGCAGCACGGGCACGCGCTCGCCTGCCAGCACAGCGGCGACCTGCGGCGAGCTGAGGTCCGCGAAGGAGGTCACAAGATTTAAGCTACACCGCACCGGGCTCGTGTGTATAGAGTTGTGCGAATGAGCGAAGGGTTCGAGCCGACACCGCAGGAGCTGGTGATGACCCTGCTCGGCAGCTATGTCCGCCCCCGCGACACGCGCCAGGTGTGGTCCGGCGGCCTCGTCGCGCTGCTGTCCGAACTCGGTTTCTCCGACGGCGCGGCCAGGATCGCGTTGGCCCGGCTTGCCCATCGGGACCTGCTCGCCCGTCACAAACAGGGCAGGCTCGTCCACTACACGCTGACCAGGCGTTCGATCGCGGTCCTCGAAGACGGCGACCGGCGGATCTTTTCGCTCGGCCGCGGGTCTCGGGGCCCCGGCGACTGGACGGTGCTGTGGCAGAACGTGCCGGAAAGCCGCCGGCAGGCGAGGGAGAGGCTGGTCCGGCGCCTGCGGTTCCTCGGCTTCGGCTCGATCCAGGACGGCACCTGGCTGACTCCGCACGACCGGGAGGCCGACGTCGTCGCGCTGCTGGACGAGCTGGGGATCACCGAGTACGCCGGGTTGATGCTCGGCAAGCCGTCGGCCGCGCTTGACGTGCGGGCGTTCGCGTCCCGCGCCTGGGACCTCGACGGGTTGGACCAACGCTACGACGCGTTCGTGGCCGAGTTCGGCGGGTACGCCGAGCACTGCCAACTCGACGATCCGGGCGCGTTCTGGCTGCGTACCAGGCTCGTCCACACCTTCCGGCAGTTTCCCTCGCTGGACCCTGAGCTCCCGCCGCGACTCGTGCCGCCACCGGCAGGCCGGGCGGCCGCGGTCGAGTTGTTCCATGCTCTCTACGCGGCGCTCGCACCGGCAGCGCAGCGCCACTTCGACGAGGTGACCCACTGATGACGAACTCCGACACCCAGATGGCCCTGAGCTACACCTCTTACCTCGCGCTCGACGACCTGCTCGACGCGCAGCATCCGCGGTCGGAAGAGCACGACGAGCTGCTGTTCATCGTGATCCACCAGGTGTACGAACTGTGGTTCAAGCAGATCCTGCACGAGGTGCTCTACCTGCAGGAACGTCTCGCCGCCGGCGCCACCGCGCACGCCATCCGCACGCTCCGGCGGATCCTGACCATCCTCAAGGTGGTGGTGGCGCAGATCGACGTCCTCGAGACGATGACGCCGAGCCAGTTCACCAGCTTCCGTGCCCGGCTCGACGCGTCGAGCGGCTTCCAGTCCGCTCAGTTCCGCGAGTTGGAAGCCGTGCTCGGGCGCCGCGACGAGCGGGTGTTCGCGCACTACCCCGAAGGCGGCGAAGCACGCGAGCGGATCGCCGGCGCGATGTCGCGGGACTCGCTGTTCGACTCCTTCGTCGCGTACCTCGCGGCGAGCGGTTACGCGGTGCCCACCGGACACGACGTGAGCACCTCGCGTCAGCCGTCGGAGGACCTGCAGAATGTGTTGTTGCGCGTGTATGAGGATGACGGCGGGCCGTCGATGGTCGCCGAACACCTCGTCGACTTCGACGAGGGTATGCAGGAATGGCGCTACCGGCACGTGAAAATGGTTGAGCGGACCATCGGTGACAAGACCGGGACCGGCGGTTCTTCGGGTGCGGCGTACCTGCGCGGCACCTTGTTCGCACCGATGTTCCCCGACCTCTGGGCAGTAAGGAGCAGGCTTTGACGGACTCTGCCGGTTTCGGGGGCCTCGCGGCGCACTACTCGCGCTTCCGGGTTTCCGAGCGGTTGTTGCTCTCGGGGCATTCCCACCAGGCCTGGCCGGATGTGGCCATGGACGGCTTGACCGAAGCCTTCGAGGACGCGGCTCGCGACGTCGACCGGAAGTGGGACGCGGCGTTTGCCAAAGCGGACGAGGTCAGGGCCGGGTTCCGCCGGTTCCTGCACGATCCGCGGGCGGACCTCGCGCTCGGGGCGAGCACGCACGACCTGGTGATCCGCCTGCTGTCGGCGTTCGACCTGCAGGCGCGGCCGAAGCTGGTGACGACCGATGGCGAGTTCCACACGCTGCGCCGTCAGCTCGCGCGGCTCGGCGAGGCCGGTGTCGAGATCGTCCGGGTGCCCGCTTCGCCGGTCGAGACCCTCGCCGAGCGGCTCGCCGCCGAAGTCGACGACAGGACGTCCGCGGTGTTCGTGTCGCACGTGCTGTTCGAGACCTCGCGGATCGTGCCGGGGCTGGAGTTCCTGGCGGACGCGTGCCTGAGGAGCCCCGCGGAACTCGTCGTCGACGCCTATCACGCGCTGGGCGTCGTGCCGTTCGCGGTGCACGACCTCGGTCTGACGAATGCGTGGGTACTCGGCGGCGGGTACAAGTACCTGCAGCTCGGCGAGGGCAACTGCTTCCTGCGCATGCCCGCGCACGCGCAGGAGATGCGTCCGGTGGTGACGGGCTGGTACGCGGAATTCGGCGAGCTCGCGGATGAACGACGTCCCGATGCCGTCGTCTACGCGCACGGCGCCGCCCGCTTCGCCGGAGCGACGTACGACCCGACGAGCAACTACCGCGGCGCCCGCGTTGTCCGCTTCTTCGAGGAGCACGATCTGACGCCGGATTCGTTGCGGCAGCAGTCGCTGCACCAGGTCGGCCTGCTGGCACGGAGCTTTGACGCGCTATCCCTGCCCGACGCCGTCGCCACCCGTGACCGGGACGCTGCGCCAGCGGAGTTCGGCGGCTTCCTTTCCTTGCGCTGCAAGGACGCGGCCGGTCTGCAGGCGGCGCTGTCCGCCCGCGGCGTCCAGACCGACAGCCGCGGGGAGTACCTCCGCTTCGGCCCCGCGCCCTACCTATCCGACGCCCAACTGGAAACCGCCATGGCCCACCTTGGCGAGGTGGCCGGGTAAGGGCTCGTGAGCGTTCCGGCTCGCCCGGGTGCGGGTGTCCCGCAGGGCACAGTAAGCGGCCGGAACGCTCACGAGTCCTAGGCGGCCTTCCTCGCCAGCGTGAGATACGCCCCCAGCGACGCCACGCCGAACCCGGCCATGACCACGGCCATCGGTATCGCTGCGCCGCTGGCCCCGCCGACGCCGACCAGCGGGGACGCGATGGCGCCGAAGGCGAACTGCAGTACGCCGAGCAGCGCGGACGCGGAGCCGGCGGACTTCGCGTGCTCGGCCATGGCCAGCGACGTCGAGTTCGGCGACACCATGCCGATGCTGCCGACCAGCACGAACAGCGGCACCAGCAGCGCGATCAGGCCGAGGTCGAGGGTGGCCGCCAGCAGCACCCCGACGCCGCCCGCCGCTGTCGCGACGAGGCCGACGGTGAGCAGCGTGCGTTCGGTGAAGTGGTCGATCAGCTTGCTGTTGAGCTGTCCGACCGCGACGATGCCGAGGCCGTTGATCCCGAACACCACGCTGAACCACTGGGGGTTCAGGCCGTAGACGCCTTGCAGCACGAACGACGATCCCGAAATGTAGGCGAACATCGCGGCGAAGCTGAGGCCGGCGGCCAGCGCGTAGCCCAGGAACATCCGGTCGGCGAAGAGGCCGGCGTAGGTGCGCAGCGTGTCCGGGATCCGGGAGCGCGTCCGCTGCTCGGCCGGAAGCGACTCGGGCAGTGCGAGGGCGACGGTTGCGAGCAGCAGGACGCCGACGACGGTCAGCACGACGAACACGCCGCGCCACGACGTCAGCCGCAGCAGTTGCGCGCCGATGACCGGCGCGAGCACCGGGGCGACGCCGTTGACGAGCATGAGCAGGGAGAAGAACTTCGTCATCGCGGTGCCGGAGAACAGGTCGCGCACGGCCGCCCTGGCGATCACGATTCCGGCCGCCGCGCCGATGGCCTGCACGAAGCGCGCGGTGATCAGCAGTTCGCTGCTCGGGCTGACCGCGCACAGGACCGAACCGACGGCGTACAGCACCAACCCGACAAGCAGCGGCTTGCGGCGCCCCAGCGAGTCGGACAGCGGGCCGATCACGATCTGCCCGATTGCGAGTCCGATGATGAAGGCGCTCAGCGTCAGCTGGATGGTCGAGTCGGTGCTGTGCAGGTCGCTGGTCATCGAGGGCAGCGACGGCAGGTACATGTCGATCGACAACGGCGCGAACGCGGACAAGCTGCCCAGGATGAGCGTGTAGCGCGCGACGCTTCGCCCGATCAGCGGCGCGCGTACGTCCTCGCTGGCGGTTCCCGTGCTCATCTGGCCCCTTCGTCGTGGTGACGTTGCGGGAACCCCGGTCGGTCGGAGTGTTATTCCGAGACCGTCGACACAGTCAAACTCATCGGACGAATAGGGGTAACAATGCGCGACCGACCCTAGCCTCGACTCGCCCGATGGGGTATACATCGGATGTCTTCTGTGGGTTCGATGCAAAAGTTAGGAAGGGAACATCCGTGCAGCTGTTGCGACTCGGGGAACCGGGCAGTGAGCGTCCCTTCGTGCGTGCCGATGACGGTACCCTGCGTGACCTCGCCCCGCTGGCTTCCGACATCGATGGCGCCTTCCTCGCCGGTGGCGGGATCGCCCAGGTCGCGGCCGCTTTGGAAAGCGGTGAACTGCCCGTCGCCGACGTGGCCGAAGGGGTCCGGACCGGCCCGCCGATCGCGCAGCCCGGCAAAATCGTCTGCATCGGCCTCAACTACCGCAAGCACGCCGAGGAGACCAACGCGCCGATCCCGGCCGAACCGGTCGTGTTCATGAAGGCACCGGACGTCGTCGTCGGCCCGAACGACCCGCTGCTGATCCCCCGCAAGTCCACGAGCACGGATTGGGAGGTGGAGCTGGGCGTGGTGATCGGCAAGACCGCCCGCTACCTCGACAGCCCCGACGATGCCCTCGACCACGTCGCCGGTTACGTGCTTTCCCACGACGTGTCCGAGCGTGAGTTCCAGATCCACCGCGGCGGCCAGTGGGACAAGGGCAAGTCGTGCGAGAACTTCAACCCGCTCGGCCCGTGGCTGCTGCCCGCGAGCGAGGTGGCCGACCCGCAGGACCTCGGCCTGCGGTTGTGGGTCAACGGCAAGCTGTGGCAGGACTCCACGACGAAGGACATGGTCTTCACCGTCGCCGAGATCATCCACTACCTGAGCCAGTTCATGGTCCTGCGCCCCGGCGACCTGATCAACACCGGCACCCCGCAGGGCGTCGCGCTCGGCCAGCCCGAACCGAAGCCGTACCTGCGTGACGGCGACGTCGTCGAGCTGGAGATAGACGGCCTCGGACGGCAGCGCCAAGCTGCGAAGCAGGCCTGACATGGCCACAATCACCGGCATGGAAGTACTGGACGTCCGGTTCCCCACTTCGCGGGTGCTGGATGGTTCGGACGCGATGAACCCCGACCCCGACTACTCGGCCGCGTACGTCGTCCTGCACACCGACGGCGGCCCGGACGGGTACGCGCTGGCCTTCACCATCGGACGGGGCAACGACGTGCAGGCCGCGGCCATCAAGGCGCTGGAGCACCACGTCGTCGGCAAGCCCGTGCCCGAGGACGCGAGCACGCTCGCCGCGTTGTCGGCCGAGCTCATCGGCGACTCCCAGTTCCGCTGGCTGGGACCGGAAAAGGGCGTCGCGCAGATGGCGATCGGCGCGGTGGTCAACGCCGCGTGGGACCTCGCCGCGCGCCGGGCCGACCGTCCACTGTGGAAGTTCCTGGCCGAGATGACGCCGGAAGAGCTGGTCAGCCTGGTCGACTTCCGATACCTCAGCGACGCGATCACCGAGCAGGAGGCGCTGGACATCCTGCGCGCAGCCGAGCCGGGGCGCGCCGAGCGTACGAAGAAGCTCGAGGAGAACGGCTACCAGGCGTACAGCACCGCGCCGGGTTGGCTTGGTTACAGCGACGAGAAGCTCGTACGGCTCGCGAAACAGGCCGTTTCGGACGGCTTCTCGATGATCAAGCTCAAGGTCGGTGGCAACCTCGACGACGACATCCGACGGCTGAAGCTGGCGCGGGAGACCGTCGGGCCGAAGATCCGCATCGCCGTCGACGCCAACCAGCGCTGGGATGTCACGCCGGCGATCGAATGGATGACGGCGCTGGCACCCTTCGACCCGTACTGGATCGAAGAGCCGACCTCGCCCGACGACGTGCTCGGGCACGCCGCCATCGCGAAGGCCCTCGACCCGATCAAGGTCGCCACCGGTGAGCACGTGCAGAACCGCGTGGTCTTCAAGCAGATGCTGCAGGCCGGATCGATGTCCGTGCTGCAGCTTGACGCCGCGCGCGTCGGCGGGGTCAACGAGAACGTCGCGATCTTGCTGCTGGCGGCGAAGTTCGGCGTCCCGGTCTGCCCGCACGCGGGCGGGGTCGGGCTGTGCGAGATGGTCCGGCACCTGTCGATGTTCGATTTCGTCGCGGTGTCCGGGACCGACGTCGACCGGTCCATCGAATGGGTCGACAACCTGCACGAGCACTTCGCCGATCCGGCGGTGGTGCGGGACGGCCGTTATCTGGCACCATCCGTGCCGGGCTTTTCCACCCGGATGCACGACGCCACCCTGCGGCGCTTCCTGTTCCCGAACGGTCCTGAGTGGACGGAGAACGAATCTTGAGTGAGTTCGAAGGCCTGGTGGCCGTGGTCACCGGCGGCGCGTCCGGGATCGGCCTGGCGACCGCGCGGCAGCTGACCGCGCGAGGCGCCACCGTGGCCGTCCTCGACCTGAAACCCGACGACCTCGCGGACGGCCTGACCGGCTTCCGGTGCGACGTCAGTTCGGCGGACGAGGTCACCTCAGCGATCGACGCCGTCGTCGAGCGCTTCGGCCGTATCGACGTCGTCGTCAACAACGCCGGCATCGGTGCGCAGGGCGACGTCTCGGCCAACGACGACGACGAGTGGCACCGCGTGTTCGACATCAACGTGGTCGGCATGGTCCGGATCGCGAGGGCCGCGTTGCCGCACCTGCGCAAGTCGCCGTCCGCCGCGATCGTCAACACCTGCTCGATCGCGGCCTGGGCCGGGCTCAACTCCCGCGCGCTGTACTCGGCGAGCAAGGGCGCGGTGTTTTCGCTGACCCTGGCGATGGCCACGGACCACCTCGTCGACCGCGTCCGCGTCAACTGCGTGTGCCCGGGCACGGCCGACACCCCCTGGGTCGGCAGGCTGCTCGACTCCGCAGGAGATCCCGAGGCCGAGCGGATCGCGCTCGCGGCCCGTCAGCCGATGGGCCGCCTGGTCACCGCCGAGGAGGTGGCGAACTCCATCGTCTACCTGGCCAGCCCGCTGGCCGCGTCGACCACCGGCACCGCACTCGCCGTCGATGGCGGCATGTACGGTCTGCGTCCGCGCGGGCCGGTTCGAAACCCCTAAGTTTTCCCGCCTGGCATCAAGGAGGATGCGGTGCGCAAGAACCTGATCAAGGCCGTCGGCATGGGTGCGGTACTGACGCTCGCCCTGACCGGCTGTGGCTCCACCAAAACGGCGGCACCGGCCGCGGGCAGCGGGGGCGGTGGCAAGGTCGGCACGACCGTGCCGCTGCTGACCTCGCCGTTCTGGCAGGCCTACAACAACTATCTGCCCCAGATGGCCAAGACCGAGGGGGTTGACGCGCTGGGATCGGTCAACGCCAACAGCGATCCGGCCGCGCTGATCACCGACATCAACAACCTGCTCAACCAGGGTGTCAAGGGGCTCGTCGTGACGCCGCTCGACTCCGCCGCGATCGTCGCCGGGCTGAACCAGGCCGCGAACAAGGGTGTGCCGGTGGTGGCGGTGGACGTCGCGCCGGACAGCGGCAAGGTGGCGATGGTCGTCCGCGCAGATAACAAGGCATACGGCACCAAGGCCTGCGATGCCATCGGCGAGAAGGTCAAGCAGGGCAAGGTCGTGCAGATCGAGGGCGACCTCGCGTCGGTCAACGGCCGCGAGCGCACCCAGGCGTTCGGCGACTGCATGAAGGCCAAGTACCCGGGGATCCAGGTGCTTGCGGTCCCCGCGGCTTGGGAAGCCGACAAGGCCGCTTCCGGGCTGGAGAGCCTCCTCACCGCGAACCCCGACATCAAGGCCGTCTACATGCAGGCGGGCGGGGTCTACCTCGCGCCGACCGAGCAGGCGCTCAAGCGGAAGAACATGTACTTCCCCATCGGTGATCCGCGCCATGTCGTGCTGGTCAGCAACGACGGCATCCCTGAGGAGCTCGCGGCCATCCGCGCGGGCGAGCTGGACGCGACGGTCTCCCAGCCCGCCGACGACTACGCGAAGTACGGCATGTACTGGATCAAGAAGGCCATGGCGGGCGAAACCTTCCACGCCGGGCCGACCGACCACGGCAGCGTCGTGGTGGAGACCAAGCCGGGGATCCTCGAGGACCAGCTCCCCGCGCCGCTGATCACGAAGGCGAACGTGGACGACAAGTCCTTGTGGGGTAACAACCTGTGAGCGCGCTGCCCATCGGCGACACCGCCGAACCGGTGGTCGGCGCGCGCGGGGTCGGCAAGCGGTACGGGCCGACCGTGGCTCTGCACGGCGTCGACCTGACGGTCCGCCCCGGCGAGTCGCACGCGCTCGTCGGGCGGAACGGGGCCGGCAAGTCCACCCTCGTCTCCATTCTCACTGGACTGTCCAAACCGGACACCGGAACGGTCGAGTTCGGCGGTGAACCCGCACCGGCGATCGCCGACCGCGAGGGCTGGCGCCGCCGGGTGGCCTGCGTTTACCAGTACTCCACGGTCATCCCCCAGCTGACCGTGGCCGAGAACCTGTTCCTCAACCGTCAAGCGTCACTGGCTAAGGGCAAGAAGTCCTTTGTCATCAGCTGGTCGCGGCTGCGACGGGAGGCTCGGGAGCTGCTGGGATCGTGGGGTGTCGATGTCGATGTCGACAGCCCGGCCGGCGAGCTCACGGTTGAAGACAGGCAGCTAGTCGAGATCGCGCGGGCGCTGTCGTACGGCGCCCGGTTCATCGTGCTTGACGAGCCGACAGCGCAGCTCGACAGCCAGGCGATCGACCGGCTCTTCGTACGGATGCGTGAGATGCAGGCGAACGGTGTGACGTTCCTGTTCATCTCGCACCATCTGAAGGAGGTCTACGAGGTCTGCCAGGCGGTCACTGTGCTGCGCGACGCTCGGCACATCCTCACCGCGCCGGTCGCCGACGTCGGGCGCGTCGAACTCATCGACGCGATGACGGGCGATACGGGCGGGCTGTCCGTCCGCGACGCGGCTGCACGCGAACCCTTGGGGGAAGAGGTTTCCGAGGCGCTCGCGGTCAAGGGGCTCTCCGGGGACGACTTCCGGGACGTTTCGTTCGCGCTCCGCCGTGGCGAAGTGCTCGGGTTGGCCGGCAGCAACGCCAGCGGGAAACACCAGGTCGCGGAGACGGTGTACGGCCTGCGTTCGCCGAGTGCCGGTACGGTGACCGTCGCCGGCCGGCCGTTGCGACCGGGATCGGTTCCCGCCGCGTTGAGCGCCGGGATTGGTTGCGTGCCGAGGGACCGGCATCACCAGGGCCTGGTGCTGGGGCTGTCCATTGCGGACAACACGACGATGACCGTGATGGACCGGCTCGGGCCGGGCGGGATCGCGCCGCCGCGTCGGCGCGACGCCCTCGCCGACCAGGCGCTCGTCGACTACGACGTCGTCGCGGCCGGTCCCTACCAGCCGGTGTCCGACCTGTCCGGCGGCAACCAGCAGAAGGTCGTGCTGGCCAGGGCGCTGGCCAGCAACCCGGACGTGCTGGTGCTCATCAACCCCACCGCCGGTGTGGACGTGAAGTCGAAAGAGGCGCTGCTCGCCGTCGTCGACCGCGTCCGTGCCGAAGGCAAGGGCGTGCTGATCGTCAGCGACGAACTGGACGACCTGCGCGTCGCCGACCGCGTGCTGGTGCTGCGCGCCGGGCGCGTCGTGACCGAACATCAGGCCGGCTGGTCGGACAGCGACCTGGTGGCCGACATTGAAGGAGTCGAGCTCGATGACTGAGACCGAGATGCTGCCGGCCACCAAGCCGGCGGTCTCCACGCCGCGCCGGTCGCGCCGCTTCAACTGGATGCGGGAGCTGGCACTGGTGCCCGCGCTCGTCGTCCTGTTGATCATCGGGGCGTTCGTCAGCGACACTTTCCTCAGCGTGGGGAACATCGTCAGCATCCTGACCGCGTCGGCCGCGCTGGCGCTGGTCGTGCTCGGCGAGTCGCTGGTGCTGATCACCGGGAAGTTCGACCTGTCGCTGGAGTCGACGATGGGCATTGCGCCCGCACTCGGCGTGATGTTGGTGATCCCGGCGACTTCGGCCGGGTTCGGTTTCGGCCTGCCCGCGTTCGTCGGACTGCTGGCCATCCCGGTGATCGGCGCCGTGATCGGGTTGATCAACGCGTTCCTCATCATCAAGCTTCAGCTCAACGCCTTCATCACGACGCTGGCAATGCTCACGCTGCTGCGCGGGATCCAGGTCGGTTCGACCGGCGGCAAGACCTTGTCGGACGGCCTCGATCCGTTCACCGCGCTGTCCACGACGACGTTCGCCGGGCTGCCGATGGCTGTTTGGCTGGCCGCGTTAGCGTTCGCCGTGGCGGGGTTCCTGCTGCGCTACCACCGGGCCGGGCGCGCGCTGTACGCGATCGGTGGAAACCGGGAAGCCGCTCGCGCCGCGGGCATCAGGGTCGACCGGATCTCGATGCTGGTGTTCGTCATCGCCGGTGTACTCGCCGCGCTCGGCGGCCTGGCGTACACGGGTTACGTCGGGGCTCTCGGCGCCAACCAGGGCAGCGGGTTGATCCTCAACGTGTTCGCCGCGGCCGTTATCGGCGGAGTCTCGCTCGATGGCGGCAAGGGCACCATGCTCGGCGCGCTCACCGGCGTGCTGCTGCTGTCCACAGTGCAGAACCTGCTCAACGCCGCACAGGTACCCGCTCCGTGGATCAGCGCCGTGTACGGCGGCATCATCCTGATCGCGCTGATCATCTCCCGCTTTGCCGGAGGGAAAGCCCAGACGTGACCCGCTTACTCGGTCGGGACGTCCTCGTCAGCGGAGCCGAGGGCGTTGCGCAGCCACTGTTCGACGCCGGCGACGTGCACGGTCGCCCACGAGCGCGCCACTTCCGGCTCGTGGGCGGCGATCGCGTCGTAGATCGCTTTGTGCTGCTCGCGAGTTTTGTCGACGGCGCCTTCCTGGGTGAGTCCGCGCCAGATACGGGCGCGGGCGGTCGGCCCGGAAAGGCTGTCCAGCAGCGAGCACAGCACCGGGTTGCCGGAGCCGTCCGCGATCTTGCGGTGGAACTGGAGATCGTTGGCCACCAGCGCTTCGACGGTCGGGGCGTCCTCGAGCTCGTCGAGCAGTTCGCGTAGCTCGGCGATGCCTTCCTCGCTCATGTGCAGCGCGGCCATTGCCGTGGCGGCCGGTTCGAGGATCCGGCGCACGGCGAGGAAGTCGAGCACGGTGTCGTCGCGGTGGAAATCGACGACGAACGTCATGGCGTCGAGCAGGAGGTGTGGCTCGAGGCTGGTGACGTATGTACCGTCACCCTGGCGGACGTCCAGCACCCGGATCAAGCAGAGTGCTTTGACCGCCTCGCGAAGGGAGCTGCGTGAGAGCCCCAGCCGCTGTGCCAGCTCGGCTTCCTTCGGCAGCCGGTCGCCCGGAGCCAGATCACCGGAGATGATCATGTCCTTGATCTTGTCGATCGCGACGTCGGTGACCGGCATGCGGACCGCCCTCCTGGTGTTGCCTGACCCGGCGAAACCTCGGATGTTTCAGTGTTCATTGTCAGACTGCCATGAGTTCACGCAAGGAGAAGCGGTGACCCGGTTGTGAAGGTGACTGTCACCCCGTTGGGCCTTGGCTGTGCCCAGCTGGGCAATCTGTACCAGGCCATGACGGACGAGAACGCCGCGCTGACCGTGGCACGGGCGTGGGACGAGGGCATCCGCTACTTCGACACCGCGCCGCACTACGGGCTGGGACTGTCGGAACGGCGCCTCGGGGCCGCGTTGGCGGCGTACCCGCGCGCGGACTACGTGCTGTCCACGAAGGTCGGTCGTGTGCTGGAACCGGACCCGGACGGCGCTTCGTTGCGTGACGCCGAGTTGTTCGACGTTCCGGCGGCTTATCGGCGTCGCTGGGACTTCAGCCGGGACGGGGTGTTGCGGTCGCTCGAGGACAGCCTGACCAGGCTCGGTCTCGACCGGATCGACATCGCCTACGTCCACGATCCGGACAACCACTTCGAGGAAGCGGCCTCCGGGGCGCTGCCCGCGTTGCTGGAACTGCGCGAACAAGGGGTGATCGGCGCGTTCGGCGTCGGGATGAACCAGACGCCGATGCTCACCGAGTTCATCCGCCGCAGCGACCTCGACGCGGTCATGGTCGCCGGCCGGTACACGCTGCTGTCTCAACCGGCGCTCGACGAGCTGCTCCCGCTGTGCGAGGAGCGCGGCATCGCCGTGATGGCGGCCGGGGTGTTCAACGGAGGCATCCTGGCGACCGCGTCACCCGGCATCAAGTACGACTACGTGGACGCGCCCGCCGACGTCGTCGCGAAGGCCGAGGCCATCGCCGCCGTCTGCGCGAAGCACGGCGTCGAGCTGCCGCAGGCCGCGATGGCGCTCCCGGCCGCGCATCCGGCCGTCGCGACCGTGGTCGTCGGCGCGCAGACGCCCGACCAGGTCAGCGCGAACGTCGCGCGGGCACGCGCGGAGGTGCCGCCGGGGCTGTGGAGCGACCTCATCGACGCGGGCCTCCTGCGCCCGGACACCGTGACCAGGGCGGGGGCGGACTCGTGATCGACGCGCACCACCACCTCTGGGACCCGGCCCGGCGCGAGTATCCGTGGATGGCGGGCGAAGTGCTGGACCCCATCCGGCGGCCCTACACCGTCGACGACCTTCGCGCGGTGACCAGCGCTGCCGGTGTCCGCTCGACGATCCTCGTGCAGACGGTGTCTTCCGTCGAGGAGACCGAAGAGTTCCTCGACGTCGCCGCGGGCGAGCCGGTGATCGCCGGGGTCGTCGGCTGGGTCGACCTCACCGCGGCCGACGTCGCCGACCAGCTGTCGGCCTTGGCCGCGCGCGGTCCGCTCGTCGGGATCCGGCACCAGGTCGAAGGCGAGTCCGATCCGGAGTGGCTGGCCCGCGGCGACGTGCTCAAGGGGCTGGCGGCGGTCGCGGCGGCGGGTCTGTCGTACGACCTGCTCATCAGCCCGGTGCAGTTCCCTGCCGCGGTCGCGGCGGCCGATGCCTTGCCGGAGTTGACGTTCGTGCTCGACCACGCGGGCAAGCCGCCGATCGTATCGGGGGAGTGGCAGCCGTGGGCCGCCAACCTGGCCGGGCTCGGCGAGCGGCCCAACGTGTTCTGCAAGCTGTCCGGCCTGGTCACCGAGGCGGATTGGGAAACATGGCGCGTCGGGCACCTGCGCCGGCACGCCGAGCACATCATCGACACCTTCGGCCCGGACAGGCTGATGTTCGGCTCGGACTGGCCGGTCTGCGAGCTCGCCGCGTCGTACGAGGTCGTCCTGGACGCCGCGATGTCGCTGACGGGGCCACTCACCGACCCCGAACGCGCGGACGTCTTCGAGCACAGCGCCCGCCGCGCCTACCACCTGCTCTAGCGGGCACTCTCGTACAAAAGTGCCCTGCTTGAGACTTCAACGAGGGCACAAAAGTACAAAAGTGCCCGCTAGAAGTCGTCGGCGCGGGTGACCATGGTGCGCAGTCGGGTCAGGGCCCGGTGCTGGGTGACGCGGACGTTGCCGGGGGAGATGCCCAGGGCTTCGGCGGTCTCGTTGGCGGACAGCCCGACCGCGATCCTGAGGGCGAGGATTTCCTGCTGCGTCTTGGGCAACTGGCTGAGCAGCTTGTTCAGCCGGTCGCCGAGATCGACGTGCAGGGCGTGGCGCTCGGGCTCGTTGTCGACGAGTGGGCGTTCCGGCAGCTCGGGAACCGGGTCGGACCGGTCGCGCGACACCGCGCGGTAGGCGTCGGCCACCTTGTTGGCGGCGATCGCGTGCACGAGGTAAAGGAAGGAACCGCCGCGATCCTGGTAGCCCGGCAGGGCTTTGAGGACCGCGAGGCAGACCTCTTGCGCGACATCGTCGGCCGAGAGGTAGGACAGGTCGCGACCACCCATCCGAGCCCGGCAGTACCGGGCGACGACGGGCCTGATCATGGCGATCAGCGCGTCGATCGCCGCCGGGTTGTGGTTCGCGGCGTCGCGAACCAGCGGGTCGAGTTCTTCCTTCGTCAACCGGCCGCCCGGGCGTGGCAGCGTCTCGGGTGTCGTGTAGCCCTCGACCGGCTTTTCGACAAGCCGTTCGGTCTCGCTAGGCATAACTCGCATGATCGTCTCCCCGGCCGACCGAGCGACGATTAATCGCGCTGGGCCCACGCTTAGTTACTTTCCGTCAGCGAGTGGTCCAAAATTTCTCAGTTCACCTGCTGTGGCTGCGACTCAGCGTAATCGTAGGGGGCAATGGCCCGGCCGTCCAGATTTCAACTAGAGATACCCCGGTTGCAGCAGTGCAACGGTGACGGCCCGTGTTGCTCCGATTGCGCGATCTCAGGATCGCGCGAAGACCCACCAGCGGAGCGCGGCGAACCGGACGACTCCGCCGACAAAACTCGCCACCAGCAAGACGATGGTCTGGAGCAGGGCAGACGGGTTATTGACGATTGCGTCCACAAATAGAAGGACGACTGAATTGTATCCGGCGTAGAAGGCGAACGTCAGCAAATCCTGCACATGCCGTTTCCCGGCGTTGCTCGGCCGGTCCGCAAATGTCACCCGTCGGTGGAACTCGGTATTGCCGATGGTCGTCAGCGCGATGGCGACGAGATTGGCCGGTTGGGCGCCGACGTCGGGCTGCAGGAAGAGGAAGAGTGCCGACTGAATCGCCGTGGTGATGGCGCCGGCAGCGAGGTACCAGGCGGCTTGGCTGCCCAGTTCGTGCTGCTTGGTCGTGGTGGCCGCCGGCGCGCCCGCCCACCCAATGGTGGTCATGGTCCCCAGAATACGCCGATTCACGAACTTGTGAACCTGTTGAACCAGCTGAAAAATTGTGATCAGTACGACAGCGCAAACCGGGGACCTGCGGGAATAGAAACAGTTTTGGCCGAGTTGGCGCTCGCTAAAGACCCCTCAGGGCCACGCTGATGGCGTTGGACGCCACAAGGGTGGCACTGAAGGGGCCTCGCACAGACGGCATCGGACGCAGAGCGCCGCTAGTCGCGCAGCGCGGCCCACATCCGCTGGGCCGCGTCCCTGGCGGCGCCATGCGGCGTCTCCACCGGATCGACACCCTTGACGCCGTCGCCGCCCGCGCTTTCGGCCGGCGCTTGGCCGACGAGTTCCACCGTGGCCGTCGCCAGTTCGCGGAGCTTGATGTTGAAGTGCTGGCTCGTGGTGACGAGGAGCCGGAACGCCGTGCCGCCGTCGCAGCCGCGCGCCGCCATGATCATGCCCTTGGCCTGTTCGATGATCCGCCGGTGCTCGACCATCGAGAGCAGCTGGTCGCTCCGGACGATCTCCTCGGAACAGAACTCGACGAGCGCCGCGGCCATCGCGAGGACCGGTTCGATCTCCTCGACCGCGCGCAGGTCGTTGCCGTTCGGCTGGTGGTCGAGGTAGACGCTGAGCACGATCGGTCCCTCGTCGTTCCAGCTGCCCGCGACGATCATGGTCGCGACCGGGCCGGAGACGAGCGCACTCGCCGCCATCGCGGCCGCCAGCCGTGGCCACTCCCGCTCGTCCGCGAGTTCGGCGGCCATCGTCGCTTCCTGCTCCATGGTGGCCAGCACGAGCGGGCCGTCGTTCACCTCCCACTGCAAGGCGTCGAGTTCGCGCGCGATCCCCACCGCGTACAGCGAGTGCGGTTCGGGCGCGGACGCGCTCAGGCCGACGCCGAGGCAGCCGTCGATGCGGGTGTGCAGGTGGTCCAGCAAGCGTTCGAGCAGTTCAGGCCCGAGCGCGTACTTCGTGGTGCGGTCGTCACGTTGGTTGCCTGACACGGTCACGTGACACGCCTCCCTGGGAACGCTGGACCAGCAGCATAGTTGTGACTCCGTCGACTTGGGTGCTTGAGCTGGGCGGGAGCGCCCCGACGCCGGTGTCAGCGCGCGGCCTGCCCGCTGCGCCCCTACGGTGGATGGTCAAGAGCGCGACGACCACGACCGAAGGGAAGGCCGAAGATGCTCGCCATGACCGAAGCCGCCGTAGCGGCGATCAGCGCACTCACCACCCAGGAGGGCGCGCCGGAACACGGCGGCCTCCGGTTCGCCGTCCAGGATCAGCAGGCCGACGGCGCGCAGCTCGCGCTGTCCGTGGCCCCCGAACCCGAGGCAGGCGACAAGGTCCTCGGGACCGACGCCGGCGCCCAGGTTTTCCTCGAACCCCGCGCGGCCGAGTTCCTCGACGACAAGGTCCTCGACCTCCAAGAGGACGACAAGGGCCAGCTCAACTTCGCCGTGATGACCCAGCCGGACCAGCCAGAGGCCTAGTACCGGACATCAACCCTCGGCCCAGGCCCGCATCAGTTCGGCAGCCTGTTCCCGCAGCATCTCCGCCGCGTGGGTTTGGGCATGGGCGAGCGAGGGCGCGTGGTCGATCAGCGCGCGGCTGCCGACGACGCCTAGGCCGGCGAGCTGGGCTTCGGTGAGTTGGATCCGGCCGGCGATCGCCAGCAGCGGGATCCCCCGGGCGGCCGCGCGTTTCGAAATGCCGGCGGGTGCCTTGCCGTCGAGGCTTTGGGTGTCGAGCGAGCCTTCGCCGGTGATCACGACGTCCGCGCGGTCCAGCGCCGCCTCGACGCCGGTCAGCCCGACGATCAGGTCGAAGCCGGAAGCGACCGTCGCACCGAGACCGGCGATGGCGCCGCCGGCGATCCCGCCGCCCGCACCGGCACCGGTCACCCCGGACACGTCCGGTGTGCCGGCCGCACGCAGGATGTCGACCCACGAGGTCAGCGCGCTTTCGAGCGTGGCGAGTTCGGCGGGGCCCGCGCCCTTCTGCGGGCCGAACACCGCGGCCGCTCCGCGCTCGCCGAGCAGCGGGTTGGTGACGTCGGTGGCGACGACTACCGGCACGCCGCCGAGCTTCGCGGTGACCGCGGTGAGGTCCGCTTTGGCGATCCGCGCCAGCGCGCCGCCGCCGAGTCCGAGCTGTTCGCCGGCGTCGTCGACCAGTTGAGCGCCGAGCGCCTGGAGCATTCCGGCACCGCCGTCGGTGCTGGCCGTGCCGCCGACCGTCAGCACGAGGCGTTCGGCTCCGCCTTCGAGTGCGTGCGCGAGCAGCTCCCCGACGCCGTAGGTGTGCGCCCGCAGCGCGACCTCGGCCGACGGCGTGACGAACTCGATGCCGCAGGCCCGCGCCGACTCTATATACGCAGTGCCGTCGAGCACGGCGTACGTCGCCTCGACCTGAGCGTCCAGCGGGCCGCGCACGGTCAGGTTCACCACCCGGGCGCCTGCCGCGGCGAGAACGTCGAGCGTGCCTTCGCCGCCGTCGGCGACCGGGCAGGTCTCGATCACCGCGTCCGGCAGCGCGTCACGGACCCCGAGGGCGATCGCGTCGGCGGCCTCGACCGCGGTCACACTGCCCTTGAACTTGTCCGGCGCGATCACTATGCGAATCATGCGCGCACCTCGTTCAACGGGCCGTTTCCGGCGAGTACCGACGCGACGTTGCGTGCGGCGAGCAGGGCCATCTCTGTCCTCGTCTCCACGGTGGCCGACCCCAGGTGCGGGGTCACCACGACGTTCTCCATGGTCAGCAAGCGGGGCTCGACCTCCGGTTCCTTTTCGAAGACATCCAGTGCGGCACCGGCGATGACGCCGCCGGCCAGCGCCTCGGCCAGCGCGGGCTCGTCCACGACCGGCCCCCTCGTGGTGTTGACGAGGAACGCGCCGGGCTTCATCGCGCGCAGCGTTTCGGCGTTGATCAAATGCCTGGTCGCCGGGGTCAGCGGGCAGTGCAGCGAGACGACATCGGCCTCTCGCAGCAGTTCGTCCATCGTCAGGTACGTCGTGTCCAGCGCCTTCTCGACGTCTTCGGTGACCCGTTTCCGGCCGGTGTAGGCGATCCGCATGCCGAACGCGAGGGCGCGACGCGCGACGGCCTGCCCGATCTGGCCGAGACCGACGATGCCCAGCGTTTTGTCCTGCAGACCGGTTCCGAGCATGAAACCCAGGTGGAACGACCACGGCGTGCCTGCCCGCAGCAGTCGTTCGGCTTCGCCGAGTCGCCGGGTGACCGCCAGCAGGAGTCCGAACGTGAGGTCCGCGGTGGCGTCGGTGAGGACGCCGGGAGTGTTCGTCACGACGACCTCGCGCGCACGGAGCGCGGGGACGTCGATGTTGTCGTACCCGACGGCTACGTTCGACACGACCCGCAGCCCGGGGCCGGCGGCTTCGGCGAAGGCGTTGTCAATCCGGTCGTGCAGCATCGTGACCACCGCGGAGGCGCCGGCGACGGCTTCGCGCAGCTCCTCGGGCCGCAGCGGACGGTCTTCGCCGGATACCCGGACGTCGCCGGCGTCGTGAAGGACTTTCAACGCCGCGTCGGGTACGTCCCTGGTGACCACGATCCTCGCCGGTGAGTGCACGTCGACACCCTAAGGGCCATCGGCCGCGACGGGGGTACGGGTGTGAGCACTTTGACGGTCCTGAAGTGGCCGCCGATCACCCGGATGACGGTAAGGGGTGCGCTCGACCCGGTGATGCGATAAGTTCACATGTAGAACGTTTGTGCGTGATGCGAACTAGTCGGCCTTGGCGGGGCAGTTACGCAGGGCAGTTCTCGGAGTAGCGGCTTAGCGGATGGAGTGGACAGTGGCGAAGGTGCTATCGCTGGCGCAGGGTGTCGCCGAGCTGGTGCACGATGGCGATGTGGTGGCGTTGGAGGGGTTCACGCACCTCATCCCGGTCGCCGCCGGGCACGAGATCATCCGCCAGGGCCGCAAGGACCTCACTCTGGTGCGGATGACCCCGGACATCGTCTACGACCAGCTCATCGGAGCCGGCTGCGCGAGCAAGCTGGTCTTCTCCTGGGGCGGTAACCCCGGAGTCGGCTCGCTGCATCGCTTTCGTGACGCTGTCCAGCACTCATGGCCGGTTTCGCTGGAGATCGAGGAACACAGCCACGCCGGCATGGCGAACCGCTACGTCGCCGGTGCGTCCGGGTTGCCCTTCGCCGTCCTGCGCGGGTACACCGGCACCGATCTGGCCGCCCAGACCGACACGATCAGGTCGATCACCTGCCCGTTCACCGGTGAGCAGCTCGCGGCCGTCCCCGCGCTGAACCCGGACGTGACGATCGTGCACGCCCAGCGGGCCGATCGCGCCGGGAATGTCCAGCTGTGGGGAATTGCCGGGGTCCAGAAGGAAGCTGTCCTGGCCGCGAAACGCGCGCTGGTCACGGTCGAGGAGATCGTCGACGAGCTGGAGCCGAAACCGGGTGCGGTGGTGCTGCCCGGCTGGGCCGTCACGGCGGTGGCGGAGGTCCCGTTCGGCGCACGGCCGTCCTACGCCGCGGGCTATTACGCTCGGGACAACGAGGCCTACGAGGCGTGGGACGCGATCAGCAGAGACCGCGAAGAGTTCGGAAAATGGCTCACCGGAGTTGCGGCATGACGACCACGGATATCGCGTATACATCCGATGAGATGATGAGCGTCGCCGCGTCCCGGGCCCTGCGCGACGGGATGTCGTGCTTCGTCGGGATCGGGCTGCCGAGCACCGCGGCGAACCTTGCCCGGCGCACGCACGCGCCTTCGCTGAACCTGATCTACGAGTCCGGGTGCCTGGGGGCCAAGCCCTCGCGACTGCCGCTGTCCATCGGGGACGGTGAGCTGGCCGACACCGCGGACGCCGTGGTCAGCGTGCCCGAGGTCTTCAACTACTGGTTGCAGCCCGGGCGGATCGACGTCGGTTTCCTCAGCGCCGCCCAGCTCGACAAGTTCGGCAACATCAACACCACCGTCATCGGCGCCGACTACCGCGAGCCGAAGGTTCGGCTGCCGGGCGCCGGCGGCGCGCCGGAGATCGCCGCCTCCTGCCGCGAGGTGTTCGTCGTACTGCGGCAGAGCAGCCGTTCGTTCGTCGACAAGGTCGACTTCATCACCTCGTTCGGCCATGGGACCGGCAAGGGCCACCGTGAGCGCCTCGGACTGCGGGGCGCGGGCCCGACCTTGGTGGTCACCGATCTGGGCCTCATGCGTCCTGATCCGGAAAGCCGCGAACTGACGCTGACAGAGCTGCACCCGGGGGTCAAGCTGGAGCAGGTCCGCCAGGCGACCGGCTGGCAGTTGCAGGTCGCCGAGGACCTCAGGACCACCACTGCACCGACCGAAGACGACCTGAGAATCCTGCGAGAGCTGAAGAAGGCGAGCCGATGAGCGACGTATTCATCCTGGACGCTGTCCGCACCCCGTTCGGCCGGTACGGCGGTGCGCTGTCCGGCGTCCGGCCCGACGACCTGGCCGCGGGCGTCCTGCGCAAGCTGGGCGAGCGCAACGACCTCGATCCGTCCCAAGTGGACGAAGTCATCTTCGGCGACGCGAACGCCGCCGGTGAGGACAACCGGAACGTGGCCCGCATGGCGTCGCTGCTCGCGGGTTGGCCGACGTCCGTCCCCGGCAGCACGGTGAACAGGCTGTGCGGGTCGAGCGTCGAATCGGCCATCCAGGCCAGCCGGATGATCGAGGTCGGTGATGCCGCGCTGGTGGTGGCCGGCGGTGTCGAGTCGATGAGCCGTGCGCCCTGGGTGCTGCTCAAGCCGGAGAAGGCGTTCCCCGCCACCCCGCAGACCCTGCACTCGACGACGCTCGGCTGGCGGATGGTCAACCCTCGGATGCCCGAGCAGTGGACGATTTCGCTGGGCGAGTCGACCGAAATCCTGGCCGAGCGGTACGGGATCGGTCGTGAGGCGCAGGACGCGTTTGCTGTCCGAAGCCATGTCAACGCCGCGAAAGCCTGGGACGCCGGCTTCTACGACGACCTTGTCGTGAGCGTCGACGGAGTGGATCTCGTCCGGGACGAAGGTATCCGGCCGGATTCGAGCATGGACAAGCTGGCGAAGCTGAAACCGGCCTTCCGTCCACAAGGGACCGTCACGGCCGGCAACGCGTCCCCGCTCAACGATGGCGCTTCGGCGCTGCTGCTCGGCGACTCCGTGACAGCCGAACGCTTGGGCAAGGCCCCGCTCGCGCGGATCGCCGGTCGCGGCTCGGCCGGGGTCGACCCGGACGTGTTCGGCATCGGGCCGGTCGAAGCCGCGGAGATAGCCTTGCGCCGCGCCGGGATCGGCTGGGACGACCTGGCCGCCGTCGAGCTCAACGAAGCATTCGCCGCGCAATCGCTTGCGTGCCTTGCCGCTTGGCCGAAGCTCGACCCGGAGATCGTCAACGTCAACGGTGGTGCGATCGCGATCGGGCACCCGCTCGGCGCCTCCGGCGGCCGCCTGCTCGGCTCACTCGCCCACGAGCTCCGCCGCCGAGGTGGCGGCTGGGGACTCGCCGCCATCTGTATCGGCGTTGGCCAAGGCCTCGCCGTCGTCTTGGAAGCCTGAGGAGCGACTGATGCGTTTGCCCGAGTACCGGCGTGATCCCGAAGGCACCCACGCGCCACCCGATTTCGAAGGCTATCGGTCCACCGCCTTGCGGCATCCGAAACAGCCGCTGGTGCTGTTGCCCCAGATGTTGACCGAGATCACCGGGCCGGTGCTCGGCCCGGGCAGGCTCGGCGACCTCGACAACGACCTGACCCGCCAGCACGTGGGCGAGCCGCAGGGCCAGCGCATCGTCGTCGGCGGCAGGCTGCTCGACGGCGACGGCAGTCCCGTGCGGAATTCGCTCATCGAGATCTGGCAGGCGAACGCGGGCGGCCGGTACCGGCACGTGCGGGACCAGTGGCCGTCGCCGCTCGACCCGAACTTCGACGGGCTCGGGCGCACCCTGACCGACGACGAGGGCCGGTACGAGTTCACCACGATCAAACCGGGTGCGTATCCATGGAAGAACCACCGGAACGCCTGGCGTCCGGCACATATCCACTTCTCGGTGTTCGGCAGCGCGTTCACCCAGCGTCTGGTCACCCAGATGTACTTCCCGGACGACCCGCTGTTCTTCCAGGACCCGATCTTCAACTCGATCCCGGACGAGAAGGCCCGGCAGCGGATGGTGTCGCGGTTCGACTTCGAGCGGACGAGCGAGGAATGGGCGCTGGGCTTCGAGTTCGACATCGTGCTGCGCGGTAAGGACGCGTCCGTGTTCGAGGACGAGGAAGACGAGGACGACGAATGAGCACGCCTTCGCAGACCGTCGGGCCTTACCTGACGATCGGGCTGATCTGGCCGGATGGGCCCAACGTCGTCCCGGACGGGACACCCGGTGCGGTGTGGATTCGCGGCACGGTGTTCGACGGTGCCGGCGAGATCGTGCCCGACGCGCTGATCGAGACCTGGCAAGCCGATCCCGACGGCCGTTTCGACCACCCGGACGACCCGCGCGGCGCGGTCACCGGCTTCCGGGGTTTCGGCCGGGCCCCGACCGATGAAGACGGGAACTACGCGATCCACACGGTGATTCCGGGCGCGCTGCCCGGCACCGGAAGCCAGGACGAGGCTCCGCACATCGACGTGTCGGTCTTCGCCCGGGGGATGCTCGGCCGGGTGGTGACCAGGATCTACTTCCCGGAGTACGCCGAAGCGAACGCCGCCGACCCGGTGCTGCTCACGGTTCCGGAGGACCGCCGGGCCACGGTGGTGGCGGTGCGCACCGACGACGGCTACCGCTTCGACGTGCGCTTGCAGGGCGAAGGGGAGACAGTCTTCTTCGACCTGTAAGTCCAACGTGGAAGGAAGGGTGGCGTCGGTGTCCGAGCTGTTCGACGGAGTGCTCGCGGCCGGTCCAGTGCGCGCCGAGACCGGCGATCCGGCCTGGTTGCGCGCGCTGCTGGACGTCGAGTCGGCGCTGGCCGGGGCCCAGGCCGACGTCGGTCTCATCCAACGCTCCTATGCGGACAGGATCGCCGAGGCCTGCCACCTCGAGTACTACGACATCGCGGAGTTGGGCGAACGGGCGAAGGCGATCGGCAACCCGGCCGCGCCGCTGATCCGGGCGCTGACCGCGGAGGTCCACGGGGACGCCGCCGGGTACGTGCATTTCGGCGCCACCAGCCAGGATGTCATGGACTCGGCGGCGATGCTCGTCGTGGCCAGGGCGCGCACCGTCCTGCTCGAAGACCTGGACGCCTGTGCCGAGCTGCTGGCCGAGCTCGCCAGGGAGCACATCAGTACTGTCCAGGTGGGACGGACGTTGCTCCAGCAGGCGCTGCCGACGACGTTCGGCCTGACCGCGGCGGGCTGGCTGTCCGGTGTGGATACCGCGGCCGCCGCGCTTCGGGACCTGAGGCCGACGGCGCAACTCGGCGGGGCCGTGGGCACCTTGGCCTCGCTCGGTGATCCGGGGACGGCCGTACTCAAGGCATTCAGCGAACGGCTGGGGCTCGCCGAGCCGGTGTTGCCCTGGCATACCGAACGCACCAGGATCGCCGAGGTCGCTTCGGCGCTCGGCCAGGTGTCCGGCGCGGTCGCCACCATCGCCCGCACGGTCACGCTCCTCGCGCAGACCGAGGTCGGCGAACTCGCCGAGCAGGGGCCGCCCGGCAGCGGCGGGTCGTCCACCATGCCGCACAAGCGGAATCCGGTCGCGGCGGTGTCCGCGCTGGCGTGCGCCCGGCAGGCGCCCGGCCTGGTGGCTACGCTGTTCGGGGCGATGGAACAGGAGTACCAGCGTGCGGCCGGCGCCTGGCACAGCGAGTGGCGGCCGTTCACCGAACTGTTGCGGGCCACCGGGTCGGCCGTGCACTGGTTGCGCACGAGCCTTGAGCGGCTCCGGGTCGATCCGGCTCGAATGCGCGTGAACCTCGATCTCACGGAAGGTGCGTTGCTCGCCGAGCGGGTCACGGCCGCGCTTGTTCCGCACACCGGGCGACTCGCCGCGCACGACGCCGTCGGCAGATGCTGCGCGCAAGGCGGTGACCTCGTCGAGCTGATGATGGCCGATCCTCTGGTGGGAAAACACTTGAACCGCGGGCAACTCGCCGAACTGCTCGACCCGGAGTCCTACTTGGGCAGTGCGCGGGTGTTCGTCGAGCGCGCGCTGTCCGCTCATCAGGCTCGGCGGAAGGAGAATTCGTGACGGTCGAAGTCCATCGCGTGGTCGAGGGTCAGCCCGGCGGTGAGGCGGTCGTGCTCAGCGGTTCGCTGGGCAGCGACCTGCGGATGTGGGACTCGCAGGCCAAAGCCTTGTCGGACCACGGGTTCCGCGTGATCCGCTACGACCATCGCGGGCATGGCGACTCGCCGGTTCCGCCCGGTCCCTATTCGCTCGGTGAGCTGGCAGGCGACCTGTTCGCGCTACTCGATTCACTCGACGTCGCGCGGGCGCACATCGTCGGGCTGTCGTTGGGCGGCATGACCGGTATGTGGGCGGGCGCGCATTCGCCGGACCGGGTGGCGTCGCTCGTGCTGTGTTGCACGTCGGCGAAGCTGGGGCCGGCCGAGATGTGGGCCGACCGGGCCCTGACCGTCCGTGCCCGCGGTACCGGGTCGATCGCCGAAGCCGTCGTCGCGCGTTGGCTCACGCCGGCTTACGCGGAGGCGAATCCCGACCGTGTCTCCTACTTCCAGGAGATGGTCACGGCGACGCCCGACGATGGTTACGCCGAGTGCTGCGGCGCGATCGAGCGGATGGACCTGACCGCTGACCTGGCTGCCATCACCGCTCCGACACTGGTCATCGCCGGAGCGGAAGATCGGGCGACCCCGCCGGAGCACGGCCGGCGGATAGCCGCCGGGATCCCCGACGCCCGGCTGGAGATCGTCGACGGCGCTGCCCACCTGGGCAACGTCGAGCAGCCCAGCGCGTTCATCGACCTCATCCTCGGCCACCTGAAGAGCTCGTCATGACCGACAACGTCAATGACACCGACAACGCCTACGAGGCCGGGATGCGAGTGCGCCGCGAAGTGCTCGGCGACGAGCACGTCGACCGAGCCATCGAGCGGACTACGGAGTTCTCGCAGCCGTTCCAGGACTACATCACACGCGGTGCCTGGGGTTCGGTGTGGAGCCGGGACGAGCTGGACCGGCGGACGCGCAGTGTCATCACGCTGGCAGCACTGACCGCGTTGAAGTGTCACGACGAACTGCCCATGCACGTGCGGGCTGCCGTCCACAATGGATTGACCGCCGCCGAGATCGGCGAGGTGCTCCTGCACACCTCGGTGTACGCAGGCGCTCCGGCCGGTAACTCGGCCTTCGTCATCGCCCAGCGCACCCTTGCCGACCTGGGTGAACCGACCGCCCGTCCACCAGCGGACGGCGACGGTTACTAATGTTGCCGGGTATGGACGAAGGTGAAGTGGTCGAGCGCGGCACGTACCACGTGCAGTCGCTGGAGCGCGGGCTCGCGGTGATCAAGGCGTTCCACGCCGGGGCACAGGAGCTCACGCTGAGCGATGTCGCGCGGTCGACCGGGCTCACCAGGGCCGCCGCCCGCCGCTTCCTGCTGACCCTTGCCGACCTCGGTTACGTTCGCACGGACGGCAAGTACTTCACCCTGACCGCCCGCGTACTGGAACTCGGCTACGCCTACCTGTCGAGCCTGTCACTGGCTGAGGTCGCCCAGCCGCACCTGGAAAGCCTGTCCGCCGCCGTCCACGAGTCGAGCTCGGTGTCGGTGCTGGAAGACACGGACATCGTCTACGTCGCGCGGGTCGGGGTGTCGCGGATCATGAGCGTCAGGATCAACATCGGCACCCGGTTCCCGGCCTACGCCACGTCGATGGGACACGTCCTGCTCGCTGGGTTGCCGCCGGAAAGCCTCGATCGCTATCTCTACCGCGCCGAGCTCGAAAAGCTCACTGCCCGCACCCTGACCTCGTCCGATGCGGTACTGGCCGAGCTGGCCAAGGTCGTCCGCCAGGGCTGGGCCATGGTCGACCAGGAGCTTGAAGAGGGGCTGCGCTCGGTCGCCGCCCCGATCCGGGACCGCAGCGGGCAGGTGGTCGCGGCGGTCAACCTGTCCACCCATGCCAGCCGCACCACGACGGAATCCGTCCGCGAGGAGCTGGTACCGCCGCTGCTGGCGGCCGCCGCCGGCATCGAAGCCGACCTCGCCGCCGTGCCACGGGTGCGAGCCGCGCGTGGCTGACACCGCGGGTCTCCTGCTGGCCGCCGGCGCCGGACGCCGGATGGGGAAGCCGAAGGCGCTGGTCCAGTTCGACGACGAGCCGTTGCTGCTGCGGGCCTTGCGGGTCCTCACCGCGAGCGGGTGCGCCCCGCTACGCGTGGTGCTGGGTGCGGACGCCGAAACCGCAAGGTCGCTGCTGCCCGATCCGGCCCTTGCCGTCTACGCCGAGGACTGGGCCCAAGGGATGGGCATGTCGCTGCGGGCGGGCCTCGAAGCCATCGCGGGCCTTGACGCCGATGCCGTTCTCATCCACCTCGTCGACCTTCCCTGGGTCGTACCTGAAGTGCTGCGGAGGGTGTGCGCGTCCGCCGCGCCGGACGTCGTGGCGCGGGCGAGTTACGACGGCGTCCCCGGCCACCCGGTCCTGCTCGGCCGCCGCTGGTGGGCCGAAGTCGCCGCCGGCGCGAGCGGCGACCGCGGAGCACGGGACTGGCTGGCGAACCGGGAGGATCTCCGCCTGGTCGAGTGTGGTGACCTCGGGCGTGGCCACGACGTCGATACCCCGGCCGATCTGACGCGCTGACCGCCGCGGAGAGCTACGCTGCGAGCTGTGACGGGTGCGACGACGGGTGCGACGACGGATTCGATAGGTTCGCCCGACGAGCTGGCCCAAACCCTCGACGGGATCGGCTACTTGGCCGACGAGGGTGTTGCCACGGCGGCGTTTCTCGCGGTCCGCATGCAGCGGCCGTTGTTCTGCGAAGGCGAACCAGGCACCGGGAAGACGTCGTTGGCCCTCGCGCTGTCCGAGGCGTTCGGGCTGCCGCTGATCAGGTTGCAGTGTCACGAAGGCATCGACGCCGCGCAGGCCCTGTATGAGTGGGACTTCCCGCGCCAGCTGTTGCACCTGAGGGCGCTGGAGGCAGTCGGCACGCTCGACGTCGAAGCCGCCGAGCAGTCGCTCTACACCGAGCGGTTTCTGCTGGCCAGGCCACTGCTGCGCGCGTTGACCGAAGCGCCGTGCGTGCTGCTCGTCGACGAGATCGACCGCGCGGACGACGAGTTCGAAGCGTTCCTGCTGCAGCTTCTCGACGAAAACGCCGTCACCATCCCGGAGTATGGGGAGGTGCGAGCGGCCACGCCGCCGCTGGTCGTGCTGACCTCGAACCGGACCCGAGAGGTGCACGACGCGCTCAAGCGCCGCTGTCTCTACCACTGGCTCGAACATCCCGACCTGGCGCGTGAGATCGCGATTCTCCGCCGCAAGGTGCCGGGGCTGGGCGAGCGGCTCGCGACACAGGTGGCCGGCGCGGTGCGGCGGCTGCGTGAGATGGAACTGCTGAAGCCGCCGGGCGTCGCCGAGTCGATGGACTGGGCGAGGGCGCTGCAGACGCTCGGCCGCGAGGAACTGGACGCGGAGTCGGCGGCCAGGACGCTGGGCGCGGTGCTGAAGTACAGCGAGGACCTCGACCGCGTCCGCGCGAAGCTGGACACCCTGCTGTCGTGAGTCACTTCTTGCCGTAGTCCCCGATTCCGTCCTCCAGCATGGCGAACGCCGAGTCGATCACGCCGACCTGGTCGCGCCGGACGTCTTCGAGCGCGTCACCACGCAGCATCCGGTCCACGGCGATCATGTAGATCGTGTCGAGTGCGGAGCCGATCGCCGCACCGATAAGCCTGGCTTGCGCGTTGTCAGCGACTTCCTCGGCGAGGACGGACGCGATCCGGTCCTGCATCTCGCTGCCCATCTCGCGCCAGCGGGCGGTCAGCGAGAGGCTTTGGCGGACTACTCGGAAGAACGGTTCGATGGCCTGGATGGCTCCCGACAGCGGGTGACCGGTCTCGAGGAGTTCGTGCTGATAGCTGCGCATGACCGCGAGCACCGACTCACCGTCCGCCCGCGAACGGATCCTGGTCTCCAGCTCGACCAGCCGATCCTCCTGCCGGTCGAGGAACATGTCCTCCTTCCGGGGAAAGTAGTTGGTGACCGTCTTCTTCGAGACGTCCGCGGCCTCCGCCACGTCCGCGATGGTCACGTTCTCGAAGCCGTGTTCGAAGAACAACCCCGAGGCCACGTCCGCGATCCAACCTCGGGTAGTGCGCTTCTTGCGCTCGCGGAGCCCTTCGTTTTCCATGGTGCGAACTTTACCACGATACTAACTATTGACTGAGTAAACACTCTGTGCGCATCATGGAAACCATGAGCGAAGGGGTAGATATGACTTACGACGTGGTCATCGCCGGGGGCGGACCGGTGGGCTTGATGCTGGCCAGTGAGCCGACTGCCCACGGACGCGCGTCCGTGGGCAGTCGTGTGCACGGGGAGCGCACAATGCTCGGGTGTCCGTGTCCGTGTCCGTGTCCGACCCGCTGCCGGGGTTCGCCGGCTTCGCCATGGCGTTGCGCGAAGCCGGCTTGCCGTGTGACGCCCATCGGGTCCAGGCCTATCTCGGGGCCGTCGAACGTCTCGATGTCGCGATGCCGACGCAGCTGTACTGGGCCGGTCGACTGACGCTGTGCGCCGATCCCGACGACCTCCCACGGTACGACGAGGCCTTTGAACGGTGGTTCGACGCGACGCCGCCGAAGGCCGGCCAGACGCGTTTACGGGAGCCCAAACGGGCGAGGATCGCCTCCCTGACCGCGTCCCGGGGGAGCGGCGAGTCGGAGGGCGATCCGGACGAGGTCAAGACCGCAGCCAGCGAGACCGAGGTCCTCCGGCATCGCGACCTCGGCGAATTGACCCTGGCCGAGCGCGAACACCTCCGTGAGCTGTTCGCCGTGCTGCGACCCGCACCGCCGCGTCGTCGATCCTTGCGTCGCAGGCCTGCCCGCCGGGGCCGGCTCGACCCGGCGAGGACCTTGCGCGCGATGTTGGCCGGCGGGGGTGAGCCCGTGCGGCTGGCCTACCGACAGCGGACCATGCGGCCGCGGCGGGTCGTGCTGCTCATCGACGTTTCGGGCTCGATGAGTCCGTACGCCGACGCCCTTCTGCGGTTCGCGCACGTCTTGGTCCGCGCGGCGCCGACCACGACCGAGGTGTTCACCCTCGGCACGAGGCTCACCAGGGTGTCGCGTCAGCTGCGGCAGCGCGACCCTGAGCGCGCGATGCTGGCAGCCGGCAGCGCGGTGCCGGATTTCGCCGGCGGGACGAGGCTCGGCGAGACCGTCCGGATCTTCCTCGACCGGTGGGGCCAACGGGGTCTGGCCAGGCAATCCGTGGTCGTGGTGTGCTCCGACGGGTGGGAGCGTGGCGATCCCGGGCTGCTCGGCGAACAGCTGGCCAGACTGCGACGGCTGGCGCACGCCGTACTCTGGGTGAATCCCCATGCGGGCAGGGACGGATACGCTCCGGTGCAGTCCGGTATCGCGGCCGCTCTCCCGCACCTCGATCGGCTGCTGGCCGGGCACAGCCTGGCCACCCTGGAAGATCTGCTCGTGGAGATTCGTGATGCGTGACGTACTGGACGAGTTGTACCGCCGTTGGTCCGCCGGCGAGACCGTGGGCCTGGGCACCGTCGTGGCGACGTTCTCCTCGGCGCCGCGGGAGCCGGGGGCGGCGATGCTCGTGGCCGCCGACGGCACCGTGACCGGAAGTGTCTCCGGTGGCTGTGTCGAGGGCGCTGTCTACGAGCTCGCGCAGCAGGTGGTGGAGGAGCGCACGCCGGTCCTGCAGCGGTACGGGATCACCGACGACGACGCCTTTGCCGTGGGCCTGACCTGCGGTGGGATCATCGACGTCTACGTGGAGCAGGTCGACAGCGAGTCGATGCCGGAGCTCGGCGAGGTTGCCGAGTCCGTCCAAAAAGGACTCCCGGTCGCGGTGGTCACCGTGGTCGAGCACGTCGAGCCGGGATTCCTCGGCAGGCACCTGATCGTCTGGTCCGACAAGGTCTCGGGCACGCTCGGCTCGACGCGGATGAACGACGCCGTCGCCGATGACGCCCGCGGGCTGCTGGCCACCGGACGCACCGGCGTCCTGCATTACGGCCCGGACGGGCAGCGCCGCGGCGAGGGGATGACGGTGTTCGTCAACTCGTTCGAGCCGCCGCCCCGGATGCTGGTGTTCGGCGCGATCGACTTCGCTGCTGCGATGGCCCGGGTCGGAGTGCTCCTGGGGTACCACACGACGGTGTGTGATGCGCGTCCGGTGTTCGCCACCAAGAGCCGCTTCCCCGATGCTCACGAGGTCGTCGTCAACTGGCCGCACCGGTATCTCAAGGAAGAGGCCGAGGCCGGACGGATCGACCAGCGGACCGTTGTCACCGTCCTCACCCACGACCCGAAATTCGACGTGCCGGTGCTGGTGGAAGCACTGAAGTTGGACCTCGCCTACCTCGGCGCGATGGGATCGCGCAAAACCCACAAGGACCGGGAAGCCCGGCTGCGCGAGGCGGGCGTGACCGACGAGGAGCTCAAGAAGATCGCCTCGCCGATCGGGCTTGACCTGGGCGCCCGGACCCCCGAGGAGACCGCGATCTCCATCGCCGCCGAGATAATCTCGCTGCGTTGGGGCGGTGGCGCCACCGGGGGCGGCGCGACCCGGCTGGCCAATGCCGAGGGGCCCATCCACGGCGCAAATCCCATCGCCGAACCGGAGCCGGTCAAGGCGTAGCGCCACTCGCCCTTGGTCGCGCAGCAGCACCCAAACCCTGATCATGCTTTGATGGGTCAGTGGTGTCGCGCCAGCCGGTGACGTCCGGATCGCCATTCGAACAGACAATCGGGTTCTCGCGGGCCGTCCGCGTTGGCGACCGGGTGCTGGTATCGGGCACTGCGCCGGTATGGCCCGACGGCTCGTGCCCAGATGACGCGGCGGTCCAGGCCTGGCGCTGCTTCGAGATCATCGCTGAAGCGCTGGCCGATGCCGGCGCGAGCCTGACTGACGTGGTGCGTACCCGAATGTTCCTCGTCGACCCGTCCGCCGCTCATGCGGTCGGTGCAGTACACGGTGAGCTGTTCGCCGAGGTCCGTCCGGCGGCCACCATGGTGATCGTCGCAGGGCTGCTCGACCCGCGCTGGAAAGTCGAGATCGAGGCGGAGGCCGTGATCGCCAGCTGAGGGGAAAGCTCGGCTCCGCTGAGCGCGAACGGCCGGGACTCGGCCCCTGGCGGTCGCTTGTCAGCGCAAGGTGATGAGGACTCGCAGCCGGCTCCGCGGCGCGCTGATGTGGTGATGCAGAGTTTTTGTAACAGTGTTACGATAGGTGGACATGAAGGGCCCGTTGGAGGTATGTCGATGGATCCGGCAAATGACACGATGTCGATCGTGGACGGCCAGTCGTCACGAAACGGGATGCGCGCGGCGGACGCCGATCGGGAACGCGTTGCAGAGCAGCTGCGATCAGCGCACGCCGACGGCCGCTTGGACCTCACTGAGTACGACGAGCGGGTTCAGCAGGCCTGGGCGGCCCGAACCTATGGCGACCTGGACGCACTGACCGTCGATCTGCCTCAGGCGCGGCCGTCGACCCCGACGGTTAGTTCCGAGGTGCGACGGTCCCACCAACGGCGCCGGCAGAGCCCTGGGCGGGTCACGGTCACCGCCTGGGCCGGCGCGAGCCTGATCAACCTGGTGATCTGGGCGGTGGTGTGCCTGTCCACTATGAGCTGGATCTATCCTTGGTGGATCTGGGTCGCGGGTCCTTGGGGTGCGGTGCTCTTGGCCCGTTGGGTAGGCGAACGGGGCAGCGCTTCCGGCGTTCCGCGGTGACCGATCCGGGGCCGGTTTGGACCGACGGCTGACCTGGACGTAAACTGTGCTGTCGGCGCGAGCAGCGCGCCGGTTCTAGCGTGTCTGCAGGTATCTGCGCAGGCTTCCTGCTCAGCAGTGCGTCCCCGCACTTCTTGTGATGCCTCCCCACGTCGTGGAACTGGCGGGCGCCTGTGTCGCGGCAAGGCCGCTACCTGGCGGCACGGCGAAGTGAGCAGGAACGCGGAGGACATGGCCAAGAAGGACGGGGCGATTGAGGTCGAGGGTCGGGTGGTCGAACCACTCCCCAACGCGATGTTTCGAGTCGAGTTGGAGAACGGTCACCGGGTTCTCGCGCACATCAGCGGCAAGATGCGCCAGCACTATATCCGCATCCTGCCCGAGGATCGGGTGGTCGTGGAGCTGTCGCCCTACGATCTGTCCCGGGGCCGCATCGTCTACCGCTATAAGTGAGGGCACCAACTGCTTGACCACCTACTACGACACAACTGAGAGATGACGTGAAGGTAAAGCCGAGCGTCAAGAGGATCTGCGACAAGTGCAAGGTGATCCGCCGCCACGGCGTGGTCATGGTGATCTGCGAGAACCTGCGTCACAAGCAGCGCCAGGGTTAAGCAGGGCACGACACCGCTGGTCCACACGGCGCGAGAAGACCTCCCCGCGCCAGCCGATTCAAGAGGGATCGGTCCACCCCCGGACGCCAGGCCGGGGCCCGCGGATGACCAACACGGTCGTCATACGGGGCGGACGGGGAGCAGACCTGGGACGACGAGACAGGAGACACGCCTCGCATGGCTCGACTCGCCGGCGTTGACCTACCCCGCGACAAGCGGATGGAGATCGCGCTGACTTATATCTACGGCGTTGGCCGTACCCGCTCGCACGAGATCCTCAGCGCCACCGGGGTGAGCCCGGAACTGCGCACCAAGGATCTGACTGACGAGGACCTCGTCCGGCTGCGGGAGTACATCGAAGAGAACTACAAGGTCGAGGGCGACCTCCGTCGCGAGGTCCAGGCCGACATCCGCCGGAAGATCGAGATCGGCTGCTACGAGGGCCTGCGGTGGCGCCGCGGGTTGCCGGTGCGTGGTCAGCGAACCAAGACCAATGCCCGCACCCGCAAGGGTCCGAAGAAGACGGTCGCCGGCAAGAAGAAGGCCGGGAAGAAGTAGCGACCCATTAGCCACCCAGACCTTTGTAGGAGCGCAATCGAATGCCACCCAGAGCACGTGCAGGTGCCGGCACCAAGAAGGTTCGGCGCAAGGAAAAGAAGAACGTTGCGCATGGTCATGCGCACATCAAGTCGACGTTCAATAACACGATCGTCTCGATCACCGACCCCACCGGTGCGGTGATCGCGTGGGCATCCGCGGGTCACGTGGGGTTCAAGGGCTCTCGTAAGTCCACCCCGTTCGCTGCGCAGATGGCCGCCGAAAGCGCCGCCCGTAAGGCCGCTGAGCACGGGATGAAGAAGGTCGATGTCTTCGTCAAGGGCCCGGGTTCAGGCCGCGAGACGGCGATCCGGTCGCTACAGGCCGCCGGCCTTGAGGTCGGCACTATCCAGGACGTGACCCCGCAGCCGCACAATGGCTGCCGGCCACCGAAGCGGCGCCGGGTCTAGGGCGCGGGGAGGAACAGCAGAGATGGCTCGATACACCGGACCTGTCACCCGCAAGTCCCGTCGGCTCAAGACCGACTTGGTCGGCGGCGACCAGGCCTTCGAACGTCGGCCGTATCCGCCCGGCCAGCACGGCCGTGCGCGGATCAAGGAGAGCGAATATCTCCTGCAGCAGCAGGAGACGCAGAAGGCGCGCTTCACCTACGGCGTCATGTAAAAGCAGTTCCGCGGGTACTACGAGGAGGCCAACCGGCGCGCTGGCAAGACCGGCGACACGCTGCTGCAGATCCTCGAATCCCGGCTGGACAACGTTGTCTACCGCGCTGGCCTAGCCCGCACCCGGCGCCAGGCGCGCCAGTTGGTGACCCACGGGCACTTTCTCGTCAACGGCGGCAAGGTCAACGTGCCCAGCCTGCGAGTGTCGAAGTTCGACATCATCGATGTCAAGCCCAAGTCGGTTCCGACGCTACCGTTCGTGGTGGCCAAGGAGAGCTTGGGGGACCGCCCGGTGCCGGGATGGCTGCAAGTGATTCCCGCAACGATGCGGATTCTGGTGCACCGGTTACCCGAAAGGGCCCAGATCGACGTACCACTTCAGGAGCAGCTCATCGTCGAGCTGTACTCCAAGTAACACGACGGCGTCAAATAGCGGGCGCCAGAGGAGGAACAAATCATGCTGATCACTCAGCGACCCAACCTCAGCGAGGAGCCGGTCGACTACACCCGCTCTCGGTTCATCATCGAGCCGCTGGAGCCGGGATTCGGATACACGTTGGGCAACTCGCTGCGGAGGACCTTGCTCTCGTCCATCCCCGGGGCGGCAGTCACCAGTATCCGTATCGACGGTGTGCTGCACGAGTTCACCACCGTGCCGGGCGTCAAGGAGGACGTCACCGACATCATCCTCAACCTCAAGGAACTGGTGGTCGGTTCTGAGGAGGATGAGCCGGTGACGATGTACCTGCGCAAGCAGGGACCGGGTGACGTCACCGCGGGCGACATCGTGCCACCGGCCGGTGTCACCGTGCACAACCCCGACTTGCACATCGCCACCCTCAACGGCAAGGGCAAGCTCGAGATCGAACTGATCGTAGAGCGGGGTCGCGGCTATGTACCCGCGGTGCAGAACAAGGCATCCGGCGCCGAGATCGGCCGGATCCCGGTGGACTCCATCTACTCACCGGTGCTGAAGGTGACCTATAAGGTCGAAGCCACCCGCGTCGAGCAGCGGACCGACTTCGACAAGCTGGTCTTGGACGTGGAAACCAAGCCGTCACTGACCCCACGGGACGCGCTGGCCTCGGCCGGACGCACCCTGGTGGAGTTGTTCGGCCTGGCCCGCGAGCTCAACGTCGAGGCGGAGGGAATCGAAATCGGTCCCTCACCGGCCGAGGCGGACACGATCGCGGCATTCGCCATGCCGATCGAGGACCTGGACCTCACGGTCCGGTCGTACAACTGTCTCAAGCGCGAGGGTATCCACACCGTTGGCGAGCTGGTCAGCCGCAGCGAGGCCGACCTGCTGGACATCCGCAATTTCGGTGCCAAGTCGATCGACGAAGTGAAGCTGAAGCTGGCTGGTCTGGGTCTGCAGCTCAAGGACAGCCCGCCGGGATTCGATCCCTCGGCGGTGGCGGCAGAATACTCCATCGACGGGTGGGGCGAGGCCAGCGAGAACGGTGTTGAAAACGGCCCCGATTACGGTCCCGACGACGGCCACGACTACGCCTAAACCGAACAGCTCTACCCCTCGTGAGTGCGTAACAGTGTTAGAACACTGTTACGCACTCACGAGGCGACCGAAGGGAACCAGAATGCCAACGCCGACCAAGGGTGCCCGGCTCGGCGGGTCGCCGGCCCATCAACGGCTGATGCTGGCCAACTTGGCGACATCGCTGTTCACCCACGGCAGGATCACCACTACCGAGGCCAAGGCGAAACGGCTGCGCCCGTTCGCCGAGCGGTTGATCAGCAAGGCTCGAATAGGGGACCTGCACAACCGCCGTGAGATCATGCGAGTGATCCGCGACAAGGACGTGGTGCACAAGCTGGTCGCGGAGATCGGCCCGCAGTTCGTGACCCGGCCGGGTGGCTACACCAGGATCCTTAAGACGCTGCCGCGCAAGGGTGACAACGCGCCGATGGCGATCATCGCGCTGGTCACCGAGCGCACCGCGGCCGAGGTCGAGGAAGTCCAGCGCAGAGCCTTCAAGGCCCGGCCGAAGGCGAACCAGCCAACCGACAAGGCCGCAGATTCCACCCCTGAGGCGAGCCCGGCTGGAGAGGCGACGCCGTCGCCTGCTCAGCCTGAAGACGAGGACTAATCCTGAGTCCGAGCGACGCATTGCCGGAGCCCGCTGTCCCCACTGGGGATGGCGGGCTCCTGCGCTACCGGCTGGATATCAGTTACGACGGGTCTGACTTCTCGGGATGGGCTCGGCAGCCGGAGCGACGCACCGTTCAGGGCGTTGTCGAGCGCGCTGTGGCGACCGTGGCGCGGATCGAGGCCAACCTCACTGTTGCGGGGCGCACCGACGCCGGTGTGCACGCCACCGCGCAGGTCGCGCATATCGACGTGCCGCCCGAGACGCTGTCGCCCGACCAGCTCGCCCACCGGTTGGCTCGCCTGCTGCCACCGGACGTTCGGGTGCTCTCGGTGCGGCAGGTGCCGCGCACCTTCGACGCTCGCTTCTCCGCGTTGCGGCGGCACTACCGGTACCGGATCTGCGACGCGCCGTGGGGCGTTGAGCCGCTGCGCCGGTACGACACGCTGAGCCACCCTAGACAGCTCAACGACTCTGTGATGAACGATGCGAGCAGTCTGCTGCTCGGCGAACATGACTTCGCCGCGTTCTGCCGCCGCCGGGACGGCGCGACCACGGTGCGCTCACTGGAGCGGTTCGAGTGGAGCCGCGACGAACCGCACCTGCTGGTCGCGCATGTCGCCGCGGACGCGTTCTGCCACTCGATGGTGCGCAGCCTGGTGGGCGCGTTGCTAGCGGTGGGGCAGGGCCGGCGCCCACCGGACTGGCCCGCTGGCCTGCTGCGCCGCAGTGCCAGGGTCAGTGACGTGGCGGTGGCACCCGCGCACGGCCTCGCCCTCGTCGGTGTGGACTATCCCGACGACGACCAGCTCGCCGCCCGCGCCGAGCAAACCCGCGCGTTGCGGTTAGTTCCGGGCTTGGCCCAATAAAGGAGCTTGGCGACGCTGCCGACGCGCTAGTCAGGTTCGTGTCGGCCGAGACTGTCAGACCCGGCTTGTAGCGTTTCGGCTGTGATGGTGCGGCAGTTAATTCCCGAAGGTCTGGTGGACATGGTGCCGGGTCCAGAGTTGGGTGCGCTGCTGGCCGGAATCGATATTCATGCATTAACC
>NZ_JAODNM010000102.1 GCF_025464955.1 Amycolatopsis sp. | reverse complement strand
CCCCTGCTCCCTGTCGCTCGTGTCAGGCGAAAATCAACACCGGAACGGTCAGTGCCACGAATACGGTCAGCGCCCACAGCGCAGGCGCGGAGCCCAGCGTCTGGTCCCGTCGCGCTTCCACCCTGGCCGTCTCCGCCTCGCTGCGGGTCATCCACCACGGGTTGGTCCGGGCCTCCAGTCGAAAGTAGACCGCGCCCAGCGCGGCACCATAGGCCAGGTGCCCGACCAGAGACGGCAGCCCCGAGGCAAGCGCGCCGGCGTCCCACCGCACCGAGCTTCCGGTGAACAACGGCAGCAGGGTGAGATCGCCCAGGACCCACCAGAAGAACCCGTAACACAGGCCCCACCCGATCCCCGAAACGAAGTCGAAACTCTTCCGCCGGAACAACACCGCGTACGACACACCGATGAGCTGGGCGATGATCAGATGCACGATAAGCCCGACGACCGCGTTGGTCGAACCGACCATCCTCGCGACCGTCGGAAGCACTCCGACCGCGACCATCACAGCGGTGAAGAGCGTTCCCCCTACCAGTCCGGCCACTGCTCCGGACCGGATCGCCCGGAACGCGCGGGTACCCGGAGCTTCGACCGGGAACATCCGGACGTCGTCGACGAACAGTCCGCGGGACAGCGTGCCCAGCCACGTGTAGAGCACGGCGGTGAGGGCGCCCAGCAGCAGATAGCCGGGAAATTGGTCGACCGGAGGGTGTGCCCAGTCCAGCTCGCCGTGCAGCAATGGTTCGCCCGTCAGCCGGAAGAAGACCCACCACATGAACCCATAGCTGCTTCCTCGCACGAGCGCCGGGCCGCTGCTCTCCGGAGCGGGGAACACCAATGGATACAGGATCCCCGCCGCCGCACCGAGCAGAAAGCCGAGACCATGCAAGCTGAGCCCGCCTGCGAGCGCCCCGGCGACAAGACCTCGTGCGAGCATCGCAGGACGCGGCCACGATGATGGCCGCTCGCCGCGCAGGAGCAGGTAGGCCAGCGCAACCGTCATGCCGTAAGACAGATGGCCGATCAGGCTGGGCAGCAGAGCCTGCGCGGCGCTCAGGGTCCAGGTCACGGCCCCGCCCTGAAACAGCGGCAGCAACGTCAACGGCCCGAGGAACCACCAGAAAGCGCCGTAGAGCAACCCCCACGACACGATCTGCCGATGCCGGTCCGCGAGCACCCCGAATCCGGCTCCGATGACCACGGCGAACACCATGTGGACGAGGAACCCGACGACAGGGGAGCCGGTCCGAACGATGGAGGCGACCGTCGGCAGCATGCCGTAGAAGGCCATCGAGGCGCCGAAGACCAGTCCTCCCACAAACCCCGCGACGGCTCCGCGGATCGCCGGCTTCACCGATTGACCTCGTCGGTGCGGGTGACCACGATGTCTCGCGGGAACAGCAGGTCCAGCGTCCAGTCGAACAACACCCTCAGCCGTTTGTCCATCCCGGGCAGCTTCGCCAGATAGACGCCGCGCCACAACAACCAGGCGGCTAACCCGGAGAAACGGTAACCGCGCACGTCGGCCACCGCCGTGCGATGCCCGAGCGCGACGAGCAGACCGATCGTGCGGAAATGGAACGCCACCGGTTCACGTCCGCGCAACACCGCCGTGATGTTCTCCGCGACCACCTTCCCCTGCCGAAGCGCGTGCTGCGCGGTCGGTGGGTAGTGGCCGCCGTCCGGATCGGGCACCCTCGCACAGTCGCCGACAGCCCACACGTTGTCCAAACCGACCACCCGCAGCCGAGAATCCGTTTCCAGCGCCTTCGCGCCCACGAGCTCGCCGGGGCGGTTGCCCGCGGTCCAGACGAACGTGCTGGTCCACACCTGGTCGCCGTTGGTCAGGCGCACCCACTCGGGCGTTGCCTCCGCGACCCGGGCTCCCAAGCGGCACTCGATCCCCCTGGCCTGTAAGCGCTCCAGCGCGTACTCTGCCAGCTCCGCCGACATCTCCGGGAGGATCTGCTGTCCGGGATGGACGAGGACGAAGCTGGATTCGTCTGCCCCGATGCCCGGGAAGTAGTGCCGCACGCGGTGCACTAGATCGAACAACTCCGCGATCAGTTCGGTTCCCGCGAATCCCGCCCCGGCGACCACGAACGTCAGTATCTGTTTGCGCCGATCGGAACGGGGCTCGCCGTCGGCCCGTTCCAGCAGCGCGAGCACGTGGTTGCGCAGCCGGGTCGCGTCCGTGAGGGTCTTGAGCGTCCAGGCGTGTTCGGCCACTCCGGGCAGGTTGAATGAATGCGGCACCGATCCGACGGCCAGTACCAGATGGTCGTACGGAATCAGCTCGTCCCGTACCTGGACCGTGCCGGCCCCGGTGTCGAACTTCAGCACCCTGCCGTTGCGAAAACGGGTGTGCGAGAGGGCCGAGCGGACCGGCGCGCTGATGTGCGTCGCGGCAAGCGCCCCAGACGCCGCCTCCGCCAGCATCGGCGTGAACAGCAGGAAATTGGAGTCACTGATCAACGTCACGTCGATCGGCGCACCCCGCACCGCGAGCCGTTCCAGCCGCTGGGCCGCGCTCACGCCCCCGAATCCCCCTCCCACGATGACGATTCGTGTGGGTTCTGGTCTTTCCTGCAAGTGCCGAGCGACCGAGACGAAGCTCAACACCAGACCTGCCAGCCCGCCATGCAGCACGTCCGCGACCAGATACGGGTAAGCCTCCACGATGGCATCGACCGACCACGTGGGAAAGTGTCCGTGCGCCAAAGGTGTCACAGTGAGCGGGACCAGTAGCCAGCCCAGCACCCCGATGAGCAGGCCGCCAGACGCGGCCACGGCCGCATTCTTGCGATGGTGCCTGGTCACCGCGGCCACAGCCAACCCCGCCACCGCGCCATAAGGGCTGTACCAGCCGAGGAAAGTCTCTTGTACAGCCATCACAGGCACCGCGCAAAGCAATCCCACGAGCGCACCCGCGACCAGGTCACGCATGGACCAGCACTCTCTTTCCTGTCTCTGCCTGGAGAAATCCTGGCACGATCGGTGTGGCCCGTACCGGCGGAGCAGTCACTACCGCACGACGCGCCAAACGTCGACAATGTCCACATACGACTGTCTCGCCGCAGCTCGCCGAGCCCGCGCAGGAGGCGACGCGGGCAGATCTCAGAACGGCCAGTGGTGGCCGAAACGAGGAGCGAGGACTTTGTCGGCGCCGAACAAACGTCCGGTGGGGACGATCGCCAGCAGGAGGAGCGGGAGCAGGTCCTCCGCGGGGTACTCCCAGAGATACAGGCCTGTGTGCAGCAACATCAGCCAGATCGGCACGAGGAGCAGCAGACCACCCACCGCCGCGAGCCGGGAGGCGATGCCGAACAGTAGCCCGATTCCGACGGCGAGTTCCGCGATCGTGAGGAAGACGCCGAAGAAGCCCCAATTCGGCAGCACCACGTCACGGTAGAACGCACCGAGGGGCGTAAAATAGGTCTTCGACGACGCATCCGCCGCGATACCCCGGGCCACTGTCCTACTGACCAGGTTGAAGGAGATAAAACCCCAGTCGTAATTCGTCTTGTCGATGACCTTCGCCAGACCGTTGGTGAGCCAGACCAGGCCCGTGAAGATCCTTAGCACGGTGAAAGCGCCGGCCATTACGCGGTGCGTACCAGGCGCCTGCTCGGTGGTGCTGACCGTATCGGCCATCGTCTATCCAGCCTCTCCTTGTTGGTGGGCGAAGGCCGGCCCGTGGCCGACGATGCTTACCGTAGGTGGTCGAGAGGTTCGCCCGCACGCCCAAACAGGACTGGTTCCTCAGACCGTAATCATTGGCCGACCGACAGCTGCTCTGAGGCTGTCGGCGTTGCGACCGTGCCAGATCTTTCGAGTGTATTAAGTGCATCCGGACGGCGCAGTCCCCGGCATTCCGCGTCATAGTGGGGACGCCGGTCAGTTGCGTGGTGGAATGAACAACATTGCGCGAAATCGAACACTTCGAGAATCTCGATGAGCCGCAATGCAATCTTCATGACCTGGAACCCGACGCGTCTCCCGTGCGGCTGCTCGTGCATCCGGCGTACGACGGGCATTCGACCCGGCGCGGAACTGGTCGTGGCGAGCCCGCGTGACACCGCCACGACCAGTCCCTTCATGCGCAGGGGAAGTGCGCCGCCGCCGTGTCCGCTTGGGCGCGGATCTCCACGAAGCGGTCGCGGACCAGGGTGATCGCCTGGTGCAGCGGGAAGATCTCCGGCGTCACCAGGAAATCCGGGTCCGTCGCGCCGACCGGGTGCCAGTAGATTCCCGAAGCCGTCACCGTCACTTCCGGGATCACCGACGCGACGGACAGCTCGACCCCCTCCTCCGCGAAACCCCGGTGGGCCAACGTGCGCACGATCTGGTCGGAGCGCGGGATCCCCAAACCGTCCAGGAAACGGCGCAGGGTGCGGGCCTCTTCCAACCGCTCGGACGGGATGGTGGCCGCGACGCGGACCCGGAACCCCTCCTCCTTCGCGAGCCGAATGCCGGCGACGGCGCGGTCCCAAGACCTGTGGCCGCGGTGGCTGTCGTGCAGCTCCGCGGTCGCCGAGTCGAGGCTGATCTGCAACGTCAACCTCGCGCGGTCCATCGTGCGCAGGCGGTCCAGCCGGACGCCCCGGAACAGCATCCCGTTGGTGAGCAGCAGGGTGGGCAGCTGCTGGGTGCAGGCGTTGGCCAGCTCGGCGATGTCGTTGAGCAGGAACGGTTCGCCGCCAGTGAGGATGAGCTGCTCCACCCCTGCCGCGGCCGCCTCCCGAGCCACCTGGGCGACCCGCTCGGTGCCCAGCGCCGCGCGCGGAGTCTGCGGCGACGATCGCACACAGCAGTAGTCGCAGGCCAGGTTACAGTCGAAATTGGTGTACAGCCACACCCGCGTCCCAGGTCGCTGTTCACCGGGGATGTCGGCAAACGGGTCGGCCACCGGGCCCCGTCGGACACGGATCCGGTTCGGTGAGAGCTCCAATACCACGTGCCCTGCAGCACCACACCACGCCCGCAGGACCGGAAGCTGGGAGCCCCGGAGCCCGCCGGGCGGCGGGGACACGGTGACCACCGCACCCCGCGCCGCCTCGCCGAGCCGCTGGTGCAGCTCGATCACCAGCCGCGGATCCAGCTTCGGCGACGACGGGTTCACCACGTCGGCGGGATGTTCTGCAGCCGGATGGCCTCGAACAGCGAGTCGTAGCCCGCCAGCTTCGGCAGCACCCACCTGCGCAGGCCCTCCATCTCCAAGATGGGCCGATGCTCCGGGTTGTCCCAATCCATCGCCAGCAGCCGCTGCACCCACGGCTCGGCGCGCTCCTCGCTCAGAGCGGACAACGCGGTGAAGTTGCAGTGCGAGTACTCCGGCGAAGTCCAGTACAGGTCGAATGAATCGGCCAGTGCGCCCTCGCGGTTCATCGCCGCCCACGTGTTGGAGCCGAGTGCGGCGACGTCGGCCTGGTCGTCGAGCACCGCACGCAGAGCGTCGTACTCGCTGCGGCCGGTGTCGCCGTGCTTGCCGACGTCGGAATTGATCCGCATCAGGTCCACATCGGACTCGGCGAGCCCGGCCTGCTGCAGGTAGTGCAGCGGCAGGATGGCAGCCTGCGCCGAGTCCCGCGAGCCGAGTGCGATCCGGCGCCCGCGCAGCTTCTCCAGCTCGCCGGAGCCGCCACCCTTGCGCACCACGAAGTGGGTGCGGAATGCGGCATCGGTGTCGCGCATCGCGAGTGCCCGGCACTCGCCGACGGTCTGGGCGGTCGTGCGGGCCCAGGCCAGGTTGGTGTTCCAGGCGATGTCGACGTGCCCAGCGAGCAGGCTCTCGACCTGGCGGCCGTAGTTGGAGTACAGCACGAAGTCCATTTCGGACTCGGTACCGGCGAAATAGTCGCGAATGCCTTCCCAGATCTCCACGACGTTGGCCGTATACGCGACGGCCCCGATCATGAGCGGCTTGCCCACGGTGTCTCCTTTTCCTGACGGACGCGCGGCTCGGCTCACGACCGCGCCACGCGCGGGAACTGGGTCAGCTGGCGGCCAGACCGACCGGGAACGGCAGAATGCCGCGCTCGCGGTCGACCAGCTTCAGCGAGGCGTCCGTGCCGATCTCGTAGGCGCTGACGGTGCCGAGCTGGTTGAGCGCGTAGAGGTACTTGCTGCCCTTGCTCAGTGCGAGGTCGAACCCGCCAAGGAGGCCAGGCACGTCACTGCTGAAGGCGGCGGCCGGGTTGATCACCGTCACCGTGCCGTCCGGGTTGATCCGCTTGCTCTGGATCGCACTGTCCACGGTGGACTGGGTGAAGGCGTACTTGCCGTCCTCGGTGGCGACCACCCAGCAGGTGTCCCAGCCCTCATCCGGCTGCGCGCGGGTGAGCACCTTCAGGTCGCGGTCGCCGGCCAGGTCGTAGGTCGACATGGTGCCCTGGTGCGGCTCCTCGTAATGCCCCTCGGTCACCAGCAAGTGGTTGGCCCGGTCGAAGGTGAAGCCGAACGGCTCCGCGCCCGGGGAGGGCAGCCGTCGCGGCGCCGAGGCGACGCCGTCCTGGCCAACGTCGTACACGTCGACGGCGGAGTTGGCGTTGAGCCCAATGAACGACCGCTCGGTCACCACGAGGGATCTTCCGGTGTTGTCGAACCCGACCGCGGCTGCGTTGCCGAGCAGGCCACCGGCGACGGGCTCCTGCGCGCCCGGCACCGGGGTCAGCTTGCCCGCGTCGTCCACCCGGAAACCCTTGATGGTGGCGGTGATCTGGTTGAGCACGTACACCAGGTTCCCGTGCACGGTGACGCTGATCGGACTGAAACCACCGGTCAATGCGCGGTCGGTGAGCACCAGGCGGTCCCGTTCGACCCGGAAGACCGAAAGGTCGCCGCTGCCCGCGTTGGTGACGAACAGCAGCGGCGTGCCATCCGGTGTCTGGGCCAGCACCACCGAGTTCGCGCCCTGGAGGAGCCCACCCGGGCCGTTCCCGACGCCGATCGGCAGCAGCGGAGCGCCTTTGCCGTCTGTCGAACCGGTCTTGCCCGTGCCGCCGGTGGCGAAGCGCCCGGCCTCAAGGAGGCTGCCGTCGTCCTGGCGGTAGTAGGCGACGACCTGGTTGCTGAGCAGTCCGTTGGTCTGGGTGAAGACCGCTGCGTGCGTCAGGTCGTGCCCGCCGGCCTGCGCCTGGGCGGTCGACACGCCGGTGAGCGTCAGGAGCAGCGATACGCCGGCCACCGCGCCGCGGCGCGTCGCCTTACGAGCCCACGAGGGCAGAGTGCGTTTCGACATACTGGGCCTTCGTCCGTTCGTTGCGGAAGGTAGTTGATCTCGACGGGACAACCGTGCCACGACCGGCCACTACAGAGAACGCACGCGGCGGGTCCGTAAGTAACCGGTAACGTTCTCCCACTGACGAATGCCAGCACGGACACGAACATCTTTGTTCCGTAAGGGTTTTCCGCCACCGCGCGCGCCTATCGTTGGTCGCGATCACGTCGCCGTACCCGCATGACGGTCCTCTTCGGACGATCGCGCTCGCATGCGGCGGCTCCCAGAGGAGGAGACACCCCGTGGCGGAACGCCTCGACGCCGCTTCGTGGCGGCCCATTCACACCCGCATCGCCTGCGCCCTCGGCCTCGGCTGGATGCTCGACGCCTTCGAGGTCCAGATCATCGGCTCGGTGATCCCCGGCATCCAGAAGGAGTTCAGCCTCGGCGCCGGGCAGGCGGTGGTCATCAACGTGGTCTGGTACGTCGGCATCGCGTTCGGCGCGCTCGCCTTCGGCTACCTCGCCGACCGGATCGGGCGCCGGCGCCTGTTCGTTGCCACGCTCATCCTCTACTCGCTGGCCGCACTCGCCTCGTCCGCGGCACCGAACTACGGGCTCTTCCTGCTGTTCCGCCTGCTCACCGGGCTCGGCGTCGGCGGCGAGTACTCAGCAGTCACCTCGGCCATCTCCGAGTTCATGCCCGCCCGCAACCGGGGCAGGAGCAACGGCCTGGTGATGACGTTCTGGGCGGTCGGAGGCATCCTCGCCAGCGTCGTCTCGATCGTGGTCATCACCGCGCTCGGCCTGGGCTGGCGCTACACCCTGCTGTTCGGTGTGGTCAGCGCTGCCTACGGGGTGCTCGCGCGGCGCATCGTGCCAGAGTCGCCCCGTTGGCTGGCCTCACGCGGACGACTCGACGAGGCCGACCAGGTGGTCACGGAGATCACCGGCGTCGCCAGCAAAACCGGCTATTACCTCGCCTTCGCCCCTGCGGAACGCGGCAAGGTGCGGGAACTGTGGTCCGCGCACCGGCCGCGGCTCTTCCTGGGCATGGCGCTGGACTTCTCCGAAGCCGCCGGGTACTACGGCCTGTTCACCGCCATGAGCATCGTCGTGTTCTCGTCCGCGACCGGCGTCGTGGCGGTCAGCGACGCGGCCCTGCCGGTCTACTTCCTCATCGCTAACGTCGGCGCGCTGCTCGGCGGGGTGCTTGTGTCGTTCGTGCTGGACCGGATCGGTCGCCGCCCCACGGTCACCTTCTCCTACGTCGCTGCTGCGGCGAGCATGCTCGTGGTCGCGGGTGCTGCGGCCACCGGAGCCGCCCCGTGGTCTTGGCGGCATTCACGGTGGCTGCGTTCTTCTCGACTTGCGCGTGGGTCGCTGCCTATCCGACGTTCTCCGAGCTGTTCCCAACCCACCTGCGGGCCACCGGGATCGGTGTGAGCATCGGCGTCGGCCGGATCGGGGCCGTGATCGGGCAGGTCCTGCTCGGCGCGGCCGCCGGGGTGTTCAGCGTCGTCTGGGTCTTTGTGCTGCTCGCCGTATTCTGGCTGATCGGCGCGATCGCCGGCACCGTGTGGTGGCGGCACGGGGTCGAGGCGAAAGGCCGCAACCTGGAGGAGCTGGCGCAGGCGAT
>NZ_JAODNM010000025.1 GCF_025464955.1 Amycolatopsis sp. | reverse complement strand
GGTTTCGGTCTTGGTGACCACCAGACCCAGCAGCGCGGTGTACCGGTTCATCTCCCGGGTGATGACCCGGGCGTAGTCGACCAATGTCGCCGGATCGGCACGCCGGATATCGGCGGGATCGGGGAGGGTGGTCGTTACGCTGGGCACTCCTTTATTCTACTACGGATCGAACGTACATTCGGAACACGTTCAGGTGATACACATTATCGCCGGGCGTAGTCGTCGATTGTTCGGAAAGTCTTATATCGCAACGAAGTGCGCCACATCACCGCCTGCAACTGCCTGCCGCGTCACTCACTGATACACCAGACAAACGAGCACAGTCGCTTACCGTGATTTCCGAAGTGTGAACGGCGTTATCCGTGCTTTCACCGCAACGAAAGTCCCTTTCGGCCACTCGCGACACGCAGCCACTGCGCATCGGAACGGGCCAAGATCCGCCGTTACGGAATCCCAGCCCGCCCCGGTCCTTGCTGCAGTAGAGCGGACCTGCCATCAGAGTGGCCTTGAGGGGTCCCTTGCCGGCGCTGGGTCAGTACCAGTGGGCTCGGCCGCCGATCCGGGTGCCGGCCCGGCCGAGCAGGGCCAGGACGGCGCCGACGAGGACCAGTGCGACACCGATCGACCAGAGAACCGGGATTCCGGCGATGAAGCCGATAATGAGCAGGATAACTCCGAGCGCGATCATTTTCGTCTCCTCCAAGATGGGACGGTCGATGCCTGGACTGTCTACTGTGGGCGGTCCCCAAAGATGCCTTTTTTGCCTTGCGCTAGCGTTCTTTGTCGTTGTCGTCGATCTTGGGCGCTACTCGTGATCGCCTTTCCTTGCGTACCAAGACTTCTTCGGTGGGGACCGCTACAGCACTAGTACCCCCCACTCGCGGTGATGAAACACGTGAAGGCCCCCTTGCCCGCAGTTCGCGCGGTGCAGGGGGCCTTCAGGAAGCGCTGGAGGTCGATACCGCTCACGCCTCCGAGTGGACGTCCCAGGTGTCGGTCGGAGCCTCGTCGGCTTCGAGGTGGAAGCCGATCAGGTCCAGCAGGCGGTCGGTGTCCACGGGTTTGGTGACGTAGTCGTTCGCGCCCGAGGCGAGCGTGCGTTCCATGTCCTCGGCCGTGGCCTTGGCGGTGACCGCGATCACCGGGAGGTCGGCATAGCTCGGCATCTCCCGGATCGCCGCGATGGTCGCGTTGCCGTCGAGTTCGGGCATCATCACGTCCATCAGCACCAGTGCGGTGTCGCCCTGCTGCTCGAGCGCCCTGATGCCGGCGACCCCGGTGTCGGCGTAGATCACTTCCAGCCCGTGTTGTTCGAGGACCGCCGCGAGCGCGAAGACGTTGCGCAGGTCGTCGTCGACGATCAGCACCTTCTCGCCATGGAACCGGGGCACGCCGCCGTGCAGGACGGTCTCGGAGGTGGCGAAGGGGGCGACGAACTCCTGCCCGGTCGGCCAGGCCGTTTCCTCGGGCGGCACCCAGTCGGCTGTGCCGACCGGCAGGTACAGCGTGAACGTGCTGCCGCGGCCCGGCTCGCTGCGCACGCGCAGTTCGCCTTCGAGCAGCTGCGTGAGCTGCAGGCTGATCGACAGGCCGAGCCCGGTGCCGCCGTACTTGCGGCTCGTCGTCCCGTCGGCCTGCCGGAACGCCTCGAAGATGATCGCCAGCTTGTCCGGCGGGATCCCGATCCCGGTGTCCTCGACGGCGAACGCCAGCACCCCCGGCGCGGCCCGCACGCTTTCCGCCTCGACCTCGGACGGGCCCGCCATCCGGATGTGCAGCCGGACGCCGCCCTCGTCGGTGAACTTCGCCGCGTTCGACAGCAGGTTCCGGAGCACTTGCTGCAGCCGGTCTCCGTCGGTGTACAGGCTGTTCGGCACCGGCGGGTCGATCACCACGGCGAAGTCGAGGCCCTTGTCGGCGGTCAGCGGACGGCAGAGCGACTCGACGTAGTCCACGAGCTCGGGCAGCGTGACGTTCGACATCTGCAGGTCGACATGACCGGCTTCGACCTTCGCCAGGTCGAGGATGTCGTTGATCAGCTGCTGAAGGTCGCTGCCGGCGGAGTAGATCGTCCTGGCGAACTGGATCTGCTTCTCGGTCAGGTTCCCGTCGAGGTTGTCGGCGAGCAGCTTGGCGAGGATCAACGCGCTGTTGAGGGGGGTGCGCAGTTCGTGGGACATGTTCGCCATGAACTCGGACTTGTACCGCGACGCCATGGTGAGCTGGCTCGCGCGTTCCTCGAGTTCTTGGCGCGCATGCTCGATTTCGCTGTTCTTGACCTCGATGTCGCTGTTCTGCTGGGCCAGCAGCCCGGCCTTCTCGGCGAGTTCGGTGTTCGAGCGGCGGAGTTCGCCCTGCTGCTCCTGGAGCTGCTCGGACCGGGCCCGCAGTTCCTGCGCCAAGCGCTGGGACTCGGAAAGCAGCGCCTGGGTACGGGAGTTCGCCAGCATGGTGTTGACGTTGACGCCGATGGTCTCGCGGAGCAGCTCGAGCAGGTCCTGGTGGACGTCGCTGAACTCGTTGACCGACGCCAGCTCGACCACGCCGAGCACTTCGCCCTGGAACAGCACGGAAAGCACGATGATGTTGACGGGCTCCGCCGAGCCGAGGCCCGACGAGATCCGCGCGTACCCCGGCGGGGCGCCGGCGACCAGGATCGTCCGCCCGTCCGCGGCGGCCTGCCCGACGAGCGACTCGCCGAAGGCGAACCGGGCCACCCCGGCGTCCGGGACCCGGCCGTAGCCGGCGACGCACTCGAGCACGTGCGTGCCCGTTTCGGTTGTCCGTGCTAGGTAGAACGCCGCTTGCTGCGCGCTGACCAGCGGGGTCAGCTCGCTCAGGATCACCGAGGCCATCGTGTCGACGTCGCGGTGGCCCTGCATGAGACCGGAGAACCGCGCCAGGTTGGTCTTGAGCCAGTCCTGTTCACGGTTCGTCCGGGTGGTCTCCTTGAGGTTCGCGATCATCTGGTTGATGTTGTCCTTGAGCTCGGCGACCTCCCCGGAGGCGTCGACGGTGATCTTGCGCGTCAGGTCGCCCGCGGTGACCGCGGTGGCGACCGCGGCGATCGCGCGGACCTGCGCGGTGAGGTTGCCCGCGAGCTGGTTGACGCTCTCGGTCAGCCGCTGCCAGGTGCCGGACACGCCGTCGACCTCGGCCTGGCCGCCGAGCGTGCCGTCGGTGCCGACCTCGCGGGCCACCCGGGTGACCTCGGAGGCGAACGCGGAGAGCTGGTCGACCATCGTGTTGATGGTTGTCTTGAGTTCGAGGATCTCGCCGCGCGCGTCGACGTCGATTTTCTTCGACAGGTCGCCGCGGGCCACCGCGGTGGTGACCGTCGCGATACCGCGGACCTGGCCGGTGAGGTTGTCGGCCATGACGTTGACGTTGTCGGTGAGGTCCTTCCAGGTCCCGCCGACGTTGGGGACCCTCGCCTGTCCGCCGAGGATGCCCTCGGTGCCGACTTCGCGCGCGACGCGGGTGACCTCGTCGGCGAACCCACGCAGCGTCTCGACCATCCAGTTGATCGTCTCGGCGAGTGCGGCGACCTCGCCCTGCGCGTTGATGCTGATCTTCTTGCCCAGGTCGCCGCCGGCGACGGCGGCGGCGACGGTCGCGATGCTGCGGACCTGGCCGGTGAGGTTGTCGGCCATGACGTTGACGTTGTCGGTGAGGTCCTTCCAGGTCCCGGCCACGCCGCGGACCTGGGCCTGTCCGCCGAGCTTTCCCTCGGTGCCGACTTCGCGGGCGACTCGGGTGACTTCGTCGGCGAACGCGGAGAGCTGGTCGACCATGGTGTTGATGGTGTTCTTGAGTTCGAGGATCTCGCCGCGCGCGTCGACGTTGATCTTTCGCGTCAGGTCTCCCTCGGCGACCGAGGTGGTGACCTGGGCGATGTTGCGGACCTGGTCGGTGAGGTTGGTGGCCATGAAGTTGACCGAGTCGGTCAGGTCGCGCCAGGTGCCGGCGAC
>NZ_JAODNM010000077.1 GCF_025464955.1 Amycolatopsis sp. | reverse complement strand
TTCCGTCCAGGCAGGCAGGACAGGTGTTGTCCGACCATTGGAAAGGTGCGACGACGAGATCGCCGGCCCGGACCGTCCTGACCTCGCTGCCGACTTCTTCGACCACGCCGATGAACTCGTGGCCCAGCCGGGACCGCTCGGCCCGGTTGATGACTCCGCGGTAGGACCACAGATCCGAACCGCAGATACAGGACCGCAGGACTCGCACCAGAGCGTCGGTCGGTTCGGACAATGAGGCATCCGGTACGTCATCGACAATGACGTTCCCAGCGGATAGGTAGAGAGCGGCACGCATGAATAAATAGCCTTTGCTCAGAGGGTTCTGGTCAGCCGACGACAGGTGTGCGCGCTTCGACGGCCAGCGTCGACTCGACGTAAAGGCCGGCGCTGAGCAGTTCCAGGTCGGTGCCGAGCGGGGACGACAGTTGCAGGCCGATTGGAAGGCCGTCCCTGCTCCAGCCGCCGGGCAGTACCAGCGCGGGATCCCCGGTGAGGTTGAAAACCCCGGTGAACATGCCCTCGGCGGCACCCTCCGGCGTGTCGACCGGAGGAGTGGTAGCGGGCGCGACAAACGGCGTCGCAGGAGTGAGCAGGATGTCGATTCCGGAGTAGACGCCGGCCGCGGCGGGCAGCAGTTCGGCCCGTCGGGCAAGGGCCTTGTAGTAGTCGTCCTCCCGGACCGTGGAGCCTGACCGCAGCAGCCTCAAGGTCTCGGGGCCGTAGTGGCCGGGTTCCGCGCTGATCCGTGGACCGTGGATCCGCCATGCCTCGAACAACAGGATATCGGAGAAGGTCCGCTCGATTTGATCGAAGGGTTCTCCGTCCACTTCCAGGACCGGGCAGCCTGCCTCCTCCAGGAGGCGGACCGCGTCCCGTACCGCCTTGGCCACATCCGGCTGGATCTCCTCGCGGTCGAGTTGGCCCGCGATCACCCCGACCCGCAAGGGCCCGCTGACGATGCCGCCTGCCGCTGCCCTGCTGTCGGTAAGAGCCAGAAAGACCTTGGCCGCCGTCGCCACATCGCTGGTGAGCAGACCGACATGATCAAGGCTGGGAGAAAGTGCTTCCACACCTTCGACTGGAAGCGCTCCGTAGCTCGGTTTGAATCCGACGGTGCCGCAATAGTGCGCCGGTATGCGGATCGAGCCGCCGGTGTCGGTGCCCAGAGCCGCCGAGCAGACCCTTGCCCCGACCAACGCCGCCGAACCACCGCTAGAACCGCCTGCGGTGCGCTTGGGGTTGTAGGGATTCATCGCTTCGGGCACGTCCGGGTGGACCGCGCCGGCGGCGTACTCAAGCAGGGTCGTGGCCGCGAAGATGTCTGCACCGGCCGCGCGCAGAGCGGCGATGACCGGTGCGTCAGCGGCGGCGGGTTCTCCTCGCATCGACTGTGCATTGCCATTGCCCCGGACGTGCCCGGCTATGTCGATCATGTCCTTGACCGCGACCTGCACGCCGTGCAGCGGGCCGCCCGGCGCCCGCAGGGGAGCGTGGAAGAGCTCGACGACGGCGTTCAGTGGACGGCCGAGGCGTTCAGCCCGTTCGTACGTGGCGAGCAATTCGAGGTTGGCCACCTCGCAGGTGCGCTCACCCCGCTCGATCGCCTTGATGAGTTCGCCGGCATAGGTCGTCAAGGGGCCGGCGAGATCACGCAACACATCGTCGACTTCGGTCTTGCGCTTGCGAACCATCAGATCACGGTAGATTCCGCTGTGCGACTTGGCGCTGTTGCGGTTGAACGTCACCAACCGCGCCAGTGAACCCTCCAGATCGTGCGGGTCGAAACCGTCGAAACTCTCGGGCGGAACCGGTGCCTGAGCGAGTACCTCCCTGGCGGTAGCAAGCATCAGCGGGCGCCACTGCGGGTCTTCCAGGGAATCCGCGATGGACAGGTCCGAGACGGCCCCGGCGTACAGCATCGCGCCGTAGGCCTCTTTGCCCCACAGGAATCCCATGATGTTGTCGGTCGCCTCGGCGTAGGGCAGCGCCTCGACCAGTTCGCGGACCCGTGGGGTGATCCGGCCACCTGCCAGTTCACCGACCCGGAATGTGCCGATGTTGCCCTGCATGATACGGCCCGGGGAAAGTACATCGGCGCCGAAATTCACGAAGCTGACGATGAGCCGCTCGGGGCCCACCACACTGGAGAGTATGTCGGCGGTGAGTCCGTTCTGGAAACTCACCACGTAGCCGTCGGGAGCCAGCCGATCACGGACAAGCTCAGCGGCCTGGGCTGTGTGGTGGCTTTTGACGGCGATTGCGACGCGGTCCAGATGTTTGGGGAGGTCATCGGGGGTGACGGCCCGTGCTGACACGGTGAAGTTCTCAACTGGACCCTCGATCGTCAGTCCTTGCCGATTGATCACCGCCACGTGATCGGGGTCCGCGTCGCAGAGCAGCACATCGTGCCCCGCCCTGATGAGGTGGGCGCCGATCGTTCCGCCGATCGCTCCCGCGCCGATGATGGTGAGTTGCATGGAGAAGACCCCTTAGAGCTAAACGATGTGGTGGGTCGAGGCTGTGCCGCGGCCTGGTACTCGCCGAATACGAATCATCCGTAGCGCGCCTCCGTCGTCCGTAGGAGGACCCGGCCGGCCGGACCGCTGGGCCACTCGGCCCAGCGGTCCGACTGGTGAGCACGCAGTCGGCTATCGAGTCACGGCTTCAGTTCTGGCACTGCCTCATCGAGGAAGTCGCGCATCGTCTGCTGGAAGAGTTCCGCCTCTTCGAACTGCGGTGAATGCCCGGACTTCTCGAAGATGACCAGCTTCGAATTCGGGATGAGCGAGGCGATTGTCTCCGCCGCCGACACCGGGGTCACCCAGTCCACGCGGCCGACCGTGACCAGGGTAGGGCAGGTGACCGAGGGAAGTTCCGGCTTGACGTCGTAGACCGGCGCGTTGTGCTGGAAGCACCAGTTGT
>NZ_JAODNM010000024.1 GCF_025464955.1 Amycolatopsis sp. | reverse complement strand
GGTTTCGGTCTTGGTGACCACCAGACCCAGCAGCGCGGTGTACCGGTTCATCTCCCGGGTGATGACCCGGGCGTAGTCGACCAATGTCGCCGGATCGGCACGCCGGATATCGGCGGGATCGGGGAGGTCGATCGTTACGCTGGGCACTCCTTTATTCTACTACGGATCGAACGTACATTCGGAACACGTACAGGTGATACACATTATCGCAGAACGTAGTCACCGAATATTCGGAAAGAGTGCCACCGCAACGAAATGCGACCACTCGCGTCCTGCACCTGCTCGCCGCGTCACTCACTCATACACCAAACAAACGAGCGCAGTCGCGTACCGTGATTGCCGAAGTGCGAACGGCGTTATCCGTGCCTTCACCGCCAGGAAAGTCCCCCTCGCCGCTCACGAAAACGCAGCCACCAACCCAAAGAGACAGGCTGAAGATCCGCCGCTGCTATCCATCGGTGGGTCCAGGTTGAGCGCACTGCGAGGGCCGCCATGTCGTGGCCTTGAGGGCACGCCGCGACGTCACACCAGCCCTACCAGCCCCACGCCCAAATTCCTGGCATTGACGTAGGACGCGGTGAAAGTGGCCTTCACGACATCCTGGACCTGCCGAACCGACCTCAGGAACCCCAGCAGCCACCAGGACAACACGTGCTGCCCGTATTAGTCGTCCTCAGCCAGCTGGGTCGCGATTTCGGCGAAATCGTAGATCACCTGTGACTGGCGTGAGGCGATCCAGGCGAGACACACTTGGTTCGGGGGGATGTCTTCGACGGGGACGTGCACGACATCGGGACGGGTGTAGAAGCTCGCCGTGGACGTCGGGATGATCGAGATCCCGGTTCCCGCCGCAACGTGTTCGAGCTTCTCCTCGACACTGTGGATGCCGGGGATCGGTTTTGCCGTGCCTTCACGCAGTTCCAGTGCCACGTCTCGCCATTCCGGGACGACATTCGGATTCTGCAGGAGATGTTCTTCCGCCAGATCGGCGATCTTCACCGACTCCTTTCCGGCAAGGCGATGCACAGCAGGCAGCACGACCACGCGCGGCTCGGAGAACAACGGCCTGATCGTGAGATCACGCTGGTCGACCGGGAGCCGCACAATGCTGACGTCGACCCGCCCGTCGTGCAAAGCCTCGATCTGGTCGTCCCAGCTGGTCCGCACCAGCTGAACCTTCAGATCCGGGTGTCGGGCATTGAAGGCCCGCACCGACGACGTCACCGTGATGCCAGGCATGAATCCGAGTGAGAAGGTCGAACCTTCCCGCGATGCCGCCACCACCCGCCGACGGAGCGCGATGGCGGCGGCCAGCAGCGGGCGGGCGTCGTCGAGCAGTTGACGTCCGGTGGCGGTCAGTTCGGTCGATCGCCTGTCCCGCTGGAAAACCTGGACATGAAGCTCGTCCTCGAGCGCGCGGATCTGCCGTGACAGCACGGGCTGGGCGATATGCAGCCGAACTGCCGCCCGACCGAAGTGCAATTCCTCGGCGACGGCGACGAAGTACCGCAGTTTACGCAGGTCGACATCCATTCGAGCCCCTCTTGTCAGTGCTGTGCGAGCTCGGCGAGCGGGTCGGTGTGCGTGGGCACCCAGTCGAGCTCATCGCGCGCCCTGGCGGGAGTGAGCTGCTGGTCGAGCGTGAACGCCTCGGCGATCGGCCCCATTTCCCTGAGCGCCTGCTCGATGGTCACGGAATGGGTTTTTCCTTGCAGACCAGTGGCTTGGCTGATCGCCACCGCGACCTCCTTCACCGTCGGGTTGACGCCGCTGACTCCCACGTAGACGGTCGCGGGTGCAGCGCGCAGGGCCGTCACGTAGAGCTCGGCGAGATCTTCGACGTGGACGAGCGCCCAGCGGTTCATCCCGTCGCCCAAATACTGGATGGAACCCGCGGCCCTGCCAGGTTCGGTGAAGAACCGTTCGATCAGTCCCGCCGAGTCGCCGTAGACCAGGCCCGGCTGGACCAGAATGGGGCGTTCCCCGGTCGTGGCCCGCGCCAGCACACGCTCTTCGACGTCGAGCCGCCAGGCCACGTTCTTCGGAGGGGCGAGTGGGGCTTCTTCGCCGACTACGCCATCGGTGTCGCCGTAGACCCAGACGCCTCCAGTGTGGACATACGGTCCAGCGCCGATGCCGTCCTGCATCGCCGATGCTGCCGCCAGCTCGGCATCGGCGTTCGCAGCTCTCGCCAGGTGAATGACGCCGTCAGCCCGCGACGCGGCGTCGCGCAGTACGTCGAGATCGCCAAGCGCGCCTGAAATCGGCTTGGCGCCGAGCTTGGCTACCTTCAGCGCTCCGCGATCGTTGCGCACCAGCGCCTCGACCTTGTGGCCGCCTCGGACGAGCGCGGTGATCGTCGCGCTGCCGAGGTAGCCGGATCCACCGGTGACGAAAACCTTCACTGCATCCACCTTCTTCACCATCGTCGTGCCTATCGAGCCTGCCAGCGAGCGGTGGACGGCGTCCAAGACCTGATTCGTTCGCTGTGATACCCGTCAGGTACTACGGCGTGGAGTTCAGATGGTGAACCGGGCCCGGGTCTTGCGGATGAGCTCCCTGGCGGCGTCGACGTGAGCGCCGACCAGTTTGCCGTTCGCCTTGACGAGGTCGCCGCCGACGATGACGGTTTCGACGTCTGCTGGGCCGGCGCCGAGAACCAGCTTCGCGATGGCATCGCCGTGACCGTCCAGATGCGGTGAGCGCATGTCGATGACGGCGATGTCGGCCTGCTTTCCGGGCGTGATGCTCCCGGTCTCGTCCTCGAGGTTCCAGACTTTCGCGCCGTCGATGGTCGCCAGCCGCAGCATGTCACGCTGGTGCAGATCCACTTTGTCGACGGCTTCGCCGCGGGAGAGCGCGTCGGCGTTGGCACGGGAACGTTCCGCTGCGAGCGCGAGGCGCATTTCGGAGAAGAGGTCGGTTCCCGCACTGCAGACCGTGTCGACGCCGAACCCGGCCCGGACGCCCCGCTCGATGGCGCGGCCGGTGGCGGGGAACGTGCTGAACTGCATCAGCATGTCCGTGGACGGGGTGATGCTGATGGTGCCCTGGCTCGCGGCGACGAGGTCGAACTCTTCATCGCTCATCTGGTTGCCATGCGCGAAGTTGACGTCTGCGCCGAGCAGGTTGTGCCGCTTCATCGCCAGGATGGTGTCGGATGTTCCGGCGAGACCGGCGTGGATGGAGATCGGCAACCCGAGTTCCCTGGCGAAGGCGAAGTCCTCGATGGTGCGTTCCATCGTGGTGAAGCACGGGCCCCGCAGTCCCATACCCAAGCGCAGCCGGCCGTTGACGCCATGGGGGAAGTGCTCGTCACGCATGCGCCGTGCGTCGGCGGGGTGCGACGGGTTCGGGTCGTCCCCGGCCGGTCCTGGACCGCCGTAGAGGAAGTAGCCCCGGATCCCGGATTCCTGCAGTCCCCGCAGGTTGGCGTCGGCGTATTCGGCCGATTGGAGGTTGTGCGCCCAATCCGCGATGGTCGTGATGCCGGCGTCGAGCGCCTGCAGCGCACCCCACAGCGTGCCCGCGTAGACGTCTTCGGCGGTGTACTTCGGCGAAACGCCGGCCAGGATCGCGGGTCCGTAGCCCAGGCTGCTCAGTTGCGGGGCGTAGCCGAAGATCGCGCCCTGCCAGACGTGGCGGTGCGTGTCGACCAGCCCGGGAATCACCAGGCGACCGCGGGCGTCGATCACTCGCGTGTCGGAGCCTGCCGTGAGGTGCCGGCCGACGGCGGCGATCTTGCCGTCGCGGATGAGGACATCGGCGTCCGGCAGGTCGCCGAGTTCGGGATCGACGGTGACCACTGTGCCGCCCTGGATCAGCAGTTCCTTTTTCGGCATGGCTGTGCTCCGATCATTGTCCGGGAATTCGGGATATCGTCAGTTTGCGCCGTTCCGGCAGAGTGGGGAAATACCTGTTTCGCGGCCTGTGATGCTCGACGGGTATCACCGCTGCTGATGTCCGGCGGGTATCACAGCTGACCGGACAGGTCTTGGACGAACCGGCGTCACTTCGCGCATTCTGAACTCGGAAATCTTGCGGGGAAACAGGAAACGACGAAGGAGGTTTGTGATGCCTGGTGTTTCAGAAGTGGTGCCGCGTGCCGAGCTGAGTTGGGCGAAGGTGGCCGTGCTCGCGGTCTCGGCGGGTGCGATCGCGGCGAATCTGTATTACGTGCAGCCGCTGCTGCACCTGATCAGCCGGGATTTTCACGCCGGCGAAGGCTCCGTGGGGCTGACGATCACGGTGACGCAGGCGACATTCGCGGTCGGGCTGGTGCTGGTATTGCCGATGGGTGACCTGTTCGGCCGCGGCAAACTGCTCACTGTGCTGCTGGTGCTGAGCGCGATCGGCCTGGCCGGCGTTGGACTGGCGCCGAACCTGGCGGCTCTCCTGGTCGCTTTCGGGCTGGTGGGGTTGGCGAACGTGGCCGCGCAGGTGATCGTGCCTGCCGCCGCGTCGCTGACCGACGGCGAAAACCGTGGCAAGGTGGTCGGTACCGTCATCAGCGGGCTGCTGACCGGCATGTTGCTGGCGCGTACCGTTTCCGGCGTGATCGGCGAGGTCGTCGGGTGGCGGGCGATGTTCTTTTTCGCTTCCGGGCTCATGCTGATCAACGCGCTGGTGATGCGCCGGGTGCTCAAGGACCCGCCGGCCACCGCGCCGCGACCATCCTATCTGGGCACCCTTCGGTCGATCCCCGGCCTGTTTCGCAAGTACCACCAGTTGCCGATCCGTGCGGTGCTGGGTGCGGTCGCGTTCGCGGCGTTCAGTCTGTTCTGGTCCACGGTCGCGTTTGTGCTCTCTGGCGACCATTACCACTACAGCCCGTCCACCATCGGCCTCTTCGGACTGCTCGGTGCCGCGGGTGCGTTGGCCGCGAACCAGTTCGGGCGGGTACCTGGTCCGGCCCGGCTGTTTCCGACCGCGTTGACGGTCGGCTTGATCGGATTGTCGTTCGTGATCCTGATCCCGGCGTCGCACTCGGTGGTCTGGATGCTCATCGGGATCGTGGTACTCGATGTCGGCGCGCAAGGCCTCAACGTTCTCAACCAGCGGCTGATCTACGACGTGGAGCCGAGCGAGCATTCCCGTGCCAACAGCGGCTACATGACGTGCTACTTCATCGGCGGCGCGGTGGGTTCGGCGGTCGGCTCGGTCGCCTGGACGATGGCCGGCTGGACCGGGGTCTGCATCGCGGGGGTGGTCATCGCCGCGCTCGGTGCCGCGATGTGGCCGAAGGTGCGTACTGCCCAGACAGCGTGACCGTCAGCTCGACGTCGTGGCGGAGCGGAGTTCGGTCCCGATCGCCGCGGCCGTCCGGCGCACGAAATCTTCCGGTTCTTCGGCGGCGTCCGGTCGTTCGTCGATGATGCGATGAACGGTGCCGTCGCGAAAAAGGTCGGTGCTGCGAATGCCCTGCGCGGTCGCGGCATCCGCGGCGCGGGCACTGTCCCCGTACTGGATGGCCGCGGCTCCCTCGGGTGGCAGCGGAGCCAACCAGGAGTTGCGCGCGGCCAGGACTCGGTCGGCCGGCAGCAACGCGAGTGCCGCACCGCCGGCGCCTTGTCCGAGTAGGACAGCCAGCGTCGCTACCGGCAACGCCGGAAGCTCGGCCAGACACAGCGCGATCTCGTGGGCGAGCCCGTCATGTTCGGCCGCGGGGCTGAGGGCGGCACCCGCGGTGTCGATCACCGTGACGAAGGGCAGGCGCAGTTGTTCGGCCAGTCGCATGCCGCGCCGGGCCAGCCGCAGGTCGCGAGGCCCGACGGGCTGGGCGGCTCGGCGGTCTTGACCGGCCAGCACGCACGGGACACCGCCGAACCGGGCCAGCGCGAGTACGAGGGCGTTGTCCTCGCTTCCGCCGAGGGTTACGGTTTCCGCGGACGTTCGCAGGAGCTCGCGCACGCCGGGTCGTTCGGGACGCCGGGACCGGAGGACCGCTTCCCACGCTGTCGGCTCCGGGCCGCTCGGAAGTGGCTTGTCGGCAGGAATCGCGTCAGGGGCCGGGGTGGTGTCCACAAGCGACAGCAGCCGCGCGGTCCAGGACGCCAGTTGCCGGGTGAGGACCACGGCGTCGACCAACCCGTGTGCGCTGAGAGCTTCCGCCGTCTGGACACCTCGGGGAAAAGCCGTGCCGTGCAGTGCCGAGTACACCTTGGGTCCGAGGAACCCGATCAGTGCGCCTGGTTCCGCGACGCTCACGTGCCCCAACGAGGCCCAGGACGCGAACACTCCACCGGTGGTGGGGTGTCGCAAATGGACGAGATACAGGAGTCCCGCGGCTTTGTGCCTGGTGATCGCGGCCGTGATGGGCACCATCCGCAGGAACGCGGCCGTGCCTTCCTGCATCCTGGTGCCGCCCGTCGCGGTGGAGGCGATCAGTGGCAGTCGTTGTGTGGTGGCGCGCTCGATCGCGGCGATGATCCGGTCGGCGGCGACGCTCCCGATCGAGCCGCCCAGGAAGGCGAATTCGCTGTAGATCAGGGCAACCCGGCGGCCCTCGATCAGTCCTTCCCCCGTTGTCACTGCCTCGTCGGTGCCGCTGCGCTCGGCCGCAGCCCTCAGCGCGGTCAGGTAGTTCTGCGTGAAGCCGGCGGTGACGGGAGCGTGGTCCCAGGACACGAAGGAGTCCGGGTCGAGGAGGTCGGCCATCGTGGTCACGGATGAGGGCGCCGCCACTTGCGGGGTCACGACCGGACCATCGTCGACGCGCCGGTGAACTCGGCTTGGACAGCGGCGCCGTGCTGGTTGAGCGTGGGCGGTGCCGTGTGCTGGTGGGTGGGGCGCTCTTGGTCATCGTCGAAGAAGCGCAGCGGCGGCCCAGGTAGTACGAGATGCCCCAGGGTCGTGTGCTCGACGTCGATGAGCAGACCTTGGCTGACCGTCTGCTCCCAGGTGTAGACCTCGTCGAGGGTACGGATCCGCCCAGCCGGAACGCCGGCGGATGCCAGCCGTGCCAACAGAGTCTCGGGGGTGTCGGCCGCGAACGCGTGGTGGATCGCGGTGCGCACGAGGTCGCGGTGCTGCACGCGTTCGCCGTTGGTGCGCATGCCCTCCGCTGCCGGGTCGAGGCCGAATTCGGCGCATAGCCGTTGCCATAGCCCTTCGCTTCCACACGCGATCTGCACAGCGCCACCGCGGCAGTGGAACAACCCGTAAGGCGAGATCGACGGGTGGTGATTGCCCTGGGCCGCACCGACCTGGCCGGCCACGGTCCAGGCGGTGCCTTGGAAGCCGTGCACTCCGACGACCGCGGCGAGTAACGAGGTCCGGACCACTGTGCCGCGTCCGGTTCGGTCACGCTCGCGCAGGGCGGCCAGGACGCCGTAGGCGCCGTACATCCCGGCGAGCAGGTCCGCGATCGGCACCCCGACCCGTTGGACGTCTTCGGGGCTCGACCCCGTCAGCGACATCAGGCCCGCTTCGCCCTGGGCGATCTGGTCGTAACCCGATCGCGCACCCTCGGGTCCGTCATGACCGAAGCCGGTAATCGACAGCACGACGAGCCTGGGGTTGAGCTCGTGCAGCCGGGCAGGGGAGAACCCCAAGCGGTCGAGAACGCCGGTACGGAAGTTCTCGACCAGGACATCCGCGCTTCTGACCAGGTCTTCGAGCAGGTGGCGGCCTTCGTCGGACTTGAGGTCGAGCGCGATCGACTCCTTGTTGCGGTTCGCCGACAGGAAGTATGTCGACTCCTGCGATCCGGGAGCACCGACGAAGGGCGGGCCCCAGCCGCGGGTGTCGTCGCCGCCGTCGGGGCTTTCGACTTTGATCACCCGGGCGCCGAGGTCGCCGAGCATCATCGTGGCGTGCGGTCCGGCGAGCGCGCGGCTGAGGTCGACGACGAGGAGGCCGTCGAGAGGTGCAGTCATGGTTTCCCCCAGGTGTGGGCAGTGGCCCTGCGGGCAAATGGCCGAGTGGACCTGTGGCTTGTTGGATTAGTGGACTAGCCAATATGTCCAGTGAAGGCGGTCGTTAGAGTGGGGTCAAGCTCTGCGAGAGGAATGTGGCCCGTGACACGCGAGGCGGCACCAAGGAAGCGCCCGGCGACGCTGCGGCCCGTCAGCCGTCCCCGCCTGTACGAGCAGCTCGTCGAACGGCTGCTCGACTACGTGCAGAGCGAAGGGTTGGACGTCGGCGAACGGCTTTTGCCGGAACGCGAGCTCGCGTCCCTGCTCGGTGTCAGCCGCGCCTCGATCAGTCAGGCGCTGGTCGCACTCGAGGTTCAGGGCATCATCGACGTACGCCACGGTGACGGCGCCGTCATCCTGGACATCCCGCCAGAACGGCAGGTGCTGGCCGCGTTGCGTGCGCGCCGCAACCGGTTGCAGGAGGTCATCGAGGCTCGCGAGGCCCTGGAGGTCAAGCTCGCCACCCTCGCGGCTCAGCGCCATACCGCCGAGGACCTCGCTGCGATCGACGATGCCCTGCGGGTCATGGCTGGTGATATCGCCGATGGCGGCCGCGGGGTCGCCGGCGACGAGCTCTTCCATGGTGCCGTCACGCATGCCGCGCACTCGGGTCTGCTCGCCGGCCTCATGATCGAGATTTCCGAGCTGGTCAGGGAAAGTCGTATCGAATCGCTGGCGCAGGCCGGGCGACCGGAGGAATCGTTGCGGGCGCACCGCAAGATCGCCGATGCCATTCGCGCGGGTGACACCGCTGCCGCAGGAGCAGCCATGGCGGCGCACATCACCGCCGTCTCGGATACCGCGCTATTGCGTGACGCCTGATACTCGGGAGGTATCACAGGCGTCAGATCAGGTCTTGGACGCGGTTGTCTTTTTCGAGCAGAGTCGTCAGTAGCGGCTTTGCGAAGAAAGGCGATTCAATCATGGCGAAACCTGGACTCGATCCGGCGGCGGTACTTTGGTCGGCGAACGAACGCGATCGCGCGAATCGTCCGCTCCTCGTGATGATGCACGGGTGGAGCTATGACGAGACCCATTTGTTCCGCCTGGCACCACGGTTGCCTCGCGACGTCGTGGTGGCCTCGGTGCGGGCCCGCTACGCCGAGGCTGGAGGTTACGCCTGGTTTCCCAGTGCCGGCAATCCGATCGGCGATCCTCGGCCGGACGTGGCGAACGCGGCGGTTCTGGATGTCCTGTCCTGGTTGGACACGCTGCCGACACCGTCCTCGATCGGCTTGCTCGGATTCTCGCAGGGCGGCGGAATGGTGCTGCAGTTGATGCGACACGCTCCCGAACGCTTCGCCTACGGAGTCAGCCTTGCGGGTTTTGTCGTCGATGACACCCAAGCCGGGGACAACGAACTTTCCCGCTCGAAGCCACCCGTGTTCTGGGGCCGTGGCGAGGTTGACTGGGTTATTCCTGCCAGCGCGGTGAAACGCACCGATGCGTGGATGGAGACGCACACAACCGCCGATGTCCGGGTCTATCCGAACCTCGGGCACGACGTGGCCGGACAGGAAGTGGTCGACCTTGCCGCCTTCGTAGCCGCGCAGGTTTAGCTCGCGGCGTCGGGCGAGAGGATTTGGTGGGGCACGAGCCTACCGGCGCCGTATCCCGTGGTTCGGGGTTTTCCCGACGTGCAGGTTCAGCTCGGCGGCTTCGGCGATCACGGCGGCCGTCACCGCCAGCGAAGGCGAGTCGAGTTTCCCTTGCTGCCAGTACACCGGCACGTCGACGGGATGTTCCGGGGCGAGTTCGACAACCTCGCGCCGATCGGTGTGGACCTGCCTGGCGCTGACCTGGCTGAACCCGCACGTCTACCTCGACACCGTGCTCCTGCTGGGTTCGATCGCGGCAAGCCACGGCTCGCAGCGGTGGACCTTCGGTGTCGGTGCGCGCCTGCTCACCGGGTTCTTCGCCCGACCGGGTTCGTGGCGCGTCCTCGACAGCCTGATCGCGGCGCTGATGACGGTCCTCGGCGCGACCATGGTGGCCCGGACCCTGCTGTGACGACTGGCACCAGCGAGCTGGAGCGGGTGCTTGATTCCAGCCGGGACCATCAGTGGCCGAGGACGACGTCGGTTCCCAGGATCACCGGGCCACTTCGTGCAGCTCGATGAGATTGCCGAACGGGTCGCGGCAGAAGGCCTGCCGGGATGTTCCGACCGGGCTCGCGTCGGTGACGGCGAGACCAGCGGCGCCGAGTTCGTCCTTTGCCGCGTCGAGATCACCGACCAGGATCGCGAAATGCTGGCCGACGTCACCCGGAAGGCTGCCGCCTTCGAGTACATGCAGCTGCTGGTCGCCGACGTTCAGCCAGGCGCCGGGTCCAAGATCGTCGGGGCGGTCGGTGCGCAGCTCCATGCCCAGCACATCGGTGTAGAACCTGGCTGCCTCGCGCACATCGGTTACGACGATCGAGACGTGGTGGACAGCGAGCGGTTTCATCGTCACTCCTCTGGTCGTCGGTGCCGATGAAGCCGGACACTCCTGCCAGCCTGGATCAAACTCCAGAGAGGCGCAAGCCCGTCGATCCGCTGTGGAAGAACACGCTTCACCGGAGTTCCGACCAACGGGTTACGTCAATGGTCATTTGTCCCTGCCCATCCCGGCTGAAGTGACCGTGGGTACGTCACCAAGTGGTAAGGGTCACGGTGCCGAATTCGTGTGAGAGTGGGGACAGGCCAACCAAGGAGGGTGTCATGTCGCAAAGTCATTCAACCCGCGTTCGAACCGGGAGCTTGGCGAGAGACCGCTGGGTGAGTTTGGCGACTGTCGTCGGTTCCGCGCTGGTGGTCGCCGGCGGCGCCAAGGTCGCTTATTCCCTGAGCACCACCATGATGACGCACGTGGCTTTTGTCGGCGTCTGGCTGATGCTGACGTTGGGGCTCGCTTTTTCGGCGGTTCGGTTACGTCCCAGGGTGGGCGGCGCGCTCATGGTCGGGTTCGGCATCGGCACCTTGCTGGCCATCATCTTCGGCGGAATGCAGATGTTGTCCTGAGTGCGTCACGAGCCGGAGGGTGGCATCCACCGTACTTTTCGGCCAAGTGGCAGAGCGGAAATTTGCAGCCAGCGGCGGAATGGTTTCTGGAACAACGTGCTGCCCGGATTGCGGCGGACCGCGAATTTCGCCGCGAGGGTTGTCGCGGAGAAACGCGATGCCGCGAGGGGGCAGGCGAGAACCGGCGGGATCAGGTCAAGGCGTGCCTTCACGACGTCTTTGCGATACCGAAGACAGCGGCGGCCTTGTTCGCCGTCGCGACCAGCGTGGTGCTCACGACGTACGTGCTGGCGGTGCTTTCGGTGGGAGTACCGCTGCTGATCGGCGCGGCGTTCGTCGGCGACCTGCCCACGGCGCTGCTGGTCGCGACCGGCTTCGTGGTCCTGGCACTGGCCGGCGCCACCGGCGTGGTGGCTGCCGCCCGGGTGAACGCGAAGGTGTCGCGCCTGCTCCTGTCGCCGCGCCGCGATCCGCTGGCGGAAGCGAAAGAGCTGCTGGACGGTCCTGGTCCGCTGGCCGTCTGGCCTTCGTTACCCACTCGGACGAGTTAAGCGCGGGCCCGCTCAGCAGCACAGTCGAACGTATGTTCTACTAATGGCGCCGGCCCGCGGAGGGGGAAGCTCTGCGGGCCGGGCCAACGTCAAGGGCGGCCCGGCAGACGAGGCGGGACCCCGACGCTCCGAGGGGGAGGTGGGCGCCGGGGTCCCGGGATCCATCCTAAGGGGTGATGCGGAGTTCTGTCGGCTGTTTGGCGAATCCCGCGCGGACGAGTTCTGAGAACTCCATTTTCCTGGGCTGTGGTTCAAGGTTCACGTCGGCGCAGTTCATCTCGGAGGATCTTTTCCAGTTGCCGATCGGCACGGTCCAAGGTGCGGACCACTCGGCCGAGCAACGCCACCACGCTCACCGCGGCAACGGCTGCCAGGGAGATCAAGCTCAGATGAGACACCACCACCGCCCGGTTCTCGCGAATCAGATAGCCCAGCGTCATGCCCGCGATCAGTGCGTCTGCCAGTGCCAGCAGGATCGCGTTCCGCCAGCGGGTAGCAGTGTCCGAACCTGGCATGAGTTCCGTCCAGTCCTGCGATGTCCTAGAAAACTAGACGAATACCGCCCGTTCGGGCAGATGAGTACCTGTTCGGCCTACCGCGTCCGGTTCGCGAAACGCTGTGATAACTTAAAACGTACTGGGGTGGATGTGCGAATGCGAACGTGCTTCGACCTGGCTTGGTTTGCTCTGGTGCGCAGGGGGCGGTAGCTCAGTTGGTTAGAGCAGGGGACTCATAATCCCTTGGCCGTCGGTTCGAGCCCGACCCGCCCCACCTTAAAGGTTGCCCTGACCTGGTGGTTCCCTGGCCTTCGTGATCATCTTGGCAGGGTGTCAATAAGACTGGCGGCTGCTGCGTTTCGGGTGACTGCCAGCCTGTGGGTTCGAACCGACAGGCCGGAGGGTGACGCCGCGCTGGGCGTGAGGCCCCGCGTCCACGCCTCGGGTGTTCAACGGCTGTCTGACTCAGATTGACGATGCAGTCGGAAAAGTCGCGTGGTGCCGGTTGGCCGACGCGAGGCCCGCTCGGTGCCGGCGGTTCGTCCCGGCGCTCGTGCTATCCGAACCCGTGCATGAGAAGTCCAAAAGGGACAGTGACGGGTAGTGCGCGCGTCGTGCCGGGTGAGAACGGACTAAAGATGCTCAGGAATGTTGCCGGGACAGGGGATTCGACTGCGGTGATGGCCTGAGCGTGACAGCGAAGAAGTCACGTTGGTCGGCCCGCAGGTAGCGGTCCGCCGGGGCGGGCATCGTCGGCAGCAGCTTGACCGGCCGAGCACCGGGCAGATCGGGCCGGTAGGTGTTGAACGCGACCATGCCGCTGTGGATGTCGAGTTCCATGCCGCGGATGATTCCGGCCTGGGCCATTGCCGCAGCCAGGGTGGACAGCGTGAGATGGTCACCGCCGACATAGACCAGGTGACCGGCTTGGTCGGTGCCGACACCCGAACGCCAAGTGAACTGGAACTGGTTGCTGGCGCTGCCCCACAACCCGGCCGGGTTCGAGGTCAGTTCGGGGGCGGGCCGTCCGTTGTCGACGACCAGGTGGAGGTTCTGGCGGACGGCAGCGACGTCGGGGGTCATCGTCGCGTCACGTCCCCATTCGGCCACCGACACGCGCCCGCCGCGGTCGATCACCAGTGACGCCATACCGTCCTTCAAGGACTTGGCGAACCGTCCGTCGCTGTAGAAGCCGCCGGCGGTGTCGGCGAACTTGAACCCCGAGTTGAACGTCGCGAGCAGTGTCGGACGCCAGCTTTGCGGAACCTGAGCTTGCTCGGGCCAGCCGGAGCCGCCTGGCTCCTTCGTGCCGGCGACGAGATGGGTGGCGGTCACGTTCTGATCGAGTAGGGCGACTCCGGCGACCACGCTGGCGTGCCGGGGGTCAGGGCGGACGAAGGTGGTGTACGACGCGACCGTGCCGTCGGGTGCGTGAGCCCCCGCGACCCAGACGCCTTCACCGGCCACTGGTGCCGTGACACGCAGATTCGACGGGCCGGCTTGTGCGGCAGGGGAGGGGGCGTGTGCCGTCCGCTGCGGCAACGCCGTGCTGTCCGGCGGTGTGTTGGCCGGTGCATGCCTGGTGTACCACCAGTTTTCGGCCGCGTTGACAACCGGGCCCGCGCCCATCGAGCGGAGCCAGTCGGTTGTCCGCGCGGTGAAACTCGCGGCTCCGGGATAGGTTAATGCCTGTACATAGGTGACACTCGGATAGACCATCGCGACGGCGAGTACGACGCCCGCGATTTTCCACCGCCGCCGCGTGCGCCGCATCGGACCGCACTGATGTGCGGGTTGACCGTCCGCAGATCCCGCTGTATTCGGCATAAGTCGACGGTAGGAGCGCGCAGGTGCCCGGCCGGACAAGGAAGAGTAAGGGCTGGGCAAAACAATGCAGTGGGAAACGCGGGATTGCGCGGGAACTTCACGAGGGCTAAACCCCAGGACGAACGGCGCCGGTCAGTGGCGCGCAGGGGGCAGCTGCACCACGGCCGGCTAGAAGCAGTTCACCTGGGAATCCTCAACTCGCCGCGGCTTCTGCCGTCCGACCGTAGTGTTCGCGGGCTTCGGCCGGGGTGGTCGTCTTGGCGTGCTCCGGCGCTGCGCCTTTGAGGTGCTGATGCATCGTCCGATGAGTCATCGGCATCGAACCGGTGAGGATGCCGAGGGTGACCGCCGGGTTCCTCGCGGCGCGCATGGCAAGGCGGGTGGCGGGCAGGATCGCGGCGTCGAGCGCGCTGGGCTGGTCGAAGTTGCCGAGTTCGCGCATCCACTTCGGGAGCGTGGCGATCGTCGCGGGCGCCATCAGCCTGCTGACCGCCCACATCTTCGCGTTTCCCGAGGCGCGCGGTATGCGCAGCAGGTAGTGCATACCCTCGTTGGCCCGTTCCGAGGTACACAGCTTCGGCCGCACCTGCGCGAAGTACTCCCGCACTTCCCCCCGCGAAGCAGGGACAGTGGCGGTTTTGCAGGTCTGGAGCTCGGCGGCGATCACGGATTCGGCCCAATAGCGGCGTTCCTCGTCGCGCGAGAGCGGGCCGGGACCGTAGCGCTCGTAGCATTTCAGCACCGAATGCCAGCCGGTCACGTGGATCCACAGTTGCGAGTCAGGATTGTTGGCGCTGTAGCGCTTCCCGCTGATCGGCTCGATCCCGGTCGCGGCGGCGTGGACCTTCATCAGGTGATCGGACACCCCGATCGCGGTGCGGCTGTCGCCGACCGCGACCGTGAGGAAGTAGGCCAGGGTGCGGTCCATCCGGCCGGCCGGATCGCGGTAGATGCCGCGCTGATCCGCGACGGCGGCGGCCAGGAACGGGTCGAAGTGTTCGAGCACGACCGAGCGTTGGAAGCCGATCAGCGCGGTCGGCTGGGTCCATACCTTCCAGGTCGGCGAATCGGGACCGAAGAAGCCGTAGTCCAGCCGACGCGGCTGACCGGCTGCAGAATCGTCTGACCTCAGCATGTGCTCCTCCAACCGGACGCCCAATTGCTACTCCGTAGTAGTAATATGCTACGCTAGCGTAGCTTTGTCCAGCCCGTTCTTCGGAACGGCCCTGACCAGCACGGAGACCCATGGCAACGGTGACACCGGCAACGGGCAAGCGGCGCGCCTACGCCCCGCGGATCCCGGCCGCGCAGCGCCAGGCCGCAGTGCTGGACGCCGCGCTCCACCTGGTCGCGACCCAGGGCCAGCGCGCGGTGACCATGGAGGCCATCGCTCAGCTGGTCGGCGTGACCAAACCGGTCGTCTACAGCGTGTTCGCCAGTCGGACGGACCTGCTGACCGCACTGCTGCGCCGGGAACACGAACAGGCGCTGCACCAGTTGTTGGCGATCCTGCCCGACGATGTCGGGCAGCGATTGAGCGAGGATCCCGGCGGCGCGCTCGCCACGCTGCTTGCCGATTTCCTCGACGCGGCAAGGAAGACCCCGGACCGCTGGCACTGCATCGTGATGCCGATGGCCGAGATGCCCGCCGAGTTCCACGCCGCCCGCGAACAGGCAAGATCCGTCGTGCTGGCTCGCGCGCAAGAACTGGCGAACGCTCTGCTGGCGCGCATCGGGACCCCGCCAGGCCTCGAACCGGACATCCTGGCGCAGACCGCCGTCGCCCTGTTCGAAATGGCCGCGCGGCTGGTCCTGACCGAGCCGGAAACCTTTCCCCCGGACCGGTTCCGCGCCTCGATCAAGGCCGTTACCGGCATGCTCGGATTCGTCTGAAAGCCCTCAGTGCCACACTTTCGGCGAGCGACTCAAGTGCCGGGACGGCGGACACGCCAGGGGCTGGGTCGGATCCTGGCGTGTCCGCGATCTGTGATCACGCGTCCACTCGTGGTGATCATGTGTCCGCGCCGCGTCGACGACTCCCCGTCGACCTTCGCAACTCGCCGTCGAGTTGCGATCGTTGCGGACGCTAAGGATCGCAACTCGCCGTCGAGTTGCGAGGGGTAACGACACCGGCCCCCAGTCCTGCTGCTGTAGACCGGAATCCGACACGACGTTCCCGCCCCGCGCTGTCGTGCGCCGTGAAACCCTCAAGGCCATCCTGATGGCGACCCTCGCAGTGCGTTGGACGCACTGCGAGGGTCGCCATGTCGTGGCCTTGAGGGAAGACCACTTCCAGATCAGTGGCCTGCGGCGAGTGCCAGTGCGGGGACCAGGGTGTCGGCCTTGGGTGAGCCGAGCCCTGAAGCCGGGTCCCAGCCCTTCGCGGCAGGGAAGCCCGTGACGGTCACGTCGCCGTGGTAGGTGTTGTCGCCCGTGGTGACGTCGTGTAGCAGCAACCCGGACAGCGGGCTGCGGCCCAGTGCATAGAGCGCGTTGTTGAGGTAGCCGACCCGGTGGTGGCCCAGTTGGTCGGCCAACGCGGTGAGGCCCGCCCACTGCGGGGAGCCGGCGCTGGTGCCGCCGAACCGGAACACGAGGTTCGTGCCCTGCCCGGAGCTGCTCCAGACGGCGAGCACGCCGCCGATGATCGCCGCGTTGTAGGCGATATCCGGCACGCCTCGGCCGGACAGGCCCAAGCCGTGCTGGAAGGCCGGGGTGGGAAACACGGTGCTGATGCCACCGCCGCCTGCCGCGGCGAAGGCGGGCTCGTTCCAGGTCGTTTCGCTGTGGTAGGCACCGGTGATGCCGTCGGCGTCCAGGATGGTGCCGCCGACGCCGGTGACGAGCGGGTCGGACGCCGGGGTGCTGGCAGCCTTGAAGAACGAGGTGTTGTCACAGGTCGGCTGCGCCGCGCCCTGATCGCCCGAGGACGCGAACACGGTCATGCCCTTGGCCTGCGCCTTCTGGAATAGCTTGTGCGTGTTCTTCAGGATCGCCGGGTCCATGCACTGCTCGGCCTCGCCGAAGCTCTGCGACAGGACGTCGCCGAGATTGTGGTCGACGACGTAGCGCTGTGCCGAGTAGATGTCAGGGTCGTTACTGCTCTTGGCCAGTACCAGCTTGATCTTCGCCCCGGGCGCGATCGCATGCGCGTATTCGACGTCGAGTGTGATCTCGCCCGCCCAGCCGGTCTGGATCGGGTCGGCCTGGTCGAACGGGGTCAGCCCGTCCGGCGCGACGATGTCCAGCTGCGGGGCGGGAAGGCCGAACAGCGTGTCGAAGGTGGCCAGGTCCCCCTGGATGGTCGGGCTCTGGAACGCGTCCACGATGACGATCGTGCGGCCGGTGCCGTCCAGCCCGAACTTGGCCAGCTTGTCCACCCCGTAGGCGGCGCGGACCTGCGCCGGGCCGTAACACCCGGCCGGAGTGGTCGTCTGGCAACTGAACGTGGTCGCGGCCGGTCTTACCGCGACCTGCGCCACGCGGTCGTACTGCGGATGCGCCCCGAGCGCCGGGGTCATCGACCCGGCCACGGCCGACGCGGCGGAGCCCGTGACGGCCGCCGCCGCGAGGGTGAGAACGGAAAGTGCCGCCGGTAGGCGGCGCGACTGTGCGCGCACGAGTCCTCCTGAATGCTCTGGCCCCCCAGTGAAGTGCAGTCGGCTGAGCCTCACACCCGGTCGCCGCCAGAACTAGCGGCGTTCGAGTGAAACCTCGGCCGCCGGCTGCTCCCGTCGGCGAACACCGTCCATCGAAAAGCGCGATACCACCATCGATCGCAGCCCGTTGTCGGGAGCGTCGGCCCGCCATAACGTCGAGGTACGCCACCGCGGCAGCCAGCGAAAACGTCAGGGGACGGGCTATGGGAAAGTACGTGATTCAGCCCCACACCAGGCTTCAGGAGTGGGTAGCGGAGGAGCACGGCTACTTCGCCGAAGAAGGCCTCGACTACGAGTTCCAGGCCAACGGACTGTCCAGTGGTGCCCACGCCACCTCAGCTGTGCAGTCCGCGGACAGCGTCCCGGTCGAGGTGCGCAAGGGTGCCTTCGAGGACATGTCCGACTCCCGCAGCTGCGACGTGTCGGCTGCCTGTCACTGGGCGGTGAACGCAGTGGCCGCCGCTGGCTCGGGCAAGATGTGGGGCAGCGCTTACTCCGTCACTCCCGCGGGCATCTTCGTCGCGCCTGAGTCGGATCTGCGTCGTCCGGAGGACCTCGCCGGAGTGGACGTCGCTGTTGGTTACCACTCGGGTAGCCATTATGCGACGATCCAGGCCTTGGAGCCGTTCGTCCGTTTCGAGGACATCAAGCTGTCGTTCCAGGGCCTGCCCAACGACCGGGTTCGGCGTCTGCTCCGGGGCGAGGTGCAGGCCGCGACGGTGTTCGGCGGTCAGTACTACGTCATGGAGCAGCTGGGCTACCGCAAGCTCGCTGATGCGACGTTCGCGGTCGGCTTCCTGGTCGCCGGCACGGCCGACCACGAGGAGACGAAGAAGTACTTCCGTGCCTTGGAGAAGGCGCAGCGCGACATCGACCTGCAGCCGGAGAAGTACCTGAAGTACTGGTCTCGTGAGCTGCCTCAGGACATCGCCGAGCGGGTCGACGTGCGGCGCTTCGGCCCCGGCGAGCGGATCGTCTTCGAGCCTTACACCAAAGAGATGTACGACATCACCCAGCGGTGGATGAACGCGCATGGACTTCTCGACCTCGACGTCGACAAGGAGTCCCCGTTCAACGACGTCGTCCTCGTGTGAGCAGCACGGCCGCATGCGTGACCAGGAGATAGAGGCAGGAGTACAGGTATGCCGAAGGCAACGCTCGACGGGTGTACCCGCGCCTGGACGCCGTCTTGACGGCGAGGGGCCTGTGATGGACGCCGATTGGCTGCCGTTCCACCCGGACCCGAGTTTGCCGGAGTTCACCCTCCCGCCGGGTTCGGTCGACGCGCATTGTCACGTGTTCGGCCCCGAATCGGAGTTCGGGTTCGCGGCCGAACGCAAGTACACCCCTTGTGACGCAGGCAAGGACGAACTGTTCAAGCTGCGCGACTTCCTCGGTTTCGAGCGGAACGTCATCGTGCAGGCCACCTGTCACGGCGCTGACAACAGCGCGATGGCCGACGCGTTGCGGGCCTCCGGTGACCGCGCTCGTGGGGTGGCCACCGTCCGGCCTGACGTCACCGACGACGAACTCGCGGAGTTGCACGAGGCGGGGGTGCGCGGGGTCCGGTTCAACTTCGTGAAGCGCCTGGTCGATCCGAAACCTGACGCCTACTACCGCGGCATCGCCGAGCGGATCGCGCGGCTGGGCTGGCACGTGGTCGTCTACTTCGAAGCCGCCGACCTCGCCGAGCGCTGGGACTTCTTCACCTCACTTCCGACGGTCGTCGTGGTCGACCACATGGGACGGCCCGACGTCACCGCACCCGTGGACGGGCCCGAGTTCGAGCGCTTCCTGACCCTGATGCGGGACCACCGGCAATTCTACGCGAAGGTCACCTGTCCGGATCGGCTGTCGGTCGCCGGCCCGCCGGACTACGACGACGTGGTCCCGTTCGCGAAGACCCTCGTCGAGTCCTTTCCGGACAGAGTGCTGTGGGGCACAGACTGGCCGCACCCGAATCTGAAGAGCCACGTGCCCGACGACGGCCGGCTCGTCGACTTCGTCCCGCGCATCGCGGTGACAGAACAGCTCCGTCAGTACCTGTTGGTGGACAATCCGGCCCGCCTTTATTGGAGTGATTACGCGTGAATCCCAGCGACGACGACTTCGACGACATTCCCGGCACGACAGTGTTCACCGGACGGCAGAGCCGGAAAGGCTTCCAGCTCAACCAGTTCTGCATGAGCCTGCTCAAACCGGATAACCGTGCCCGGTTCAAGACTGAAGAGAGTGCCTACCTCGATGAGTGGCTGTTGACTTCGGCACAGCGGCAAGCCGTCGTAGATCGGGACTGGAACGCGGCGATCGCCGAGGGCGGCAATATCTACTTCCTCGCGAAGATCTTCGCCACTGACGGGACGAGTTTCCCGGCCGCCGTGAGCACGATGGTCGGCATGACCACCGAGGACTACGTCGCGATGATGGTCGCCGGGGGACGTTCCCCGGAGGGGCAGCGCTCCGTCAGGGAAGGTCGCTAGACATGGCAAGGATCACCGCGGGAATCACCACCAGCCACGTTCCGGCGATCGGCGCCGCGCTCGATCACGGGAAATCCGGTGACGAGTATTGGAGCCCGGTGTTCGCCGGCTACGACTGGACGAAGAAGTGGATCGCGGAGAAGAAGCCGGATGTGGTCGTACTGGTCTTCAATGACCACGCGACGTCGTTCTCACTCGAGATGATCCCGACCTTCGCCATCGGCTGCGCGGATTCTTTCAGCCCCGCTGACGAAGGATTCGGGCCACGACCGGTACCCGTGGTCGAAGGGCACGCAGATCTTGCTTGGCATATCGCGGAGTCGCTGATCCTCGACGAGTTCGATATCACGATCATGAACAAGTTCGATGTGGACCACGGGTTGACCGTGCCGATGTCCCTGATGTTCGGACAGACCGAAAAGTGGCCGGTGAAGGTCATTCCGGTCGCGGTCAACGTGGTGCAGTATCCACCTCCTACCGGCAACCGGTGCTACGCGCTGGGGGAGGCGATCCGCCGCGCGGTGCTGGCTTACGACGAGGACCTCGACGTGCAGGTGTGGGGGACCGGTGGCATGAGCCATCAGCTGCAGGGGCCGCGAGCGGGGTTGATCAACAAGGGGTTCGACACCGCGTTCCTGGACAAGCTGACCGCCGATCCCGAGGCGCTGCGGAAGCTGCCGCACCTCGAGTACCTGCGCGAAGCAGGCTCGGAGGGGATCGAGATGGTGATGTGGCTGATCATGCGCGGAGCCCTCGGCGAGGCTGTCAAAGAGCTTTACCGGTTCTACCACGTGCCGGCGTCGAACACCGCGGTCGGCCATCTCGTCCTGGAACCGACCTCCTGATGGTTGTCCGACCCTTGCGGGTGGCGCTGGCCGGCGGCGGGGCTTTCGGCCTCAAGCATCTGGACGCACTCGCCGAGATCGACGACGTCGTCGTCACTTCCGTCGTGAGCCGACGTCTTGACCAGGCACGGGACGTCGCAGCGAAATACGACGTCGCCCACGCGTCGGCGGATCTTGACGAAGTGCTGGCGCGCGACGACGTCGATGCCGTCATCCTGGCCACGCCGACGCAGTTGCACGCGGAACAAGCTGTCGCCGCGATGCGGGCGGGCAAGCACGTGCAGGTGGAGATCCCGCTCGCGGACAACCTGGCCGACGCCGAGCGGATCGTCGCTGTCGCGCGAGAGACCGGGCTGGTGTGCATGGTCGGGCACACCCGGCGCTTCAATCCGTCGCATCGGTGGATACACCGGAAAGTCGAGGCCGACGAGCTCGCGCTGCAGCAGCTGACCGTGCAGACGTACTTCATGCGCCGCAGCAACCTGAACGCACGCAACGAACCGCGGACCTGGACGGACAACCTGCTGTGGCATCACGCCGCGCATACCGTCGACTTGTTCCGCTATCAAACCGGAGAAGAGATCGTCGAGGCGCATGCGCTACAGGGACCTGTGCGGCCGGACCTCGGCATTGCGATGGACCTGTCGATCCAGCTGCGCGCGGCGGGCGGGGCGATCTGCACGCTGTCGCTGAGTTTCAACAATGACGGTCCATTCGGGACAGATTTCCGGTACATCTGTGACAACGGCACCTACCTTGCCCGCTACGACGATCTCTTCACGGGGCACGGTGAGCAGATCGACCTGTCCGGCGTCGGAGCGTCGAGCAACGGCATCGAGGTCCAGGACCGTGAGTTCGTCGACGCTATCCGCCAGGGCCGCGAACCCGAATCCAGCGCCGCGGCCGTGTTGCCGTGCTACCGGATCCTCGCCGATCTGGAGCGCCGGGGCAGCAAATCGGCTAGTTGCAGTACTTCGACGCCGGGCGTCGCGCCGATGCCGGCACGGTAGGGCAGCGTGACGATCTGGCCTTGTCTGTTTTTGCCCATTCGTTGTCCGCAACATGCCAGTGAGTTGCCCGATGGCGCCATATTATCGGTTTAGGCAGACCGAAAATGTCAAGACCTTGGTGTGTCGTGGCAGCCGGCGCACGCAGGAAAGGACAGTTTCGAATGAACGAACATCGGCAACCGGCAGATTCCGCGCTGGTTCCCCTGAACGCGCTCGTCCTCGGCGGCGGTGGGCCGGTGGGGGTCGCGTGGACGTCGACGCTGCTGCACGGTCTCGAATCCGCGGGGTTGCCGCTGTCCGAGTCCGGCGTGGTGCTGGGGACTTCCGCCGGCTCGGTGGCGGGCGCCTGGCTGACGATGGATCCGGCCGGTCTTCCGGCTTTGCCCGGGCTGATGCAGAAGCGGGCCGCGTGGCATGCCAAGAACGCCGCGGCCGGTCACGGTGACCCGGCGCTGCTGCGCCGGTTGGCCGACGGCGGGCCGCACGGTCCGGATCGGGCGGTGAAGATCGGCCAGGCCGCGATCGCCGCGATAACGCCGATTTCGGCGGCTGAGGCGGACCAGCTGTGGAAGGAGGCCTTGCCCGAGGGGGCGTGGCCGCGTCAGCTCAGAGCCGTCTCGGTCAACGCCAACACCGGTGTCGCGCACGGGTGGTCGGCGGCGGACGCCATTCCGCTGGGGGTGGCGGTGTCGTGTTCGACCGCGGCGCCCGGAGCCGCGCCGCCGGTCACCGTGGCCGGGTCGGTCTGGGTCGACGGTGGTGTGCGCTCCAACACGAACGCCGATTTGCTGCTCGATCCGGAAGGGGATGCCTTCCCCGCCGATTCGTTGCCGGGCCGAGTGCTCATCCTGGCTCCGATGCCTTCCGCCGTGATCGCCCGCGAAGAGGCCGTTCTCGCCGAGCGCGGTCATCACGTGCGGGTGATCGTCTCGGTGCCGTTCTACGAAAAGCCCCAGGACATGCTCGACCCGGCCGTCATCGACATCGCGGCTGCCGCCGGCGAGAGCCAGGCTGACGACATCGCGGAAGACCTCGTGAAGTGGTGGAACCGGTGAGCTGACTCGCGACCTGCCGGACAACAGGAGACTTACCGAAATCACACCCCGTTCACCAGAGACTTGTGTGTGATTGCAGAGCTCTTCGCGGGCGATTCGATGACCGTTGTCCACGACCCCGCGGAAGGAGTTCGTCCGTGAACTTGGACCTGTTCCGCCTGCTGGTCTTCGTCCGCGTCGTGGACCGCAGTGGCTATTCGGCCGCGGCCCGGAGTCTGAACCTCACCCAGCCGACTGTTTCGCACCACGTCAGCGAGCTGGAACGGTCGTGCGGGGCCGAGCTGCTGCAGTACAAGGACCGGGCTGTGCACGTAACGGCGGCCGGTCACGAGGTGTACCGGGCGGCCCTGGCCATGCTCGCCGAGCAGGACCAGCTGACGGCGGCGCTGGCCGATCTGAAGGAGGGCCGCCGTGGCCGGGTCCGGCTCGGCGCGAGCATGGCGTTCGAGCAGCAGTACTTCTTCCAGCAGGTGATCGCGCCGTTCTGCCGTGACCACGAGGGCACTCTGCTGTCCCTGCGGTTCGGCCACAGCCGCCGGGAAGCGCAGGCGGTGCTGGACCGGGAGATCGACCTCGCCTACGTAATCCGCTGGCACCTGCCGGCGGAGGCCTCGTTCGAACCGCTGCACGAAATCGAACTGGCCTTCGTCGTAGCCCGGAACCACCCACTGGCGACCGGCGCAGACGTGACTCTGGAGGACATCGGCACGGCCGGTCTCATCACCGCGCCGCTGACCGGGGCAGAGAGCGGCTTCTACCAGGAGACGCTGCGGGCAGCCGGGCTGACCGGAGATCACTCGGTACTCGAGATCGACGGTCAGCAAGCGCGTTTTCTCGCCGCGTCCGCCGGCCTCGGCGTTCTGGCCACTTTCGTGCCGGACCTCGGCAGGGCGACCGCGCTGGGCTCCCTTGTGGCGCTTCGCGTGGCCGGTCCGCCGACGCGGGTGGAGGTCGGGCTGGTTCGCCGCACCGGGGAACGTCCGGCGGGCAGTGTCGAAGCGCTCGCGTCGTGGCTGCGGAGGCCGCGGGCCTGCTGAGAAGGCGGCCTAGAGTGATTCGGTATGACGGCCGGTGTGCTCACCGATCCCGAGCTGACGCGCAGCGCGCAGGCGGGGAACGTCGAAGCGCTCGGACTTCTGCTCGCGCGGCACCAGGCGGGCATGCGGGCGGTGGCGTTGAGCGTCCTGGGGCACCGGCCGGAGGTGGACGACGTCCTGCAGGACGCGGCTCTGGTCGCGCTGCGGCGGATCGGCGACGTACGGGACCCGGACGCGGTCGGCGCGTGGCTGCGGATGGTCGTGCGCAACGCCTCCCGGATGCGCCTTCGGGCCCCGCACGACGTGCGGTTCGGCGAACTGTGGGCCCCGCCGTCGGAGGAGCCGACTCCCGAGCAAGTGGTGGATGAGCACGCGCTGCGCGACTGGATCTGGCACGCGATGGACGAGTTGTCCCCGCAGTTGCGGCTGGCCGTCCTGTTACGTCATTTCAGCGGTGTGACGTCCTACGAGCAGATCGCCGCCGCTTGCGACGTGCCGGTCGGGACGGTCCGGAGCCGGCTCAGCCAGGCGCGAGCGAAGATGGCCCAGGGGCTGCTGTCGACGTCCGCGCTGGCGCATGACGACGCCGACGCGTTGAACGCCGCCCGCCGCCACGAAGGCGTCGAGACCCTGCTGGCCGCCGAGCGCGGTGAGTTCGCCAAGGTGGTGGCCGAACGGTGGTCACCGGAGGTCCGGCTGCTGGGTGGACAAGGCCAGCTGGGCGGGCGGGAACTCGTGCTCGGCGGCATGGACAGCGACCTGGCGGCCGGCGTCCGCCAGCGCCTGGTGCACTCGGTCGCCAGCCGGGACCTCACCATCTGGGAGATGGACCTGATTGGCCCCGCTGACGACCCGGACCACTGCCCGCCGTCGGTGGTCTGGCTGCTGTCGCTGGCCGGCGGACGCATCGAGCGAGTGCGGCTCTTCCACCCTTCGTGACCTGTGGTGACGATCACTGGTCGGGGTTCGAACTTTCCCCTCGGCTCCGCATCTTGTCGGTGTCCATCCCACCGATCACAGAGCGGATTACCCCCATGAGCACCAGTTTGACCCAGGGCACCCACACCATCGAACTCGATGGCGTCGCCCAGCGTTACCACGTCGCCGGTTCCGGTCCGGTGTGCCTGGCCCACCCCGGCGGACCGGGCTTCACCTGGGAGTACCTGCGGATGCCCGCGCTGGAGGAGCGGCTGACCATGGTCTACGTCGAGCCGCTCGGCACCGGCGGTTCGGGCCGGCTCGCGGCGCACCCCGACGGCTACTCGCGGGCTCGGTACGCGCAGGCCCTCGACGGCTTGATCGAGCACCTGGGCGTCCCGAAGGTCCACCTCCTCGGCCATTCGCACGGCGGCTTCGTCACGCAGTACTACGCGCTCAACCACGACGACCGGCTTGCCGGGATCGTCCTGTATGACAGCGCGCCGGCCACGGGTGGCGAGCACTTCGAGGAAGCACTCCGCAACCTGGGCACCTTCACCGCGAAGAACGCCGGTAACCCGAAGCTTCAGGACGTCCTCGACGCCTGGGCGATGGTTCCCACGATCGCTGACGACGAAACCTTCACGTCGGTGAGCCGTCGGCTCTTCCCGGCCTTCTTCGCCGACTACTGGAGCCGCGAGTCGGAGTTCGCTCCCGCGCTGGCTTCGGTCAACGGGTCGTTCGTCTCCGGCCTGGACGAGCACGGAGCCCCGGACCTGATCGACGACCGGGAGGCGCTCGCGTCACTCAAGACCCCGGCGCTGGTGGTCGTCGGCAGGCACGACTTCATCTGCGGCCCGCACTGGGCAGCCGAGCTCGCCGACCTGATTCCCGACTCCACGCAGGTCGTCCTCGAGCGCAGTGGCCACTTCGGACACCTCGAGCAGCCGGCCGAGTTCACCCGCGCGGTCGCCGATTTCGTCACGTCCACCGCGGATCAGGCACGATAGAGGAACCCGAGCGGAAAGGAGTCCGCGTGTGCGCGTACGTCCTCGTGGTCGATGACGACCCCGAGCAGGCCGAGCTGGTCCACCGGTACCTGCTGACCGAGGACCATTCGGTGCGCGTCGTCCGCGACGGCCGCTCCGCGATCGACGAGGTGCGCTACACACGTCCTGACCTGGTCATCCTGGATATTACGATGCCCACTGTGGACGGTCTGGACCTGTGTGGCGTGCTGCGCCGGGACTTCGACGTGCCGGTGCTGGTGATCAGCGGCGAGGCGAACGGGTCCGAACCGGCCGCCGATGACCACCTGACCAAGCCGTACGACCAGCCCGAGCTGCTGGCCCGGGTGCGCGCACTGCTGCGCCGTCCGCCGCCGGTGACCGGGCGCGTCACCCCGCCGCTGCGGATCGGGCACCTGGCACTCGACCCGCTCAGCCACGAGGTCTGGGTCGGCGACCGGCAGATCGAGTGCACGCCGGCCGAGTTCCGCATCCTGGCGACGCTGGTGGCCGCCCCGGACCGGGTGTTCAGCCGGGCACAGCTGCTCGAACAAGCCTACGGGATGGACGGGCCCATCACCGCACGGACCATCGACGCGCACGTGGTGAACCTGCGCCGCAAGATCGAGGCCGATCCGCGCCGGCCCGCCTACCTGCGCACCGTTCACGGTGCCGGCTACAAGGTCACCGACGGCGGCACCGCCGAGGCAGTGTGATCGCCAGGCGTGGCCCTCACCGCAACTCGACGGCGAGTTGCGGTCTCTTAGAAACTAAGAGACCCTGCAAAAGCGCCAAAGTAGGACGTCGGTGACTCAGGCCGCGTGGTGGCGGCTGGCTGGGCGCCGCCAGGGCCGGGTGCGCCGGGCTTCCTCCGGGTCGGCGCCTCCGTCCAGGTCGGCGGCATCGGCGAACTCGTCGTAGTCGGTGTCCGCGGTGCTGCGGACGGCCGGGCTTGAGCCGTAGCCGTCGCGATTTTGGCGGTGTACCAAGAAAAGAAGGGCGAGTCCCAGTACGACGAGGACGTGCGACAGGATCCGGCCGGCGCTGACCTCGCCGCCGATCAGGTCGCCGGCGGACAGGACCGTCAGGACGACTACGAAGCCGCTCAGCAGCGGCAGTTGACCTCCGGCCGCGCGCGGCCGGAGCGCGGCCCACAGTAGCCCGGCGCCGACGGCGAAGTTCCAGGCGGTGCTCTCGTGGCCGAGGTGGTCCAGCATCGACCCCCCGTCCTGCATACCGCCCATTCCGGTGGCCACCCCGAGGAACTGAGCGACGGCGAGGGTCAGCTGCGCGAACGCCACGATGCCGAGCGCGATCCGCGCGGGCCAGTTCGTGGCGCTCGGGGCAGGCGCACGTTCGAGGATCAGCTCGGTGAGATCGGGGACGACCGGAGCCGCGCGGACGGCGATGAACTGCCGCATCGCCCGCGCGTCGGTGTACCAGGACCGGCACGCGGCGCACGTCGTCAAGTGCTTGTCGACGACGTCATCGAAGACGGGACCCTGCTCGCCGTCGAGCCTGGCGGACAGCGCTTCCCGGAATGTCTCGCATCTCACGATGTAGTAGTCGCGTTTCGGCCGCGGAAGTTCCCGGATGACGATGCAATACTGTCTCGCACTATGCCAGGCAAGTACCCGCACGATGAGGACGACCGGTTCACCGCGCTGGCCATCGCCGCGGGCAAGGGCGACCGCCGTGCACTGGCCGAGTGGGTGCGCGGTACGCAGGCCGACGTGTGGCGGTTCGTCGCGCACCTGACCGACGCCGCCCGCGCCGACGACCTCACGCAGGAGACCTACCTGCGGGCTTTCACCAGCCTGCGGAAGTTCGCCGGCCGGTCCTCGTCGCGGACATGGTTGCTGTCCATCGCGCGCCGGGTCGTCGTCGACCAGATCCGCGCAGCCTCCGCGCGGCCGCGTATTTCCGGGCGCACCGATTGGGAACCTGTTGCCGAGCAGCGCAACGACACGGTCACGCGTAACCAGGCCAGGTTCGAAGACCTCGTCGAACTCAAGCTCATGCTCGACGGGATCGCGCCGGAACGTCGTGAAGCCCTTGTCCTCACTCAGGTTCTCGGGCTGTCCTACGCCGAAGCCGCCGAAGTGTGCGGTTGTCCCGTAGGCACTGTGCGGTCGCGGATAGCGCGGGCCCGCGAAGACCTGCTCGAGGCCACCCGAGCGCGCGACAACGACGCTCTCTGACGTCTTTTCGCGTGCCGCTGCCACCGCTCGCCGTGAGCGGGCTGCTGACCCCGCTCATCGCGGGCTAATTTCCGTCACCAGGAACTTTTCGCGGAGGACGGCCGAACTCTGATACGCAACGACCGGTTTGGGAAGGAATGAGACGTGGGTTCGAACATCGAGAACCGGCTGCGCCGCAAGGCCGAGGTGGAGCGCGTCGCGGCGCAGGCACGCGAGACGAGGAAGAAGCGCATCGTGGTGGCCGGCGTCATCGTGGTGGTGGCGTTGCTCGTCATCGGCGGCGCCTTCTGGATCACCTCGTCGAGCGATGAGACGAAGGGCCAGGCCATCGCGCCCGCCCCGAGCTCGCTGGACGCCGGTGTCGTCGAGACTCGCGACGGCGTCGTCGTCACGTCGGCAAGCCTGGTGCCAAGGCGAGTATCGATCGCTACGCAGACTTCCTCTGCCCGATCTGCGGGGAGCTGCAGAAGACCTTCGGCGCACAGATCGAGCACAAGATCAACGCCGGTCAACTCGCCGTGCGCTACCACATGGTCCCGCTGCTCAACACCCGGTCGAACCCGGTCGGCTACTCGCTCGATTCCGCGAACGCCGCGCTCGCCGCCGCCAACCAGGTGACCGCGGCGCAGTGACGGGTTGACGATTTTTGTCGGTGGTCCCGGTTAGCTTGCATAGCAATGCTGGTTCGCACGGAACAGGGAGCCGAGGACAGTCATGGGCGCATCGGGGTGGGACTTCTACGTGCCGTACCAGGAAGACCTGGCAACGGCGTTAGAACAGTTGAGGCAGCGCGTTTTCGCCGAAGGGCGCAGGAGGCAGGCACGCATTCGATCTTCGACATGTTCGCTCTCGTCCGTGCCGATGACAGGCCGGAATCGGTAGGGTGCAACCGGTATCGGCGGCCGAAGCCAGTCAGGTCGCCGGCACCGACGTCCTGACCCGGGAGCATGTACGAGCGCTGGGCGACGGCCGACCGCACGAGATCTACTTCTGGGGCTTCTCGGGCGACTGAACCGATGGCTTCGGGGATGGTCATCGAACTGGATCCGCCGCGCGGGGTTGGCTTAGTGCGCATCGGGTCCTCGCGAGCGGAGGCATGGCGCACGCTCGGGAACTACGGCGTAGTCAAGCATTTTTCCCGCGCTGGGAAGGAATCTTCGCTGGTCGTGCGCGGCCAGGACAATGAGGTGACCATCTTCGCCTACTTCGACAGCGGCGATCGGGTCGAGGCGATCGAGGTCGCTCGTCCTGCCGCCGCCGTCAAGGTTGTGTACGCGGGAGTGGACCTGTTCGGCACTTGCGCTGACGAAGTCGTTCGCACGCTCAGCATGTCGGCAACGGTCGTCGAGAGTGAGGGCGGCAGTACGTACCGGGTCAAGGCGCTGTTGCTGGCACTCTGGCGTGCCACCGTTCCCGAATCCGACGACGATCCGGATGGCCGGTACTTCGAAAGCGTCCTGGTTTCCGCTCCCGCATACTTCGAAGCCTGACGTTGGGATTTGTTGGTGCGTAAGGGTTTTGTTCCGCGAGATGCTACCCGTGTGAGTGATGCTGTTCGAACGAGTGTGCGGTTACGCTTGCTGTGTGGACGTGGAACAGATGCCGGCGTGGACACTCACCGAAGGGGAGCTGTCCG
>NZ_JAODNM010000050.1 GCF_025464955.1 Amycolatopsis sp. | reverse complement strand
CATGTCGCCGAGTCCGGCCGCCGCCAGCGCTCGGCTGGCTTTGGTTACCAACTGCCTCGGGTGCGGCACGCAGGTCTCCTCGTGTCGGATTCAGACGGTGTGCGGCGTGGCGTGTTCGGCGACGATGACCTCCGTGCCGTCCGGTGCCAGCTTACGCAGCAACTGATGGTGCAACTCCTGATGCACGGCGGCAAGGCCGGCCTGGTGGATGGGGACGACGACGCGCGGCGCCAGGGCGCGCACGTAGTCGATGGTCTCGCCGAGCTTCAGCCACGGGCCGGCGGCCGGAACCAGCAGCACGTCGACGTCGGTGCCGGGCGGGTCGAGGGCGTCGCCGGGATGCAGAACGAGTCCGTCGATCAGGTACCCATTGTTGTCGGAGCCGGGTAGGTCGGGGTGGATGCGGGCGTGTTCGCCGCTGCCGGTCACGGTGATCTCGACACCGCTGATCGTGAGCTTGTCGCCCGGAACGGCGACCGTGGTGGCCAGTCCGGCGAGGACGGTCGCGGCGCCGGGGCTGTGCACGATCGTCGCGTCCGGGTTGCGTTCTGCCAAGGCACGCAGACGGTCGGCGTCGAGGTGGTCGGGGTGGGCGTGGGTGATCAGGATCAGATCGAGGTCCCGGAGTTCCTCGAAATCGGTGGAATAGGTTCCCGGGTCGATCAGGATCCGCGTCGCGGTGTCCTGCTGGGGGATCTCGACCAGCACGCAGGCGTGGCCGAAATGGGTGAGGCGCATGGTGCTCGGTGGCCCTTCGGTGTCGGGTCAGGGGTTGACTACCGTCATCCACATCGGTTCGGTGCGGCGCTGCATGGCATCGACGGCCTGCAGGGCGTCCTTGAGCGGGAACCGATGGGTGATCAGTTCGTCCGCGGTCAGCGTGCCGTTCGCCAGCATGCGCAGGATCTCCCGGGCGTCGTTGCGGGTGCAGGCTCGGGTACCGACGAAACGCCAGCAGTTGACCATCATCGCGGCCGGCGGCAGCGACAGCGGGGTCGCGTTGGATCCCATGTGGACCAAAGCACCACCGGTGGCCAACGCGGCCATGGCCTGCGCGGTGGCCGCCCCACCGGGGATGTAGTCGATGACGGCGTGCGCGCCATCGGGAGCCAGTTCGCGCAACCGCCGGGTGAGCCCACCGGTACTCGCCCAGTCCTCGGCCAGATCGTCGAACGCGACGGTGGTGGCCGGGATGCCGCCGGCCAGTGGCACGACCGCGCGGACGCGGTCGCCGTCACGGCCGACGAGGATGAGGTTGGCGATGCCGAAGTGCGCGGCGAGTTTGACGGTCGCGGTGCCCATGGTCCCGGTCGCGGCGGTGACGATCACGGTGGCGCCCATGGGCAGGTCCGCCAATTTGAGCGCGCGCAGCGCATTGGCCAGGTCGTGCGCCTTGGCCGCGACGTCGAAGCCGACGGTGTCGGGCAGTCGGTCGATCAGCCAGTGTGGCACGCGGACGTATTCGGCCAGGCCGCCGTCGTGGTACTGCTCGTAGAGCGGTGGCACGACGTCGCTGAACACGGCGTGGCCGAGGATGGACTGCTGGGCGCACATCATGTCGCGGTCGGTGCGGCAGTAGTCGCAGTTCCGGCAGTTCAGGTTCGGGTGCACCCGAACCCGGTCCCCGACCGCGACGTCGGTGACGTCCCTGCCGACGGCGGCGATAGTGCCGGCGGCCTCGTGCCCGAGGGTGGTGGGCAGCCGCTTGAACCGGCCCAACTCCAGCAGCCGGATCAGGCCTGGGACCAGACCCGCCGAGGCGACCTTGACCACCACGTCGAGGGGTCCGGGTGCCGGGACGGGGATCTTCTCCAACGTCAGCGCACTGGCGCCGGCATCAGCTCGGACGGCGAGCATGGTGGTCATTGATGGGCCTCCGCATTGAGAGCCTGGAGTCGTTCGGGCGCATAGGCTTCCGACTCGCGGGTGGTTTCGGCCACTTGGGGGAGTTCGCGGTGCGAGAGCAGGCTGAGGTAGTGGCCGGGCTCGGTCGTGACGCTGGTGTGGGCGACGCCGAGTGGCACCCGGACGAAGTCGCCGGGTTCCAGGTCGACCAGCCCACGCTGGCTGACCAGCGTGCGCCGACCGCTGACCTGGTACTGGATCTCGTCGGCGTCAAGCCGCCTGCGGTAGCGGCGAGCACCACCCGGGGTGGTGTTGACGAAGCCGATGCGGATGCGCTCGGTGCCGTATAACGACGTGGTGGCGCGGTCCGGGTCGGCCCGCAGCACCGTCATACGGCGGTCCTCATGGTGCACCTGCTGAAGCAGTTGCTGTTCGTCCACACCGAACACCCCGAGGTCATGGCCGGGGGTGCCCATGCACTGGGTGACGGCCTCGTTCACTTCACCGGGCTGCCAGCCGGGAAAGGGTGGGAAAACCGGGACGGAGACCCGATCCGCCGGTGCCAGCTCGCTGACCGGCGCCGGCAGATAGAACAACAGGTGGCTCTCTTCGCGCCCGTAGTTGTCGTGCGCGACGCCGCGTGGGATGCGGGAGAACTCACCCGGCCGGTGCTCGATCACGCCCAGTTCGGTCATCAGCGTGCGCTCGCCCGCGATCTGGTAGGAGATCTCGTCCACGTCGCAGTTGCGGTGGTAGAAGGGCTGCCGGCCCTTCATGATCTGCCACTCGACGCGGATCTCGTCGTTCTCGTAGACACCCCGCGGCGGGGCGAACGGCTGGTGGATGTACTCCTGTGGGTAGTGCACCACGCTCAGCGGGGGATACTCGCGCCACGACCTGCCCGGCACCTTCGGCGGATACGGCGGCGTCAGCAGCAGGTGCTCGTCGCGCGCGACGCTGCGCAACGGCAGCTCCGATCCGATAACCAGGACGTCCTCGACGACCTCCATGGCGAACTCCTTGTCTTGGCGGATCAACTGGTAGGGAGTGCCTGGTAGTAGCGGGCAGCCCCCGGGTGCAAGGGGATCGGTGCCCGGCCCATCGTCACGGGATCCAGCGGGTAGGTGACCGGGCTGCGCTCGGGCGCCAGGTGCCGGTACTGGTTCTCCAGGAGCTGCCGGGTCTCGCCGAGTACCCACGCCACCGCGTAGGCGATGTCCTCGTCGAGGTCGGTGGTGGTGATCATGAGGAAGTCCGAGAAGTCGAGTGTCCGGAAGCTGTCGGCGCCAGGGAAGTAGTCGTCGGCGACGGTCGCGGCGGGCCAACCGTAGTCGGCTTCGAGCCCGGCCAGCACGTCGTCCTCGACCGGCAGGAAATGGTAGTCAGGGGCGAGTTGCTGCCAGTGCGGCAGCATCACGGCCTCGTGGATGATCGCGTCCGCTCGTCCGGCCAAGGCGTGGCCGAGCGATTCGAAGGGCCGCTCGTCCTCGAGGAAGCGTCCGCCCCACGCGAGCAGATCGATCCCGGCACGGTCCAGAATCGCGTGCGCGGCCAGTCCGACGTGGTTGATGCCGTCGTTGATGGAGGTGGCCAGCCGCAGCGGCGGAGCCTTCTCGCGCAACTCGGCGAAGGTGGTGACGTTGTGGCAACGGTGGACGGCCAGCACCAGCCGGTCGCGTTGCGGAATGACGCCGAGCGCGCGCAGCTGCGGAAACTTCTCCTCGGCGTAGACGCCGCGCCCGTCCAGGGCGGTGATGGCGAACGCGGCGGGGGTGGTCAACGCGATGTCGACCTCACCGTGCCCGACCGCGCGGACGGCGTCGACGAAACCGCGGCTGTTCCAGGTCGCGATCCGGGTGTCCGGCCCGGACCGGTCGGCCAGTTCCTGGGCGACCCAGCCGCAGACTCGGTGCAGGTTGGCAGTGCCCCAGTCGCCGCGCAGGTGCAGGGTGAAGCCGCGGTCGATCTTGGGCTCTTGTGGACGGTCGGTCATCGGGCACCGCCTTCGATTGTCGTGGTGGCGCGCACGGTGTTGCGGATGGTGCCGACGCCGTCGACCTCGACCGTGATCTCGTCACCGTCACGCAGGAACACCTGCGGGTCACGGCGGAAGCCGACTCCGCCCGGTGTCCCGGTCAGAATCAGGTCGCCGGGTGCCAGCGCGGTGAACGTGGAGAGGGTCGCGATCAGCTTGGGGATGGTGAACATCAGTTGGGACACGTCGGATTCCTGCATCTTCTCGCCATTGAGCACCGTGCGGATGCCGGCGTTGTCGATGTCGACGTGCTCGGGTGGGACCAGGTACGGGCCGACCGGAGTGCTGGCGTCCCAGGCCTTACCCTGCATCCACTGGTGCGTTTTGTATTGATAGTCGCGCATGGTGACGTCGTTGGCCACCGCGTAGCCCAGGACGTGGTCGACGGCGTCGGACTCGGCGATCCGACGGCCGGGACGGCCGATCACCACGACGAGTTCGCCCTCGTAGTCCACCTGGGTGGATTCCGGCGGCAGGACGATGTCGTCCTGGGGGCCGATGAGGCTGGTGGCGAACTTTCCGAACAGCACCGGGTAGTCGGGGGTGTCTCGTTTGGTCTCGGTGACGTGGTCGCGGTAGTTGAGCCCGACGCAGAAGATCTTCGACGGCCGGGGCACCACCGGCAACAACCGCACCCTCTCGACCGGTACGGCCCCGGCTTCGTCGCGGGGTGCTGTCGACAGCACCTCCGGCGTAGTCACCGGGCCGAGTTCAGCAATCCCGGACAAGGGAATGAGCGTCGTGCCCCGCACCTCGCCGACCTGGTGCCGGCCATGGTGTTCGTAGGTCGCGTAGCGCACCGCTCACTTCCCTTCGCTGGTGCGGCGCCAGGACGCGAGCTGGCCGCCCCACAGGTTCACCGTGTTGGGGATGGGCTTCCACCGACGCGGCGCGTAGGTGACCCGGTCGTCGTGGAACTTCTCCATCTCGGCCGACAGTTCGACGTGGTTGCCGGCCGGATCGTCGAAGAACACGAACAGGTTGTTGCCGGGACCGTGCCGACCCGGTCCCCACGTGACGTCGACGTCCTCGTCGGTCAACCGGTCGCACCAGGCCTTGAAGTCCGCCCACTCGGCCAGGTCATAGGAGTAGTGGTCGAGGTCGCCGCCGCGACCGACGTCGACCACCGCGAGGGTGTGGTGATCGCGGTTGCTGCGCAGCCAGGCGAACCGGCCGTCGTCAAGGTGGTCGGAGATTCGGAAACCCACGACGCCGACGAAGAAGTCGACCATGGTCTCGACGTCGTCGGTGGCCAGGGTGATGTGCTGGTACTTGATCGGCCGCCGACCGGTGTCCGCGGCTGTCTCGCCGTCGCGCTGCACGGTGGTGTGGAAATGGACCTCGGTGCCGTGCGGATCGATCGTGGTGATGCCCCGCGCCGTGCCGACCGCGGCGTCGAGCGGGCCCGCGTCGAGTTCGCCGACCGGGTAGCCGGCGGCCGCGAGCCGCTCGGCAATCCCGTCGACGCCGTTGCCGTCGCGGACCTCGAACGCGTAGTGCCGCAGTCCCTGCTCGCCCTCGACCAGGTCGATCGCGTGGTGCCCGCTGCCCCAGCCCAGCCGCAGGCCGCCATCGGGAAGCTCGCTGTGCACGACCATGCCGAGCACACGCCGATAGAACTGCGCGGCCGACGCCAGGTCGGGCACTGACAAGCCGATGTGCGAGACGGCGGTCCGGGTCAGGGTGCCGACCGCGTCGCGCTCGCGCAGCACGACCCGTTGTGGTTTATCCATGGGTGAGTACCCCTTCCGATGAGGTGGTCGTTGTCCGAGGGGCCCAGGCCAGCACGCGGCCGGCGAACTCGGCGCTGTCCGCCGAACGCCAGGACGCGGCGACGACGTGGTCCGGCCGCAGCAGCACGAAGGATCCGCGATATGCCGCGAACTCGCGGGCCAGCCCACCGTCGACGTCGAGCACGAGGCGATGTGCCGTGCGCGGCAGATGCTCGTTCTGTCCGATCTCGACGGTGGTCGCGGCCAGCGCCGCCGTGACGGGTTCGGTCCCTGCCCACGAGAGGTCGCCGAGTTCCACGCCCACCAGTGCCCAGCCCGGCCCCAGCACCTCGTCCAGCCGGCGGAAGTGGTGATCGACGGTATCGAAGACCACTGGCTGCCCAATGAAGACACCGGTCGGCCCGCGACTTTCCGGGATGACGAGTCCGTCGGTATAGCGCTGTGGCGGCCGATATCGCATCTCCTCGAGGTAGGCCCGGCCGGCCGGGGTGGCCAGCGCATGGGTCACGGCCGCGTCGCGGACTCGGGCCAGGCCGGGCTTGGTCGTCATGACCCATCGGCCCAGCCGCTCGGACATGTGCACCGTGGCCAATGCGTGCGGTAGTCGCTCGCGCTGATAACTGGACAACACGGTCGGAGCCAGCCTGCCGGCCAGCACGTCGGCGATTTTCCAGGTCAGGTTGATCGCATCCCGTATTCCCGAGTTCAGCCCCTGCCCGGCGAACGGCGGCATCATGTGCGCGGCGTCGCCGAGCAGGAACGATCGGCCGATCATCCACTCGTCGGCGACGACGGCGTTGAAGCTGTAGTTCACCGCGCGTTCGACCTGGGCCGGGGTGATCGTCCGATAGCGGGACACCAGCTTCTCGATGAGTGAGAACGGCGGCTGTTCCTGCGGAGCGCCCTCGCCGGCGAACAGGCGGAACTCGTAGCGACACCGACCGTCCCGTCCGGGCACGATCACATGTGGACGGTCGGGGTCGCCGTGGTGCATGGCGAACCGCTCGGTGTGCGCGTCGTCGAGGGTGTCGACGACCAGCCAGACATCGTCGTAGCTGCGCCCGGTCATGGCGACGCCCTGCAACAGCCGGGTGGCCGACCGGCCGCCATCGCAGCCGAGCACGTACGCGGCCTCGATGGTGATCTCCCCGTCCGGGGTGACGGCATGGACATCGACGTGATCGGGTCGTTGGTCGAAGCCGACAACGCGGGTGTCGAACGAGAGCCGCACGGTCGGCGTCTCGGCCAGCGCTCGGACGAGGACACGTTCCAGATCGGGCTGGGCGAACGGGTTCTTGAACGGGTACCCGAGCCGGAGCGATTCAGGACCACGGGCGTGGAACAGCTCCTGTCCGTGGCGGTCGTAGTAGCGTGTGCCGGTGCCGGGCATCACCACCGGCAGCACCCGATCGACGATCCCGGCCTGCTGGAATCCGCGCAGCGCTTCGTCGTCGATGCTGATCGCCTTCGGTTCGTCACTGGTGCTCGAATGTTGCTCGAGTACCGCGACCGTGACGCCTCGGGCGGCCAGCAGGGCGGCGGCGGTCAGGCCGACCGGGCCGGCACCGCAGACCACCACGTCGAAGGTGCCGCTGAGCGTCATGGTTGCCAGCCTAGGCACGCATTCCTGTTTCTCGTCAGTAACGTCCTGACAAACAGGACCACCGAAAATCGCTTATGCTAGTGGACATGCCTGGACGAAGCCGCAACACCAGCACCTACCGCGAACGCAACTCCACCGCCGATCGGGCGCTGGACATCCTGCTGCTCTACTCCACCGACAAACCGGTGTGGACCGGCGCCGAGATCGCCGCGCGGCTCGGCGTCGCCCGCTCCACCGGCTACCGCTATCTGCAGAGTCTGGTCACAACCGGCTTCGTCGAGGAGACCACCGGGGGATTCCGGCTGGGGCCGCGCATCTTCGAGTTGGCCCGATCGGCCAGGGCCGGACTCGGCCTGTCCGAGGTCTCGCTGCCGGTGATGCGGTCATTGGCCGCCCGGATCAACGAGACGGTGCTGCTCACCCGCCGGTCGGGCCGGTCGGTGGTGTGCCTGGATCTGGTCGAGGCGCGACACGCGGTCCGGCTGTCCTACGACCGCGGCCACATCCTGCCGATCAACGCGGGCGCCGCGGCCGAGGTGCTGCTGGCCTGGGCCGATCCCCACGAAGTCACCGCAGTGCTCGAACAGGCGCCGCTGGAGCGGTTCACCGCCCGCACCCTCACCGAGCCCGACAAGCTGCGCGCCCGCTTCGCCCGCATCCGCAAGCGCGGTGTCGCCCTCTCCCAGGGCGAGTTGGACGAGCACATTCTGGGCGTGGCCGCACCGATCCGGGACAGCACCGGCAGCGTCTGCGCCGCGATCAGCATCGCCGCTCTGGCCGCCCGAATCCCCCGCGCGGAATTGCCGAACGTGGAGAACGCCGTCCGCGACGCCGCGACAACCATCACCCGGGAGCTTGAAATTCGCGGCAATTGATGCTCGTCCTGTATTACAGGACCACTGGTTTGACAACCAGGAATTGCGCTCCTTAACTAGTACTGGCCGTTTGATATCGCCGAATCAGCCAATGCCGGTACTCACTGGCCGGGCACGAGTCGGCGGATGGCTGCCAGCAGCCGGGCGGTGCGCTCCGGAGCCGCGTCGGCCGTGACAACTTCGGAGCGCGTCGTGAATCTTCCTCAGACAACGTGGGCTGCACGTATCTACGAACACGGCGAGCCAGACTCGCTCGTGTACGACTGGGCGGCGGGATCTGTCCCGCCGCCGGGGAACAGCACCCGGCCGGCCCGATTCCCCTCACCGCGCACGATCTGACCCTCCTTGAGCTGACCGTCGTCGGGATCCGGGGCGCACGACATCGCGACGCCCTCGGCGTCCTGTCACTGCTGGAACAGGGGCTGCTGCACACCCCGATCGCCGCGCGCTTCCCGCTCGCGCCGGCCGCCGAAGTCCACCGGCTGCTGGAGAACAACACCGGCCTCGCCGGGCTCGTGGTCGTCAAACCACACGCTGCCACGGCACCGAGGCGGCCGTCCTGAGTGTCGTTCTGACCATGTTCCACATCCCGTATTCGTCAGAAAGTCTCGAATCCACTCGCAGTACGAACCCATACCCGGAGGAATCACACGATGACCACCCCCATAACCACGATCACCCTCACCGCCGGCACGGACCAGGTGACACTGATCAATGTATTCAACGTCGATCCGCAGCGGCAAGCCAAGTTGGTCGCCGCCCTGGACGACGCCAGCGTCACCATCTTCGTGACCGTGCCCGGCTTCATCTCCGCGAACATGCACGCCAGTCTCGACGGAGCCCGCGTGATCAACTATGCGCAGTGGGCAAGTGAAAAGCACTTCACCGAAGCGCTGCAGCGGGCCGACGTCCGTGCACACATCGCCGAGGCAGCGGCCCTCGCCGACAGTTGGGACCCGACTCTCGTGCGCGTCGCTTCAATCCACCGCGCACAGGGTCGGTAGTCGTTCCTCTGCGCCGCGATAGCCGTCACGCGGGGACTTGAAATTCGCGACAGTTCATGCTCGTCCTGAAATACAGGACCACCGATTTGACAACCAGGAATCCCGATCCTTAACTGGTGGTGACCATTGATGTCGCCGAAATCAGCCAACGCCGGGTGCGATCAGACCGGGGCATGGGTCGGCAAGTAGTCGGAGGGAGTCACAATGGAGCACGCAGAGGTGAACCAGTTGGTGGTCGACCGGAATCGGTGTGAGGGCTACGGAATGTGCCAGCAGGCGGCGCCGCAACTTCTCCACCTCAATGACGATGACGAGCCGATCATCGACGTCGCTGCCATCTCGGCAGCCCAGAAACCGCTCGCTGGCGCGGCAGTGGGCGCCTGTCCGGTGGCGGCGCTGAGCTTGTCCACCACGACTGTCCACCGATGACCACACGAGGGCACCTCGTCGTCGTCGGCGCGTCCCAGGCGGGTTGCGGTGCGGCGGCGGCACTGCGTGGTTTCGGTTTCGACGGCGACATCACGGTGATCGGTGACGAGCCGCATCGACCGTATACCCGGCCGCCGCTGTCGAAGGCCGTCCTGGTCGGCGCCGAATCCGAGCACAGCGTGTTCCTGTCGGTCCCCGACGACATCCAGTTGCGCACCGGCGTCACCGCGGTCGGCCTGGACCGCGCGAACAACGTGGTCGAACTCGCCGATGGCGAACGCCTGCGCTACGACGGTCTGGTCATCGCGACCGGCGCCCGCGCCCGTCGACCGGGCAACGCCGTCGACAGTGGCCAGAACACGCTGCGCGGCCTGGACGACGCCGTCGCGCTGCGCGGGCAGCTGGCCTCCGCTCGTGACGTCGCGCTAGCCGGTGCGGGCTTCCTCGGCTTGGAGATCGCCTCGGCGGCGGCCGGCCTCGGCAAGGCCGTCACCGTTGTCGACCAGGTTCCCCCGCTGGTCACCAGGCTCGGTCCGATGCTCGCCGACCTCGTGCTGACTGCGGCCGCCGAGCACGGCGTGCGGGTGAAGGTCGCGCCTGCCGGGGTCCGGATCGACAACCCGGGTCGGCTACTGGCGATGGACGGCTCTGTGCTGGCCGAAGCCGACCTCGTCGTCACGGCGGCCGGCGATGTGCCCAACACCGAGTGGTTGCACGGGACCGGTATCGAACTCGACGGCGGGGTGGTGATCGACAGTGCGTGCCGGGTCGCGCCGGACATCGTCGCCGCGGGCGACGTGGCGTCCATACGTGGGCGCAACGGCCGAGCGATGCGCAGTCCGCACTGGTGGAATGCCCTTTCCCAGGCCAAGATCGCCGCAGCCACCCTGCTCGGTCGCGAATCGCACGACCTGGTGGGCAGCACCCCACCGTTCTTCTGGACCGAGGTATTCGGGTTGAAGATCCGGATGGCCGGCCACTTGCCTCCGGTCGGCGACCCCATGATCATCGACGGATCGCTCGCCGAACGACGCGCCCTGCTCGTCTGGCCGGCCGACGGGCCGGACAACGACTTCGGCACCGCGGTTTCGGTGAACGTCCCGATCTCCGCACCGAAGCTCACAAAGCTCGCTCAGCAACTTCCAGCTCACCAAAGGACACGTTGATGCAGTCGATCGCCACTACTCCACGGTCCGATGTGGACATCTTCTCCGAAGACGTCATGGCCGCGCCCTACCCCGTGTTCCAGCAACTCCGCGACGCAGGACCGGTCGTCCATCTTGACCGGTTCGGCGTGTACGCGGTACCGCGCTACCAGCAGGCGCGTGACGTACTCGCGGACTGGGAGTCGTTCTCGTCCGCCGACATCGCGTTCAACAATGACTTCAACGAATATATGAGCGACTTCTCCATTCTACGGTCGGACCCGCCGCTGCACGACGCCATGCGCAACACCCTCGCGGCCAAACTGGCCCGTCGGGCACTGCGCGAGCAGGAGCCCGCGATCAGCCGACGGGCCAAGGACATTGTCGGCCGCTTGGTCGAGCAGGGCTCCTTCGACGCGGTGACCGACCTCGCGCGCAGGTTCCCGGTCGAGATAGTCGGTGACCTGATCGGCCTGCCCGAGGACGGTCGGGAAGATCTGCTACGCATGGTCGACGCCAACTTCAACTGCTTCGGCCCTGACAACGAGCGCACGAGGGCGTCGCTTCCGAGGAGGGCGGAATTGGCCGACTACATGCGGGTGAGCGTAACCAGGGAGAATCTGGCCGAGGGCAGCATGGGCAGGGCAGTGTACGAGGCCGCCGACGCCGGCGCGATTCCCGCGCAGGCCGCGCCCTGGTTGGTGATGGCGTACGTCACGGCCGGGATGGACACCACGGTGCACGCGCTCGGCCACGCCGTCTGGCTGATGGCCGAACATCCCGATCAGTGGGAGTTGCTGCGGACCGACCGCTCATTGGTACCACCGGCGTTTCGCGAGGTACTCCGCTACGAATCGCCCGTCCAGGCCTTCGGACGAACGGTCCGGACCGACTGGACCGTCGAGGAGGATGTCACGCTGCCGGCGGGCACGAAGCTGGCTGTCCTGTTCGGATCCGCCAACCGCGACGAACGCCGGTGGCCCGACCCCGAACGGTTCGACGTCACCCGCGACAACATCGGACACCTGGCCTTCGGCTACGGCCTACACGGCTGCGCCGGCCAGGCGCTGGCTCGCATCGAGGGTGAGGCGATCCTCAACGCGCTGTTGGACAACGTCACCCGGATCGAGGCGGATGCACCGGTCCGCCATTTCAACAACGTTCTGCGTGGCCTGGAATCTCTCCCGGTCACGGTGTTCACCGACTGAGCCGGGATTCAGCGGAAAGCGCGGCTATGACACCGTCGTCCGGCCCTGTCTCGTCGTCCGGGAGTTCACCGAAGCGGCCGCGGCCGAACGGATCTCCCTGACGCTGTTCGCGGACCAGAGTTGCGAACCGGTGACGGCTGTGGCTGTCGCGCAAGGCGCGTCGTCGGTCGCGAACCGCGGTTAGCGCGTCGACCGCAATCTCACTGTCCACCATGGACCGCCGATCTTTGCCGGACAGGTCGCCACAAGACGACTGTCCGCCGACGACCGGTCGGCGACACGTACCGCATATCGCTCTCGCGCACGAAGTGCCACGACAGCTTTTGCCACCGACCGCCGTTCGGATCCACTGCCCGAAGCAAGCACCGTCTTCCCGTGCCCGAGCAGGCAGATCAGCCCGGAATGTGCAACAGCAGCCTCTCCGGCCTGCGCACCATAAGCTCATTGGCAAGTTCGTGGACGTAGCCGGTGGCGAGCCGAATCTCGGACCGGCGGCTCAGCAGCTCGCGGATGAAAGCCTGCGCCTCGATTCTGGCGAGCGGAGCTCCCAGACAGGCGTGCGGCCCCTTGCCGAACGCGACGTGACCGGTCGGGTGATCGCGCTCGATGTCGAATTCCAACGCGTCCGGGCCCCAGACGGACTCGTCCCAGTTGGCCGACTGCAAACCGACGACCACCTGTTCGTCATACTCGACCGGGCATCCGCTCACGTCGGTTGCGTGATGTGGGGTCCGCATCACGTACTGCAGCGGCGCGTCCCGGCGCAGGGATTCCTCGATCGCGGCTCCGACGAGCTCGGGTCGATCAAGCAGCAACTGCCATTGCCGGTGCCGGGACAACAGCGCGTGCACCAGGTTGGTGATCAGACTGATCGTGGTTTCGGTCCCGGCTTGGATCAGTTGCCAGATATGCGTGAGGGCGTCAGCCGGGGCCAGGTCCCCGGCCTCGACCGCTGCGGCCAGTCCGGACACCACGGTGTCGTCGGCCGCCCGCAGACCTGCTCGGTATTCCTCAAGAACCTCGCCCAACCGGTTCATCATGGCGATGTACTCGGGCGTGCCCTGCAACGGAGCAGGTAGATACTTGTGGAGGACGTCGCTCCATGCCTGCAACTGGACCCAGTCCTCCTGGGGTGCTCCGATGAGCGCATAGACGACCCGGGTGGCCATGCGCTTGCTCGTCGGTACCAGGTCGAAGTCGACACCGACGGGCAGCTCGAGCACCGCTGCCGCGGCGAGTTCGCGGACCCGCGGCTCCAGCAGGCGCAGCGTCCGCGGAGCGAACCACTCGCGTAACCGGCGCCGGACGTTGGCGTGATCCGGGGGATCGAGGGTCGGCAACGAACCACTGGGCCGAGCGCCTTCCGCGCCGTTGACGGGATCGAGCCGGAAATTGCTGCGCGCCGAGAACGTCGTGGTGTCAAGGAGGATCCGCTCGACGTCTTGGTGTGCGGCGACGAAGTGCATACGCGGGTGGGGTTGGGAGACTGGGCACCGCCCCCTGACCTCGGCGAGTCGGCGCTCGGCAGCGTGATGGTCAGCCAAGCTCAGGGGATCGAACGGTGCGACATGATCGGCTTTGACGCTGTCTTCCATAACAGGATGATGACACCTGGGACCTACAATATGCGACCGATGATTCACTATTCAGGACATCGCCGCTGGGTCGGCATTGCGGCCCGCAGCGCGTGCCCGATCACGGCGCTGGGGATACTCGCTTCCAGTGGTCCCGGATCGTTCCGATCCGCGCCCGGCGCTGTGGCCGGGCTCCGGAATCACCTCATCCGACGACGAGAGGGAGGAGTACCTGGTCGACGATCTCGGTGATGTCCTTAGTGGTCAGGTCGTGCGAGTCCAAGAGCAGACGTTTGATGACCAGTGCGTGCAACACCTCGAGGACCACCGGTGTCAGACGCTTCGACGACACTTCGCCGCGTTTGGCGGCGTCGCGCAGCAGTTCGGTCAGCGCGTCGA
>NZ_JAODNM010000030.1 GCF_025464955.1 Amycolatopsis sp. | reverse complement strand
GGCGAAGAACCTCTTCCCCGGCAGCTGCACGCAGTTCAACACAGTCAAGGCCGCCTGGGACGCGATCAGCGTGCCCGCCCAAGCCGGCGACCCGACCTGCAGCGCGACCGGCACCGTCACCGTGGCCAGCCCGGGCAACCAGTCCAGCTCCATCGGTACCGCGGTGAACGTGCCGCTTACGGCCAGCGGAGGCACCTCGCCGTACAGCTGGACCGCCAGCGGCCTGCCGGCCGGCCTGTCGATCAACGCCTCCACCGGCACCATCTCGGGCACCCCGACCACCGCCGCCACCTCGAACGTCACCGTGACCGCGACGGACAGCGCCGCCCACAGCGGTACCGCCACGTTCAGCTGGACGGTCGGCACCACCGGCGGCAGCTGCTCCGGCCAGAAGCTGGGTAACCCCGGCTTCGAATCTGGCAACACCGTGTGGACGGCCAGCAGCGGCGTCATCGGCCAGAACGGCACCAGCCAGCCGACCCACGGCGGCACCTGGAACGCCTGGCTCAACGGGTACGGCTCCGCACACACCGACACGCTCTCGCAGTCGGTGAGCATTCCGGCGGGCTGCCACGCCAGCTTGACCTACTACCTGCACATCGACACCGCTGAATCCGGGTCGACCGTGTATGACAAGTTGACCGTCACCGCGGGCACCACCACGGTGGCCAGCTACTCCAACGCCAACGCGGCCGCCGGCTACGTGCTCAAGACCGTCGACCTGTCCTCGTTCGCCGGACAGACCGTCGCCTTGAAGTTCGCCGGGGTCGAAGACAGCTCTGCGCAGACATCCTTCGTCCTTGACGACGGTGCTGTCACCCTGAGCTGATCCCCACAGTAGTTCGTAATTGTTCGTGAAGGCCACCTTCGCCGCGTCTCGCGCGGTGAAGGTGGCCTTCACGATTTCCGCGCTTGTGACGTAGTTTCCGCGCGAAGCGATGCATGTGCGGGTCAAAGTGCTCGACCGGCTCGGTCACCAATTCATCGAACGTCAGCCGACCTCACCGTGGCCACCGGGAGGCAGAACGAGACCGGATTTCCGATGCGACGAGAGAAGCATTGAGCCCTGAGCAGAGTCGAAGGGGACGAAGTAGGACACCAGGTGCATGGGCGGCTGATCCGGCGGCACGAGTCGGTACAACTGCCCACCCGAGTCGATTCAGTCAAGTACGGCGGCCCGATGCTCCGCCTCCACTGCGTCGACGGGCTCGATCAAAGCGACAGTCCGGGCGATCTCCTCGCGATATGCACGCACAATGCCAGACCCTAGTACTCCAGCCGTAGTTCGTGATGGTCATGGTTCGTGGGTCGATTGTCGCTGGTAGTGGCCCTGTTGGGCGCGGTATTGGTGACGTCTGCGCCACGTCGAGCAGCGGATCCGATGTGCGACATCAAGCACCGGTCGACTGATCAGGGTGGTGAACAGGTGGTGGATTTCGTTGCAGGTCAATGAGATCCACCCGACGGCCGCAGACTCGGGGCTGCGTTCGGCAGAAGCAACGACGGCAAGGAAGGCGTGGGCGAGCATCGCCATGACCGTCCAGCGGTGCCAGGAGGTCCACCGTCGGACCTGGTGCTGATCAAGCCCGGTGAGACCTTTGCCGGTCTGGAAGGATTCCTCGACCGTCCACCTCCTGCCCGCGACCTGCACCAGCATCCGCAGTGGCACCGGTTCGGGCGAGTAGCAGCGGTAGAACGCCAGTTCACCGGTGGTGCGGTGGCGGCGGATCAGCAACCACCGGCACCCGTTGGGCGCTTCGAGGTCGATGTCGGCGAAGGCCCAGTCGTAGTAGCGATACCCCTTCGCTCCAGCGCCGGCGGAGAGGCGTTGCCAGACGTGTTGAGGCAACCGCGCGGCTACACCATCAGCGCGCAACGTCCCTGCTGGGGTGCTGACGCGGCGGTCGCAGCCGATGGCGAGGACGTAGCCGACACCGCGCTTTTCGAGGTCCTCGCGCAGGCTGGGGTCGGCGCCGTAGACCTCATCCCCAGCGACCCACCCGGCCTGAACACCGGCGTCGAGGGCACGCCCGATCATGGTGGTCGCCAGCGCCGGTTTCGTCGCGAACCCAGTGTCGGCAGGGATTCCGGCGTCAGCGCAGCGGTCAGCATCGGTGGTCCAGGATTTCGGCAGGTACAAAGCCCGGTCGATGAACGCGTGCCCGGCGTCGGTGGCGTAGGTGAGGTAGACCGCGACCTGGGCGTTCTCGATGCGCCCCGCGGTGCCGGTGTACTGGCGCTGCACCCCGACGGTGTGGACGCCTTTCTTGAGGTCGCCGGTTTCGTCGACGACGAGCACCGCGCCGGTGTTGCCGAGGTGTTCGGTGACGTAGTCACGCAGATCGTCGCGGACCTTGTCGGCGTCCCAGACTGCTTTGCGCAGCAGGTGTTGCATGCCGTCGGGGGTGGCGTCGCCGCCGTGTTCGGAGATGGTCCAGCAGTTCTTGTTCGGCAGGTTTGAGAGGAGCCCGAGCAGGAGTGTTCGTGCTCGTTGGCGGGGTTCGACGCGGGTGAACCGGCCTGCGAAGCGGGTGACCATCTCCTCGAACATCACCGTCCATCGGTCAGGGTTTACGCTGGGGCCTGCGGCCACCAGCCGATCAGGGTTAGTCCACACAACCGACCATGATCAACTGGTGGCCGCACCTGCCTGCGGGCAGCCCACCAGCGACATCACGAAGTCCGGCTGGAGTATTAGGGTCTGCGCATGCGCTCCGGACTGTTGGTGCCGCGGGGGTGGTGGCTGGATCTCACGGGTCGCGGCCCGCCGGGCACCAGAACACCCTGATCGGCTTCGCCCTCAACGTCAAGGAGTGCTGGTAACCGATGGAACTGTACGCCCTGCCGGTTGGCGACTGCTCCTGTCCGTTCGAGGTGGTCGCGCCGGGCGTTTATGACGGGATGCGCGCGCACATCCCGGTCACCTCCTATCTGATCCGGCTGCCCGGTGACCAGCTGGCACTGGTGGACACCGGGATGAACCGGCTGCATGTGGACGATCCAGACCTGACGTGGCGAGGAAAACCGCAGGCGGCGATGCTCACGCCCGTGATGCGCCCGGAGGACAGCCTGCTGTACCGGCTGGCACAGCTGGATATCGCCCCGCAGGACATCGACTACGTGATCAACACGCACCTGCACTTCGACCACGCCGGCAACAACGACCTGCTGGGCAACGCCACGTTTTTCGTCCAGCGAGAGCAGTACGAGCTGGCGAAGGACAATCCTGCCTACCCCAACCAGTACTGGAACCTGCCGAGCCTGAGCTACGAACTACTCGACGGCGAGCAAGAGCTCTTCCCCGGTATCCGGGCGATCCCGACGTCCGGGCACACACCGGGCCACCAGTCGGTCCTGCTGCGCCTGCCCGAAACCGGCTCACTGATCCTCTGCGGCGATGCCGTCTACTGCCAGGAAAACTACGATCACGACTCATGGGGCAGCCAGGCGGACCCGAAGACCGCCCGGGAAAGCGCGCTGAAGCTACGTGCGCTGGCCGACGCCGAGCAGGCGACGATGTTCTACGGCCACGACCGCGAACAAGCCCGCACCATGCGCTGGGCACCGACCTCCTCGTACCGCTGAGCCTCCCCCATCGCCGATGTCCGAGGGCCGCTCGGCTCGGTCTTTCCCAGAGCTGGTCGACCCGGTCCAGACGCCGTCGCGCCACGGGACCGGCACCGTCCGCGCGTACCCGTCGCTCGCGAAGGCCATTCCGTTCGCACCACCGGCCACTGGGCACGTCCTGGTTTTCCTTACGGACAAACCTTTCCGCATCTCACACCCGGTCACCGGCCACCCCTTTCTCGCCGAGCGCCTCGGAGTGCGACTTCCATCATGCTCTAGGGTTGCGGCGATGCCTGACGAGCTGTGCGCTCGATGAACCGTCACTTGAATTCCCTTGCCCAGCCGCTCCGTCTGCGGCGGAATACCGGAGGAAGCACATGGCTCGCGCATTGGTGACCGGCGGCGCCCGTGGAATCGGCGCCGCGGTGGCGTCGGCACTGGCCGAAGCCGGGATGACCATCGCGGTCCACGCCCGGGCGGACATCGCCGCCGCGGAAGCCGTCGTGGCGAAGTTGCCGGGTGACGGGCACATCGTCGTCAGCGGAGACCTCGCCGATCCCGCCCAGGTCCGAGCATTCGTCACCGAGACGGCGTCCCGGCTCGGCGGGATCGACGTACTGATCAACAACGCGGGTATCTACACCGAACACCCGCTTCCCGTGACGTCCTACGAGGACTGGATCAGGAACTGGCAGCGTGTCATCGACGTCAACGTGCACGGCACCGCCAATGTCACGTGGTGCTTCGTGGAGCACCTGCGAACCCGCCCGGAAGGACCTGAAGGCGCCCGGATCGTCAACGTCGGCTCGCGCGGCGCGTACCGCGGCGAGCCCGACGCCCCAGCGTATGGCGCGAGCAAGGCCGCCGTACATTCGATGACCCAGTCACTCGCGGTTTCCCTTGCGCCATTGGGCGTCGTCGTAGCCGCGGTAGCACCGGGGTTCGTCAACACCGATCTGGCGGCCTCGGTCCTCGAAGGTGAACGCGGCGACGCTATCCGCGCGCAGAGCCCTTTCGGCCGGGTCGGCGAGCCCGAGGAGGTCGCCTCCGCTGTCGCGTGGCTCGCGACCCCGGGCGCCCGGTGGGCGAGCGGCGCCGTCCTTGACCTGAACGGCGCGTCCTACCTTCGGTAGCCGCCGGGTTCCCGAAGCCCCGCAGTCCTGGTGCGACGCACATCCCCACGCGGATCTGCTCGGCGTCTGCCCCCACGTCGCCCATCGGGCCCTCACCGGCGAACAGGCCCGCACCCTGCGCTGGGCCGCGGCCCAGCGCAGGCAACCGGCCACCACGGCCCGCAACTGCCCGGTCACAGCGCCCACTTGTCGATTTTACCGGGTTTAACGAAACGGAAACGACACGTTGCTAGCTTCCTGACATATCACAGTCCGGCCAATGATCTAGCAGGCTCAAAGCGGGACTTCAGGCAGTTCGGTCCCGCGCCGGACGACGTCGTCGGAACCAAAGGTGGAGCAGGCAATGCGCGCTACGACCGAGGGAAACCCGCCGGAACCCATCTCGCCCCGGCTCTCGCCGGGTGTGCCGCCGGCCTTGTCACGACGCCGCTTCCTGGCGATCGGCGGGGCTGCGGTCGGCGCGCTGGGAGCGACTTCGTTCCTCGCGGCCTGTGGAACCAGCTCAGGCAGCGCCGTCACCTCCAGCGGGCCGTCGGACACCCTGACCATGGGGTTGTACCAGGAACCGGACACACTCGACCCCGGTGCGTCCGGGCTCATCCTGTCCTCGCTGATCGCCTCCGCGATCTTCGACCCGCTGGTGTGGTGGCTGCCGACCAAGGACGGGGGAAAGCAGCTCTACCCCGGCCTCGCCACCAGCTGGCAGGTGTCGCCGGACGGCACCAGCTACACCTTCAAGCTGCGCCAGGACGTGGACTTCCACGACGGCACGCACTTCACCGCGGCCGCGGTGAAGGCGACGCTGGACCACATCACCGACCCCGCGACGAAGTCCCGCTCCGCGAAGGGCTCGCTGGGGCCGTATCAGGAGACCCGGATCGTCGACGACTACACCGCCGAGGTCCGCTTCAGCCAGCCCAACGCGGCGTTCCTGCACGAGATGACCACGGTCCTGTTCGGCATGTCCTCGCCGACCGCACTCAAGCAGTACGGGCCGACCGGCTTCGGCAGCCATCCGGTCGGTACCGGGCCGTTCAAGTTCCAGGAGTACGTGACCCAGGACCACATTTCCCTGGTGCGCAACGACAACTACAAATGGGGTCCCGCGGCCTTCGGCGCCGCCGCCCCGGCGAAGCTGAAGAACCTGAACTTCAAGATCCTGCTGGACGCCACCGCCCGTTACAACGCGCTGCGCACCGGGCAGCTCCAGATGGCCTGGAACCTCAACCCCAGCGACATCCAAAGCGTGCGCAGCACACAGGGACTCACGCACTACAACACGCCCTCCACCGGACAGCCCTACGGCTTCCCCATCAACGTCAAAAAGGGCCCCACCGACGACCTGCGGGTGCGGCAGGCGATCAACTTCGCGGTCGACCAGGACTCCCTCAACAAGACCGTGCTGCAGGGCGCTTACGAAGCCGCACACAACGTGCTGACTCCGTCGACCCCTGGCTACAACAAGGCCGACGACGCGATGTACGCCTACGACCCCGGCAAGGCGAAAGCATTGCTGGACCAGGCGGGCTGGACGGCCGCCGGCAGCGGCACCCGGACCAAGGGCGGTCAGCCACTCGAGGTGGAGATCCTGATCCAGTCCTCCAACGGCTTCGACCTGCCGACCCAGTATGTGGTCAGCCAGCTCAAGGCCGTCGGCATCGCGGCGAAGACCAGCTCGCAGCCGTTCCTCACCGCGGCCGCCTCCTACAACCAGGGCGTGCAGAACCTGTCCGCGATCTTCTACTACGACGTGGATCCCTACCTGCTGAACAACCTCGTGACTACCGAACAAATCCCCTCGGGGTTCAACTGGGCGCACTACAGCAATCCCGCTGTGGACAGTGGTATCGCGAAGGCCAACACGGTGGTGGCCGACGCCGCGCGTGTCGCGCAGTACCAGCAGGTCACGCACACCCTCATGGCGGACGCGGTGTTCCTGCCGCTGTGGAACGTCAGCGGGGTGTTCTCCGCGACGAGCAACCTGAAGGGACTCAACTTCGGGGTGACCGGATATCCGTTCTTCCACACGGCGGCACTGACCTGAGAGGAGCGGCCATGTCGCGGTTCGTCGCGTGGCGCCTGCTGATCGCGGTTCCCGTCCTGCTCGGCGTCAGCATCGTCGCGTTCCTCATCATCCATCTGATTCCCGGGAACCCGGCGCAGGCCATGCTTTTCGGGTCCAACCCGACACCGGCCCAGCTCCACGACCTCGAGGTCCGGCTCGGGCTGGACCAGCCACTGTGGCAGCAGTACGTCAAGTACCTCGGTGGGCTGTTCCACGGCGACCTCGGGACCTCGTTCGTGACCGGGCGTTCGGTCTTCGCCGAGATCGCGGCACGGGCACCGAGCACATTCCTGCTCAGCGGCGCCGCGCTGCTCATCGCGATCATCGTCGGTGTTCCGCTGGGCATTCTCGGCGGGGTCCGCCCGGGTTCGATCTGGGACCGGGTAGGCCGGGTGATTTCGGTGTCCGGTGTGGCGATTCCCTACTTCTGGCTCGCTCTGCTCTTCACGCTCATCTTCGCGGTACAGCTCAAGGTGCTGCCCGCCACCGGCACCCAGGGCTTCGGCTCCCTGATCATGCCGGCGGTCGCGCTCGGCTGGGGCTACGCGGCGATCCTCACCCGACTGGTCCGCAGCAGGCTGATCGAGGAGTACCAGGACGAGTACATCAAAACGGCCCGCGCGAAAGGCTGTGGCGAGGGCCGGGTGCTGCTCAACCACGCGCTGCGCAACGCGGTGATCCCCACGATCACCATGCTGGGCCTGCAGATCGGCAACATCCTCACCGGCGCGTCGGCGATCGAGGTGATCTTCGGCCGGCCAGGGCTGGGCAGTTTCCTGGTCCAGTCCATCGCCGCGAAGAACATCCCGGTCGTGCAGGGCGCGGTGTTGTTCATCGGTGTGGTGTACGTGCTCATCAACCTCGTGGTCGACGTGCTCGTGGGCGTGATCGATCCGCGGACGCGAAAGAAGGTGGCCGTGTGACGGCGACCGACCGGCAGGGCGCAGACGTGACGCCTGCCCCACTGCCCCGCCCGCCGGCCGCCCCGTCACGGCGCCGGTTCAGCGCCGCGACGGCGATGTTCGCCCGCGGTGGGCTGGTGTCCGGGGTCGTGCTCGCCGTGCTCGTGATCTTTCTCGTGGTGGTCGCGGTCTTTCCCGGGCTGATTGCCTCTGGCGATCCGACCGCTTCGGTTTCCGGAGCGTTCCAGCCGCCGAGTGGCGACCACTGGTTCGGCACCGACGACCTCGGCCGGGACGTGCTGACCCGCGCGGTGTGGGGAGCGCACCCGATCCTGCTGGCGAGTGTCGTCGGCATCCTGATCGCCACCGTCGCCGGAGTATCGCTTGGCCTGCTCGGCGGGCTGGCCCGTGGCTTCGTCAGCGGGCTGGTGATGCGCGTGCTCGACGTGATGCTCGCGCTGCCGGCGCTGCTGATCGCACTGATGGTGGTCGCGATCGTCGGCACCGGCGTGACGAGCATCGTGATCGCGGTCGGCGTGGCCTACATCCCCGCGTTCGCCCGCGTGGTCTACGGCTCGGTGCAACGCCTGCGCACCGCGGATTACGTCGCCGCCGCAAAGCTATTCGGCGCGAGCCGGCTGCGGACGGTGGTACGGCATCTGCTGCCCAACCTCGCCACCGAGATCGCCGTCGTGGCCAGCAGCGCGATCGGCTGGGCGGTACTGACGGCGGCGACCCTGAGCTTCCTCGGCTTCGGGGTGGCACTGCCGGCCCCGGACTGGGGCGTCGACCTCTCGTCGGGCGGGCAGTACCTGGAAACCGCTTGGTGGATCTCGACGTTCCCCGGACTGGCCATTACCGCGACCATCCTGCTCAGCAACTACCTCGGCGACTACGTGGGCTCGGTACTCGATCCCCGCCGCATGGTCCGCGTCCGGCGTGGATCGCTGCCGAACTAGAAGAGGGGAAATCGTGACTCTGCTCGAAGTCCGCGACCTGCGTACTCAGCTCCGGCGCGGGCGAGAGATCGTCACCGCTGTGGACGGCATCTCGTTCGACATCGCTCCCGGTGAGACCGTCGGCCTGGTGGGCGAGTCCGGCTGTGGCAAGACCATGACCGGCATGTCGCTCATGCGCCTGCTTCCCCCGCACGGCCGGATCACGGCGGGTTCGGTACGGCTGGCCGGGCGCGAGCTGACCGGGCTCCCCGAACGCGAGATGCGCCAGACCCGCGGGCGGGACGTGGCGATGGTGTTCCAGGACCCGATGACCTCGCTGAACCCGACGATGACCATCGGCAAGCAGGTCGCCGAGGCCGTCCGGCTGCATCGCAAAGCCAGTGCCGCCCAGGCGCGCGAACGTGCGGTCGAGGTGCTCGGGCTGGTCGGCATGCCGCAGCCGACACAAAAGCTGGGCGACTATCCGCATCAGCTCTCCGGCGGCATGCGGCAGCGGGCGATGATCGCGCTCGCACTGGCGTGTGAGCCGAAGCTGCTGATCGCCGACGAGCCGACCACCGCGCTCGACGTGACCATCCAGGCGCAGATCCTCGAACTGCTCGAGGAGTTGCGCGACCGGTTGTCGATGGGGGTCCTGCTGGTCACCCACGACCTCGGCGTCATCGCCGGTCGTGCCGACCGCGTGCTGGTGATGTACGCGGGGCGGATCGTGGAGTCCGGGCCCACCCGCGAGCTGTTCGCCCGGCCGCGCCATCCCTACACCGTGGCGCTGCTCGGTGCGATCCCCAGGCTGGACCAGGAACGGGGGGAGGAACTGCGCTCGATCCCAGGCATGCCACCGGATCTGGCCCGGCCACCCGCCGGCTGCCGGTTCGCGCCCCGGTGTGCGTTCGCGACCGACCAATGCCGCACTGAAGATCCTGCTCTCACCGGAGAAGCACACGCCTACGCCTGCTTCCATCCCCAACCAGCGAGGGAAGTGGCAACACGGACCGCGGGACGAAGCGAGCCCGCACGCGCGGCCGTGGAGCCGGGACAGCGGCCACTCCTCGAAGTGACCGACCTGCATCGGGAGTACCCGATGGCGGGCGGCCTGCTGCGGCGCCGAGCGGGTTCGGTCAAGGCGGTGTCCGGGATCTCGCTGGCGGTCGCACCCGGCGAGACCTTCGCGCTCGTCGGCGAGTCCGGCTGCGGGAAGTCGACCACCGGCCGCCTGATCGTCGGGCTGGACGAACCCACCGGGGGCACCGTCGCTTTCGACGGCGAAACACTGAACACGCGGCGCAACCGCATCCGTCCCAAGGACATGCAGCTCGTCTTCCAGGACCCGTCGGCTTCCTTGGACCCGCGGATGAAGGTCGGCGCGAGCCTGCTGGAACCGCTGGTGCTCCAGTACGAGGGTGACCGCCGGGACCGCGCGGCGCGGGTCGCCGAGATCCTCGACCAGGTGGGCCTGCCGTCACACGCGCTCGACCGCTACCCCCACGAGTTCTCCGGCGGCCAGCGCCAGCGGATCGGCCTCGCCCGAGCGCTCATGCTGCGCCCGCGGCTGGTGGTCGCCGACGAACCTGTGTCGGCGCTCGACGTGTCCGTACAGTCGCAGGTGCTCAATCTGATGAAGGCCTTGCAACGCGACATGGGCCTGACCTACGTGGTGATCAGTCACGACCTGTCCGTGGTCAGGTACCTCGCCGACCGGATCGGCGTGATGTACCTGGGCAAGCTGGTCGAGCTGGGCCCGGCGGAGCGGATCTACCGGCAGCCCGCCCACCCCTACACCGCCGGCCTGCTCGAAGCGATTCCCGAACCCGACCCGGACCGCGAGCAGGCCAAGGCGAAGCAGCCGATGCGAGGGGAACTGCCGTCGGCGATCGAGCCGCCGTCGGGTTGCCGGTTCCGCACGCGATGCCCGCTCGCGCAGGACATTTGCGCCACCGAGGAACCGCCGATGCGACCGATCGACGACGGCCAGACCACCGCCTGCCACTTCCCTTTGGTGGAACCGGCACCGGCTGCGCAGACCGTGGCTCCGCTCGCATGAGGAGCCCGGTCAGAAGAGCGACTGCAGCATCCCTCGTGAGGCGGAGATGTGCTGCCGCATCGCGCGCTCCGCCTTGTCCGCGTCACGGCTGCGGATGCCGGCGAGCAGATCGTCGTGGCTGAGCATCGCCGTGGGCCGCGCGGTCCGGGACGAGAAGTAGAAGCGCCAGAACCTGAGGTTGTGCATCAGCAGGCGCTCGACGGTGTCGGTCAGCAGCGAGTTCTTGAGCATGCGCACCAACGACAGGTGGAGCTCGTAGTCGGCCCTGAGGTAGCCCTCGGTCTGCGCGGCACTGCGGGCCTCGTCCGCGGTGGCAGCCAGCGCTTCCAGTTGCTCGATGTCCTCGTCGGTCGCGCGCCGGGCGGCGAGGTGAGTCGATCCGCACTCGATCGCCTCGCGTGCCTGGAAAAGGTCGAGGACGTCGTCGAGGGTGAACGCGGTGACCACGGTGCCCCGGCGGGGCAACACGGTCAGGAACCCGTCGTTGGCGAGCCTCGCCAGTGCCTCATGCACCGGCATCCGGCCGATCTCGAGCTCTTCGGCGAGCGACTGCTCGTTGACCACGCTGCCCGGCGACAGGCGCAGGTCGAGCAACATGTCCAATAGCTGCTGATACGCCCGGTCACTGGCACGTACCGTGCTGGTTGGCATTCCGGCCCCCTTGTCGACTTCGGTCATAACACTACGCAACGCCGGGTGCAGCCGTGCCGGGCAGCCACAGCCGGGCCACCTCGGCGGAGCCGGCGAGGTCGAACCGATGGCGCATCAACAACAACGAAGCCTCGTGCTGGCGGCGATCGTCGCTGGCGACGCAGTCTTCGACGACGACCACGTAGTAGTCGCTGAACAACGCGTCGCGGGCGGTGGACTCGACACAGCCCTCTGTCGTGCATCCGGTGACGAGCACGGTCTTGATCCCGTTGCTGCGCAGCAGCAGATCGAGATTGGTGCCGAAGAAGGCGCTTGAGCGCCACTTGGGCACCACGAGCTCATCGGGACGCGGCAGGAACTCCGCGGCGAACTCACGACCAGGTGAGCCGACTTCGGTGTAGCGCAGGGCCGGACCGTCGGCCCGGAGGGAGGAATGCATGCGCAGGTTGAACCTCAGCTGCGCCGGCGAGTCGCTGCCGCGACCTGGCAACGCGGACATCTGGATGTGCACGATCAGCACACCGGCCGAGCGCGCCGCCTCGAGCAAGGCGGCCAGCCGCGGCCGCATTGCCGGGTACATGCTCAAATCCGCACCGAGCCCCGCGAAAGCGCCGTCCTCGTCGATGAAATCCCGTTGCATGTCCACCAGGACCAAAGCCGCGTGCGCGGGATCGACCAGCTCCACGAGCTCGGTGAACACGACCTTGCCTTCGATCTCGATCAACCGTTGCTCCGCTCGGGCTAGCTCTGGGCCGCATCGTGCACTAGATTAACATGTCAACCTGCAAACTGTGATCTATCAGGTGCTGATCAGCTCATTCACCGGGAGGTTCCTCTTGCCGAACTCCGCTGTCGTCCTGAAGAACGGGATCGCGCTGACCGGCCCCGATCTCATCGAACGCCCGTTCCGGACACTGGTCCTGAGCGATGACACCATCGGCGAGTTCGACACCGGCGGGGACGGACGGGAGGTGGACCTCGACGGCGCCTACCTGGTGCCCGGTCTCGCCGACTGCCACGTGCATTTCGACCTCGCCGCCCACCCAATGCCCTACCTGCAGTGGGATCGGAGCGGCTTCGTCCGCTCGATCACCTGCCTGCACAACGGGTTGCTCGCGCTGCGCGCCGGGATCACGTCGGTCCGCGACCTCGGCTCGGTCGATCACCTCGTGCTCGAATACGCCGCCCACGTCCGCGCCGGCGCCGTGACCGGCCCACGCGTCACGGCCGCGGGCAGGCCCATCACCATCACCGGCGGGCACTGCGCCCAGTACGGGCTCGTCGCGGACGGCCCGGTGGCCGTGCGCACCGCAACGCGAGCACAGATCGCCGCGGGGGCAAGGGTGGTCAAGCTGATGGCGACCGGCGGCATTTCCACCCCGGGCAACCCCGGTGTGCCGGGACTGAACCTCGACGAGCTGACCGCGGCGGTCGAGGAGGCACACAAACTCGGCGCCCGGGTCGCCGCCCACGCCCACTCCCCCGCCGGCATCAAGGCCGCGCTGGCCGCGGGAGTGGACACCATCGAGCACGCCGCGTTCGCCGACGACGAAGCGCTCGACCTGCTCAAGACCAGCGACACCACGCTCGTGCCCACCGTGAGCGCGCTCAACAACATCGCGGCGGGCGTCGGCATCCCGGCCGACACCGTCGAAAAGAGCCTGGCCGCGCGGGAAACCTACCGGGCGAACACGGCGCGCGCGATCGGCGCCGGGGTGCGGATCGCCGCCGGCACGGACGCCGGCACCGCGTTCAACCCCATCGGCGGTCTCCTCGACGAGCTCGAGATGTACCGCACCGGGGGAATGAGCGCCTACGAGGCAGTCCGGTCGGCGACCGTCCGCACGGGACCGATCATGGGCACCCAGACGGGCGTCATCGCCCCGGGGTACCGCGCGGACCTTCTGGTGCTCGGGGAAGACCCGCGTGAGGACCTGGCCGCACTGCGGGAGCCCAGGCAGGTCATCAACCGGGGCAGGGTGCTGAATCGCGCCTGGCTCGACGAGACGCTCGAGGAATACGCCCGCGTCCTCGCCTCCGGCGGCGACGTCCCGGCAGGGAGGTAGTTCGTGATCATCGATATGCACATGCACATCGACGACGTGCCATCGCTGGGCTGGGAGCTTTCGGCCGAGACCTGCGTCCGCAGTATGGACGAGGCCGGCGTGGACAGCGCCGCCGTGATGACCATCGTCGACCTGCCGGGCGGGGGGAACCCGGGCGCGATGGAGCTGATCGCGCAGGCGTGCGACGACTTTCCTGGACGGCTCTACGGGTTCATCCGGCTCAGCCCACGGTTTCTCACCGAATCGCTGGAACTGCTCGAGCGGGCCGTGACCAAGTTGGGCTTCCGCGGCCTGAAGCAGCATCCGGTATCCACGCTGACCCATCCGGCGCATCCGGACTCCATCGCGCTGGTCCGCGCGGCGGGCGAGCTGGGCGTGCCGACGCTGTTCCACTGCGGCGACGAACCGCTGACCACCCCCTTGTCGATCGCGCCCGCCGCGGCCGCCTGCCCGGACGCGAAGATCATCCTGGGGCACATGGGCGGCTACCGGCACGTCGACGAGGCGATCGACGTCGCCGAACGGCATCCGAACATCATCCTGGAGACCTCCGCCATGCCCTATCCCCACAAGATCCGCGAGGCGATCGACCGGGTCGGCGTCGAGCGGGTGATCTTCGGCAGTGACGGGCCGGTCTGCTCGCCCGCCTTGGAACGGCAGAAGGTCGTGCAGGCGGGGCTGACGGACGACGAGCTGGCGCTGGTACTCGGCGGCACCGCCGCCACCCTGTTGGGGGTGTCCTGATGAGCATCGACGCGCTGTGCTTTCTCGGCGTCTCACGGTTCGGTTACCGGCTCGGCGCCGACGACGCGCGCCGCGCACTCGACGCGGAGGGCATCACCACCGCCGTCGTCGCGCCGATGCACACCGCAGACCGGGACATGGCCAAGGCCAACGCGGAGCTCGCCCGGGTCGTGGCGGGCTCGGGTGGCCGGTTCGCCGGCATCGCGCGGGTCGATCCGTGGGACGGGGAGGCCGCTCTGACGGAGCTGACGCGCGCGGTCACCGAGGACGGCGCGCTTGCCGTCCTGCTCCATCCCGACGAGGAACACTTCCAGATCAACGACATCCGGCTGCGCCCGATCGCGGAACGCGCCGGCGAGCTGGGCGTTCCGGTGATCGTCGCGACGGGGTACCACTGCGTGTCCGAGGCAGTGCAGGTCGGCCGGTTCGCGTCGTGGTGCCCCGGCGTGCCGGTGATCATGACCAACGGCGGGCAGCTCAACATCTCCGGGCTCGGGCAGTTCGACGCCGAGCTGGCGCTGGCTCTGCCCAACGTCTACATCCTCACCAGTGGGGTCTATCGCGATGACTTCCTGGAGCGGGCGGTGAAGACCTTCGGCGCCGAGCGACTGCTGTTCGCCAGCGCCGCTCCCCAGTTCGAGTTCGGGTACGAACTGCGGCGGGTGCGCCAGGTGCACATCACCGAGGACGAACGAAAGCTGCTGCTGTCCGGCAACGCCAGACGGCTGTTCGGGCTTGAGGAGGCCGCATGACGGGCACTGGCGCACTGGCCGGCAGGACAGCACTGGTCACCGGTGCGGCGAGTGGTATCGGGGCGGCGATCGCCGAGGCGTTCGCCGCCGCCGGGGCCAGGCTGTGCCTGGCGGACCGGGCCGCGGGCGAAGGCCTTGAGGCCGTGCGGGACCGATGTGCCGCCTACGGACAGCACGTCGTGGACATCCACGCCGACGTCGCCGTCGAAGCCGATGTGCGTCGGCTCTTTGCCGAAGCGGCCGAGCGGCTCGGCACCATCGACGTGCTGGTCAACAACGCGGGCATCCTCACCGAGCGCCACGTCGCGGACCTGCCGGTGGCGTTGTTCGATGACATGATCGCGGTCAACCTGCGCAGCGTGTTCCTGTGCTCGCAGGCGGTCCTGCCGGGAATGCTCGAACTCGGCTTCGGCCGCATCATCAACATCGCCTCGCAGGTCGGCCAGAAGGGCGGCGCGGGCCTCGCGCACTACGCGGCGGCCAAGGCGGGCGTCATCGGGTTCACCAAGTCGCTGGCCCGGGAGGTCGGCGGCCGGGGCATCACCGCGAACTGCATCGCACCCGGCCCGATCATCACCCCGCTGGGCGGCGGGCTGTCCGAGGAGTGGACCGGCCCGCTGCTCGCGGGCCTGCCGCTCGGCCGGTTCGGTCACCCCGAGGAGGTCGCGCCGACCGCGGTGCTGCTCGCGAGCGACCCCGGCGGGAACCTCTACACAGGACAGACGCTGGGCCCCAACTCAGGCGACGTCATGTTCTGACCGGCTCACGGTCCCCGCCGGCAGTCCTCAAGCCGGCGGGGGCCGACAGGACGCGACGCTAAGTCGGCCAGGCGATGGTCAGGCCGCCGTCGACGACCAGGGTCTGGCCCGTGATGTAGCGGGCACCGCCGGAGAGCAGGAAGCAGACGACCTCGGCGACGTCGTCGGGAACCCCCACCCGCCCGAGAGGCACGCGCTCCGCCGATCGCACCAGGCCCGCTTCCCCCGCGGAGTTCACCGGGTCACGCGACTGCGGAGAGGCGATCACACCGGGCAGCACCGCATTGACCCGGATCCCGCGCGGTGCGAGTTCGAGCGCACTGCTGCGAACCAGGCCGAGCACCCCGGCCTTCGACGCGGCGTAAGGTGTATGCCCTGCCGAGCCCACTACACCACCGGCAATGCTCGAAACGCAGACGATCGCCCCGCCGTCCCCCATGACCGCGCTACCCGCCCGGATGGTGCGCATCACGCCGGTCAGGTCGATGTCGAGCAGGCGGTGCCACAGCTCGTCGGGAAGCTCGTCGAGCGGCTGGCGCTGGAGCACACCCGCATTGGCCACCACAGCGTCGAGACCACCAAACCGCTCGGCCGCCTCGGCCGCGGCCCTCGTCATCTGGTCGGTGTCGCGGACATCGGCCGGCAGGACGAAACCCTGCCCGCCCACCGCTTCCACGGCCCGCAGCGTCTCTTGTGGATCGTGCGGGTCACCCTCGAACGTGCCGATCGCCACCGGGGAACCGGTCCTGGCGAGCGCGACCGCGGTGGCTGCGCCGATCCCGCTCGCGGCACCGGTGATCAACGTCTTCATGGCATTCACGTCCTCACTGTTGCGCCGAGGGTCTGTCAGAGGTCACGGGTGGGACCGCGCCCGACGAGCCGTCCACGGCCTTGTCCGGCGACGACGGCGCCCTCGGAATACACCACCTCGCCGCGGCTGATCGTCTGCGCCGGGGCCCCGACCACGTCCCAGCCCTCGTAGAGGCTGTACCCGGCACGGCTCAGTCCCTGCGCGCCGACCACGGGGCGCCGCAGCTCCGGGTCCCACACGACGAGGTCTGCGTCACTGCCGACGGCGATCGTCCCCTTCTGCGGATACAGACCGAACAGCTTGGCCGCATTGGTGGAGGTCACCTCGATGAACCGCGACAGCGACAGCCGCCCCTTGCGGACCCCCTCGGAAAAGAGCACGGGCATCAGGGTTTCCAGCTCCGACATTCCGGGACGGGCGGTGTCGACCGTCAGCTCCGGGTCGAGCTTGTCGGCGAGCGTCCACGCCGCGTGGTCGGTGCAGCAGGTATCGACGTGACCGGCGGCCAGGCCGGCCCACAGCGCGTCCCGGTCCCTGGCGCCGCGCAGCGGCGGGTTGCCGACGAACAGCGGACCGTCCTCGCCGGCGAACTTCTCGTCGGTGAAGTACAGGTAGATGGGTCGGGTCTCGACGTACACGCGTTGTCCGCGGCCCCGGGCGGCGCGGGCCTCCGACAGCGCGCCTTCACTGCCGAGATGGACGATGTAGATCGGCGCGCCGACCGTCTCGGCGAAGGCGATCATCCGGCTGACCGCCACCTGCTCGGACCGGGTCGGGCGGCTCTCGCCGTAGTGACGAAGCCCGGTGCGGCCTTGCGCGCGCAGCTCCGCGGTGGCTTGTTCGATGACGCAGGAATCCTCGCAGTGCACCATCGTGAGCATGCCCTGCTTGCCGGCCTCGCCCAGTGCCTCGACGAACCCGGGCAGCTTCGTGTCGAAGTCCCCGATGCTCATGAAGATCTTGAGGCTCGTGTGGCCGAGCTCGGCGAGCCGGGCGATGTCGTTGGCGGTCTGCGCGTCCGGCTCCATCAACACGGGGTGGATCACGAAGTCGACGACGCTGTCCCTGGCCGCTTCGGCGGCCAGTCGCGCGACCAGCTCGGGCAGGCGTTCGGCCGGCCTGGGGAAACCGATGTTGCCGATCGTGGTCACACCGCCCGCCGCCGCGGCACGGGAGCCGCTGGTGAAGTCGTCCGCCCAGGGCACCGATTCCCCGTCCATTTCCACCGGCGACAGGTGCACGTGCATGTCCACTCCACCGGGCAGCACCAGCTTTCCGGTCGCGTCGATCTCCCGCTCGCCCGACATGTCACCACCGATCTGGGCGATCCGTCCGTCCGCGACCCCGATGTCGGCCACCGACTCGGCGCCGGCGGTGACCACCAGGCCGCCGCGCACCACGAGGTCGTATGCCGTGGTCATGATGCCTCCGCGAAGTGACAGGCCGCCCAGTGCTCGGGTCGGACTTCGCGCAACAGCGGGGTTTCCTCGGCACAGATGGACTCGGCCTTCCAGCAGCGGGTGCGGAACCGGCAGCCGGACGGCGGGTCGAGCGGGCTCGGCACCTCGCCACTGAGGACGATGCGTTCCCGACGGCCGGGGGTCTCGGCGCCGGGGACGGCGGAGAGCAGCGCCTGCGTGTAAGGCATCCGCGCATCCGCGTAGAGGTCCTCGGCCTTCGCCACCTCGACGAGCTTGCCCAGGTACATCACGCCGACCCGGTCGCTGATGTACTCCACGACCGACAGGTCGTGGGCGATGAACAGGTACGTGAGCCCGAAATCCGCCTGCAGCTCGCGGAGCAGGTTGAGCACCTGTGACTGGACCGACATGTCGAGCGCCGACACCGGCTCGTCGGCCAGCACGAACTTGGGCCGCAGGGCGAGCGCCCGGGCGATGCCGATCCGCTGACGCTGCCCGCCGCTGAACTCGTGCGGGTGGCGGTTCAGATGCTCCTCGCGCAGGCCGACGAGCGATGCGAGTTCGCGCACGCGGTGCGTGCGTTCCTCCTTCCCGACGGTGCCCTGCCAAACCAGCCCTTCGGCGATGATGTCCCGCACCTTCATCCGGGGATCGAGGCTGCCCAGCGGGTCCTGGAAGATGACCTGGAGGTCCTGGCGCAGGCGCTTGAGGTCACGGCCCTTGCGAGCCAGCACGTCCTTGCCCTCGAACAGCACCTCGCCGGCGTGCGCCTTCTCCAGGCGCACGACCGACCGGCCGAGGGTGGACTTGCCGCAGCCCGACTCGCCGACCAGGCCGAAGGTCTCGCCCCGGCGGATCGAGAACGAAACATCGTCGACGGCACGCACCCAGGACCGTCGGCCGAGTACGCCAGAGCGGGCGGGGTAATACGTCTTGAGGTTCCGGACGTCGAGCAGGACGTCGTCCTCGGTGCCGGTGTCGGTGTCGGTCATGGCCACACTCCTCATCGGTCGGCGGTGCCGGAGTACAGCCAGCAGGCGAGCTGGCGCCCGTCGCCGGCGTCCTCGAGTTCCGGTCGGGTCGAGCAGATGTCCATCGCCTTCGGGCATCGTGGCTGGAACGGGCAGCCGGGCGGCATGTGCAGCGGGTTCGGCACCGTGCCGCCGATCGTGTTCAGCTCGCGCCCCTTCATCGCCGGTGTCGGAATCGAGTCGAGCAGCCCCACGCTGTACGGATGTTTGGGGTCCTTCGTGATCTGAGCCACTGTCCCGCGCTCCATGACCCGGCCGCCGTACATGACGACGATCTCCTCGCAGATCTCCGCGACGACGCCGATGTCGTGGCTGATCAGCAGGACCGCGGTGTTGACGCGGCGTCGCAGGTCCCGGACGAGGTCGAGGATCTGCGCCTGGATGGTCATGTCGAGCGCCGTCGTGGGCTCGTCGAGGATGAGCAGGCTCGGGTCATTGGCGAGTGCCATCGCGATCGTGACGCGCTGGCGCATCCCGCCACTGAGCTTGTGCGGGTATTCGTCCACGCGGCGCTCGGGTGCGGGGATCCCGACCAGGGTGAACAGCTCCACCACACGCTCGCGGGCGTGGCGCCGGCTCAGCTTCTGGTGTGCCTGCAACGCTTCGGCCACCTGCTTGCCGACGGGGTAGACAGGGTTGAGCGCGCTCATCGGGTCCTGGAACACCAGCGCGAGATCCTTGCCCCGGATCGCGCGGAACTCGCGTTCGGACAACTCCGCGATGTCCCGGCCCTGGAACAGGATCCTCCCGCCGGCGTGGAACCCGGGTGCGCCCACCAGCCGCATGATCGACAACGACGTGACGCTCTTGCCCGAGCCGGACTCGCCCACGATGCCGACACTGCCGCCGGCAGGCACCGTGAAACTGACCCCGTCGACGGCGCGGACCAGCCCGGCCCGGGTCCGGAAGTGGGTCTGCAGGTCGTCGACCCGCAGCAGTACGTCGCTGATCATGACCGTACCGCCGGGCCTGCGCGCAGCCGGTCGAGCTCGTCCAGATTGGACAGTGCACGCTCGCGTGCACCGTCCTCGATCTCGTGGATCATCCGCACCACCTGCCGGGTCAGGGTCATCGGGAGACCGTGGGCGACGCCGATCTCGGCCACCGCGCCGATCTGGTGGTCCACTTCGGTCCGGCGCCTGCGGACCGCGAGGTCACGCCAGATTCCGCTGTGTGTCTTGCGATCCGCTTTCCGCCGCGCGACAAGCCGGTCCAGAGACACGGTGATGGCCGGCCAGTCCCGGGTTTCGCGGGGCACGTACAGCGAGGGTTCGACGTCGTCGAAACCGACCGGTTCGACCCCTTCCAGGGCGGCCGTTTCGTAGACCTCGGCAGCGAGGTCCACCACGAGCTCGCGGCGTGAGTCGATGACGTCGGCCATCGTCTCGTCGGTGAGCGCCGAACCGAACAGCACGTTGGCGTATCCCAGCTTTCCCCAGAGATAGCCCCAGATGTTGCCGGTGATCTCGACGGTGCCGAACGGCTGCAGCAGATCACGCAGCCGCGCGAGTCGCGGCGAGGCCGTGCCGTCCAGCTCGCCGAGCCGGACCGTGCCCGGCCCGCCGTAGGTGATCACCCCCGGCTCGAGGTAGTCGGCGGAGAAGTTCACCAGGCAGCCGACCGTTCGCTCCGCCCCGGCAAGACCGGCGATCGTCCGCTCACAAAGGCCGTTCTGCAGTGAGACGATCACGGAGTCCTCGTCCAGCAGGGGCAGCAGGGCCCGGACGGTGTCCTCGGTGTCCTGGGCCTTCACGGCAAGCAGCACGACGCCCAGCGGGCCGGTGAGCTCGCCGGGAGTGGCGGCGTCGACGGCCACGGTGAACGGGCCGCCGTAGCCCTCGATCCGCAGGCCCGTCTTCCGCATCGCGGCGACGTGCTCGGTGACTCTGTCGACGAGCCGCACGGCCACCCCGGCGCGGGTGAGATGGGCGCCGATCGTGCCACCGATCGCACCGGCGCCGACTACCGTGACCACGTCGGTCATCCCGCCACCCGGCGAACCTCGCCACCCTGCAGCACGAGCCTGACATCGTCCAAAGCGGACAGATTCGCCAGCGGGTCGCCACCGACCACGAGCACGTCGGCCGCCAGGCCCGCCCGCAGCGTGCCGAACTCACCGGCCACACCCATCGTCTCGGCCGCGGTGCCGGTGGCCGCGGCCAGTGCCTCGGTGCTCGACATGCCGATCCGCTCCAGCAACCTGATCTCCTCGGGCAGGCCGTCGAACGGGGTGAACCGCCACCCGGCGTCGGTCCCCGCGATGACGCGGACACCCGCCTGGTACAGCTGGGTGAACTGGTTCAGGTTGTCGTCGAGCATCGTCTGCCAGTGATCGAGGAACTCCTGCTCGGCAACGGTCAGCTCGGCTTTGGCCTGCATCTCCCGCACCGCGAAGGCGCCCACGGCGAGCGTGCTGGTGACGGCCACCCCGGCCTTGGCGACCTTGTCCGCGACGGCCGGGTCGAACTGCTGGTTGCCCGCTTCGTCCACGATGAACCCGGCATGCTCCAGCTGGTCGACTCCCGCCTCCACGGCGATCTCGATCGCCTCGGCACACAGGCAGTGGGCCGTCACCCGGCGGCCGAGCCGGTGTGCCTCGTCGACGATCGCATGCATCTCGGCGGGACTGAAGGACGGGCGGTAGGAGATGGTGTTGAGGGTGCCGCCGCCACTGGCCATCACCTTGATCGCATCCGCGCCGAGTTTGCACATCGAGCGGACCTTCTTGCGCAGCCCGTCCACCCCGTCGGCCTCGCCGCCCAGGTACCAGGTATGCCCGCCGGTGATGGTGATCGGCTGGCCGCAGGCCCGGATCCTCGGCCCGGTGCCGTGCCCCAGCTGCAGTGCGCGCCGCACGTCGAACACCGTGCTGTGCACACAACCGGTATCGCGGACGGTGGTGATGCCCGCCGCCAGCGCCTTGCCCGCGGACAACGTCGCGGTTGCGACCAGCACTCCCTCGGGCTCGGTCATGATCTCCTCGAGCAGCAGGCCGTTGCCCGGGAAGTTCAGGTGCACGTGCGAGTCGATGAGCCCCGGCAGGATGGTGCAGCCGGGCAGGTCGAACACCTCCGCGTCGGCGGGCACGAGTCCCTCCGGTGGCCGGCCCGCGAACACCCCGGTGATCTTCCCCTGGTCCAGGATCAGCACCGGGTCCGGCACCGGGGCGGCGCCGGTGCCGTCGACGAGCAGGTCCGCGTGAATGACGGTGGTCAAGGTCGGGCTCCGTTCCTTCGGATCACGTTCGGGCGGGTCACTTCGTCATCGAGGCGGCGCCGAAGTACTCGAAACCACCGCCGGAGTACTGCAAACCCGTCAGCTTCTTCGAGGTCATCACCAGGTCGACGTTCTCATGGATGGGCATCAGCACGGCCTGGTCCATGATGATCTTCTGCGCCTGCGCGTAGATGGACAGCCGCTTCGCCGGATCGGACTCCTGCTGGCCCTGGCTGATCAGCGCAGTCAGGGCCGGGTCGGTGAAGTGGCTCCAGTTGAAGTACTGGCCCGGCAGGAACCACAGGTGCAGTGCGTCGGGGTCGACCGCGATGTACTGCAGCGGGGTCAGCGACATGTTGCCCTGGATGTTGGCCGCCAGCCAGGCCGGCGTCGCGAGCTGGGTCACCGTCGCGTCCATCCCGACGGCCCGCAGATAGCCCTGAATCGCCTGGGCGATCAGCGGATACTCGGGCACCGAGGAGATCGCGGTGATGTTGATGGCCAGCGGTTTGCCGTCCTTCTGATAAATTCCGCCGACCTTCGTCCAGCCACCGGCTTGCAGCGTCGCCTCGGCCTTGGCGGGGTTGTAGGTGTACGAGTTCTCCAGCGACGAGTCATAACCCGTCATGCCCTTCTGCAACGGCGTGTTGCTCGGCGCGAAGACGCCGTCGTCGGCGACCTTGACGGCGCCGGCCTTGTCGACCGCATACATGATCGCCTTGCGCACGGCCGGGTCGCTGGTGGGCCAGCTGCCGGCGTTGATCGGCGAGAAGATGCCCATCCCGCTGATCGGGAACCGGACCGCGTTGTATTTTCCGCTCTTCTGCAGGGTGTTCCAGAAGATGCCCGGTGTCTCCTGCATGAAGTCCGATTGTCCACTTTGGAACTGGCTGACCCTGGACTGTGAGCTCGGCACGATCTGGAACGTCAGCTGCGCGATGTCCGGCGGTCCCGGGTGGCTGGTGGCCGCGGGACCCCACTGGTAACCCTCGTTGCGCTTGAGCACGACGCTCTGGTTGGGGGTGTAGCTGACGAAGGCGAACGGCCCGGTGCCGACGGGGTGCAGGCCCAGGTCCTTGCCGTACTGCTTGATCGCGGCCGGCGACTGCACGCCAAGGTAAGGCTCACCGAGCTGGGCGAGCAGCGGGGCGTAGGGCGTCGAGCAGGCAAGGGTGACGGTGAACTGCGCGGTTGCCTTCGCCGTGGTACACGGACCGAGCAGGCCTAGCGCGATGTTGGACTGCGTCGCCTTGTCGGTGATGTAGTTGACGTTGGCGACGACGGCAGCGGCGTCGAACGGCGTGCCGTCGTGGAACTTCACGCCCTGGCGCAGCGTGAACGTGTACGTCTTGTTGTCCGGCGAGACCTCCCACTTGGTGGCGAGGTCGGGCGTCACCTTGAAGTCCGGCGTGAGCCAGACGAGGGTGTCGAAGATGTTCGAGTCGATCGGGCCGACGTCGCGGTTGCCGGTCGTGGCCGGGTTCAGGGTGTCGACCGGTTCGGCCCAGCCCAGGGTGAGCTTGGCCGTCTTGTCGAGAGGGCCGGCGGCACCCGTGGAGGCACCGGATCCGCCGCAGGCGGCGAGTGCCGCCACCAGCAGCATCGAAAGTGCCGTCAACGGCACCGATTTCCGTGTGAACCTCACTTGCGGAACTCCTTAGCTGGAGGACGGATTTCGGGAGAGGGTGGGGTCGAGTTCGTCGCGCAGGCCGTCGCCGAGCAGGTTCACACCGACCACGAACAAAGCCAGAAAGACGCCGGGGAACACGGTGATCCACCAGGCGACCGTGATGTAGTTGGCGCCGTCGTTGAGGATCGCGCCCCATTCCGCGGTGGGCGGTTGCACGCCGAGCCCGATGAAGCCGAGCGCGGCGATCCAGAGCGCGGCGATGCCCAGCCACGACGTGGTCAGCACGATGATTCCGGACGCGACATTGGGCAGGATGTGCCTGCGGATGATCTGCCAGGGACCGGCGCCGAGTGTCACCGCCGCGTCCACATACGGCAGGTGGAGCACCTCGACCGTGGCGCCCTCGACCAGGCGGGCGTACACCGGCACGAGGATGACCGCGACCGCGATAACGCCGTTGGACAGCCCTGGCCCGAGCACGGCGGCGACAGCCAGTGCGAGCAGGATGCCGGGAAACGCGAGCAGCAGGTCGACCAGCCGCATGATGACGAACCCGGCCACACCACCGAAATACCCGGCCACGAGGCCGAGCGCGGTGCCGATCACCCCACCCAGCACCACCACGCACAGGCTCGCGATCATCGTTGTGCGGCCGCCGTAGAGCACTCTCGCGAGCAGGTCACGACCGAAGGAGTCGGCGCCCATCAGATGCGCCCCGGATGGGGACGCGAAGGCGGACAAGGGATCCTGTATGTCGGGGTCGGCGGAGGTCAGCAGCGGGGCGAGGAGCACCAGCGCCACCAGGACGAGACAGAGCACGGTGCCCGTAAACAGACTGCGGTGCCGCAGTGCCTGTAGTACCCGCCGCCGCCCCGATACCCCTGACGGGACCGGTTCGGCGGCAAGTCGCCCGTCCGGCTCCGGGGTGACGAGTGGTGCGATGTTCGGCTGCATGGCTTCTCCTTCCGCTACCGGTTCGCGACGCGGGGATCGAGCACGGGATAGAGCAGGTCGACCACGAAGTTGGTCAGCGCGTAGAACACCGCGATGATGAGTACGACCGCCTGCACCGTCAGGTAGTCCTTGGCCAGGATCGACTGCACCAGCAGACGCCCGATCCCCGGTCGCGAGAACACTGTCTCCACGAGCACCACGCCCGAGATCAGCTGGCCGACCTGCAAGCCGGTGATGGTCAGGATCGGCAGCAGCGCGTTGCGCAGGACGTGGCGGCGGAAGACCTGTGGACCGGTGATCCCCTTCGCCTGCGCGGTGATGACGTGGTTCTGCTGCTGGGCATTGATCACGCTGGAACGCACGAACCGCGCGTTGAAGCCGATGCTGCCCAGTGCGAGCGTCACCGCCGGCAGGACCAGTCCCTTGAGCGAGGTGCCACCGACCACGTCGAAGATCGGAATCTGTACCGCGAAGAGCAGGATCAGCAGCAGCCCCAGCCAGAAACTGGGAATCGACATACAGGTCAGCGCGAACCCCATGGCGACGGTGTCGGCCGCCCGGTTGCGTCGGAGCGCGGCCACGATGCCGATCAAGCCGCCGAAGACCAGCGACAGCGCGAGGCCGGCCACCGTCAGCTCGAGGGTGGCCGGGAAGTTCGCCGCCAGCAACGAGCCGACCGACTGCTGGCTGCCGTAGGAGTAACCGAAGTCCCCGTGCAGAACGCCGCCCACCCACCGCAGGTACTGCGCGGGCATCGACTCGTCGAGCCCGAGCTGCTGGTGCAGGCGGGCGACCAGCGCCGGGTCACCCGCGTTGGTGCCCAGCAGCGACAGCGCGGGATCGCCCGGGATCAGCCTGATGATCAGGAAGACGAGGATGCTGATGCCGATGGCGAGCGCGACGATGGAAAGCACCCTGCGCAGGACGTACACGCTCATGCCGGGTGGCCCCTCCCCGCCGCCGCGACACCATGCGGGCCGTCCGGCCGCAGCGCCGTGGTACCCGCGCGAGCCTCCAGCGCACTGGCGGCGTCGATGACGGCGTTCTCGCGCAGCGGCGCGCCAGCGAACTGGATCCCGGTGGGCAGCCCGTCCCGGCCGAGGCCGTTGAGGACGGAGATCGTCGGGGTTCCGGACAGCACACCGGCAAAGTTCAGTGGCCGCGGGAAAGCACCGGGGAGCATGTATTCGAAGTCCTCGCCGCGGCCGGTGGCCACCACGCCGAGGGTGGGCGCCACGAGCGCGTCGTAGCGGCCGGCGAGCTCGCCGAACTCGGTGGCGATCACGCGGCGAATGCGTTGTGCGCGCAGGTAGTCGTGCGCCGGCAGGACGGCACCGGCGAGCCGGTGGGTGTGTGCCTTCGCCGCGGTGAGCCCGCCGGTGCCGCCTGCCGCGATGAACTCGTCGAAGGCCGCATACGCCTCGGCACCGATCACGATCTCCGCCACGTCGTCGTAGGGCAGCTCCGGCAGTTCGACCTCTTCGATCGTGCCGATCTCCCCCAGCAGCGCCAAAGATCCCGCGAAGTTCGCCCGCACCTCGGGTTCCACGCCCTCATCGGCGCCGGCGACGACACCGAACCGGAACCCGTCGCGGCGAGGGCGCGCCCGGCGGTATTGGTAGCCCTCGCCGAGTGTCGAAGGGTCTCGCGGATCCGGTCCGGCGATGGCCTCCAGCACGAGGCCGCAGTCGTCGGCACAGCGGCACAGAGGCCCCAGCCGGTCCAGCGTCCAGCACAACGTCATCGCGCCGGCGCGGCTCACGCGGCCGTAGGTCGCGCGGAGCCCGGCCGTGCCCGTGAAGGCGGCAGGCAGCAGGATCGACCCACCGGTGTCGCTGCCGATCGCGAACGGAAGCACGCCCGCACCGACCACCGCGCCAGGCCCGCTCGACGAGCCGTTCGTCCATCTTCCGGTGTGCCAAGGGTTTCCGGGTGCGCCGGTGATCGACGCGTCGGGGTTGCCGTAGCCCATCCCGCCAGCCAGCTCGATGGTGGCCACCTTCGCGAGCAGGACGGCTCCGGCGTCACGCAGCTTGCGCGTCACCGTCGCCTCCTGCTCGAAACGCTGGTCCGGGAACGCACCCCAGGTCGTCGGCGCACCGGTGGCGCTGATGATGTCCTTGAGCCCGTAGGGAATTCCGTGCAGCGGCCCGCGATCCAAGCCGGCGCGCAGCTCTGTCTCGGCCAGTGCCGCCTCGCGGTACGCCACGTCCTCGGTCACGGTGACGACGGCGTTGAGCCGGCGGCCGATATCGTCGAGGCGCCGCAGGCACAGCTCGGTGAGCTTCGTCGGCGAGAGATCGCCCGCACGCAGCAGGGCGCCGAGCTCCCGGATGTTCAGGAAGGCGATTTCGTCCTTGGTCATCCGGGGAATCCGGCATTCACCGTGAACATCGGCTCCCGGTCGTTGGCGAGGGGAAACCGGTGCAGCCGTTCCGCCGCCGCCACCTGCGCCGTGACACAGATCCGGACCGCGTCCAACTGCGCCGGCGAAAGGGTCTCGCCGTGATAGAGCGAGACGATCCCGGCGAGCCGCCGGACGATCTCCGCGGACACCTCCGCGGTCGGCTGCGGGTACTTCGAGCCGCTGGTACTCCCGATCGGTCGCATGCGGGAAAACTAAGGCAAAGGTTTGCCTACGGCAATCCTCTCGTAGTAAATCGTTTGTTTCGTGAACCGCGCGGCCGAAACGAGCCGGAAACTTGTCGCCATCAGTGCACGACAGATGACCGGGGGTGACCGTCGGGAAACCGCGAAACTGCAGGTCAGAGACGCAGCCGACGCGCCGGCCTTGGTTCGGCGGCAGAGGCGCGCTCGACGAGGACCAGCGGATCCGACAGCAGCACATCGGTACCGGACCCGCCGTTGACCCGTTCGATCAGTGCGCGCACCGCGGCCGCGCCGAGCGCCTCCAGCGGCATACTCACGCTGGTGACCGGGACCTCGAGGTAACCGAGGCAGTCGTCCTCGTCGAAGCTGACGAGCGACATGTCCTCCGGCACCGACGCGCCCCGCTCCCGCAACGCCTTCATGGCGCCGAAGAGCTGGTTCAGGTTCCCGATTCCGATGGCCGTCGGCACGTCACGCCGGGCGAGCAGCCCCATCGTGGCGTCGTATCCGCCGGCCTCGGTGTCCTCGGCGTGCACGAAGGCAGCGGACATGCCGTGCTCAGCGCACAGCCGCCGGATCGCGGTCGTGCGGCGGTACACGGTGTCGATGGTCTTGAACCCGTCGAGCACGCCGAGCCGTCGGTGCCCGAGGCCGGACAGCCGTTCGACGAACAGGCGCATCGCCTTTTCCTCGTCCATCACGACGTTGTTGCCCGGCCGCGGGCCGCGCCGATTGAGGTAGACGTGCGGCACGGTGGGCGTACGGGACCGTTCGCCGGCCGACCGCTGGGCGGTCGCGATCAGCAGCCCGTCCGCCCTGCTCTCCTCGACGAGGTACTGGTAATCCGCCGGAGGACGGGCATGGTCCGGCGGCTCCTCGAGGATCATCACGACCTGGCCGCCATCAACCGCGGCCTGGAGCGCACCGCGCTGGATGCTCGCCCAGATCGGGTTGCGCAGCAGGGGAACGACCATGGCCAGCGCCCCGGTGCGAGCCTGTTTCAGGCCTCTGGCCATCGCGTTGGGGCGGTATCGCTGGCGCCGAGCGGTGGCCAGGATGCGATCGCGTGTCTCCGGCCTGATCGAGAGACTCGCGTCGTCGTTGAGCACCCGCGAAACCGTCGAAACGTGCAGGCCCACAGCCTCCGCGATATCGGCCAGGCGTGGGCGCCGGTTCTCGGAACCCTTACCCCCGTGGTTAATGGCCGGATTCTCCCCACTGTGCACGCGGACACGCGGGCCGGACGCCGATCGGCGGCCGCCATCGGAGCGAGAAAGCGCATGTCACGTCGTGACTGTACAAGACCGGACTGAATGGTCGATACCGTCTTACCCGAGCGACCGGGTCACGTCGCTGTCCATAGGGGATCGTCACCGCCGCACAGTGCCGACTCCACCCACGCGGCGGCGGCCAGAAGGGCCATGTCGGTACCGGGCGGTGACGACAGCTGCAGCCCGACCGGCAGGCCGCCGGAGCCGCGGCCACAGGGCAGGACCAGGGCCGGATCCCCGGTGAGGTTGAAGATCCCGGTGAACTGGCCCTCCGCGGCGCCTTCCGGCGTGTCGACCGGCGGCGTCGTGACCGGCGCTACGAACGGAGCCGCCGGAGTCAGCAGGACGTCGATGCCGGCGTAGACCTCGGTCGCGGCGGGCAGCAGCCGTGCCCTCGTCGCGACCGCGGCCTCGTACGTTTCCTCGCGGATCTCCGCGGCGGAACGCAGCAACCGCAGGGTTTCCGGACCGTAGTGACCTGGCCGCTCCCGCACTCGCGCGCCGTGGACCTGCCACGCCTCGAACAGCAGAATGGCAGAGAAGGTCTCCTCCAGCTCCGCGAAGACCGATCCGTCCACGTCCTCGACCGTGCAGCCGGAGTCGCGCAGGCGCGCCGTCGCAGCCCGCACCGCGCCGGCCACGTCGTCTTCGACCGCCGGGTGCGCCAGCTGACCGGGGACGACGCCGATCCGGAGCGGGCCGGCCGGCGGAGCGGCCTGCCTGGACGTCAAGGCCGAGAAGACCTGGTTGGTGGTGGCGAGATCACGGGCGAGCAGGCCGACGTGGTCGAGTGTCGGCGCGAGCGGTTCGATCCCGTCGAGTGGCAGCGCACCGTGGCTCGGCTTGAACCCGACCGTCCCGCAGTAGTGGGCGGGCAACCGGATCGAACCCCCGGTGTCCGTGCCGAGCGCTACCGGGCACACTCCGGCACCGACCAATGCCGCGGAACCGCCGCTCGATCCACCCGCGGTCCGGCCCGGATGGTGCGGGTTCATCGCTTCCGGCAGCTCGGGATGGACCGCGCCGGCGGCGTATTCGAGCAGCGAGGCAGCCACGAAGACGTCCGCGCCCGCTGTCCGAAGTCTGGTGATGATCTCGGCGTCGGCCGCGGCGGGCACGGTGACCGCGGGATTGCCGTTGCCCCGCTGGTGTCCCGCGATGTCGATCATGTCCTTCACGGCGACCTGGACCCCGTGCAGTGGCCCCGAAGATGCCCGCCGGGGTGCGGGGAACACCTCGACGACCGCGCCTAGGGGGCGGCCGAGCCGCTCCGCCCGTTCGGTGGCCGCGAGCAGCTCCAGGTTCGCGACCTCACAGGTGCGTTCACCGCGCTCGATCGCCTTGATGAGTGCCCCGGTGTAGGTGGTCAGCGGCCCGTCGAGGTCACGAAGGAGCTCGTCCACCTCGGTTTTGCGGTGGCGGATCATCAAGTCCCGGTAGACGCCGCTGTGCGACTTGGCGCTCGCGCGGTTGAACGCGACCAACCGGTCGAGCGAGCCGGGCAGGTCCTGCGGGTCGAACCCGTCGAACCCCTCCGGTTTCACCGGCGCCTGAGCGAGAACCTCCCGCGCCAGCGCGAGCATCAGCGGCCGCCACCGCGGCCCCTCCAGGGTGTCGGCGATCGACAGGTCGGAGACCGCGCCCGCGTAGAGCATGGCTCCGTAAGCTTCCTTGCCCCATAAGAAGCCCAAAATATTGTCCGTGGGCTGGGCGTACGGCAGCGCTTCGGCGAGCTCGGTCAGGCGCGGGGTGATCTCCCCCGTCAGCTCCCCCAAGCGAAAGGTGCCGACGTTTCCTTGCATGATCCGGCCCGGACCGAGTACATCCGCCCCGAAGTTGACAAAGCCGACGATCAGACGAGCCTGCCCCACCACGTCGGAAAGCGTATTCGCGGTCAGCCCGTTCTGGAAACTGACCACGTAGCCCGTCGGCGACAGCCGGTCGCGGAGCAGCTCCGCGGCCTGCGCGGTGTGCTGGCTCTTCACCGCGACCGCGACATGGTCCAAGCCACCGGGCAGGTCTTCCGGGGTGACCGCTCGCGCGGGCACGGTGAAGTTCTCGACCGGACCTTCGATGGTCAGCCCGCCGGCGTTGATCGCCGCGACGTGCGCGGGATCCGCGTCACACAGCAACACCTCGTGACCGGACCGGATCAGATGAGCGCCGATGGTGCCGCCGATCGCGCCGGCGCCGATGATCGTCAATCGCATGGGCCCGCCTCGGGGTCGTTCCCCGCTCTGGGCGAGGGTTCCGAAATCGACACTACCCAAATCGAGTGGAGTGATCTAGCCTTCGTTTTCATTGCGGATGATGCCGAACCGGGCCATCACGCTTTACGTATGTCAGGAACTGGTACGTAATCTCTTCGAAACGTGCTGATGCTTCAATGCTGATCGCTGCTCCGTGCCGGGCCCGGAGCGCGCCGCGGAACCGTGATCTTACAAAGGAGCCGGTATGTCCGATCAGAGTGCCGAAGCCCCGAATCCCGCCCCCACAAGGATTCCGGCCGAGCTTCGGGTACCGGCGATCAGCCGGCGGCGGATGCTCCAGCTGGGCGCACTGGGAGTCGGCGCCTTCGCGGCCACACCTCTGCTCGCCGCATGTGGTTCGTCCTCATCGGGCGGTTCGGGCGGAAACGGCGGTGACCTCGTCATCGTGCGGGCCCAGGACTCGGTGGACATGGACAAGACCATGGTGTTCAGCAACGCGTCGCTGTGGGTGTACCAGCAGATGTACGAATGCCTCGTGGCAATGACCGACGATGGTCAGGGCGTCAAGCCGTGGCTCGCCGAGAGCTACCAGATGTCGCCGGACAACCTCACCTGCACGCTCAAGCTGCGCCAGGGCGTCAAGTTCCACAATGGACAACCGTTGACATCGGCGGACGTGAAGTTCTCCATCGACGAGTCGAGCAAGACCCACGGCGGCTGGGAGTTCATCAACTCCGCCATCAAAGAGGTGTCCACACCGGACGCGAGCACCGTGGTCGTGACAACCAATTACCCCTGGGCCCCACTGCTGGCCGATCTGAGCTGCCCCAACAACGGCATCGTCCCGAAGGACTACGGCGGCAAGAGCAAGGCCGCCTTCTACGCCGCGCCGGTCGCCACCGGACCCTTCAGGTGGGACACGTGGCAGAAGGGCAACCTCATCCGGCTCAAGAAGAACCCGACCTACTGGCAGCCCGGCAAGCCGGGCGTCGACACCGTGACCTGGAAGGTCGTGCCGGACGACAACTCGCGCGCAATCCAGCTGCAGGGCGGCCAGGCGCAGATCAACGAGGCGCCGCCCTTCTCCAGCATCAGCCAGCTCAAGGCCCAGCCCGGCGTGCAGGTCGACCTCTTCCCGTCGACCCGGACCGACTACATCCTGATGAACCAGAACAAGACCCCGTACGCGGACATCCACGTACGGCGCGCCATCTCCTACGCGTTGGACCGCGAATCGATGGTCAAGAACATCCTGTTCGGGAACGGCCAGCCGGCGAACTCGTTCATGATGCCCTCGGCGCCCTACTACGACAAGAACTGCCAGGGCATCACCTACAACATGGACAAGGCCCGCCAGGAGCTCGCGCAGTCCAGCGTGCCGCACGGTTTCACCACGACCTACCTCGCAATGTCGGGCGACTCCGTCGACTCGGCGATCGCACAGATCCTGCAGGCGTCACTGAAAGAGCTCGGCATCACGATGAACATCCAGAACGTCGACTCGAGCGCGCAGCACGACCTGACCACGAAGCTCGACTACGAGATCGCGCACTCGTACTGGACGATGGACCTGGCCGATCCCGACGAACTGGTGCAGTTCGCGCTCGACCCGACCTCCGGCGGGCACTCGTTCGACACCGCCTACAACAACCCGCAGCTGATCGAGCTGCTGCACCAGGCACAGCGGGAGTTCGACAAGGGCAAACGGCAGACGCTGTACAACCAGATCCAGCAGCAGGCCGCCGACTCGGCGTTCCTCGGGTTCCTCTTCTACACCCCGTTCCCGTATTCGGCCTCGGACAAGGTGAAGGGCTTCAAGGTGCTGCCCACCGGCTACTACCACCTCGAAGACGTCACGCTGTAACGGAACGAGCGCCCGATGACCTACGTGATCTACACCCTTCGGCGGCTGGTGTCGCTGATCCCGGTACTGCTCGGTATCAGCCTGATCGTGTTCTTTCTGATCCGGCTGATACCCGGCGATCCGGCGGCGACACTGCTCGGCAGCCACGCTACTCCGCAGGCGGTGCAGGAGCTGCGCGCTCAGCTGGGGCTCGACCAGCCACTGTGGACGCAGTACCTGACGTTCCTGAGCCACCTGTTCCATGGCAACTTCGGATACTCCTATGTGTACGACAGCTCGGTGAGCGGGCTGATCTCCACCAGTCTGCCGACGACACTGTGGCTCTTGGTGTCGGGCACCGTGTGCACGCTGCTGATCGCGGTGCCGCTCGCCGTACTGGCCGCGGCCCGGAGGGGTGGCGCTGCCGACGCCGTCATCCGCGCTGTCCCCGTCGTCGGTCTCGGCCTGCCGGCTTTCTGGCTCGGCATCATGCTGATCCTCGTGTTCGGCCTGAAACTGGGCTGGTTCCCGGTGGGCGGATTCGGCGACGACCTGGCCGGTCACATCCGGAGCATGGTGCTGCCGGGAATCACGATCTCGCTCACGCTGGCCCCGATCCTGATCCGCAGCCTGCGGGCCAGCATGATCGACGTGCTCGGCAGCGACTACATCGTGACCGCGCACGCCAAGGGGATCAGCACCGCTCGGGTGGTGTTCGGGCATGCGTTGCGCAACGCCGCGGTCTCCTCGGTCACGGTCCTGGGTGTGAACATCGCCTACCTCACCGGATCCACCCTGGTCGTCGAGCGCGTCTTCTCCCTGCCGGGCATCGGCCAGCAGATGATCAACTCCATTCTCGGAAGGGATTTCCCCACTGTGCAGGGAATCACGCTGGTCTTCGCGATCATGGTCGTCGCGGTGAACCTGCTCACCGACGTGACGCACGCCGCCCTCGACCCCCGGGTCAAGCTCGCATGACCCCTACGATCCTCGAACCCGCCGCGCCGGTGGCCGCCCGCCGGCGACGCGACCGGTGGAACGCGCCGCTCGTCTCGGGCCTGGTCCTGTTCGGCCTCATCGTGCTGTGCGCCCTGTGCGCGCCGCTGCTCACGAAGTACGACCCCACCGCCCAGAACCTCGCCGGCGCGTTCCTCCCGCCCGGCTCGCCGGGTCACCTGTTCGGCACCGACTCGCTCGGCCGCGACGTGCTGTCCCGGTTGCTCTACGGGGCCCGGGTCGACCTCCGTATCGGTGTGCTGGCGGTCGTCTCGCCATTCATCCTCGGCAGCCTGATCGGCTTGGTCGCCGGCTGGTTCGGCGGCTGGCTCGACACCGTCATCGGGCGCATCGTGGACATGGTGATCGCATTCCCGTTCCTGGTACTGGTCATCGCGCTCGTGTTCGCGATGGGACCGGGGACCTCCAGCATCTACACCGCCATCACGCTCGTGGGCTGGGTCGCCTACTGCCGCATCGTGCGCGCTCAGGTGCTGGTCGCCAAGGAACAGGAGTACGCGCTGGCGGCCAGGGCCAGCGGCCTGCCGACCTGGCGGATCCTGATCCGGCACCTGCTGCCGAACGTGATCCTGCAGCCGTTCGTGTTCTCCATGAGCGACATCGTGCTCACCCTGCTGGCGATCGTGACTCTCGGCTTTCTCGGCCTCGGCGTGCCACCACCCAACCCGGATTGGGGCACGATGATCCAGGAAGGACAACAGTTCATCCTCACGAAGTGGTACATGTCCACGATTCCGGGACTCGCGGTGGTACTCACGGGGCTCGCGCTGGCGCTGATCGCCGACGGCATCGTCGACAAGGCGAACCGATGACCGCGCCGGTGCTCGAAGTCCGGGACCTGCACGTGGAGATTCCGTTGCCGCACGGCCGGTTGCACGCCGTGCGCGGTGTTTCGCTGGCCGTGGACGCCGGAGAGTCCGTCGGCCTGGTCGGCGAGTCGGGCTCCGGCAAGAGCCTGACGTTGCGTGCCCTGCTGGGCCTGCTGCCGCGGCCGGCGAAGATCACGTCGGGCACGGTGCTGATCGACGGCGAGGACGTCACGGGGTTGCCCGCGAAACGGTTGCGCCGCAAGCTGACCGACACGATGGCCATGATCTTCCAGGACTCCCTGACCGCGCTCAACCCCGTGCACCGGGTGGGTGACCAGATCGCGGAGACCCCGCTGCGCAGGCTCGGCAAGTCGCGTGGCGAAGCCAAGTCCATCGCTGTCGACCTGATGCGCGAGGTGGGCATTGCCGACCCGGAGCGCCGCTACGAGCTGTACCCGCACGAGCTGTCCGGCGGGATGCGCCAACGGATCTGCATCGCGATCGCGTTGTCCACCAAGCCACGGCTGATCCTCGCCGACGAGCCGACCACCGCGCTCGACGTGACCATCCAGGCCCAGGTGCTCGCCCTGCTCCGGCAACTCCGCCGCGACGAGCACGTCGGGCTTCTGCTCGTGAGCCACGATCTCGCGGTCGTGAGCCAGACCTGTTCCCGGCTCTATGTCATGTACGCGGGCAAGATTGCGGAGTCGGGCAGGCTGCCCGACCTGATCACCGCCCCCGAACACCCATACACGTTCTCCCTGCTGCGTTCGGTACCCGATCCGGACCACCGGGCCGCGCGGCTGCTCGCCATCCCTGGGCAGCCGCCCGACCTCAGTGAAACCGTGCTCGGTTGCTCGTTCGCGCCGCGCTGCCCCTTCGTGGCGGACGAGTGCCGTACGGCGGAGCCCGAACCCGTGCCGACCGCGAGCGGCCACAGCGCCTGCCTGCGGACCGAAACCGCGCGAACCTGGCCGATGCTGATCACCGGGGAAGGAGCGGCCCAGTGGTGACTACCGGAAGCGAGATCCTCTCGGTCGAAGGCCTGTCCCGACATTTCACCTCCCCGGTCTCGGTCACCGACCGGCTCTTCGGCCGGAAGCCCACGGCCAACAAGGCCGTCGACGGGGTGGATCTGGTGCTGCACCGGGGAGAAACACTCGGCCTGGTGGGCGAGTCCGGCTGCGGGAAGTCAACTTTGGCGCGAAGTCTGGTCGGTCTCCATCCGCTGACCGCCGGGGTCGTCCGGTACCAGGGCACGGCGCTACCCGCGCGGCGCACCAGGGCCCAGCAACGCGCGCTGCAGATGGTGTTCCAGGATCCCTACAGCTCGCTGAACCCGCGGATGACGGTCGGCCAGATGCTCGCCGAACTGCTGCGGTACCACAACCTCGTGCCCCGCGACCAAGTCGCCGCGCGCTGTCGAGAGCTGATGCACCTGGTGGGGCTGCCCCAGCGGGCGCTGGAACAGCGACCGCGCCAGTTCTCGGGCGGGCAGCGGCAGCGCGTCGGGATCGCCCGCGCGCTCGCCCTGGAACCCGAGGTGCTGATCGCGGACGAACCGGTGTCGGCGCTCGACGTCTCGGTACAGGCCAACATCATCAACCTGCTCTCCGATCTCCAGCGGACCCTGGAGCTGTCGGTGATCTTCGTATCGCACAACATGGCGGTGGTCCGCCAGATCAGCGACCGGACGGCGGTGATGTACCGCGGCCGGATCGTCGAAACCGGGGCGACCGACACGGTCTTCGACGACCCCGTTCATCCCTACACCAAACTGCTCCTCAGTTCGGTCCCCCGGCTCGACGCGACGAGCGAGACGGCGGACACCGGGGACCCGCCTGGGGACCCGGGAGTCATTACACGAGAAGAGGTTTCGATGTCCGCGAAGTCCGCCGGCACCAGCCCGTGCCGGTATCTCGACCGATGCCCGGCGATCGTGGCGGGATGCGTCGACGAGCCGAGTCTGCTGGACGACCCGCGTGCGGCAGGCCGGAGCGCGGCGTGTGTCCACGTCACCGCCCGCACCACCGGGGTGATCGCATGAGCCGGCCCATCGTCATCGGGAGCGAGCGCAGCGAGGCCGGGCTGCCGGCCGCGATGGCGATCCTCGCCCGCGGCGGCTCCGCGCTGGACGCGGTCGAAACCGCGCTGCGGTGCTGTGAGGACAATGTGGACGATCACTATGTCGGTACCGGCGGCCTGCCGAACGCGCAGGGCGTGGTGGAGCTCGACGCATCGGTGATGATCGGTTCGACGAGGGCCTTCGGCGCGGTCGGTGCGGTGCGGGGCTTCCCGAACCCGATTTCGATCGCGCGGGCCGTGCTGGAACGCCTGCCACAGCACAGCCTGCTCGTCGGTCCGGGCGCGGAGCTGTTCGCCGAAGAGAACGGGTTCGAACGGGCGGAGCTGCTGACCGACGCGGCGAAGAAGCTGTTCCACACGGCGCTGCAGACTTCGGGCGAGTCCGTCGAAGGGGAGCAGACCGCGGCCCAGCAGGGCGACGCACGGTACCGGCAGAGCGCACTCGAACTGGTCAACCACTTCGCGCCGCACGACGGGCCGTGGGGCACCATCAACGTGCTGGCGCTGGACAGCTCGGGTGAACTGGTCGTTGGCGTGTCCACCAGCGGCTATCCGTGGAAGTATCCGGGCCGGGTCGGCGATTCCGCGCTACCGGGCGCGGGCAACTACGCCGACGTGCGGTACGGCGGATCGGCCTGCACCGGTCGCGGCGAGCTGAGCATGCGTTCGGTCGGCGCCCGCGCGATCGTCACCGAGCTCGCGCGCGGGCTCGACCCCACCGAAGCCTGCCTGGCGATGCTGGCGGACGCGGCGACCCTGCCGGACGACTTCCGCGCCGAACTGCGGTGTCTCGCACTCACCCCGGACGGGCGGCACGGGGCGGCGTCCGGCCAGGACGGCTCGGTCTACGTGGTCATGACGGACTCCTCCACCGAGCCCGAGTTCCTCCCCCGGAGCGTGCTATGAAGACGTCGTCGCGACCGGTGGCGGCATCGGCGCTGTGCCAAGGACCGGCCGAATGAAAATCGTCGACGTACTCACCCTGCCGGTTCGCTCGGGGTTCTTCACCGACGACCAGGCGGCCATCAGAGCCGGCGCCGCCCACGACGGGTTCGGCTACCTCGGCGACCCGCACACCGAAGGCTTCACCGCGGTCCGGCAGGCCGGTGAGGCGCTGTCGGTGCTGTTGCTGCTCGAAGACGGCTCCTTCGCCCACGGCGACTGCGCGGAGGTGCAGTACAGCGGCGTCGGCGGGCGGGATCCGGTGTTCAAGGCGGAGTCCGCGCGCCTGGACATCACACGGGAGCTCACGCCATTGCTCAAGGGCGCCGAGCTCAGTTCCTTCCGCGAACTGGCACGCGCTGTCGACGCGCGCCCCCTGCACACCGCGATTCGTTACGGGGTAACGCAGGCGGTCCTCGACGCCGTCGCCCGCGCACGTAGCCTCACCATGGCCGAGGTCGTTCGCGACGAGTACACCACCGGTGTGGAGCTGACTCCGGTGCCTGTGTTCGCCCAATGCGGGGAAGACCGCTACAACGGCGTCGACAAGATGATCCTCAAGCGGGTGGACGTGCTGCCGCACGGCCTGATCAATCAGGTCGACGGCTTGCTGGGCCGCCGCGGCGAACTGTTGCAGGACTACGTGCGCTGGGTCGTCGACCGGATCGCGAAGCTGCGCGGCGACGACACCTACCTGCCCCGGCTTTACTTCGACACCTACGGCACCATCGGGCTGGCCTTCGACGGGGACGTGACCGCGGTGGCGGACTATCTCGCCCGGCTGGGCGAAATCGCCGCGCCGCACGACCTGGTCGTCGAGCACCCGATCGACGCCGGCAACCGGGACGCCCAGATCGACACCTACGTGCGGCTGCGGGCGGCGTTGCGGCGGATCGGCTCACCCGTGCGCATCGCCGTCGACGAATGGTGCAACACGTTCGAGGACATCGAGCTGTTCACCGGTGCGGGCGCCGCGGACGTCATCCACGTCAAGACTCCCGACCTGGGCGGGCTCACCAACACGGTCGAGGCGATGCTGCTTGTCCGCGAGCGGGGGCTGCTCGCTTACTGCGGGGGAACCTGCAACGAGACCGAGCGCTCGGCACAGGTCACCGCCCAGCTCGCGATGGCCTGTGGCGCAGCGCAGGTCCTGGCGAAACCGGGGATGGGCGTGGACGAAGGACTCATGATCGTGGGCAACGAAATGGAACGGGTAGCCGCGATCGCCGCGGCGAGGGCCACGACGGCGGCCCGGCCGTGATCCGCCCGGCGAGGTCATTGGTCTGCTTTGGACAGCAACTCCGCCACCACGTTCCCCGGTTCGACGCCGATGAGGCTGAGCGAGGTCTCGGTGCGCAGCACCCCGTCGATCTCCCAGATGCGCTTGAGCAGCTGGCGAAGGTGGGCGTGATCGCGCACGCGCAGCCGTGCGAGCATGTCGATCGCCCCGGTGACGACGTCGAGCGCCTCCAACTCCGGGATCTCCGCGATCTGCTCGACGATGGCGCTCTGCTGGAAACCCTGCGCGGCGGTGATGGTCAGGTACACCGCCATCGGATAGCCGATCGCGCTCCAGTCGACGCGCACGCCGTAGCCGCGGATGACGCCGAGGCGTTCCAGCCGCGCCACCCGCTCGCCGACGGCCGGCGCGGACATGCCGAGCTCACGCGCGAGCGCCCGCTGGGAACGCCGGGAATCCTGGCTCACCAGCACGAGGATCTGACGGTCCACATCGTCCAGTGGTACGGGCGTGGACTGTTCCGGCGCCACGTCCATCAGGCTGCCCAACGGCGAGGACGAGGTGGCTGAACCGGCGCTTCGGCGGCGAGCTGGCATGGCGGACAGGCTACCTGACGCCACGACCGCACACGGGCGGCGAAACACCGCCCCGCGAACAGGATGGGAGAGCTGATGCGGGTCTTCGACAGCAACTGGATGACGGTCGCGTCCTATCTCGAACACGACGACCGAGTCGTGCTCCCGGTGGGCTCCACCGAGCAGCACGGGTACCTCTCGCTCGGCACCGACGCGCTGCTGGCCGAGCGGGTCTCGGTGGAGGCGGCTGAACCTCTGGGTATCCCGGTGCTCCCGGTCGTGCCCTTCGGCATGGCGCCCTACTTCACCCGATACCCGGGCAGTATGAGCCTGCGGATGAGCACCTATGTGGAAGTGCTGCGGGATCTGCTGGACTGCCTGTACGGCCAGGGTTTCCGGCGGATCGCGGTGGTCAACGGCCACGGCGGCAACACACCGGTGACGGGTTTCGTCCGGGAATGGATCTGCCAGCCGCGCGAGGAACCCGCGCAGGTGCTGTTCCACAGCTGGTACAACGCGCCGCGCACGGCCGCGGCCGCGAGCTTGTTCGACGCCGACCAGTACCACGGATCGTGGCTGGAGAACTTCCCGTGGACCAGGGTCGCTGGGGCCGAGATCCCCGCCGGCAGCGCGCCGGTGCTGCCGAGGGACCTGGTGAACACCCTGACCCCGGAGGAGATGAAGGAACTCGCGCCGGACGGGAGCCTGGGAGGCGCCTACCAGCGCAGCGACGAAGACATGCAGGTCGTGTGGGACGCGGGTGTAGAGGAAGTCCGCGACCTGCTGGAGAAAGGATGGCGAGCACAGTGACAACGCCGCGGGTGGCGGTCGTGACCGGCACCGCACACGGGATCGGGGCGGCGATCGTGTCCGCACTGGACGCGGAGGGAATCGAGGTGCACGGCATCGACAAGGACACCGTCGACGTCACCGACACCGCCGCCGTGACGGACTTCTTCACCGGACTCGGCGAGGTCGATATCCTGGTCAACAACGCCGGCGGGGTGGTCGGCCAGTCGTACCGGCCGATCGAGGACATCACCGGCGCACAGTGGTCCGCGATCGTCGACGCCAACCTCACCAGTACCTTCCTGTGCACCAGGGCGGTCGTACCCGGCATGAAAAAGCAGGGCTGGGGCCGGATCGTCAACATCTCCTCCGGTGCGGGCCGCAGCGTCAGCCTGACCGGAATCCAGGCCTACGCCAGCGCGAAGGCCGGCCAGATCGGCTTCACCCGGCAGATGGCACATGAGCTCGGGCAGTTCGGGATCACGGTCAACTGCATCGCCCCGGGCTTCGTGCTGTCGAATCCCACGACCGTGCAGCAGTGGGAAGGCTACGGCGAACAGGGCCAGGCCGCGCTCGTGGACAACATCGCGATGCGCCGCCTCGGCGCGCCGGAGGACATCGCGCACGGCGTGCGCTTCTTCGTCTCCGAACAATCGTCCTGGATCACAGGTCAGACTATTTCGATTGATGGTGGTCATGCTCTCTTTTGATGCGTCCGACGCGGAATACCTCGACGAGCTCGCCGGCTACGTCGCGATCCCGAGCGTGAGCCGCGACGCGACGCCGGAAACGATGCAGGCCGCCGCCGAGTGGCTCGCGGCACAGCTTTCCTTTGCCGAGGCCAGGGTTGAGCCCACTACCGGCCACCCCGTGGTGCGGGCGGACTGGCTCGGAGCGCCGGGTTCGCCGACGATCCTGGTCTACGGGCACTACGACGTGCAGCCGACCGGTGCTCTCACCGAGTGGCGGACCCCGCCGTTCGAGCTCACCGTCGACGGCGATGTGGTGCGCGGGCGCGGCGTCACCGACGACAAGGGCCCGGTGTTCATCGTGCTCAAGGTGGCGCAGGCCTTTCTCGCCCAGGAGGAGGCGCTGCCGCTGAACATCAAATTCCTCTTCGAGGGCGAGGAGGAAATCGGCAGCCCGCATCTACCCGCCTATGTCCGTGAGCACGCCGAGGAGCTGGCGGCCGACCTCGTGATCTCGGCTGACGGGGCGATGTGGCGACCGAGCGAGCCTTCGCTGTCGATCGCCTCCAAGGGCCTGCTGACGATGAACATCGAGGTCACCGGCGCGGACGGCGACCTGCATTCCGGGCGGTTCGGCGGCACGGTCGCCAACCCGCTGCACGCGCTGAGCGAGATCCTGGCGTCACTGCATTCGGCAGACGGCCGGGTCGCGGCCGACGGGTTCTACGACGGGATCCCCGACCTCAGCGCGGCCCGGCGGGCCGAGATCGCCGCCGTGCCCTTCGACGACGAGGGCTACCGCGGCGGTCTCGGCGTCGACGAGGTCTTCGGCGAGGCAGGCTATAGCACGCTGGAGCGCCTGTGGGAGCGGCCGACGCTGGAGATCAACGGGATCACCGCCGGGGGCAAGTACACAGTCATTCCGCATATCGCGACCGCGCACGTGTCGTGCCGGCTCGTCCCGGGCCAGCGCCCGGAACGGGTATTGAGCGCGATCACCGACCACGTACTCGCACGGAAGCTCACCGGCGTCCGCGTCGCCGTCCGGCCCGACGAGGGAGCTGTTCCGGCGTACACGATTCCGGCCGACCATCCGGCGATCCGGGCCGCGTCCGCCGCACTGGCCGAGGTGTACCCGGAGCAGGAGGTCCTGCTGGCGGTCATCGCCGGGACGCTGCCGGCCACCGCATTGTTCGAGGAAGTGCTGGGGGCCAAGACGTTGTTCTTCTCCTTCTCCACGGCCGACGAGAACCTGCATGCCCCCAACGAATTCCTGCGGATCTCCCGGCTGCGTGAGGGAATGCGGGCCTGGGAACTGTTGTGGCGGCTGCTCGCGGACGGCCCGCATCGGCTGGCCCGATGAGCGAGTACCGCTCCTACGGCTACCTCTCGCCGGGTACCGATCTGCCTGAGTTCGACCTGGCACCGGAGTTCGGCCGGGTTCCTCCGTACACCGCGGACCTGACCGCGGCAGAGGCCGAACGCTCCGCGCGGCTGCTGCACGACAACATCGTGATCAGCCTGCACGACCATCCGGTGCGGTTCCCCCGCGACATGCGCGAGACACCGGACTACAACCGCACGGGACGGCAGCACACGGCCTTCTCCGGGCTGCTGGCGTCGGGTATGACCGTGGTGTTCGACAACATGATGGACGGCACCGCCTGCGTGACCGGCAACGCGCCGTGGCGCTGGCAGGACATCATCACCGACCTGGGCATGCGGACATCGCACACCAGGACGACGTGGCCGTCATCCGGACCCTCGCCGACATCGAGCGGGTACACCGCTCCGGGCAGGTGGGTCTGGTGTTCGGGCTGGAGGCGGCGACCCCCATCGAGAACGAGATCGACCGGCTCGACGTCCTTTTCGGACTGGGGCTGCGCCAGATCGGGATCGCGTACTCGGACTCGAACGCGCTCGGCAGCGGGTTGAACGAGCCGTCCGACGGCGGCCTGACCACGTTCGGGCGGCGTGCGGTCACCCGGATGAACCGGCTGGGGCTCGCCATCGACGTGTCGCATTCCTCGGACCGGACCGGCCTGGACGTCTGTGGCGCCAGTGAGCATCCGGTGTTCATGACGCACGCCGGTGCACGGGCGGTCTGGGACACCGGCCGGATGAAACCCGACGACGTGTTACGTGCCGTCGCCGAGACCGGTGGGGTGATCGGGATGTCCGCGGCGCCGCACACCACCTTGTCGCGTAGCCATCCCCTGCACGACATCCATTCGGTCATGGACCATTTCCGGTACTGCGCGGACCTGGTCGGCATCGAGCACGTCGCGTTCGGGCCCGACACTCTCTATGGCGACCACGTCGGCCTTCACACCGTGTTCGGGCACCTGCTCGGCAAGACGACAGGAGACGGACCGCCCCACGAGAAAGTGCCCTATGTGGACGGATTGGAGAACCCGACGGAGAACTTCGGCAACATCTGCGGGGAATTGGTCCGAGACGGGCTCTCCGACAGCGAGATCGCGGCTGCGCTGGGCGGCAACATCCTGCGGGTGCTGAAGGAAGTCTGGGCATGACCGCTGCGCTCGGCCGCGCCGGGCGTCGTCTGAGGTTCCCCGGATCCACGCAACTCGCCGTCGAGTTGCGATGGTGGTGGAACCTGAGGGCCGGCGGCGGAACTAGCCGAGCGCCTGGATCACGGCGTAGGAGTCGAGGTAGTCGCGCCACTGCGTCACCTTGCGGTCCTTGATGGTGATCACGGAGACAAAGCGGTTGCCGTAAGGGCGTCCGTTAGCCACCAACCTGCCGTGCACGGCGTACTCGAGGACGACGACCGACGCCTCCCGGTCGTGGTGGACCCTCAGGTCGCTGAAGCTTTCCAGCACGATCGTGTCGCCGTAGTGGCGGTACAACTCGGCCAGGCCGTCCCGGCCCTCGACCTTCCTCGGATAGCCGGGAACCGTCACCACGTACTCCGTCACGGCGTCGTCGGCAAAAAGTTCGAAGAAGTGTCCGCCGTCGACCAGCCCGTCGAGTCCTGTCTCGATCGCGCGGAAGAACGGGTCGAGGGCTTTGAAGTCGTCCAGGTTTGCCATTGTCATGTCCGGTCCTTCGTTCGGTGCCGGACTGGGCTGTCCAGTACTCATGACCGACACGCTAGGACGTGACCAGGACAGTTACTGTCCTGGTCACGTCCTAGACTGACCGATGTGATCAGCACATCAGCGCGGCTCCTTCGGCTGGTATCGCTGCTGTCGACGCGTCCGGCGTGGACGAACCGTGACCTGGCGGAGCGGATGGAGGTCACCGAACGCACCATCCGGCGGGACATCGCCAAGCTCCGAGACCTCGGCTACGGCATCGACTCGGATGCGGGGCCGTGGGGCGGCTACCGCCTCAGCGCGGGCACCACCGTGCCACCGCTGAGCCTGGACGACGAAGAAGCGTTCGCCGTCGCGGTGGCATTGCGCGAAGTCGGGCTCAGCGGTGTTCTCGGCAGCGATCAAGCCGCCATGTCCGCACTGCTGAAGCTCCAGCGGCTACTGCCCGCGCGCCTCGCACGCCGGTTGGCTCAACTGGACGGGGCGTTCGTGCACACCCCCAGGCCGGTCGAACGCCATGGCCGCCCGGCCGTGTTGCTGGAGCTGGCCACCGCATGCCGGGAAGGCGCCCGTGTCCGACTGTCCTATCGCGACATGAACGGCAAGGACACCGTCCGCGAAATCGATCCCTACCAACTGGTGCGCACCAGCCATCGGTGGTACCTGGTCGCGCTGGATGTCGCACGTGGACAGTGGCGGACGTTCCGCGTCGATCGGGCCACCGAAGCTCGCACGATCGGCCAGTCGAGGTCGATCACCCACCCGCCCGACGCCGCCCTGCTCGTCGCCCGCATGCTCACCAGCAACTACCCGCTCTACACGAAAGTCCGGTTCCCGGTTTCACTGGAGCGGGCGCTTGAGCTAGTCCCGCCGAATCGTGGCGTTCACGAGGCCGATGGCGGCGACGCGACCGTTGTCACCATCGGCGGTTCGGATGCTGACGAACTCACCACGTACCTGCTCAGCCTCGCGACCCCGCTCCGCGTGCTGTCTCCGGACGACGTACGCGATGAGGTGCGGCGACGGACCCGAGAACTGCTCGTCGAAAACGAGACTGACGATTGAGCGTCGGCACGTTCGAGAAGCGCGATCAGCGGCCAGATCGCGGCGAGCGGCGTGAACCAGCCGAAGGTGTAGGTACGCAGGGTGCCAGGGACTCCTCCCGGACCGTCTACTAATCTACGTAGTAGATACGTATTTCAAGGGTGAGGAGTGGGCATGAGGCGGACAAATCGCCGCTGGGCCGTCGTCGGTGTCTCCCTCGCCCTGACACTCGCGGCGTGCAGCACCGGCACCGACGCCGTCTCGCCGGGCTCGACGTTCTCCTTCGTCGCGCCCGGCGGCAAGACGAAAATCTTCTACGACCCGCCCAGCGCCCGCGGCGTGAGCCCGGACATCTCCGGCGACGACCTGCTGCGCCCCGGCACCCACATCGGGCTGGCCGACTACCCTGGCAAGGTGGTCGTGCTCAACATCTGGGGCTCCTGGTGCGGCCCGTGCCGCGCGGAAATGCCCGAATTGCAACGCGTCTACGATCACACCAAGAACTCCGGAGTGACACTGCTCGGCATTGACGTCCGCGACGACACCCGCAGCGCGCCCCAGGACTTCATCCGCAACATCGGCGTCACCTATCCCTCGATCTACGACCCGCCCGGCCGGTCCCTGCTCACGCTGGAGGGCTACCCCCGCAACATCGTTCCCTCCACCATCGTCCTGGACCGCCACCACCGAGTCGCCGCGGTGTTCCTCATGGCGCTGCTGGCCGCTGACCTTCAGCCGGTCGTCGACCGCCTCGCCGCCGAGCCACCGCAACCAATGCCCGCGTCGGCAGGTTCACGGGGTGTCACGTCGTGAGCCTGACCGACGTCGCCGTGTCCGGCCCGTTGGCCTTGGCCTCGCTGCTGGCGATCACCGCCGGCGCGGTGTCCTTCGCCTCGCCGTGCTGCCTGCCACTGGTCCCCGGCTACCTCGCCTACCTCGCCGGGCTGGTCGGCGCGGAAGCCCCACCCGTCGATTCCGCCGGCGCGACCCGGCGCAGTTCCGGGCGGTGGCGGGTCGCCGGGGCCGCGATGCTGTTCGTCGCCGGGTTCGCGGTGGTGTTCATCGGCGCCACGATGGCCGTGCTGGGCGTCTCCGACGCGCTGCTGGCCAACGAGGAACTGCTGCAACGCATCGGCGGGGTCATCACCATCGCGATGGGTCTGGTGTTCCTCGGCGCGTTCCCACTGCTGCAGCGCGGCATGAAAATGCGCCACAAACCCCGGGACGGGTTGTGGGGTGCACCGCTGCTGGGCGCGGTGTACGGGCTGGGCTGGACCCCGTGCCTCGGCCCGACCCTGGCCGGAGTGATCGCGCTCGCCAGCGGCACCAACGTCGGCCCCACCACCGGACGAGGCCTGCTGCTGATCAGCGCGTACTGCCTCGGCCTCGGGTTGCCGTTCATCGCCCTGGCCCTGGGCGCCCGGTGGGCGGTCGGAGCCACGAGCTGGGTACGCCGGCACATCCGCCGCGTGCAGCAGGTCGGCGGACTGTTCCTCATCGCCATCGGCGTCGCGCTGGTCACCGGGCTGTGGGGCGAGGTCATCGGCTGGCTCCGCGGCCCGATCAGCGGTTTCACCGTCCCGCTGTAACTTCCATCAACGAATCCCGCAGCACAGGAGAACCTCATGGCAGGAAAGAACAACTCCAAGTCCGCCCAGGCGCGGTCCGCGCAGAAAGCAGTCGCGCGGGCCCGGTCGGGCCAGCGCCGCGGCGGGGTGCTGTTCGCCGGCGGCGCCGCGATCGTGGTGGCCCTGCTGGTCGTGGTGATCGTCGTGGTCGTCAACTCCCGGGGAGGGTCGGACACCGCCGCGCCGGACTTGAGCGGGCCGCCGGCAACCACCGCGGTCGGGCGCGACACCCCGCCGCCGTGGCCAGCGCCCGCCGACGCGGCCGGGGCGGTCCGTGCGGCCGGGCTGCCCATGCTGTCCGCGGAGGGCACCGTCGAACACATCCATGCCCACCTCGACGTCCTCATCGACGGCCGAGGAGTCGAGGTGCCCGGCCTGATCGGGATCGACCAGGCCGGCGGCAGCATCAGCCCGCTGCACACCCACGACACCACCGGGGTCATCCACATCGAGTCGCCGGTGGCCCGTGTGTTCACCCTCGGCGAGTTCTTCTCGGAGTGGGGTGTCAGCCTCACCGCCGACAACATCGGTGCCCTGCACACCGCCGAAGGCAAGACCCTCCGTGCCTACGTCAACGGCCACCTGCGCCCGGGCAACCCGGCCGCGTTGACGATGAACGCTCACGACGAAATCGCCCTGGTGTACGGACTCCCCCAGGCGTCGGCGCCCGTGCCGTCAAGTTTCACCTTCCCTGCCGGCGAATAGCGTGTGAGGTACGCCAGTGGCAGTCACGACGTCGCTGGCGTGGGGAGGCCGGTGAGGCGGCACAGGACTGTGAACCCGTCCTCAGTACCTGGCCAGTGCGCGTGGACCGCGTCGAGGCCGGCGCGACGTACGACTCCGCGCAGGACGGCGGTGACGATGATCGCGTCGTCCGCATAGCCGAGCACAGGGATGACGTCGGGGATCAGGTCGATCGGCGAGGCGAGGTAAATCAGCAGCAGGCCGAGCCGGACCCGCACCCCGCGCGGGAGCGTCGTGTCGGCAGCCAGTCGACGCACCAGCCGCAGCACGTCGGGCAGCAACCGCAGCGCTTCGCGCAGCAGACCCCCTTTCGGGCGCACGAGCGCCAGCACCAGCACTAGGGCCAGCCACGCCACGACGAGCGCGACGCCGACGCTGATTACCAGGTCCCACCAGAACGACCCCGTCATGCCCGTCCTTCACGCTCTGTCGGCACGCCGAAAACATGTCAGCCACCACCATACGATTCGATACGGGCCGGTCCCGCTACAGGTCCACGACCAGTCGCGGGCCGCGGGAGCGGGAAACACACGGGTAGATCACATCGGTGCGGTCGCGCTCGCTTGCGGGCAGTACGTCGTCGCGGTGGTCGGGGGTGCCGTTCAGGACGCGGAGTTCGCAGGTGCCGCAGAAACCTTGCTCGCACGAGGATAGCGCGGCAGGGACGGCGTCGCGGATCACCGCGAGGAGGCTGCGGTCTGCCGGGACGGCCAGGACTCGGCCGCTGCGGGCCAACTCGACGTCGAACGTCGCGGTAGTGTGCGGTCCGGTCGAGGTCTGTCGGGGGGCGAAGCGTTCGACGTGCAGATGCCGGTTCGGGAAGTCCGCGGCCATGGCCTGTTCGACTGCGGCGATGAGTGCTTCCGGTCCGCAGCAGTACACCACCGCTCCCTCAGGTGTGGCCGACAGCGCTCGAGTGAGGTCGGGAAGTCCGTCGGTGTCCTGGGCAACGAGGTGGATCCGGTCGCCGGTCGGAGCGGGTAGTTCGTCGGTGAAGGCCATGCTGTCGCGAGATCGGCCGCCATAGAGGAGCTGCCAGTCGATGCCGGCGCTCTCGACTCGGCGGATCATCGGCAACAGCGGCGTGATGCCGATGCCACCCGCGACAAACAGATAGTGCTCGGCCAGCGTGAGCGGAAAATGGTTGCTGGGACCCCGTACGGCGATAGCTTGTCCGGCGCGCAGCTGATGGATTTCGCTGGAGCCGCCGCGGCCGCCCGGCACTCGCAGGACCCCCAGCCGATAGCCGGCGCGGTCGGCGGGATCGCCGCACAGCGAGTATTGGCGGACTCTTCCCGACGGCAGCACGAGATCGACGTGCGCGCCCGGTTCCCACGCAGGTAGCCGGTCGCCATCGACGGCGGCGAGGCGCAGCGCGACGACGTCCTCGGCGGCCCAGCGCAACTCGGTGACCCGCACGGGCCACTCACCGGGTTCTCGGCGTCCTGGCGGCGAAATCGCGGATCCGGTGTCCTGAGTGGACGTCGTCGGCTGGTCGGGGTGCCGCCCGCGCAGGAGGCGGTAGGCGCCAAGGAACATGAACAGGCCGCCGAGGATGACCGCGCTCCCCCGGGCCAGTGTCGTGTCGGTTCCCGCGGTCAGCGCGTGCACAGTGACGAGAACGAACACCGCGAACGCCAGCCGGTGCACGTTTTTCCACCAGGTCCGCGGGATGCGCGCGGTCAGCAGCGAGGTGAGCAGGACCGCCGCCATCAGGTAGAACGCGGTCACGCCCCACGCCACGGCGACCGGGCGGTAGCCGGAGGTGAACGGGACCAGCACCTGCGGCAGACCGATGTCCACCCATTTGTCGATGGTCAAGGTCAGCAGGTGCAGGGCGAGGAACACGGCCGAGAGGACCCCGAGGAAGCGGTGCAGGTCCAGCAGCCGCCCCGAGGCGACCCGCGGGCCGAGAATCCGAGTGGCCAGCAACAGTCCGTGGACGACGGTGGCCGATGAGATCCACCAGGCGGTCAACCCGCTGGCGCGGGCGATGTACCACCAGATCTGGGAGTCCACTGCGCAAACCTTTCCAGCGGCCCAACGCGGTGGGCTGTACCGTCCTGCATGGTCAGGATCGCTGCGACACCATGGGTTTCCAGAATGGCGGACCCGTGTTCGAGGTCCGCGATCAGCGCCGCCTTGGCCAGGATTTCCGCCCAGTGGGCGTGCGCGGCGACGACGGTGACAGCGGCCACCGCGCTCGTTGCCGACGCGCCGGTGCGGGGGTCGATCAGATGGTGACGTTTCGTGCCGCCGTGGTGCCAGCGGCGACGCAGGCTGGTGGAGGTTGCCACCGCCCCCGAGGTCAGCGACACGGACGCCAGATCGCGGCCTGGACGGGTTTCGTCGCTGACCGCCACAACCCAGCCTCCTGAGGAGGGCGGTGTTCCCGCGACGCGGACATCCCCGCCGAGGTTGACGCATGCTCCGGCGGCGCCGCGGGTGAGGAGCTCCTCGGCGAGCAGGTCCGCGGCGTAGCCCTTCCCGATTCCGCCCAGGTCGATCCGGACTCCCAGCGGCAGCCGGGCGCGGCGGCGAGCGAGGTCGATGCCGGCGCATCCCGGGGTCGCGGTTGTGGGTGCCCGAGAGTCGACGGTGGCGGGAAGGGTCTCGAAGCTGTGGGTGTAGCCGGCGTTTTCCAGCGCCGGGAGCACCGTGGGGTCGTACAGTCCGCCGGTCAGTTCCCACGCCTCTACGGCCCGCCGCAGTATCGCCACGGTGACCGGCGTGAGCCGCACCCACCGGCCCGCTGAGGTGTTCAGGTGGCTGATTTCGCTGTCCGGACGGAATCGTGACCACCGGCCTTCCCATTCCGCCAGGCGTAGCCGGGCGTGCCGTAGCAGCCCAGGCGGGCCTGCTACGGCAATGACGTGTGCGGTGGAGCCCATGCTGGTGAATCGGGCTTCAACTGCCATTGCTGCGCGTCATCGGGGCCGCGGAAGTCACAGCGGCGGGTGCGGCCTGCGCGGGTGACGGCGTGGTCGACGGTGATCCTGCGGATGACGAACAACCACTGCCGGTGGACCGGGTCACCGGCGTGGCTCCACCGGCAGTGGCCGCGGGAATCGCCGCGCTGATCGGGGAAATTGTCGCGTCCGCGACAGCGTGTGGGCTCAGTGCCGCGACGACAGCGGTCAGCAGAGCGGCGCCTGCCACGGTCAGGCTCCCGATGAGCACTTTGGCCGCCGTTTTCTTGTCGGTCTGCTGCGGGTCGGCGACCATGTCACATGCCGCCCATGCCCATGCCCATACCCATGCCGCCCATGGATTGCTGCGAGGCGGCGCTCGGTGCGGGCATCGCGGTGGACGGCGCCGGGGCGGCAGAGCCGCTCATCGACTTGGGCATGTCGCCTGATTCCTTGCCCATGGTCATTCCCTCCTCCATCCCCATCCGCATCGCTTGGAGCTGCATTTGCATCTCCATGTCCATGCTGGGGCTGCCGTTTGCCGGAAGCGGCGGAGCGGGCACGGCCGCACTCGCCGCAACTGGTTGCGGAGTGGGAGTAGCAGTGCTCGAGGAGCTGCTGTCGGCGATCGCGACCGTGGCGATACCGACGGAAATGCCGGCGATCGCGATTCCGGCGGCGATGGAGAGCGTGGCGCGATGTCCCAGTTTTCCCAGAGCCATGACTTCAGCCTTTCCATTCTGCCGGTGGGGATTGGTGGCGATACCCGCCATTCTACTATCTACGTACGTAGATAGTAGATCAAGTCGGGACCGCGCTCCGCAACCCCCGGCAGATGGTCGACCGCCGGCGAGACGTGTCAGAGCTTCGCGATAGCCACGGGGTCGGTGTCGAGGATCCAGCAGACGCCCGACTCGTCATGCGGCGTCGGGGCACCCTGGTCAGCCCGGTCAAGCAGCGTCTGCAGGTGGGATTCCAGGGCGGCGAGTTCGGCGAGTTGACCACGAACCTGACCCAGCCGCGTGGTGAGGACGTCTCGGACATGCCCGCAGGGTGCGTCTCCGCGATCGCGGACGGCCAGAATCTGACGAACGTCCTGCAGCGACAATCCGGCCGCCTGACCTCGGTGGATGAACCGCAGCCGGTCGGCGATCTCCGGTTCGTAGTCGCGGTAGCCCGAGGACGTGCGCGCCGGCGGGGGCAGCAGGCCAGCGTCCTCGTAGAACCGGATCGTCTTCGTGCTGGTCCCGGTGAGCTTCGCCACGTCGCCGATCTTCATCCACTCATCTCCTTGACCTTCCAGCGCACTGGAAGGATAACACTCGCAACCGAGCCGACAGCCCACACACTCGGAGGCGCCGTGATGACCAACCGGACCATGATCGACACCCCTTCGCCGACCCCACCCACCCCACCGACCCCTACGACGGCGAGCCTGGAGTTCGCCGTCCACGGGATGACGTGTGGCTCGTGCGCCGCCCGCATCCAGCGCACCCTGGGCCGACAGGACGGCGTGAGCGCCGCGGAGGTCAACTTCGCCACCCGTGTCGCCCACGTGACCCTCGCCGACCACCACACCGACCCGGACGAACTGCAGTCCGCAGTGGACAAGATCGGCTACCGGCTCACCCCGCTGGCACCGGCCGCGCCTGCCGTCTCCGACGGTGACGAACAGGCCGCGGCGCAACGATCCTGGCTGCGCCGGATGATCGTGGGCTGGCCCCTCGCGCTGCCCGTGGCGTATCTGGCGATGTTCTCCGGGTCGATCGGGTCGCAACCGTGGGCACGATGGACCGAGCTCGCGCTCACGACCCCGCTGCAGTTCTACGTCGGCTGGCCGTTCCTGCGCGAAGCCGCCCGCCGGGCCCGCCACGGCACCGCGAACATGGACACCCTGATCGCGATCGGCACCCTCGCCGCCTATCTCTTCTCCACCGCGCAGCTCCTGTTCGGCGGCGGCGATACCTACTTCGAAAGCGCCGCGCTGATCATCGTGCTCCTCGCGGTGGGCCGCTACGTCGAAGCGCTCGCCACCGGCCGCGCCGGCAACGCCATCCGGGCGTTGCTGGAACTCGGCGCGAAACAGGCCCGCGTCCTGCGGGACGGACTAGAACTGATGATCCCGGTCGCCGAGGTCCGCATCGGTGATCTGATGCGGGTGCGCCCCGGAGAGAAGATCCCCACCGACGGCCACGTCACCGACGGCTCCAGCGCGGTCGACGAGTCCATGCTGACCGGCGAGTCGATGCCCGTGGACAAGACCCCTGGGGCGAAGGCGGCCGGGGCTACGGTGAACACCAGCGGGGCCCTGACCGTGGCAGCCACCGCCGTGGGATCGGACACCGCGCTCGCCCAGATCGTGGCGATGGTATCCGCCGCGCAGGCCGGGAAAAGCCGCGCGCAACGCCTCGCCGACCGCATCTCCGCGGTGTTCGTGCCCGTGGTGATCGCACTCGCGGCGGCCACCTTCCTCGCCTGGTGGCTCGGCGGGCACGACCCGGTCGCCGGGCTGGTCGCCGCGGTCGCGGTGCTGATCGTCGCCTGCCCGTGCGCACTCGGCCTGGCGACCCCCGTCGCGATCATGGCCGGCACCGGGCGGGGCGCGAAACTCGGCATCCTCATCAAGGGCGTCGAGGTCCTCGAACGCACCCGGAACATCACCACGGTGGTGTTCGACAAGACCGGCACCCTGACCCGCGGTGAGATGTCCCTGACCACCGTCCTCGCCGCGGCCGGCACCGACGACACCGAGCTACTGCGCCGCGCTGGCGCGGTCGAAGCCGACAGCGAGCACCCGATCGGCCACGTCATCGCCGCGGCCGCCCGGCAGCGAACCGGGGATCTGCCCCCGGCGCGGGATTTCGCCGCGGTAGCCGGGCACGGGGTCCGCGCCGACGTCGAGGGCACCGTGGTGACCGTCGGGCGACGCGGGATGCTCACCGAAACGGGGCTGGCCGTACCCGACGGGCTGGACCAGCGCGCGCAGGGGCTGGAGACCGAGGGACGCACCGTGGTGTTCGTGGGGTGGGACGGCGCGGTGCGGGGTGTGCTCGCGGTGGCCGACACGCTCAAGGACAACGCCACCGAGGTTGTCGCGCGGCTGCACCGCATCGGCCTGAAGGTCGTGATGATCACCGGAGACAACGCGCGCACCGCGCAGGTCGTCGCGGCCAAGGTGGGGATCGACCGGGTCCTGGCTGAAGTTCTGCCCTCGGAGAAGCAAGCGGAGGTGTCCGCGCTGCAGGCCGCCGGAGAGGTTGTGGCGATGGTCGGTGACGGCATCAACGACGCCCCGGCGCTGGTGCGGGCGGATCTGGGTATCGCGATCGGTACCGGCACCGATGTCGCGATCGAGTCCAGTGACCTGACGTTGATCAGTGGGGACCTGGGCGGAGTCGCGACGGCGATCAGGTTGTCGCGGCGCACCTACCGAACGATTCTGCAGAATCTCGGCTGGGCGTTCGGCTACAACGTGCTGGCGATCCCGCTGGCCGCGTCCGGCCTGCTCAACCCGATCATCGCCGGTGCCGCGATGGGCTTCTCCTCGGTCAGCGTGGTCGCGAACTCCCTGCGGCTGCTCCGGTTCCGCGACAAGTGAACCGCTCTGCGGCCGCCGGATCAGCACGCCATCGGACCGCACACGGACAGCCCGGTGGCGGCCAGCAGCCCGATCAGGACAGGCCCGGCGGCCACCCCGCCCGCGACCGCGGTCAAGGCGAGCCGCGTCCGCAACCGGCGGGCAGGTGCCGCAGGGGCGGCGAGACGCTGAGCCCGGGCGAGGACACCGACGCCGGTGGCACCCAGAGCGCCGGCCGGGATCGGCGCGACGCCGGACAGGGCAAGCAGTGCGGTGAGGACGTTCCGGGATCCGTGACGGCGTGCGGCGGTGTCGTCGGCGCACATTTCCAGCAGCCGCGCGACTTCGGACGCACCGGTCGTGAACAGGCCGACGCGCGGGAGGATCGCCGCCACACCTCGGGTGGCGGCCAGGATCAGGTGGTGGCGTCCGCTCAGATGGGCCTGTTCATGGGCGAGCACGGCCGCGAGGTGAGGTCCGTCGAGGGCGTCCACCGCGGCGCTGGTGACGACGATCGTGTGCGGCCGCCCCGCCACGCAGTAGGCGAGTCGCTGCGGGGCGTCGAGCACGATCGCCTCGACGCCGGCGATGCGGCGTCCGGTGAGCCGGGCCGACCGCGCGTGGTCATGGGTACTGGTCCGCGCGCGGGCCAAGGACCGGCCGAGCCGCCACGCCACGGCGGCGACCGCTCCGGCGGCGACCACGGTGAGGCCGACAAGTCCTGTTTGGACTTCGACGCCGTAGCGGCCCGTGGCGACCGAGCGCAGCAGCGCGAAGCATGCGGCGAGGACCGTGTCGCCCGGCCGGTTCCAGTTGCGCGCCATGTCCTGCGCAAGCATCACGACGGCGACGGTCCCGGCCGCCATGACGGTGCCGATCGCGGTCAGCCAGGCCGCGACGCCCAGGCGGGGTGCAACACCGCTGCGAGTGAGCCGCAGCAGCGGCCGTGGGGCGAGCACCGTGACGGCGGCGGTGTAGATCAGCAGGCAGGACGCGATGCTCATCCGGCGTCCTCGGTGTCGTTCAGCCGGGCCAGGGTGGCGCGCAGGGCGGCGGATTCCTCGTCGCTGATCTGTTCCAGGAAGTGGCTCAGCACCAGTGAGGGGTTGCCGCCGTCGTCGAGGGCGTCGCGCATCAGCCGGGCGCTGTGCTGCTCGCGGGTCAGGGTGGGCCAATAGAGGAAGGCTTTGCCTTGGCGTTTGCGGGAGAGCCACCCTTTGCGGTGCAGGTTGTCCATCGTGGACATGACCGTGGTGTAGGCGATCTCCCGGTCCAGGCGCAGGTCCTCGAACAGCTCGCGCACCGAGGTTGTGCCCTCCCGGTTCCACAGGCGGTCCATCACGACCGTCTCCAGTTCCCCGAACCCGCCCACGCCACTCCCTCACTGTTCGCTGAGCCGCTGCTCCGTCCCAGGGTACTTCGCCGCCGGCGGCCCGCTCAGCCCCTCGACTTCACCAAGATACTATCTACGTACGGAGATAGTAGGAACGCGCCGGTCACTGCCGGTCGCGGGACGTGAGGAGAGGCGATGCACACCCTGCTCTTGCTGGTCTGCCCCGTGGGAATGGGCCTGATGATGCTGCTCATGGGCCGCGGTACCCGTACCCGCGACACCACCAGCCCCGATCCGGGGACGGCGCAGGAGCTCGCCGCGCTGCGTTCGGAGCTCGCGGAGCTGCGGACCCGGCGGGAAGCGCCGGAACCCGAGCTCACCGGGTCGATTCGTGGGTGAACTGCTGGTCGGGACGACGTTGCTGACGGCGTTCCTCGGCGGTGTGGTCGCGTTGCTGGCGCCCTGCTGTGTGTCGGTGATGCTGCCCGCCTACCTCTCCACCGGGTTCCGCCACCGCGGCGGGGTCGTCCCCGCGACGCTGGTCTTCGGTGCCGGGGTGGCGACGGTGATCCTGCCGATCGGGCTCGGCGCGACGTTCCTGAGCCGCCTGCTGCTCACCCAGCACCTGTGGGTGTTCTCCCTCGGCGGCGCCCTGATGATCGCCGCCGGCGCCGCGACCCTGGCCGGCTGGAAACCGAACCTCCCGATGCCCGGCGGGCGCACGGTGAAGCAGGGCAGCTTCGGGTCGGCGTATGTACTGGGCGCGTTCTCCGGCGCGGCCAGCGCCTGCTGCGCCCCGGTACTCGCCGGTGTCGCGGTCCTCTCCGGCGCCGCGGCGTCGTTCCCGGTGGCCCTGGCCATCGGGGCGGCTTACGTCGCGGGCATGGTCACCCCGCTCGCGCTCGTGGCGCTGGCGTGGGACAAGCGCCGCGAACGCGCCACCCGGCTCCTCACCGACCGCACCGTCACGATCAGGGCGGGCCGGTGGACGCGGCAGATGGCACTGGGCAGCGCGGTCAGCGGCCTGCTGATGGTCGGAATGGGCGCGTTGTCGGTGGTGCTGGCGTTCACCGGACCCGGCATGGCAAGCGGCGGCTGGCAAACCACGCTCAGCGCCTGGCTGCAACATCTCAGCGCCCTCGCGCTCGACGCCCTGTCCTGGATACCGGGCTGGGTCCTGATCGCCGTGCTGGCACTTGGCTTCGCCCTCCTGATCCGACGAGCAACCCGGACGTCGTCACGCGCCGCCGAGGACAACCACCAATCCGACCCCCTGACCGTCGAGGAGAACCGCAGTGAGCAAGACCAGCGATAGCACCGCGCCCCGCCGATCCACCCGCCCCACCGGAGTCAGCCGGTCGACGCTGGTCGTCGTCGCGCTTGTCGCTGTCCTGGCGCTGGGGGCGTTGTTCCTGGTGTACCAGGACTCCCACACCACGGAAGCCCGCGCCACGGGCTCGAGTGATGCCAGCGGTTTCGCGCACGTCGCGGGCCAACCCGGTGTGGGCGTCCCGGCTCCGCCGTTCACTCTCGCCTCCAGCTCCGGTGGACAGGTCAGCTTGGCCGGGTTCCGCGGGAAGACTGTGCTGCTGTACTTCCAGGAGGGCTTGTCGTGCCAGCCGTGCTGGGACCAGATCCACGACCTGGAACAGAACCAAGCCGCGGTGAAAGCCGCCGGGGTAAGCGCGGTCGTGTCGATCACCACCGACCCGGCCGATCTGATCCGGCAGAAGGTAACCGACGAGAAGCTCACCACCCCGGTGCTCTCCGACCCCACTCTCGCGGTCTCGCAGGCCTACAACGCCAACCAGCACGGGATGATGGGCGACATGCGCGACGGCCACAGCTTCATCCTGGTCGGCCCCGACGGCACCATCCGCTGGCGCGCCGACTACGGCGGTGCCCCCGACTACACCATGTTCCTGCCCACCAGCAAGATTCTCACCGACCTGGCCGCCGAGCGGACAGCGTGACCGAACCGCCGCTTGTGGTGATCACCCTGCTCACTCAGCCCGACTGCGGGTTCTGCGACCATGCCAAGACCGTCCTCGACCGTCTCGGCACGCACTATCGCCTGCAGGTCAACGAAATCGACCTGGCCGGCGCCGAAGGCCGGCGCCTCGCGACGCAAGCGGGGGTCCTGTTCGCGCCGGGTGTGCTCGTGGACGGCAGACCGTTCTCGTTCGGACGGCTGTCGGAACGCAAACTCCGTCGAGCCCTGGAAACCGTTACGACGCAGCACGATCGCAGACCATGAGGCGCACCAACCGGCTCGGGCATCGGATCGTGGCGGTCTCGGTTGTCGCGGCTGCGCTCTGGCTGCTGCTGCCCGGCCCTGCGGCGTCGGCGCACGCCACGCTGCTGGGCAGCACACCCCCGGCCGGCTATGCGGTTCCGACCGCGCCCACCGAGCTCACCCTGGACTTCGACGAACCCGTCAGCATCACCGCCACACCGCTGATCCTCACCGGTGCCACCGGCCCGCAACCCGCTCTGGGACGCGCCGGACTGTCACTGGGCGGGCGGCGCTTGTCCGCGCCGGTGTCGGGGCATCTTGCCGACGGCGGCTACCGCCTGCACTGGGAGGTCACCGCCGAGGACGGCGACCTCGTCTCCGGCATCAGCACGTTCGCCGTCGGCACCGCTGCCCCCATCCCGGCCGGCGGCGTGGTCTCCGGCGACGCGATCGACTCACCACTGGTGATCGTCCTGCGCTGGGCTCTGTTCTCCGGACTGTTCCTCGCACTGGGCGGGCTCGCCGGCGACGTCCTGGCCCGCCGCGTCGCGCGCGAAGCCAGCACCGACGACACCGAGCCGCTGCCCCCACGACCATTACTACTGGCAGGCGCCACCCTGGGGACACTCGCCGCGATCGGTCTCGCCCTCAACCAGCGCGGTCTCGCGCTGACAGCGTCTCCGGCCGGTCTCGTGCTGCTCGTCGAAGTCGCCGGGTTCGCCCTGGCCGCCGTACTGGCCATCGTCGCTCGCACCCTCCCCCGGATCACCGGTGTCGCGAGCGTTCCACTGCTCGCGGTCGTGGTCGCGGAAGGCATGCGGGCACACCCGCATGCGGACTCCCCCGTCCTCGGCACCGCCCTGACGATCGTGCACCTGCTCGCCGCCGGGGTGTGGGTCGGCGCCCTGGTCCAGGTGCTGCGGGTGGCACTGACGTGGCGGAGCCGGGCGGGGTGGACCCGTTTGCTGGTCTACGACTACGCCCGCCTCGCCCTGGTCCTGCTGGCGCTCGTGGTCGCGACCGGCACCGCGGAAGCACTCATCGTGCTTCCATCGCTGGTGTCGCTGGTCGACACCTTCTACGGCCTGGTGCTACTCGTCAAGATCGTCTTGGTCGCCGCCGTCATCGTGCTCGCCGCGGCGGGCAGGCGAAGGCTGGGCCGTTCCCGCCGGAACCGCACAGTGCACCCGCTCGGCCGGAGCGCGCGCGGCGAAGTCGCCATCCTGACCGGGGTGCTCGTCGTGACGTCGGTGCTCGTGTCGGTGGCGCCGGCGCGACCGGTCAGCAACGACCTCGCCGCGCCACCGCCGGTGACCGGCGTGGTCGTTCCCGCGGGCACGCTGGCCGGACAGGTAACGGTTATCGCCACCGCCAGCAGCGGCCGGCTCGTCGTCCGGATGAGCACACCCGACCGCGACGACCTCGGTACCGACAACGCCGACACCCCGACCGCCGGCACCGCACCGCCCTACCAGCTGGCGGCAAGCGTCACCGCCAACGCGGCAAGCCAGCGCGCGCTGACGCTGCGGGGCTGCGGCGCGGGCTGCTTCACCACGCCCGTCGACTGGGCCGCCGGGATCAACGACGTCCGGCTGAGTATCGCCGCGCCACCCTGGCATGGAGGCGACGTCGACCTGGACATCCCGTGGCCCTCCCGCGCCGACCCCGCCGTACTGGCCCAGGTGCTCACCGCGATGCACGCGGCGGCGCGCATCGTCGTGCACGAGGCTGTCACCAGCGATTACGACGGCTACCCCGGCGCGGAGTCGGTGCTTCCGCTCAGTGGCACGGAGTTCCTCGCCACCGAGCCCTACGGCAACGGCGGCATCACGCCCGTTGTGCTCGCCACCACCGAGTCAGGTACGGAGCTCGGGTTCGGCTTCCCCCAGGGACAGGTGGTCCGGCTGTTCGTCGGTGCCGACGACCGCATCCTGCGCGAGGAGTACGTCACCCCCAACCACCTGATCACCCGCACCTTCGAGTATCCGGCGTGACGTCTCACGGCTGGTTGTTGCGGGCCAGTGCCTCGCCGATCCGGCGGGCGCCGTCGGGAAACGCGCCGGGGTTCGGACCGGAGTAGTTGAGCCGCAGGTACGAAGCGGGGGGTTCGGCGGGAAACCACTCGTGGCCCGGCGCGACGAGCACCCCGGCCGTTTCGCAGTCCCGGACGAGCCGTGACAGGTCGGTGCTGTCGGGGAGCCGGACCCACAGGTTGAGCCCGCCCTGGGGCAGCCCCTCAAGGTGCGCGGTAGGGACGTGCTCGAGCAGTGCCTCGGCGAGCAGGTCCCGACGCGCAGCCAACTGGTGACGGAGGCTGCGCAGATGAGTGCGCCACGCGGGCTGCGTGACCACGTCGAGCGCGACGGCTTGCAGCAGGCCGCTGACGTACATGGACACGACGTGAAGGTCGGCCAGGATGCGTTCACGGGCCGGGCCACGCGCGATGATCCCCGCGATGCGCACCGCCGGGGAGACGTTCTTCGTCAGTGACCGCAGGTACACGACGTGGCCGCTGTCGTCGCGAGCGGCGATGGGCGTCGGGTCGGCGGTGATCCCGAAGTCGTGCGCCCAGTCGTCCTCGATCAGGAACGCGCCGTGGTGGCGCACGATGTCCAGTACCTGGTCGGCCAGACCGGGTGACCACAGCGCGCCGCTGGGGTTGGCGAAGTTCGGCTGGGCATAGAAGGCTCGGGCGCCGGTCCGGCCGAACGCGCGGGCCAGCTCTTCGGGGTCCGGTCCGTGCGTGCCGCTGGGCACGGGCACGATCTGCACGCCTGCCTGCATGGCGGCGTGGATGGCACCCCAGTAGGTGGGTGACTCCACCAGCAGCGGCCGACCAGCGCCGACCAGCACGCGGAACATACTGCTCAGTCCGCTCTGGCTGCCCGGCAGGATGAGCACGTCGCTGGGCGCGGGCGGCGTGACGCCGACCGGTGCGGCGGTGCCGAGTTCGTTCGCGAACCACGCCTGGAGTTCCGGCAGGCCCGCGGCCGGGGGCCGGTTGACGACCGCGTCGCTGCGGGCGGCACGGGTGAACGCGGCCCTGACCAGGCGCTCGGGCAGCAACTCGCGGTCCGGGTAGCCCGAGTGCAACGCGATCACGTCGTTCGAGGCGGTCCGCAGCGGCGTGGACAGCTGTGCCGTGCGGTTGTCCGGCGTTCCGAGCGCGGCGGTCTGCCAGCCGTAGTCGTTCGGGCGGGCGACACGGATCGCACGCACGAAGGTGCCCACGCCGGGACGGCTCTCGACCATGCCCTGCGCGGTCAACGTCCGCAGCGCCTTCTGCACCGTGACCGGACTCGCCCCGTACCGCGACACCAGCGCCCTGGTCGAGGGCAGCCGCGCACCCGGCGGGGCCGTCGCGAGCCACTCGCGAAGTCCCGAAACTATCCGCGAACTGCTATCGTCCGACATGACACTGAATAGTAGCGCTACTCGCCCAGCGCCCGCTGTGCTATCCCCCTCCCGGGCCGGACTCCGGTGGGGTCTGCTCGGGGTCGCGGCGTTCTCCTTCACCGTCCCGTTCACCCGGATCGCCGTCGAGACCGGCACGATGTCGCCGCTGTTCATCGGGTCCGGCCGCGCCATCATCGCCGGACTGCTCGCCGCCGCGGCGCTGACGATCACGAGGCAGCGCCTGCCCCGCGCGTCCCAGTGGGGACGTCTGGCGATCGTCGCCGGTGGCGTGGTCGTCGGCTTCCCGGTGCTGACCTCGTACGCCCTGACCACCGTGCCCGCCGGCCACAGCGCCGTCGTGATCGCGATCCTGCCCGCCGCGACCGCCGTGACGGCCGTGGTCCGTGGCCGCGAACGACCCCGCGCCTCGTTCTGGGTCATGGCCGCTGCGGGCGTGGTCGCCGCCGTCGGGTTCGCCGCGGTGCAGGGCGGCGGGTTCACCGGCCTGCACCGGGCCGACCTACTGCTGATCGGCGCCGTGGTCGCGGCCGCCATCGGCTACGCCGAAGGAGGGCTCCTCGCACGCGAACTCGGCGCCTGGCAGACCGTGTCCTGGGCGCTCGTGCTCGCCGCGCCGCTGATGATCGCCCTGCTGGTCGTGGCGTTGGCTCAGCATCCCGTGAGCGGCACCCCGATCCAGTGGGCCGCGTTCGCCTACCTGGGCGTGGTGAGCATGTTCCTCGGCTTCTTCGCCTGGTACCGCGGACTCGCCATCGGGCCGATGGTGCGGGTCAGCCAGGTACAGCTGGTCCAGCCCGTGCTGGGGATCGCCTGGGCGGCGTTGTTCCTGCGCGAACAGCTCACCTGGCCCACGGTGCTCGGCGGTATCGCGGTGATCGCGTGCGCCGGGATCGCCGTCCGCGCCCGGTTCGGCCGACCGCCTGCGGAGTGAGTTCGGCGTCAGTCCGACGAGCGCCGTGGCCAGCCCGGATCGCGGGCAGGAACGCCTGGGATACGGCTGGCACCCCGACAACGTTGATCTCCAGTTGTTCGCGCAGGCGGTCGAGAGGCAGGTGTTCTATGGGGCCGGAAAAGGTGACTCCAGCGTTGTTGATCAAGCCGCTGAGCGGTCCGATGTCCTTCGCTGCCGCTGCCGCTGCCAGCTGCGCAGCGTCGGTGACGTCCAGCGCTATCGGCCGGATACGCTCGTGGACTGGAGCGTGAAGTGCGCCGCGGCATTCAGTATGACCCGGTGCCACCGGTGTGAAGTGATCACGCCGACTGGCTCGACGGACGACGAACGCGGCTGGGATACGATCCGGACATGAGCAAGCGCTTAGTCTGCCTCGGCGACTCCTTCACCGAGGGCGTCGGGGATGACGACGACTCCTACCCCAACGGCGTGCGCGGCTGGGCCGATCGGACGGCTGAGCAGCTGGCCATCGGGAATCTCGAGTTCCAGTACGCGAACCTCGCCGTGCGCGGCAAGCTGCTCGCCCAGGTGCTCAGCGAGCAGTTGGACGCTGGTCTGGACATGCGCCCCGACCTCGTGACCCTGTACGCGGGCGGCAACGACCTGATGCGGCCCAAGGTCGACATCGACGCGCTCATCGACGAGCTGGACAAAGCGGTCCGCCGGTTCGTCGAGTCCGGGGCGAAGGTGGTCCTGTTCACCGGTGTGGACGGCGTCGAAGACGCCCTGTTCCGCAAGATGCGTGGCCGCGTCGCCATCTACAACGAGCACATCCGGCTCCTCTCGGCCCGGCACAACACCGTTCTGGTGGACATGTGGGCTATGCGGCAGCTGCGCGACCGCCGCCGGTGGGCCCCCGACCGCCTGCACCTCAACGCGTTCGGCCACACGGAGATCGCGATCGCCCTCCTCGACGCCCTGGGCGAGCCCCACACGCTGGTGCCGGCCGCGCTCGGCGTCCGCGAGTACGTCGATCCGCGTGCTCAGCGGCGCGAGAACCTGCAGTGGGCCAAGGAATACGCGCTGCCGTGGGTCCAGCGCCGCCTGCGCGGGGAGTCCTCTGGCGACACGATCCCGGCCAAACGTCCCGTGCTCGCCCCCGTCGTCACGCCCTGAGGGGGCTCCGCCACCAAACTGAGCCATTCGATCTTCTGGTCTGGACAACCACCGGGTCCCTCGTGAGAGGGTGTGCACCCACCGGTGATGCCGGTCACAGGAGGCGGTCAGCGTGACACTCGACAGCGAAGAAGCCGGCAAGGCTCTGGCCACCGACGACAGCGATCGGCGTAAACAGGTTCGCCGGGCGGCCATGGCCGGGGCCATCGGGACGACCATCGAGTGGTACGACTTTTTCTTGTACAACACCGCCGCGGCCCTGATTTTCCCGCACCTGTTCTTCCCGGCGTCCAGCGGTTACGCCGGCGCGATGCAGTCCTTCGCCACGTACGCCGTCGGCTTCGCCGCCCGCCCGGTCGGCGCGGCGATCTTCGGCCACTGGGGCGATCGGATCGGCCGCAAGAGGACGCTCATCGTCACCCTGCTGATGATGGGTATCTCGTCCGGGATCGTCGGAGTGCTGCCCGGTACCGCGCAGATCGGCGTCGCGGCCCCGCTGATCCTGGTCGCGCTGCGGCTGATCCAGGGCATCGCGATCGGCGGTGAATGGAGCGGATCCGTTCTGCTCGCGATGGAATGGGGAGACCAGCGCAAACGCGGACTTCTCGCCAGCTTCGCGCAGGTCGGTGTGCCCGTCGGGCTGGTGCTGGGCACCGGGGGCATGACCCTCCTTTCGGCGACGCTGTCCGACGCGGCGTTCGCGTCATGGGGCTGGCGGCTGCCGTTCCTCGCGAGCCTCATCCTGGTCGGCGTCGGACTGGTGATCCGGTTGCGCATCCTGGAAACCCCGATGTTCGCGAAGGTCGTCGCCGACAAGAAGACGTCGGCGAACCCGGTCGGCGAGGTGATCAAGCGGCACTGGCGGGAGATCCTGCTTTCCGCTGGGCTGCGCTTCAGCGAGCAGATGCCGTTCTACCTCTTCACCAGCTACGTCCTGGTCTACGTGGTCGCGGAACGCCACTTCAGCAAGACGTTCGTGCTCAACGCCGTGCTCGTCGGAGCCGCGCTCGAGCTGGCGTTCATCCCGTGGTTCTCCCATCTCTCCGATCGCTTCGGCCGGAAACGGGTGTATCTCACCGGTTCGGTGCTGACCGGCTTGATCGCCTTCCCGTACTTCGCCGTGCTGACCAACAGCGGGCAGGCGGTGATCTTCCTGATGATCGTGGTTTCCATGATCCCCCATGGCATGCAGTACGGGCCGCAGGCAGCGCTGATCAGCGAGAGCTTCCCGACCCACCTCCGCTACGGCGGCGCCGGACTCGGTTACCAGCTCGCCTCGGTGTTCGCCGGCGGGCCCGCGCCGCTGCTCGCGACGTACCTGCTGCACGCCACCGGGACGCCGTACTCGATTTCGATCTATATTGTGCTTTCCGCTGTGGTGACGGTGTTGTGCGTCGCGCTGCTGCCCGACCGGTCGCATTCGGACATCACCAGCGACTCGACCTATCTCCGCAAAGCCTGAAGCTCAGCTTGTCAGCAGTCGCACCGCCAGCACAGTGATCACCACACCGGAAGCCAACGCGGTCACCAGGCGGGCTCGCCGGCCGGCGAGCGCACGTCCGAGTACCGCACCCCCGACCGCGAGGAAAGCTTGCCAGCTGGCCGAAGCGCCGAATGCAGCAAGGACGAATACCGTCCGCGCGCCAACTGAGTCCGCCACGGCCGAATGGTCGCCCGTCACCAATGCGGCGAAGTAGACGACAGTCGTCGGGTTGACCAACGTGACCCCCAGCAGGCTCACGTACGCCCGGGTGCCGTCGACCGGCGGAGGCGTCTGCACCGCGGATGCGGTGGCGCGTCGGTGGGTTCGGACGGCGTTGAGGGTGATTCGGACGGCGAGCGCGATCAACATCAGCGCTGAGACCACGCGCAGCGGTCCCGCAACGGGCGTGATCACCGCGGCGAGTGCCGTCCCGCCGAGAACCGCAACCAACGCGTACAGGCCGTCAGCAGTCGCAACGCCAAGAGACGCGGCCAATCCCACCCGGAGGGACGTTCTCGCGGACACCGTCACCAGGTACGTCCCGACCGCGCCGACCGGCATCGCGATGCCGTAGCCGGCTACGAGGCCCGCGACGAGCGCCGCGGTCATGACAGCGCGACAGAGGGCCTTCCCGCCGGGCCGACCTGCTGCTGGACCGGCGCGGCGGCGACGGTGGTCAGCAACTTCGGGGCGCTTGTCGAGGTCATGGGCTTATCGTGCGGGGCGTCCGGTCCGGCGGCAACAGGTTTTCGACAGTCGGAAGGCGGCATACTCGAAACCATGGGAAAGAGCTATGACCGGATCGACGGCAGGCTGCGGACGTTCATCGAGGAGCAGCCGGTCTTCTTCGTGGCGAGCGCGCCCCTGGCCGACGACGGACACGTCAACGTGTCCCCGAAGGGCCGCTCGGGTTCGCTCACGGTCCTCGACGAACGGACCGTCGCCTACCTGGACTTCGGTGGGAGCCACGCGGAGACGATCGCGCATCTGCGGGAGAACGGCCGGATCACCGTGATGTGGTGCGCCTTCACCGGTCCGCCGAACATCGTCCGGATCCACGGCCGCGGCATCCCGGTGTTCCGCGACGATCCACGGTTCCCCGAGCTGATCAGCCGGTTCGGTGACGCCGACGCGCCGGGGTTGCGGGCGATCATCGTGGTGACCGCGGAACTCATCAGCGACACGTGCGGGTTCGCGGTGCCGTTCATGGACTACCGCGAGGAGCGTTCACTGCACTCCGACTACTTCGACCGCAAGACCGACGAGGAGTTCGCCGCGTACTGCGAAGGCAAGTCGACCAACCACGCCAGCATCGACGGTCTGCCCGCGCTTCCCCTGCCGCTGCCACCGCGCGCCTTGAGCGCGTGACAGCGTCTTGAGTCTCACGTCGGACCGGTGAGTTGGGCTTCGGCGTACCTGCGGAAGGCCGCCACCAGGCGGCTGCGGTCGTCGGCGCGAGTGGCCAGCACGACGTGGCTCGGCTCGACGCCGTCGAGCGGCACGGTGGTGAGATCGGGGCGGACGCTGCTGATACCGGCGGCGGCCGGGATGATCGCCACGGCCTGACCACTGGCGACGAGTTCGAACTTGTCCTCAATGGACTTCGCCACGGGACCGCCGGATCCTGGTTCGACGCCGGTGAAGGCGTCCCCGGCAGGATCGGACGCCCGGATCCGGGGTTCGTCGACGAGGTCGTCGAGAGTGACGGATTCCTTGCCTGCCAAGCGATGGCTCACCGGGACGAGCACCACCCGGGGTTCGTCATAGAGCACCGTCACGCGCAGCTTGTCGGTGGGGAAAGGCAATCGGGTGACGGCCGCGTCCACCCGGTGGTCCAGCAGCGCCGCGCGCGGTTCGTTCCAGTCGAGGTACCGGGTTTGCACTTCGGCGTCGGGGTGCCGGTGACGCAGCTCGCGCACCGCCGGAGTGATGATCATGTTGGTGATGAAGCCGATGATGATCCGGCTGGGCTGGGCGGCGGCCCGGGTGCGCGAAACGGCCTGCGCGGTGGACCGCAGCGACGCCTTGGCCAGCGGCAGGAAGACTTCGCCGGCCTCGGTGAGCGTGCTGCCTTGTGGGGTGCGGTCGAGCAGGCGCGCGCCCACTTGCTGCTCGAGGCGGGCGATCTGCCGGCTCAGCGACGACTGGGTGAGGTGGAGGGCGGCTGCCGCGCGGCCGAAGTGTCGATGCTCGGCGACGACGGTGAAACACCGCACCAGCCGAAGGTCGAGGTCCACCGGAGGCGAGTCGGACATGCGTCCAGCGTACCCCTCAGGAGTCCACCAATCGGACACATACCTGCAGTGAGCTGCGGTGATGCGCAAATCGGGATGCTGCTTGCGAAACATTCATTGGACGTCGAGTGCGCTGCGTAGCCAAGCTGGAACCACCGGGCGAGCACGGTCACGGTGCCGCATTTCCGAGGAGGAGCTATGGATACGACCACGGTGGTAGGGGCCGGCCGCCGAACGCTGGGGCCGGTCGGGGTGTACCTGCCGCTCCCGTTCACCAGCGCGCCTTCGATCGACCTGCAACGCAAGGCCGTCGGGCGGCTGGAACGCGCCGGCTACCGCACCGCCTGGACCAACGAGGTCGTCGGCGGCAAGGACGCCCTCGTGCATCTTTCCGTCCTGCTGGCCGCCACCCAACGGATGGCCTTCGCCACCGGCATCGCGAACATCTGGGCCCGGCCTCCCCAGATGGCGCACGCCGCGTCGGCACTGCTGGCTCAGGCCTATCCCGGCCGGTTCGTCCTCGGGCTCGGGGGCGGCTACCCGCAACAGGCGGAAAGCGTGGGCCGGACGTTCGGCAGCCCGCTGGCCACCATGCGCGACTACCTGGACCGCATGCACGCCGAGACCTGGCCGCCTGCCCCCGACACGGCATATCCCCGGATCATCGCCGCGAACGGTCCGAAAATGCTCGCGCTGGGCGGCGAGGTCGCCGACGGCGTGCTACCGGCCGGGCTGCCGCCCGAGTTCACCGCGAGGGCGAGGCAGGAGCTCGGCCCGGACAAGCTGCTGGTCATCGGACTGACGATCATCCCGGACACCGACGCCGACCGGGCGAAGGCGGCCGCCCGGGACACGGTGGCGGCCCGCCTCGACCAGCCGTGGTACTCGGCCGGCATGGCCCGACTCGGTTACTCCGACGACGAGATCGCGCAGGTGAGCGACCGGCTGGTCGAGGCGACCGTCGCCTACGGTGACCCGGCCGCGATCGCGGTCAAGGTCCGCGAACACCTGGCCGCCGGCGCGGATCACGTGACGCTCATGCCCTCGACCGACGCCGACTTCACCCTCGGCATCGACCAACTCGAAGACCTCGCCCCAGCACTGGTGTCCTGAAAAAACCGGGCATCTTCGGCGGCGCTCCGGTCGTATCCGTGGGGTCGGGAGCGTGGAACTCAGCGCGCTGAGTGTGGAACTCGCGGCGTGCACCGGGCGGTGTCGGCGAGTCCCACCCTCGCGGAGCCGAGTCCCACACCCAGCTCCCCCACCACCGCAACTCGACGGCGAGTTGCGATGGTGACCGAGCCCAGCGGCTTGGAGGGATGCCGAACGTGGGACTCGCCCTGAGTATTGAGAAAACTCAGGGGATCTACCGCGAACGGTAGATCCCCTGAGCGGGCGGAAGATCAGCGGTGCGGACCACCGAAGGGGCCCTGCTGCGGGAACGGGCCGCTGGGCGGTCCGTTGGGTCCCGCGGGGGGTGGCGACTGTCCCGGCGGCGTCTGGCCCAGGGGCGGGCCCTGGTAGCCGCCACCGGCAGGACCGGTGAGCGGTTGCGGACGCGGCGCCGGACTCAGGCGCTGCGGCGCGGGCTGCTGGGCGGTCCGGTCCGGTGCCTCGTCCTCGGCGGCACCGCCCTGCGGTTCGTCGGAGGCCGGACGCACCGGCGCGGGACGCGAGACGGAACCGAGCGGGCCCGGGACCTCCTTGCGGGCAACGGCTTCCGCGGCCGCGACCGCTTCGGCGACCCGCGGGTCGGTCGAGGTGTCGAACCAGTCGGACACCTCGTCGTCCTCCATGTCCGGCTTCGCGACCTCGTCGTACTGGGCGGGCTCGTACCGGAAGACGCCGTCGTCACCGGGCGCGCCGAGCGCCTTCGCGAAGCCTTCGAGTGCCTTGCCGTAGTCGCTCGGGATCATCCAGACCTTGTTGGCGTCGCCCTGTGCCAGCTGCGGCAGCGTCTGGAGGTATTGGTACGCCAGGACTTCCGGCGTCGGCCGACCGGCCTTGATCGCCGCGAACACCTTTTCGATCGCCTTGGCCTGCCCCTGTGCCTGAAGGTATCGCGCGGCTCGCTCACCTTGGGCGCGCAGGATGCGCGAGGTCCGCTCGGCCTCGGCCGCCATGATCGTGGCCTGCTTGGCACCTTCGGCCGCCAGGATCTGGCTTTGCTTCTGACCTTCGGCCGTCTTGATCGAGGACTCGCGCTGACCTTCGGCGGTCAGGATCATCGCGCGCTTCTCCCGGTCCGCGCGCATCTGCTTCTCCATGGAGTCCTGGATGGACGGCGGCGGGTCGATCGCCTTCAGCTCCACGCGGGCGACCCGGATCCCCCACCGGCCGGTCGCGTCGTCGAGGACGCCGCGCAGCTGGTGGTTGATCGAGTCACGCGAGGTCAGGGTCTGCTCGAGGCTCATCCCACCGACGACGTTACGCAGGGTCGTGGTGGTCAGCTGCTCGACGCCGACGATGTAGTTGGAGATCTCGTAGACCGCGGCGCGCGAGTCGGTCACCTGGAAGTACACGACGGTGTCGATCGACACCGTCAGGTTGTCCTCGGTGATCACCGGCTGCGGCGGGAACGAGACGACCTGCTCGCGCAGGTCGATCCGGGACCGCACCTTGTCCAGGAACGGCACCAGGAACGTCAACCCCGGCGAAGCCACGGTGCGGAACCGTCCCAGCCGCTCGATGACGGCGGACTGCGCCTGCGGGACCACCATGATCGATTTCGCGACCGTGATGATCACGAAGAGCACCACCAGCACGACAACGACTATTGCTATCGTCGACAAGACTTTTTTCCCTTCTCGCTCCGATATTTCGAGCCATATTTCGAGCTGTGGTTCACGGTTCCGCCGCCACGACCGCGGTGGCACCGGAGATCTCCACGACCGTCACCGTGGTGCCCGGTTCGAGACTGTGTCCTTCGGAAAGGCTGCGGGCCGACCAGACGTCCCCGGCCAGTTTGATCCGGCCGCCGCTTTCCGCGTCCACGGTGGAGATGACGACGGCGCGGGCGCCGATCAGCGCGTCGGTGTTGGTCCGTGTCCCCGGCCCGCCGAGGAAGCGCCGCTTGAGCGCCGGGCGCCCCAGCACGAGCAGGGCGACCGACACCACCGCGAACACGGCGACCTCGACCACCACGTTGTCGGTCAGGGCCGCGCCGCCGGCGCCGAAGAGCGCGGCGACCCCGAGCATGATGAGGACGAAGTCACCGGAGAGGACCTCCGCCATCATCAGCACGAGGCCGACGATGAGCCATACCAATGCCGCTGTCATGGACATATCGTGTCAGAAACGCACTGTATGCACCGGGGGGACGACTCGACGTGACCTCCGCGTGACCTGGCGTGAGCGGTTCATCCGACCTCTCCGACGGTGACGAAATCGATCAGCCGTTCCACCGCGCCGATCAGCGGGGTTTCCAGGTCGCGGTAGCTGCTGACCGCTGCCAGCACCCGCTGCCAGCCCTGATACGGCTCGCCCCAGCCAAGCGCGGTACAGATCCCGACCTTCCACTCGATCGAGCGGGGCACCGACGGCCAGGCCTTGATCCCGACGGCGGCCGGTCTGACCGCCTGCCAGATATCCACGTATGGGTGACCGGTGACGAGCACGTTCTCGTCGCGGACGGCTCCGACGATCCTCGACTCCTTGCTGCCCTTGACCAGATGGTCGACCAGTACCCCGAGCCGGCGTTCCGGACCGGTGCCGAACTCGGCGACGCGCTCGGCGAGGACGTCGACGCCGTCCAACGGTTCGACGACCACGCCTTCGACCCGCAGGTCGTGGCCCCAGACCCGTTCGACCAGCTCGGCGTCGTGCTTGCCCTCGACCCAGATCCGAGAATCCTTGGCGACCTTGGCCTGATGGCCTTGGACACGCACCGAGCCGGACGCCGACACCTTCGACACCGGCGGCGGCGCGGCCTTCGGGGGGACGAGCGTGACATGTTTGCCGTCGACCAGGAATCCGGCCGGTTCCAGCGGGAACACCCGATGGTTGCCGTGCCTGTCCTCGAGGACGACGTTGCCGTATTCGAGGCGCACCACCGCCCCGCAGAAGCCGCTGCCGGCTTCCTCGACCACGAGGTCGCGTTCGGCCGCTACCTCGGGGATCTTCCGGCGGCGAGGCCCGGCCAGCACATCGTCATAGGAATGGGAGCGCACGGAGTGCGACGCTAGAGCCCGGACGCACCGACGTCACCGCGCCACGCCGGACTAGGACACTCACGAGTCCTAGAACAGTGGCCAGGGAACCGCTCGCCAATCGTCACCAGGGGCGGGGAAAATCCCTTCGGTGACAAGCTGCTCGGCTCGCTCATAGATGGCGCGGATCTCGAAACCGGTGAGGTGTGACGCGAGCGTCTCGCCGAGCGGGCCTTCGAGGTCTGCCATCAGGGTGTGCAGTTTGAGGAGCGACTCTTCGGGGATCGGTTCGCCGATCCAGCCCCACAACACGGTGCGCAGCTTCGGGTCGGTGTGGAAGCAGATGCCGTGGTCCACGCCATACGCGCGGCCGTCGAGGCCGGCCAGCAGGTGGCCGCCCTTGCGGTCGGTGTTGTTGACGACGACGTCCAGCACGGCCAGGTCGCGCAGGCCGGGGTGGTTGGCGTGGGCGAGGACGGCGGGCTCGCCGTTGCGGTCGTGCGCGTGGAGCACAACCCGCCAGTTGTCGGGCAATTCCTCAGGGGCGCGGACATCGACGAGCTCGTCTTCGCCGGTCTCCACCCACAGCTGGACCATGCCCTCGCCGAACGGCCCGTCGCGCAGGGTCGTCGGCGGGATCGCGCCGAGGTCTACCGACTGCGAAACCAGGTAGGCCGCGACCTCGCGCCCGGCGAGGGTGCCGTCGGGGAAGTCCCAGAGCGGTTTTTCCCCGGAAACCGGTTTGTAGACCGCGTTGCTGACGACCCCGGCGAGTTCGATCTTGCAGAACAACGTGACGTTCGAGGCGTCGACCAGCCGTCCTTCGACCTCGAGCCGCCCATGGGTGAGCAATTCCATGGCCGCCGGATCGGTGAGGTCGACGGCCGGCTCGGGTGCGTCTGCCACTGGTTCGGCTCAGTCCTCGAGTACGTCCGCGTCGCGGCGGTAGCCGTTCTGCCGCGGGCAGATGTGACCGGCCGGGTCGAGCGGCTCGGCGCAGAGCGGGCAGGGGCGGCGACCGGCGTTGATCACCCGGTCAGCTCGCTCGGCGAACGCTCTGGCGGCGACCGGGCTGAGGAACACGCGGACCGCGTCCGGGCCCTCTTCGGTGTCGTCGAGCACGACGGTTTCGTCGACCTCGCCTTCGGTGACGGCGAGCAGTTCGATCACCACCGCGCTGCTGTCGGCGTCCCAGCCGAGCCCCATGGTGCCGACGCGGAACTCCTCCTCGACCGGCACGGTCAGGGGGCCGACGTCGACGAGGTCGTCCGGGACTTCCTCGGGGATGTCCGCGCCGAACCGGTTGGCGACCTCTTCGAGCAGTGAGTCGAGGCGCTCGGCGAGCACCGCTACCTGTTGCTTTTCGATCGTCACACTGATCGTGCGGACGTTCTCGGACGCCTGGAGGTAGAAAGTGCGGTCGCCTGGTTCCCCGACGGTACCGGCGACGAACCGGTCGGGCTGGCGGAAGACATGGATTACGCGAGGCATGACACCTAGAACCCTAAGCCACACCCCCGTCCCCGGCATCTGCCGCCCCGCATTCGGTGGCCGATCCCACCCCTTGGCGACCAGGCGACTGCTAAGTTCAGGTGTGTCGACGATCGCGCCTTATGGAACCTGGACCTCGCCCGTCTCCGCCGCCGATGCCGCAGCCGCCGGGGGTGGGGCGGACTGGCTGGACGTGGTGGACGGTGAGGTCTGGTGGACCGAAGCCCGCCCTGGTGAGGGCGGCCGGGTGGCGCTGGTGAGAGCCGCCACCGGGGGCACGATCGACGAACTGCTCCCCGCGCCGTGGAACGCCCGCAACCGCGTGCACGAGTACGGCGGCCGGCCGTGGGCGGTGGTCGACGGGTTGGTCGCCTTCACCCACTGGGACGACCAGCGCGTCTATGTGCGCGACCTCACCACGGGCCGCGTGACGCCGATCACCGCCGATCCCGAAACGCCGCATGGCGTCCGCTACAGCGGCCTGCGGCCGGGGCTCCCCGGTGAGCTGTGGGTCGTCCGCGAGACCAGCGTCGGCCCGCTGCCGACCGACGTCGCGCGCGACCTCGTCGCCCTCGACGTTCAGGGTGGCGAGCCGCGAGTACTGGCCGCCAGCCACCACTTCCTGACCTCGCCGCAGCTCTCCCCCGACGGTGCGCACGCCGCGTGGCTCGGCTGGGACCACCCCGCGATGCCATGGGACGGCACGGAGCTTTGTGTGGCCGAAGTGGCGCCGGACGGCACCTTCGGACCGCACCGAGTCCTCGCCGGCGGACCTTCGGTCGCTGTGTGCCAGCTCGAATGGGAGAGCGCAGACAACCTGCTCGCGCTGCTCGATCCGGCCGGCTGGTGGAACCTGCACCGGATCTCGCTCGACGGCACGGTGTCGAACCTCGCGCCCGTGGCCGAGGAGCTCGGTGGTGCGCTGTGGAAAATCGGCTCCAGGTGGTTCACCCCGCTCGGCGCGGGCAGGCACGCCGTGCTCAACTCCGGTCGGCTGGCCGTGCTCGACGAGCGGACAGGCGACGTGTCACTGGTCGCCTCCGCCGCCGAACTGACCGCATGGAGCCCGTGCATCGCCGCCTGTGCCGGCGGAGTGGTGGGCGTAGCAGCAGGTCGACGCAGCGAGAGTGCGGTGGTCCATGCGGGCCTCGATTCGTCATCGCTGGTCGAGCTCCGCCCGCCCGCGGTGCAGACCGTGTCCCCCGAGTACGTCCCGAAACCGATCGAGCGGGTGTTCACCACGGCTGCGGGCGAGCCTGTGCCCGCGTACGTCTACCCGCCGTCGAATCCGGGGTTCACCGCGCCGGACGGGGACCTGCCGCCCTACGTCGTGCACGTCCACGGCGGGCCGACCGGGCGCAACTACCCGACCCTCGATCTCGACTTCGCGTTCTTCACCAGCCGGGGCATCGGGGTCGTCGCAGTCAACTACGGCGGCTCGACCGGGTACGGCAGGCGATTCCGTGAGCGGCTGCGCGAGCAGTGGGGTGTGGTCGACGTCGAGGATTGCGTCGCCGTGGCGGAAGCGCTGGTCGACGAGGGGACGGCCGACCGCGACCGGCTGGCCATCCGCGGCGGCAGCGCCGGCGGGTTCACGTCGGCGGCGTCGATGACCACCGTCCGCACCTACCGCGCGGGCACGGTGAAGTACCCGATCCTCGACCTCACGCAGTGGACCGGTTCGGGGGGCGAGACGCACGACTTCGAGTCGCGCTATCTCGACGGGCTGATCGGATCGCTGCCGGAGCACGAACAGCGCTACGCCGAGCGGTCGCCGATCAACAATTCGACGGCGCTCGTCGGGCCGGTGCTGTTCCTGCAGGGCCTCGAGGACCTGATCTGCCCGCCGCAGCAGGCCGACCGTTTCGTCGCCGCGCTGCGGGGCAGGGACATCCCGCACGCCTACTTGACGTTCGAGGGCGAGCAGCACGGCTTCCGCAAGGCCGAGACGATCATCGCCGCGCTGGAAGCCGAGCTTTCCTTCTACGGTCAGGTGTTCGGCTTCGAAACCCGCGGAATCCCCGAGCTGGACCTGCACCGGTGAGGCCGCCTCGCTTGGCGCGGGGCGCCACGATCGCGTTGGTCGCCCCGGCCGGTCCGGTCCCGGAGCAGTTGGTGGACGCGGCCGTGCCGGTACTCGAGTCGTGGGGTGTGCGGGTGCGGATCGGCGACTGCGTCCGCGCTCACAGTTCTCCGGTGAAGTACCTCTCGGCGTCCGACGAGCGACGCGCCGCGGAGTTCAGCGACGCTTGGCTCGATCCGGATGTCGGCTGTGTTCTGGCCGCCCGCGGCGGTTACGGCAGTATGCGGATGCTCGACCTGCTGGACTGGACGGCGTTGGCGGCCGCACCACCGAAGGTGTTCGCCGGGTCCAGCGACGTCACCGCGCTGCACGAGGCCATCGGCATCCACTGTGGACTGACGACGTTGTTCTCCCCGATGCCGGCAAGCACCAACTTCGACGATACCGCCGCCGAGCACCTCCGCCAGACCTTGTTCGAGCCGGAGAAGGTGCTGACGCTGACCGCGTCCGGTGGTGAAGCCCTGCGCGGCGGGGCTGCCCGCGGGAAGACCTTGGGCGGCAACCTCGCTCTCGTCACCGCCGGTATCGGGGCTCCGGAGCACGTCACCGCGCGCGGCGCGATCGCGGTGCTGGAGGACGTCACCGAAAGCATCTACCGCATCGACCGGATGCTGACCCAGCTGCTGCGTTCAGGCTGGTTCGACGGGGTCGCCGGGATCGTGCTGGGCTCGTGGACGGCCTGCGGCGACCTCGCCGACGTCCGGGCGCTGATGGTCGACAGGCTGGTGCCGCTCGGTGTCCCGGTTCGCTGGGAGTTCGGCTTCGGCCACCTCCCCTCCGCGCCGACCGTCCCCCTGGGCGTCACCGTCGACCTCGACGCCGACGCGGGCACCCTCACCCTCGCCGAACCCGCGCTTGCGTAAGCGGCACGCTCGTGAGTGTTCCGGCCGCTTAAAACCGGCCAGAACGTTCACGAGCGTGCCGTGCGCGGGTTGCGCAGAATGGCCACGGCGATGCCCGCGGCGAGCAGGACGAGGACCGCGCTCGTGGCGAACGCAAGGTGGTAGCCGCCGGTCAGCGCGGACGGTCGATCTTCGCCGGTCGCACTCAGCGACGTCGTCCGCGTCGCGGCAAGCACGGCCAGCGCCGCGAGCCCCAACGCTCCCCCGACCTGCTGCGAGGTGGTGAACAGGCCCGACACCAGCCCGGCCTCGTCGGCCTTCGTCCCGGACATCCCCAGCCCCATCAGCGCGGGCATCGCCAGGCCGAACCCCAGCCCGATCAGGAGCGACGCCGGCAGGAAGTCGGCCGCGAAAGCGCCGCGCGCAGGGAGAAACGTCAACCAGCCGAAACTCACCACGATCAGGCCGAGGCCGGTGAGTAGCACGGCGAGCTCGCCGAACCTGACGTTCAGGCGGGCCGACATACCCAGTGAAACGGCCGCGATGACCACCGCGATCGGCACCATGGACAGACCCGTTTCCGACGCGTCCAAGCCGAGAACCTGCCGTAGGTAAAGCACGGCGAGGTACTGGAAGCCGAACATCGCGCCGATCAACAGGATCTGCACGAGGTTGACCCCGGACACCGTGCGGGAGCGGAATGTCCCCAACGGCAGCAGCGGTTCCGCTGCTTTGCCCTGCCGCACCAGGAAAGCTGCCAGCAACAATAAGGACAGCGCACCGAAGCCGAGCGTGTGCGCTGAAACCCAGCCGAAGTCCGCGACCTCGACCACCGCGTAGACGCCGACCATCAGCGCGGTCGTCACCAGCAACGCTCCGGAAAGGTCGGCGCCACGACGTCGGTCCGCTCGGGGGTCGCGTTCGAGCAGCCGGACGGCAAGCCCCATCGCGGCCAGTCCGATCGGGACGTTGACGAAGAAGATCCAGTGCCAGCTCACGGCCTGCGTGATGACCCCGCCGGCGAGCGAGCCGAGTGAACCACCCGCTGCCTGGACGAAGCTGAACGCCCCGATGGCCTTCGCCCGGTCGCGCGGCTGCGGGAACAGCGTGACGATCATGCCGAGGATGACCGCTGACGCTGCCGCGCCGCCCGCCCCCTGCACGAACCTGGCGGCGACAAGCATGGCCGGCCCGGACGAGACCCCGCACCACACCGACGCCGCCGTGAACAGCGCAAGCCCGAACAGGAACACCCGCCGGGCACCGAACAAGTCGCCCAGGCGCCCGGCGAGCAGCAGCAGTCCCGCGAACGCGATCACGTAGGCGTTGACGACCCACGCCAGACTCGACGCGGAAAACCCCAGGTCGGCCTGGACCGCCGGAAGAGCGACGTTGACCACGGTCTGATCGAGGATCACCATCAGCGCCCCGGCGCACAGCACGGCCAAAGCCAGCCGGCGCGACCGGACTTGGGGCGGGGTGAGTGTATCCACGGTGACCTCCATAGGTGCATGTTCTGTAACAGCACCCATGATCTGTTCCCGTGGAGGTGCGCGGAAGAAGGCACTTTCCTGTTTCAGGGGCACATCGGTGTACCCCTGCAGCTCAGGCCCCCGGCAGCCGCGGAATCACCCTGGGGCGTGGGCCGTTGCCCAGGTCGGCCATGGCCGCGGCGAAGTCCTGCGACGCGCATGCGAGCGTGGGACTCAGCGGCGTGGGTGTGGAACTCGCGGTGTGCCAGGCAGGCTGTGCCAGGATCGGTTGTATGCCTTCCACCTTCGAGAGCTCTGCCGGGTCCGTCGACGAGGCCGTGGTCAACGACTACGACACCTTCGGGGAGGCGTATGCGGCCGAAACCGAGACCAGCCTGATCAACGCCTATTACACGCGGCCCGCGATCTTGGACCTGGCCGGGGAGGTGACCGACCGGCAGATCCTCGACGCCGGCTGCGGCTCCGGCCCCCTGTTCGAGGCGCTGCGCGGGCGGGGCGCCATCGTGACCGGCTTCGACTCCAGCACCAAGATGGTGGAACTAGCCCGGCAGCGACTCGGCGACACCGCGGCCCTGCAGGTCGCCGATATCGGCAGCCCGCTGCCGTTTCCCGACGGCACGTTCGACGATGTCATCGCGTCCCTGGTACTGCACTACCTGGAGGACTGGACCGCACCGCTGGCCGAGTTGCGGCGCGTGCTGCGGCCCGGCGGCCGACTGATCATGGCCGTCAATCACCCCACTGTTTTCAAGCTGCTCTATCCCGAAGCCGACTATTTCGCGACCGTCAAGTGGTCCGAGGAGTACACCTTCAGCGGCCAGAAGGGCACGCTCACGTACTGGCACCGGCCACTGCACGCGATGACCGACGCCTTCACCGCAGCCGGCTTCCGCACAGCCGTCATCAGCGAGCCGCACCCAGCACCAGGCGCCCGCGAGCGGTTCCCCGACGACTTGGGGGAAAGGCAAGCTTTCCTGTGCTTTCTGTTCTTCGTACTCGAAGCCGTCTGACTGTCGCGACAACGCGGAGGCCAACCACGCTGGCGGCGACTCGCTACCAGTACTGATGCTGTTTTCCGTCGGTGTCGGCGACGAAGATGACCGCGTCGGCGCCTTCCAGCGCGGCCGGGTCGAACGGGAGGTGTCCGCGCACGATCGGTTCGCCCATGCCGATCGACGAGGGAAGCGCCGCACGGAGGGCCGGTGTCCGGAACAACGCGCGTCGGGTAGTCGCCTCGGCCAACACGCCCTGGAAGGTGTCAGGGGCGCTGTGCGGGTTGGCGTCGGTTGCCAGGAACACATATCGCTCGCCGAGAGCGAGCCCGGCGAGCGCGCCGGCGCTCCCCCAGCTCGCCTCGGCCTCGCCGACCTGCATGTGGGACTGCGCACGCTGAAGGTGCACGTTGTGCGCGAACACCAGACTCGGTCCACGTTTCTGCTCCTGGGCCACGATGTCCAGGAGGTTCTCGGCCATCATCTCGGTACGCAGACTGAGCAAAGTCGCGATGCGGTCGGGTGCGGAGCCGGCCATGGCCGCGTGATAGCGCAGCAGGCCCTGGGCGGTGCGCGCATGCGCGACGGCGTGGTCGTAGCCGGGCGGGTCGACAGGGCGGAGGCCGGGTGCCGCGCGGCGCAGCGCGCTCGCTAGGTCGTCCGCGACGATGCGGAGGGCACGAGCGTGGTCGGAGCCGCCTATGGACACTGCGGGGTCGAACGCCGCCGCCTCGGTCTCCCAGTTCGCGTCCTCGCCGAGCAGCACGTCGAGCTCGCGGACCGATTCGGGCCGCAGCGCAGCGGGCAGGTAGTCGTTGACCGCGGACAGTGCGCGTCGCGGGCTCGGCGCACTGTAAGTCTCCGTGGGCGCGTCGAAGCCGTAGAAGCGAACCCGGTCCTGCGGCGCGCGGCCGGCATTGTGTGCGCGGAGCCATTCAACGAGCTCTCGGTTACCCGGCACGGCGCCGAACCCGTGGCTGAAGCCGGACGCGAGCACCTTGTCGATCTCTCCCGCGCCTCCGGCCACGTAGCCGTCGACAACGGACGCAGCGAAGAAGTCGGTCTCCAGCACGATTGACCGGTACCCCCGCTCGACGAGGTGACCAAGGATTTCGTTGCGCAGCAACGGGAATGCCTCGATTCCATGGGTCGGTTCGCCGAGGGCGAGCAGGATCGGCGGCTCGGCCCGCGCAGCGAGCAGGTCGTCGATGCCTCGACCCAGGCTTGCCGGGTCGTCGAGTTGGCAGGCGATCTCACGCAGTGATGTGGCAGTGGACATGGATACCCCTTTCGGAATGCACTGCCTTCGACAGTATCGTTGAAGAATCGAGTGAAACTTCCCTGACATCGACCTCTGCTTGATAGGTTCAAGCCTCAAACGGAGGTGCGAGCTGCGACCCATCGACCTGGCCCGGGAACACGGATTGTCCGCCCAGGCGATCCGCAACTACGACGACGCCGGCGTCCTCCCGCCAACCGAGCGCAGCGATACCGGCTACCGGCGCTACACACCACTGCACGCGCAGGCCTTGCGCTCCTTCGTCGCGTTGCGCGGCGGCCACGGGCACCAGCAGGCAACCGAGATCATGCGCGCGACCAACCGGGGCGACACCGAGTCTGCGTACCGGCTCATCGACGCCGCGCACGTCGCGCTGCTCGCCGAGCGCGGCACCCGCACCGAAGTCGCGACGGCCCTGGGTGCGCTGTCCACCACGGCACCCGTTCCGGTCAACGGCCGACCGCTGACGGTGGGCGAACTCGCGCGCCGGCTCGGCGTACACCCGGCGACGCTGCGGACCTGGGAGACCGAGCGCATTCTGCGTCCCGAACGCGACCGCGCGACGGGTTACCGCGAATACGGACCGGACTGCGTGCGCGACGCCGAGATCGCGCGGCAACTGCGCCGAGGCGGGTACCCGCTGCGCCAGGTCGCGCGGTTCCTCGAGTCGCTGCACGAAGCGGGCGGAGCGGACGCGCTCAGTGCGTTCCTCGACTCCTGGCAGGCCAGGCTGACCTCGCGCAGCCGTGCTCTGCTCGCCGGTGCGGCACAGCTCGACGCCTATCTCACTCTGCTCGATCAGGCCACCCGGTAACATTCCGCGGGTGAATCTCGTGGGATATGACCTCGTTGTTGTCGGTTCCGGGTTTTTCGGTCTGACGGTCGCGGAACGCGTGGCGAGTCAGCAGGGCAAACGCGTCCTCGTGCTGGAGCGCCGGCCACACCTCGGCGGCAACGCGTACTCCGAGCTCGAACCCGAGACGGGGATCGAGATCCACAAGTACGGTGCACACCTTTTCCACACCTCGAACAAACGCGTGTGGGACTACGTCACCCGGTTCACCGAGTTCACCGACTACCAGCACCGGGTGTTCTCGATCTATCAGGGCAACGTCTATTCGTTCCCGCCGAACCTGGGTTCGATGTCGCAGTTCTTCGGACGGACCCTCTCACCGACCGCGGCGCGGGAACTGATCACCGAGCAAGCCGGCGAGGTCGATGGCGAGAGCGCCACCAACTTCGAGGACAAGGCCATCTCCCTGGTCGGTCGCCCCCTCTACGAGGCGTTCTTCAAGAACTACACCGCGAAGCAGTGGCAAACCGACCCCAAGAACCTCCCTGGCGCCAACGTCACGCGCCTGCCGATGCGGTTTACCTTCAACAACCGCTATTTCAACGACACCTACGAGGGCCTGCCTGTCGACGGGTACACCGCGTGGCTCAATCGGATGGCCGAGCACCCGAACATCGACGTCAGCCTGAACACCGATTTCTTCGACGTGCGCGACGACATCCCGGCCGGCATTCCGGTGGTCTACACCGGGCCGCTCGACCGCTACTTCGACTACAGCGAAGGTTGGCTGGGTTGGCGCACCCTGGACTTCGAGCAGGAAGTCCTGCACGACTGCGGCGACTTCCAAGGCCTTCCGGTGATGAACTACGCCGACGACGACGTCGCCTTCACCCGGATCCACGAATTCCGGCACTTCCACCCGGAGCGGACATATCCGCAGGACAAGACCGTCATCGTGCGGGAGTTCTCCCGGTCCGCCGAGAAGGACGACGAACCCTACTACCCGATCAACACCCCCGAGGACCGCGAAATGCTCGGCCGGTACCGGGCGCTCGCCAAGAAGGAAGCCGCGCAGCGGAGCGTGCTGTTCGGCGGGCGGCTCGGGACCTACCAGTACCTCGACATGCACATGGCGATCGGGTCGGCGTTGAGCATGTACGACAACAAGATCGCGCCATTCCTCACCGAAGGGCGGCCGCTGGACGGCTCACTGGAGGGCTGACTCGAACCGCACCCGCACCCGCCCGCGTTGCGCTCAAAGGACGCGACGCAGGAACGCCAGGATCTCGGCGTTCATCTGTTCGTGGAACCGTGGGCGGTCGAAGCCCGGCGGGTCCTGCGAAGGTGGGAACGCCGGGTTGATCATCTGCGGGGGAAACGGGCTCAGGAAAGAGAAATGGCCGGCGTTCGTGATGGCGCGGTGTTCGACGAGGGCGCTGTCCGGTACGCCGTTCTTGACGATTTCGGCCTGCCAGAGCGGCGTGTGCTGGTCCTTCTGCCCGGTCAGCAGGAAGATCGGGACGTCGACGTCCTTCAGCGCCCCCTCTTCCATGAACCACGGGGTCGCGGGCGCCAGCAGCACGAGGGCTTTGATCCGGTCGTCCGCGACGACGTCGACCGGATGCGGCTGGTGGTCATCGGTCTCGTTCGGGAACGCCATGGGGCGTCCCCCCGCGAGAGCCAGCGCGGTGTAGCCGCCCTGGGAGTGTCCGACGATCGCGACCTTGCCCGGGACCAGCTGCGGACCGAAGACCCGGTCGCCGTGCGCCCAGTCGATGACCAACCGGAGGTGGCGCGGGCGGTTGGCCAGGTTGGCCGCCGTACCGGCGAGCTCGTTGTTGTCGCGGTTGTTGAGCGGGTGTTCGGGAAGCACCACCACGAACCCCTGCCTCGCCAGATATGCGGCGAGGTCGCGATAGAGCAGGTGCGATCCCCCGGTACCGTGGGAGATCACGACCAGCGGATACGGGCCGGGCGCGACGGGGCCGTTCATCGCTACTTCGGCGACGTAGGGGCCGAGGCGTTCGGGGCGTTCGGGAGTCTCGGTGGGGTACATGATCAGCGCGGGGAACGCCCGGCCCATCTCGGTATCGGTCAGTTCGAGCGACCGGCAGCCGGCAAACTTGCTCATGCGGGGTTCACTCGCGCAGGGTACAGCTAAGTTCTAGGTATGCGACTGGGTCCCGATGCCGCCCGCGCCCGTTTCGCCGAAGCACGGGTGGCGACGTTGGCCACCGTCGGCGTCGACGGGGTCCCGCACCTCGTCCCCGTGACGTTCGCCGTAGCCGGGGACGCGATCTTCTTCGTCGTCGATCACAAGCCGAAAACGACCACCGACCTGCGACGGCTGCGCAACATCGCAGCGAATCCGGCGGTCAGCTTCCTCGTCGATGTCTATGACGAGGACTGGACAGCGCTGTGGTGGGCGCGCGCGGACGGCGTCGCGAGGGCGTTGGGAGATCCGGCTGACCGCGTCGAACCTGTACGAGCGCTCCAGTCGAAGTACGCGCAGTATCGGGAGCGTCCGCCGACCGGTGTTGTCGTCGCCACCACCGTCGCCCGCTGGAGTGGCTGGGCCGCCACCGACCCGACCCGGTAAAGCGGATGCCCGCGGAGGGCGGAGCGGGGAGGATGACCGGATGTTCGTCCGCCCTGAACGTCCTGAGGACGTCGAAGCTGTCCATGATGTCGTCGGGTTCGCCTTCGCCAGTGCCGAGAAGCCGGAGCCTCCGATCGAGGTGGCTTTGCTGAAGGAGCTGCGAGGCGATGCCGGTTGGCTACCGAAGCTGTCGCTGGTCGCCGTCATCGCCGGCGAGGTCGTCGGGCACGTCGTGTGCACCCGCGGGCGGGTCGACGACAGCCCGGCGCTCGGGCTCGGCCCGCTCGCGGTGCGCCCTTGCCGGCACCAGCAAGGCGTCGGCAAGGCGTTGATGCATGTGGTGCTCGGTGCCGCCGACGCCTTGGACGAGCCGCTGGTCGTTCTTCTGGGTGACCCTGGCTACTACCACCGCTACGGGTTCGTCACGGCTTCGGAGCTCGGCATCTACTCGCCCGATCCGGCCTGGGGCCGGTACTTCCAGGCTCGGCCACTCTCGGCGTACCAGCCCATTGCCGGGAAGTTCGCCTACGCGGAGCCGTTCGACCGACTCTGACGCCGGCTAGCCCGTGACGGGAGCGACTGTGTCCGGGGTGTTCGCGGCGGGCGGGCGGGGCAGGGTGAGGAACTCTTCGTCCGGTTTGCGCCACGCGGCGATCAGGCCCAGCGGGTCCGGCCGGAGGAGCGAGGCGGCGGCGTAGAGGCTCGCGGCGATGACGATGGCGATGAACCACCAGTCGTAGAGGCCCTGTTCGCCCGTCGGGTAGTAGACGAGCACGAGGAATACCGACACCGCGACGACGACCGCCAGGTGCTTGCGCTGCCACTTGAACGCCGAAGCGATGACGAAACCCCAGGTCAGGTACCAGGGAAGGGTAGGCGGCGCGATGATGGCGAGCGCGAGCAGCGCGACCGACATGCGGAACACGGCCTGGTTGCCGCCGTTCCTGGCCAGCCACCACTGGCGGATGATCAGGGCGACCAGCCCGATCCAGCCGATCAGCCTGGCCACCGTCACGAACGGTGACGAAGGCACGTTGATGATCAGGTTGACCAGCGTATGGAAGATCTCGCCGATGCCGGTCGGGAAGTTGAGCCAGTTGGCGATCAGGCTCGGTGCCTGCAGGCCGGTGATCCAGCCGAAGTTCAGCGAACCCATCGACGCCCAGGTGCCGAGGAAGAACACCACCGCGAAGATACCGACCGACGGCAGCAGGGCGCGGACGAAGTTCTTCACCTTGCTGTCTTCGGGCAGGTGGTTGGCCCAGATCCAGACCAGGAACGGCAGCGCCAGCACCACCGACGGCTTGATCAGCGCGGCGACGGTGACCAGGAAGATCGACAGCGCGTGTTTGCGTTCCAGCACCGCGACCACGCCGGGGGCGAGGAAGCCGAGCATCAGCAGTTCGTTGTGCGGGCCGCCGAAGAGGTGGATCACCGTCATCGGGCTGGCGATGGCGAGCCACATCGTGATCGGCAGCTTGCCGCCGAGGTGCTTGACGAGCCTGGGCAGCGACCACAGGATGCCGCCGAGCCCGACGACCAGCGCGAGCCGCATCAGGATGACACCAAGGATCAGGTTGTCCCCGCTGATGGAGACGATGCCCTTGGAGATCAGCAGGAACAGCGGCCCGTACGGCGCGGGCGTGGTCTGCCAGAGCGGGTGCACGTTCTGCACGACGTTCTGCAGCACCTGCAGCTCGATCGGGCCGTTCTTGTACGGGTCGAGCCCGTTGAGCAGTTGGGCGCCCTGGCCGAGGTAGGAGAAGACGTCGCGGGTGAACAGCGGCGGCGAGATCAGCAGCGGCGCCATCCACGCCGCGGCGGCCGCCACGATCGGCTTGCTGCCGACGCGGCCGTCGAGCGCGTAGCGACCCAGGCGCACCCACGCCCACACCACGAGGCCGAAGCCGGTGTACAGCACGAGGTTGGCCAGCACACGGCCGTGTCCGTACCGGATCCAGGACAGCGGACCGCTGCCGAGGATGGGGTCGCGGATCAGGATGCCGCCGGCGCCGAGCGCACCGAGCATCAGCAAGGTGCTGCCGATGGTCCCCATCGCGATCGTGCGGTACGGGAACCGGGAGGGCACCTTGAGCCGGTCGGCCAGCGGGCGCGCCGGGGCCGGCCGAGTCGTCTGCGCGGTGCCGAGGCCGCTGGTGGGCCCGGCCTCCGGCGCGGGGTCTGTGGTGGTCGCCATGTCGAGGTTGGAGATTACACACCGCGTCCGGTCCGGCTCGCGGCAGCCAGCCCGTTTCCGCGCGCCCCGGCCGTTCCTGTGGCCCGGCTGTCGGACCGCTCAGGCTGTCTCCACCCGGCGGACGCCCCCGGGCAGGGCGGCCAGCAGTGTTTTCGTGTACGCGTGCCGGGGATCGAGCAGGACCTGCTCGACCGTGCCGTTCTCGACGATCTCGCCCCGGTACATCACCGCGACGCGGTCTGCGATGTTCCACGCCAGGCCGAGGTCGTGGGTGATCACCAGCGCGGCGAGGCCGAGTTCGCGCCGTAAACCGAGCAGTAGCGCGAGGATCTCCCCGCGGACGGACGCGTCGAGCGAAGCGACGGGTTCGTCCGCCACCAGCACACTGGGCTCCAGCGCGAGCGCGCCGGCGATGACCACGCGCTGCCGCTGGCCGCCGGAAAGCTCGTGCGGCAGCCTCGACAGGTAGGTCTCGGCCGGACGCAGTTCGGCCGCTTCGAGCGCTTTGGTGACGATTGCCCGTTCGTCCCCGGCCAGGCGGTGGATCCGAGGCCCCTCCGCGACGGCCTCATAGACGCTGTGACGCGGGTTGAGCGCGCTCGTGGGGTCTTGGAGCACGAGCTGCACCTGTCGCCGGTAGGCACCCGCACCGGCCCCGGATCGGGGCACCGGCGCGCCGTCGTAACGCACCACGCCCGAGGTCGGCTTCTGCAGGCCGAGCAGTGTCCTGGCGAGGGTGGTCTTACCGGACCCGGACTGGCCGACGAGCGCCACGATCTCGTCGCGGTGCACTTCGAGGCTTACCCCGGCGACCGCGTCGACGTGCGCGCCGGTGCGATCGCGGAAGGTGACCCGGAGGTCTTCCGCGGCGAGCAGCGGACGCCGGTCGGTCCCGGAATCCCGGACAGGTTCGGGCGGGATCGGGCTGCTCGACGCCGGCGCGTAGCGCGAAACCTCGTCGCCCACGGTCGGGAACGCGGCCGCGAGGGCCTTGGTGTGCGCGTGTTCCGGTGCCGCCATGAGTTCCGCGCTGGGCCGGTGCTCGACGATCTCCCCGCGGTACATCACCGCGATCCGTGCGCAGGTCGCGGCGAGCACCGACAGGTCGTGGCTGATCATGACCAGCCCGAGCCCGCGTTCGGCGACCAGTGTGCTCAGCAGGTCGAGTACCTGCGCCTGCACGATCACGTCCAGGGCGGTGGTCGGCTCGTCGGCGATGATCAGCCGCGGTTCGCAGGCCAGCGCCATCGCGATCATCACGCGCTGCTTCTGGCCGCCGGAGAGCTCGTGCGGGTACGCCCCGGCTCGGGATCTGGGCAGGTCCACCTGTTCGAGCAGTTCGCCGACGCGGGCGTTGACCCCCTTGTCACCGAGTACCTCGCCGGACGGGGCGTGCAGGCGGATGGGCTCGGCGATCTGGTCGCCGATCTTGCGCACCGGGTTGAGCGCGTGCATCGCGCCCTGGAAGACCACCGACGCCTCCGCCCAGCGCACCGCGCGCAGCCGGCCCCACTTCATCTTCGTGACGTCTTCGCCGTCGAGCAGGATCTCCCCCGACACGGTCGCCGAAGACGGCAGCAGCCGCAGGACACTCATCGCGACAGTCGACTTGCCCGACCCCGACTCCCCCGCCACGCCGAGGGTGTCACCGGCTTCGAGCCGCAGGTCGACGTTGCGCACCGCCGCCACGTCACCGCCGCCGGTGCGGTAGGTGACGTCGAGGTTTTTCAGTTCCAGCAACGGGTTCACCAACAGGGGGTTCACGAGCGCTGTCCCTTCAGCCGCGGGTTCAGCACGGTTTCCAGCGCGCGGCCGACGAGGGTGAAGGCCAGCACGATCACGACGATGGCGATACCGGGCGGGAGCAGGTTCCACCACGCTCCTCTGGTCACCGCGCCGTTGTTGAGCGCGGTCTCCAGCATCGAGCCCCACGACACGGCGTTCGGGTTCCCGACGCCGAGGAACGCCAGCGTGGCGTCGGCGATGATCGCGTTGCCGACGACCAGGGTGGTGTTGGCCAGCACCAGGGGCATCACGCCGGGCAGGACGTGCTTGCCGATGACGTGCAGGTGCCCTCCGCCCAGCGCCCGGGAACGCTCGATGTAGGGCCGTCCTTCGATGGTCAGCGTCTGCGCCCTCACGAGCCGGGCCGTCGTCGGCCACGCGGTGACCCCGATGGCGATGATGACGGTCGTCGCCCCCTGCGGGAGCACCGCCGACAACGCGATCGCCAGCACCAGCGACGGCAGCACCAGGAAGAAGTCGGTGAACCGCAGCAGCAGCGCGGAGATCCAGCCGCCGAAGTGCGCGGCCGCGATCCCGACCACCGTGCCGATCAGGACGGACAGGATGGTCGCGGAGAAGCCGACGAGCAGCGAGATCCGGGTGCCCCACAAGGTCAGCAGCAGCACCGAACGGCCGTCGATGTCGGTGCCCAGCAGGAACTGCGCGCTCGGCGGCTGGAGCAGCCCGCCCTTGGCGTTGGTGACGTCGAGCCCGGACTGGTCGACGATCCAGGGGGCGAGCACGGCGAACAGGACCGTGAGCGTGAGGAAGCCGAGCCCGATCAGGCCGCCCTTGTTGCTCGCGAACTCGCGCCACATCTTGGCCGCGCTCGCGCGGCGGCGCTGCCACGCGATGGCCGAAGCGTTCGACGTCATGCTGTCCGCACCCTCGGGTCGAGCACGCGGTAAAGGAGCTCCGCGAGCAGGTTCATCAGCACGACAGCGCCGGCCATGACCACGAAGACGCCTTGCAGCACCGGAAGATCCGGTCCGTGGATGGCGGTGTAGAGCAGCTGCCCGATCCCGGGCCAGCTGAACACCGCCTCGACCGACACCGCACCGGACACGACCATCCCGAACTGCAGGAAAACCAGGGTGACCGTCGGCAGCAGGGCGTTGGGGACGGCGTGGCGGCTGCGGACGAGGTCGTCGCGCAGGCCTTTCGCCCGGGCGGTGGTCAGGTACTCGGCGTTCATCTCCCCGAGCAGCGACGAGCGCATGACCAGCATGTACTGCGCGTAGAACACGACGAACAGCGTCACGCACGGCAGCACGAGATGGTGTGCGACGTCGATTCCCTGCGCCCAGAACCCCGGCCCGGCGTCGGGCGAGTGCATGCCGCGGCTGGGGAACAGGCCGCCCGTGCCGACGAGCAGCAGCAGGCCCAGCCAGAACTGCGGGACCGACCACAGGGTCAGCGCGATCCCGGTGTTGGCGCGGTCGAAGAAGCTGCCGCGGCGCCACGCGGACCGGACGCCGAGCCACAAACCCAGCGCGACGGCGATCAGCGTCGCCGAGCCCACCAGCAGCACGGTCGGCCAGATCCGTTCGGCGATCATGTCGGCGACCGGGCGGTTGTCGATGTAGGAGGTTCCCATCTCCCCGTGCAGCAGGCCGATGAGGTAGTCGACGAACTGGCGGAGGACCGGCTCGTCGAGTCCCATCCGGGTGCGCAGCTCGGCCAGCTGCTGCGGGTCGGTGGGCCGGTCGCGGGTCATGAAGGTGACCGGGTCGCCCGGCAGCAGCCGGAACAGGAAGAACCCGAGGATCACCACGAGGATGAGGCTGGCCACCGCCTCGGCGATTTTCGTGGCCACGTAACGGAACAGGCCGCTGCCGCCGCGGCGCTCACCGGGATCGGTGAGCGCCGACGGCTGGTCGAGTACCTCGGTCACCTTTGCTGCGCCCTATTCCCGGTCGTCCGAGGTCTTGCGGCGAGAGACGACGAAGAAGCCGCCACCGGCGAGTACCAAGACCACGACCACGCCGATACCAATCCACAGGCCGGTGTGGCTGTCGCTACCCGACGCCGACGTTGTCGCGGTACCGGCCGGGGTAGCGCCCCAGTAGCCCCAGTAGCCGGTCTGCTCCAGGATCACGCCGTTCGGTTCGGGCTGCTTCATGAACGAGGAGAAGTTGTCCGAGCGGTAGGCCTCGAGCGCGTTGTCGTAGTCGAGGACGACGTTGACGGCCTGGCTGTAGAGCCGCGCCTGAGCCTCCTTGACGATGACCGCGCGCTTCACGGGGTCGAACTCGGTGGCCTGCTGCTTGTAGAGCGACTCGAACTGCGTGTCGCAGAAGGACGTGTCGCTGCTGCCGCCCTTGCCGTCGGCGTTCGGTCGGCTGGCGCAGGTCTGCAGCGACAGGGCGTAGTCCGGGTCCGGGCTGGTGCCCCAGCCCGAGATGGCCAGGTCGAAGTTGCCGGCAGTGGTCCGGGCGTCGACGTCGTCGTCGGAGACCAGCTGCGGGGTCACGCCGATGCCGATGCTCTTGAGCCACCCGGTGATGTACTCCGTGGTGCGCTGGTCGAACGCACGGCTCGCGTGCGCGACCAGCCGCAGGGTGACCTTCTTGCCGTCCGGGCCGCTGCGGATGCCGTCGGCGCCCTTCGGGTATCCGGCCTGGTCGAGAGCGGCATTGGCGGCGGCCGGGTCGAACCCGAGCTTCTCGGCGGGGCTGGGTGCCCAGGTGTAGTCGGCGAAGATCGGCGGGACGACGCTGGTGCCGACCTGGGCGTAACCGCCCATGACGCGGTCGACGATGGTCTGCGGGTCGATCGCCTGCGCGATGGCCTTGCGGACCCGGATGTCCTTCAGCGCGGGGTTGGGGTCACCGATCGGGGTGTTGGTGCTGGACTCGGCACCGAAGTTCATGATGATCTCGTTGTAGCGGTGCCCCGGCGCGCTGTTCGTCGTGATGTTCGGCTGGCCCTTGAGGGTGTTGAACTGCGTCGGGGTGAGCCGGTTGATGATGTCCACTTCGTTGTTCTGCAGCGCGCTGACCGCGGCCTCGGCGTCCTTGAAGATCAGCCACTGGACGTTGTCGACCTTGGGCGCGCCGCGCCAGTAGTCCTTGTTCGCCTTGAACTTGACGTACTCGCCCGGTTTGTAGTCGGTGATGATGAACGGCCCGTCGCCCACGCCGATTACCGGGATCGAGTCGGTCTCGGCCGAGCTGAGGTCCTTGATCGGCGCCCAGACGTGCTCAGGCACGATCGGCACGTCGATCGCGAGCATGTTCGCCTGCGGAACCTTGTTCTTGATCACCAGCGTGTAGTCGTCGGTCGTGGTGACCGAGGCGAAGTTGGTGACGTAGGAACCGTTGACCGTGCGCGCGGTCGCGTCGGTCAGCATCCGGTTGAAGGTGAACGCGGCGTCCTTCGCGGTGACGGGCCGGCCGTCGGACCACTTCATGCCGTGGCGGATGTGGAAGGTCCAGGTGAGCTTGTCCGCGGAGTTCGACCACGTCTCTGCCAGCGCGGGCGCCGGCTCGGTGTTCGTCGACGACGGCAGCGTCAGGAACTCGTAGTTCAACCTGGCGATCTGGGTGGAGGCCAGCAGGTCCCCGGTGAACGGGTTCAGATGGTTGATCCCGGTGACGATCGCGACCCGCAACGTCTTGCCGGGTTGTTGCGCCTGCGCGGGGGCCGCGAACGGGCCCGCCGCGAGCATTCCGGTGGCCAGCACCGCTACGAACGCGCGAACGCGTCTCCTTTTCGCCGACTTCGTGAACCATGTCGACCGCGTTTTGCCCACCACGACCACCTCTGCTTGCTCGATTGGCCTCGCCCCAAGAGGTGAAAAGTAACCACATGCAGTCATAGCCGCGCAATATCTCACCAGCCGCGGCCGACCCGGTCCGTTGATCACCGGTCACCCCTGTCGCGGCACCCTATTACGTTCGGTCACCGGATTTGGGGGTTTCGGCGGTTCTGGGCGCCGGATTGAGCCGTTCAGCCCCATTTCGCCCAGATTCGGCCGTGAATCGGCGATGCTCAATCGATACGCGCGTCAGCCGTCGAGCGCGGCGAACGTGGCGGCGATGGTGTCGCGGGAGGCGCCGGTGGCGAGGAGCTGGCGCAGCAGGATCCGGGCTTTCAGCGGGTCCAGGAATCCCGCATTGAGCAGTCCGTGCCGCTGCAGGTCGTGCTCGGACCCGGGGAAGCCGTAGCTGGCATGGTGGATGGCGCCGGCGCCGGTCCGGCTGGCGAGCACCACCGGGATGCGTGCGGCGTACTCCCCCAGCAGGTCGACGGTCTCGGCCGGGACATGTCCGACCCCGAAAGCCCCCACCACCAGGCCGTCGAGGTCGGCCCTGACCGGCCGCAGGAGCGGGAAGTCGTCACCGAACGCGGCGGTGACCAGCGCGACGTTCGCCGGGAGGTCACCGGAGCCGATCCACGTCCGGTCGCCGGGGTGCGCGAGGTACCGAACCCGCCCCTCGACCAGGTGCCCGATGGGTCCGGTGTCGGGCGAGGTGAACGCGGCGATGCTGGTGGTGTGGGTCTTGCGGACCCGGCGAGCGGCGTGGACCTCATCGGCCATCACCACGAGCGTGCCCAAGCCCCGCGACGCCGGCGCAGCGGCGGCCTGGACGGCGGCGAGCAGGTTGGCCGGACCATCGGCCCCGGCCAGCGAGGGGTTGCGCATCGCCCCGGTGACCACGACGGGCATCAACGTGCCGAGGGCGATGTCGAGGAAGTACGCCGTTTCCTCAAGAGTGTCCGTGCCCTGGGTGACAACGACCCCGTCGACGCTATTGACGCTGTCGACGCTGAGCGAGTCGATGAGCCGAACCAGCTCGGTGAGGTCGGCGAAGCTCAGCGACGCGCCCGGGACCGAGCGGAAAGTCCTGGCCTGCACGGTGACCCCGGCGGCATCGAGCCCGGGTACGGCGGCAAGGAGATCTTCGGCGGTTAGTGACGGCCGTGCACCGGGTCCGTCAGCTGACGCCGTCATGGCGATGGTGCCGCCCAAGGCGATCACGGCGATGGTGGGGCGTTCGTCGGTGGCCACCCCCGCACGCTAACGCGGTCAGGCGCCTCCCGTGTGCTCCGCTCGCGAGGAACGAGGATCGCGCGGACCTGGCGTTCTCGGTACCGCCGACAGCAGGGAGCCCCGGCGTTCACGAGGCGCCGGGGCTCCCTGTCGTTCGCCTTCTAGTGGCGTGCTGCCTTTTCGAGGAACGCCGACCACGAACCCGGCGCGAGCACCAGGTGACCGGCTGCCCGGTCCTTCGTGTCCCGGATGCCGATCGCGTCCGAGGAGAGCGCTACCTCGACACAGGCATTGTTGCTGCTAGACGCTTGGCTTTTCCGCCACGCCGCGCGGGCGGGGTCGACGTGCTGCTGCCGCGCCATGCGTACAGCAACTCGTTGTTCGAGTTCGTCGGCCGATTCGCGGGGAAAGCCGTGTTGCATCACCGCCGCCGCGTAGGACTCCGTTTGGAGCAGCCCGGGAATGGCGTCGAGGGTGAAGTAGTGGACCGAGTCTGCGTCGGCTTCCAGTTCGAGCAGGTCTGTCGTCCGCCCCAGGACCGTATTGGGATACGTCTTCCACCAGTCGCGGCGCTTGGCTTGGCGGGCCAGAGTCACCAGCGCGTCCGTGACGTCCTCGGCGACGCCCAGTACCTCGCACAGGGCGAACGTGTCGTCGCCGCTGATGGCGATCTGCGCGGTCTCGATCCTGGACAGCTTCGCTTGCGAGAACCCGGCGAGCTTGGCTGCTTCCGTGACGTTGAGATCAGTGCGTTCGCGCAGCTCCTGGGGGGGTGCGAGCGAGTCTTCGTCGACGAAGGGGCGCGGCCATCCCTGAGTGTCCTAGTCGGAGCGCATACAGCCGAACACGGATGGTCACATCCGCAACGGGCCGACCGGGGAGCGGGAAATGGCTACACGAATAGGTGACGCGGGCTGGGCGAAGACCTGCGACTTCGCCACGCGGGAGTTCCTGGATGACGGGTTCCTACACCTCTACCGCAAGGCCGAGCTGGCCGATCTGGGGTGCCAGTGGCTCGTGCCGTGGTGCCAGGAGGACGACCTATATCCGGACCGGCATCCGCGCGTCGAAGTCGTCGCCCGGTTGGTCAAAGCCATCGAGTCCTGCCCTCGCTGCGACGGCTGCTACCGACGCGGCCGCGACTCGCGAGGCCAGGCCTGGGAGCCGGGCGGGCTCGTCGAAGACGGAGCGGGGCGCCCGGAGGGTTCACGAGCGTTCGGGGCGCCCCGAGTCACGGAGGCGGCCGATGGCGATGTCGAGCGCGGCTTCCAGATGGGTGAGGCTGCCGGTGGAGAGCATGATCATCACCCCGCCCTGGATACCGGCCAGCAGCGCGGCCGCCGACTGGTCGCTGTCTACGTGCGCGCCGACCTTGCCCTGGCGCTGCATGTCGCGGATGCCGGCGGCGATTTCGTCCTCCCAGCGGGTGAGCAGACCGGTGACGACGGCTTGGGCTCCCGGGGTGCTGCGTCCGATCTGCGACATCAGCATGCTCAGCGGGCAGTGCAGGCCCTGCTTCCGGTAGCGCTCGATGACCGTGTCGCGCCACTCCTGCCAGGCACGCCACGACGTCAGGTTGCTCAGCTGCGGTTGCTGGTCGGTGAGCACCCGCTCGGCTTCGAAGCCCGCTACAGCGAGGAGCAGTTGCTCTTTGCCGTCGGGAAAGTAGTGGAACAGCTGACTCTTGCTCGTGCCGGTCCGGTTCCGGACGTCGTCCAACGTGGTGTCGACGACCCCGCGTTCGCGGATTTCGGCGGCGGCTCCTTCGAGAATTCGCTGCCGGGTGGCCATTCCCTTCGGGGTCAGCGTCCTGGTCACTTCGAGCCCTCCCTGTAATTTGGACTTCCCAGTCCATTTTTATCGTGCCACGTTTGAACCGGCGAGTCCAGTACGTCGTGTCGGGGTCTGGTCTAAGGCAGCAGGGACTGGGGCGGCCGGGGTTCGTGGACCGGATCGGAGTCCCAGGTCGGTGGGGCTGGTGGGGTTGGCCGATCCGGTGCCGTTGTGTACGAAACGTCCCCCGATACAAAAGATTTGTACTAAACGTCCCCCGAGTCGCTGGCGCGCCGGCCGCAACGCCACAACAGCACCCACTGCCCCATCAGCCCCACGACGTTGCCCCGAGGGCTTGAAGCTGGGACTCCTGCGACTCGCGTTGCGAATGGGACACACGCCACGCGAGAGGCCGTCGTCGCGCACGACGTTCGCCCCCGGCCCCCCGTCCTTGCAGCTCTAAACCGCCACCCCCGCTAACCCGCCGAGTGCTTCAACTCGACGTCGTGGCGCAGCGGGTGCCCCTCCGAGCTCAGGTGCAGCGTGCTGACCGCGGGCGGGTATCCGCGGGCGAGGGTGGTGTAGCGGCCTTCTGGCAGGCCCTCGAAGGTGTACCGGCCCGCGTCGTCTGTGTCGGTCAGCGCCACCACCGCGCCCGCGGCGTCGAGCAGGGTGATCCGGACCCGGCTCGCCGGGTGGGCGTCCGGGCCCGCGGTGACGACGCCGGACAGGCGGGTCACTCCGGTCAGTGCGACGTCCTCGCGGGTGTCGCCGCCGGCGGTGACCGTGACCGTCCTCGCCGCGGGCTGATGGGACGCGGCCTTGACGACGAGGGTGTAGTCGCCGTCGTCGAGCGCGCTGAACGCATAGGCCCCTTCGGCACCGGTACGCCGGGAGCCCGCGACCATGCCCTGGGAGTCGGTCAGCGTGGTCAGGGCGCCTTCCACGGCGGTGCCGTCGGCCCCGGAGGTTACGGTGCCGACCAGCCCGCCCGAGTCGGACAGCAGGACGTCGACCACCACCGTGCCGGCCGCTTTGCGGACGGTGACCGTCGACGCGGACGGCCGGTGCGCCTCGGCCGCGGTGATCAGTACGAACGTGCCCGCTCGCGGTGCTTCGACCCGGTATCGGCCGTCGGCCCGGGACACCCCGCGGGCGACCTGCCGTCCGCGCCGGTCGATCAGGGTGAGCACGGCCCGGTCGACGCCGCTGCCGTCCGCGGCGCGGACGAACCCGCGGATCCGGATCCCGCCCAAGCCGGTCTGAGACGTCGGTACGACCTGTGCGACCGGAGTCAGCGGTACCTCGTTCTCGTCCTTCTCGTCGATGGGGACTTCCGCGTTGCCGGTGGCGAGTTCGTACAGCAGCTGACGCAGGTTGACCAGCTCCTGCCAGACCCGTTCAGCGTCGGGTGTCCACGGTTGCGCCAGCGCCAGCTCGGCAGCACCCAGCTGGGCCAGCGCGGTCTCCTTGGGGCCTTCAGCCAGGGCCGTGACCGCTTCGGCCAGCGCGCGGCACGGGACCGCGAGGGCGTGTTCGATCGTGGGACGCCGGCGCAGGGTTCCGGCCAGCCCGCGAGTGTGCCCGGCGATACCGCTGTAAAGCGTCAGCCGGTGTCGGGTCCGGCGCGAGCCACTACCCCACGGCAGCGCGCCCACCAGCGGCGCGGCAACCAGCAGCAGTTGGCGGAGTCCGTTGTCCAGGCTGCGGGTGCGCGCGTCGAGGTCGGGTTCGTGCCCGCCGTTCTCGATCCGGTCACCGGCCGCGCGCAGCAGCTCGGCGAGCGTGCCGAGGAAGGTGGATTCCACTGTGGACACGGTGTCCCTGGTGCTCAACGGCGTCAGCAGCAACGCCACCACGATCCCGATGGTCGCACCGAGCGCGGTTTCCTCCAGCCGCAGCACGAGCAGTCCCGCGGAGAACTCGTGCAGCGCGCTGTAGAGCTGGGACACCATGATCGTGATGAAGAAGATCATGTAGGCGTAAGAAAGGCGCTGCAGGTAGAACCCGCAGAACATCGCGCCGACGATCACCACGAGTACCCAGGTGGTGCTGCCGGCGGTCAGGTGGGCCAATCCGATGCCGGCGCCGAGGCCGACGAGGGTACCCACCACGCGGTTGGTTGCCTTGATGAACACCTCCGACCGGGTCGCGGTGCCGGTGAACGCGACGAAGGCGGCGATCACCGCCCAGTAGTAGCGGGCTTCGGACAACTCGCGGCCCGCCACGATCGCCAGTGCGCCGGCCACCGCGACCTGCACGGCTTGCCTGCTGGTCAGCGAAAGCCGCAGCAACGGATTCCAGGAACCGCCGCGCGGCTTGACGTCTCCGGCCGCCGACACGGAGCCGGGGAGGTTGCCCAGTGCGAGGGTCACGGCCGGTTCGAAGTCGTCGGAGGGCCGTGGGTCGTCGGCGCGCTCGATGAGCGCGACGTACTCCGCTATCGCGCAGACCAGTCTCCGGGAGTCGGACTGGTTGCGGCCCGGCTTGGTGAGCAGGCGACGGGCGGCGCGGTCGGCCGCGACGTAGTCACCGGCGCCGAACAACCCGAGGATGCGGGCCGCTTCTACCTGAAGTCGCGTGTCGGCACCGCGCAGGCCTTCGGTCGCGGTAACCAGCCCGTCGATGGCGAGTTGGGCGTCCAGGATCATGCGTCGCAACGACGAGGGCGAAAACCCGCCGGGCAGCGTCGGCAGTTCGGCGGACCAGGCCTCGATCATCAACGCGGATTCCGCGAGCCGGGTCTGGGCCGCCCGGATCCTGCTCTGCCAGCGCTTGACCTGGCCGGGGTCGGTCACCTCGGCCTCGAGCAGGCCGGCACACGCGCGGGCGACCATCCTGGACCTGACCTTGAAGGCCCGGCGAGTCCGGCGAAGGGTGTTCTTCGGGCTGGTGCGCAACACGGTGATGGACAGCAGCAGCACCCACGCGGTGGCGATCGCGATCTCCGCCAGCAGCGACGGGAACGTCGTCAGAGTCGCGTGCATGAATGCAGCGAAGAAGTAGCCCATCCAGATCATGAAGCCGTAGAAGAAGAACGCGACCCCGAAGCGGCGGACGAACACCGCCAGGAACATCACGACGACGAACACCGTGAGCATCAGATCGGTGTTCCCGCCCACCGCGATCCCGGCGAGCATCCCGAGTCCCATCGCGACCGGGAAGAACACCGCGGTGCGCACCTTCAGCCAGACGCCGGTGCCGCTCAGCGCCATCGAGCCCATCATGGCCGTCACCGCGCCCAGCAGCATCGCGATCAGAGTGCCCTGCGCACCCGCGTGCGTGAAATGCGCGTAGGTGTACTCGACACCGAGGGCGGTGGCCATGCCCACCACCGCCGACGTCGCCGTCTGCAACCTGGTCAATCCCGGGTCCGAGGCCAGCGCCCGGTCCCGGAGGCGTCGTAGGAAATCCGACGACCCGCTCATCGTCCCCCGTCTCAGTGGTTCGGCGAGATATCGGTATGATGCCGACATCTACCGGTATCATACCGCTGAAGGGGCTGGCTGGACATGGACGCGATCGATCTCATCGAGGTCCACTCCGCGATCTTGGTGCGGAACTTCGAACTGCTGAGCCGCCGCACCGACATCTACGACGAGCTCGACCGCGCGGGCTACCTCCTGATCCGGACGCTGGAAGCGAAAGGAGCCGCCGACATCAACACCCTTGCCGCCACGCTCGGGCTCGATCCGTCCACCGTCGGCAGGCAGGTGTCCGCGATGACCGGCGGCGGCCTGGTCGACCGGGCCCCAGCCCCGACAGACCGGCGGCGCAGCGTCATCACCGCGACCAAAGAAGGGCGCCGGCGCGCGGAAACCGTCCACCGCCGCCGCCGGGAAAGCCTCGAGGAGATGTTCGCCGGCTGCGGTGAGGACGAGCTGCGGGTGATCGGCGAATCGTTCGCCCGCTACAACGCGGCCATCGCCGAACACCACCTCACGCCCGCCAACCAGGCCTGACCCCTCGCTCCCGACGTCCCACTTTCGCGCTTTTGTGGGGTCGTTGCGCACGCTAAGCATCGCAACTCGACGGCGAGTTGCTGTCCTCGTGCTCGGCGGGACTCGCGCGTCACAGGGCGTCCCAGGCGACCGGAAGTTGTTGCAGACCGCGGATCATCAGGTTTTCGCCCAGCGAGACGTCCTCGGGCGGGACGGCCAAGCGCAGCGTCGGGAACCGGCGCAGCAACGCGGGAAGCGCGACCCGTAGTTCGACGCGCGCGAGCTGCTGCCCGAGGCACTGGTGGATACCGTGGCCGAACGCCACCTGCCCGCCGGACGCTCGTCGGATGTCGAGGGAATCGGGGTCGGGGAACTGCGCCGGGTCACGGTTCGCCGCCGCCAACGACACGCTGACGGTGTCACCGCTCTTGATCAGCTGACCGCCCAGTTCGACGTCCTCCAGCGCGGTGCGGACAGTGAGGGGAACCACGCTGAGGTAGCGCAGCAACTCCTCGACCGCCTGGTCGGCCAGGTCGGGTTCATCACGCAGCAGAGCGAACTGGCCGGGGTGGCGTAACAGCGCGAACGTGCCGAGCGCGATCACGTTGGCCGTGGTTTCGAGGCCGGCCCCGAGCAGCAGCACCCCGATGTTGGTCAGCTCCTCGTCAGTGAGGTCGGTGGTGGTCAGGTCGCTGAGCAGGTCGTCGGTCGGCTCGGCCCGTTTCGCCCGCACCAGTTCCACGACGAATTCCCGGAGTGCGGCGAAGGCTTCGAACACCTCTTGACCGGATCCGGCCAGCACCGCCGCGTGCTTCTGGAACTTCTCGCGGCTGGCATAGGGCACTCCGAGCAGTTCGCAGATCATCAGCGCCGGGACCGGATGCGCGAACGCCGTTACCAAATCGGCCGACGAACCTTGCCGCTCCATGGCGTCCAGGTGCTGGTGGGTGATCTCCTCGAGGCGCGCGGTGAGTTGACGCATGCGCCGGACAGTGAACTGCCCGATCAGCAGCCGCCGGTAGCGGGTGTGTTCGGGGGCGTCGACGCCGGTGAGGTCCCCGGGCTGGGCCGGCGGAAGGTCTCCGGAGGCGGTGCCGGGGAACGGGTTCCGCATGAGTTCGAGCCGGGCGCTGAACCGTTTGTCGGCGAGTACCGCGCGTACCAGCGTGCGGCTGGTGACCAGCCACCCCTCGTGCCCGTCGTCGTAGGCCAATGCGCTGACGGGGTTTTCCTCGCGTAACCGGGTCAGCTCCGCGGGCGGATCGAACGGACATCCGGGCGGGTGCTCGGTCGGCAGCGGTGCGGCCTCGGGCAGTGATTTCGTCATGCCGGTTCCCCCTTCGCAGTTCTTCGGACAACTTCGACGCTAAAACTGGTTTCCCAGTCGGTCAACATAAGTGTGCGACTTTTTCCCTCTATGGAGGCACTTTTAGGCGTTTCATTGCAATGAGCTGACCGTGAATGCACGCATATGTCGTTGGGTCATTGCACTGCGCGTCGAGCGAACGCACACTGGACACCGACCATCGACGAGACCGAAGGCGGGGACGGATGCCGGGAGGCAGACTGAGCTACGAAGACCGTCGGCGCATCGCCTCGGGGATGGCAGAAGGGCTCGGGTACGCCGAGGTGGCCAGGCGAATCGATCGGCCCACGTCGACCGTCAGTCGCGAGGTGACCCGCAACGGCGGCCCGGCCGGCTACCGGGCGGACTACGCACACCACGAGACCGTGCGGCGCGCTCGTCGGCACCGGCTGATCGACACTCCGGCGCCGCCGGCCGCCGAGGTCGCCTACGGGCGGGATCCCGATGCGGTGCGCGCGTTCGAGGATCAGTTCGCCGCGGTGATCGTCGATACCGGGCTTCCGCGGATGGTGGCCCGGCTGACTGCCTGTCTGTACGTCACCGACTCCGGCAGCCTCACCGCTGCCGAACTGGCCGACCGGCTGCGGGTCAGCCCGGCGTCGATCTCCAAAGCCGTCGCCTACCTCGAAAGCCAGGACCTGATCCGGCGGGAGCGCGGGCCTCGGCGGCGAGAGCGGTACTTCATCGACGACGACGTCTGGACCCGGGCGTGGACGTCGAGCGCCCGGATGAACGGCACCTGGGCGGACGTCGCCCGCCTCGGCGCCGAAGCGCTCGGTGCGGCCACGCCGGCCGGCGTCCGGGTGCGCGAGATGGGCGAGTTCTTCACTCAGCTGGTGCAGGACATGACCGGCGGCATCTCCGTCGCCGACGCCAGCGACGCGCTCACTGTCCTCGCGGCGCTGGTCGAGGCCGCCGAACCGTTCGGTGTGAGGGAGTTGGCGAACGCCTTGGGATGGTCGGCGAACCGGGCCGAAGACGCGCTGCGTGACCTCGCCGACGCGCCGAAGATCGCCGACCCGTTTGCCGTACGACGTACCGAATCCGGCGCCTACACAGTGGTCACGAGGTTCGACAGGCTCACCCCGGCGCAGCGCGAAGGCCTCAGCGCAGGAAGCCGAACTTCCGGGCCTCGGCGGTCAGCCGGTCGCGGTGCTGCGGGTGAGCGATCCTGATCAGCGCGTCCGCCCGCTGAGAGAGGCTTCTCCCCCGCAGCTCCGCCACGCCGTACTCGGTGACGATGTGGTCGACGGTGTTCTTCAACGTCGTGACGACGCTGCCCGGGGTGAGCTGCAGGTTGATCCGGCTCGCCCCGTCGTGGGTGGTGGAGTGCAGGACGAGGAACGCCTTACCTCCTACGGAGTACATCGCCCCGCGGGCGAAGTCGGCTTGCCCGCCCGAGGATGACCAGTAGCGCCCGCCGATGGTCTCACTCGCGGCCTGTCCCATCAGGTCGACCTCGCTGGTGGCGTTGATGGAGACGAAGTTCGGCTCCTTGGCCACCACGCGCGGGTCGTTGACCCAGTCGACGGGTTCCAACGCCACGGAGGTGTTGTTGTCGAGCCAGTCGTAGAGCCGTTTCGTGCCGATGCAGAAGGTCGCGACGTGTTTGTTGCGCTCGTGGAGCTTGCGGGCGCCGGTCAGCGCGCCGGCCTCCATCAGGTCCAGCACGCCGTCGGAGAGCGCCTCGGTGTGCAGGCCGAGGTCGCGGTGCCCGGCCAGGGAGGTGAGCAGCGCGTTGGGGATCCGGCCGATGCCGATCTGCAGGCAGGCGCCGTCGGGCACGCGCTCGGCGATCAGGTCCGCGATGCGCTGGTCGCGGTCGTCCGGTGGGGGCACGGTGGCCTCGTACAGCGGGCGGTCGACGCGGGTCCAGCCGGCAATCTGGCTCAGGTGCAGCTGGTTGTGCCCGAAGGTGCGGGGCATCTGCGCGTTGACCTCGAGGAAGAACGGGATCTCGCCAATGAACGCGGCGGTGTAGTCGGCGTTGGTGCCCAGGCTGAAGTAGCCGTGGCGGTCGGGCGGGCTGGCCGCGGCGAGTGCGATCGTGCAGCGCGTGGACTTCCTGAGCAGCAGCGGCATCTCGCTGAAATGGTTCGGCACGAGATCGCAGTGGCCGTCCCAGAACGCCTGCCGCGAGCCGGCGCCGAGAAAGTAGTCGACGTGCTCGAGCTTGCCGGGGAACTCGCCGTCGATGTAGCGGCGGCGCAGATACGGGTCCATCCGGTGGATCCGCACGCCGCGCAGCTCCTCGGCGTGCGCTTCGAGGGTGTCGATCAGGCCGATGGGCTCACCCAGCGTCAGCGGCACGATCACGTCGGCGCCTTCGGGAATGTGCGCGAGTACGTCCTCCGGCTCGTTGGGCCGATCCAGTCGCGCGGTCATCCGGGGTATCCCTCCTCGCCCGCCGCGGCGAGCAACCGCCGCGCCAGTTCCAGGCGCGGCTTGTCGATCATTTCCCCGTCCATCCTGACTGCCGCGCCCCCGGAACCGGCTGCGACGTCCATCACCCGGCGCGCCCAGCCGAGCTCCCGCTCAGTGGGGCTGAACGCCGCGTTCACTGCGGTGACCTGCTTGGGGTGTAAGCAGAACTTGCCGCCGAACCCGGCATTGCGGGCGCGTCGCGCCGAGTCGGTGATCCGGTCCGGGTCGTCGAGGTCGGTGCAGACGCCGTCCACCGGCGCGGCGAGACCGGCCGCCCGCGAGGCGATGACGAGGCGGGACCGCGCGTAGGCCAGCTCGGGCTCGTCGTCACCGGTCGGGGTGATCCCGGCGTCGAGGCCGAAGTCGAGGTTGCCGAACAGCAGCCTCCGGACCCCGGGGATCTCGGCGAGCGCGTCCGCGTCGCGCACGCCGCGTGCTGTCTCCACCAGTGCCAACAGGCCGACGCCGGTCGGCAGGCGTGGCACGGTGGCGCGCACTGCAGACACGTCGGCTTTGGGCAGGACGACACCCAGCAAACTCCGCGCCTCGGCCAAGGCGGCGAGGTCGTCGTCGTACCAGGGGGTGTCCGCGGCGTTGATCCGCACGACGGCCGGGTGCTCGGCGACCCAGTCCGCGACGGCTGCCCGGGCGTCGGACTTGCCGTCCGGAGACACCGCGTCCTCCAGGTCGCACAGCACGACGTCCGCCCCGCTCGCCGCGGCCTTGGCGAACCGATCGGGGCGGTTGCCCGGGACGAACAGCAACGACCTCGCCTGTTCGGCGTTCATGACGGGTCGTGTTCGTCGAGCCCGGCCGCGCGGCGTGACCGCTCGTCCCAGACCGGCTCGACGGCGGCGAACCGCGGACCCTGTCCACGCCGGTAGACCATCAACGTGCGTTCGAAGGTGATCACGATCGTCCCGTCCTGGTTGAACCCGGCCGTCCGGACGCTGACGATGCCGACGTCGGGATGCGAAGAAGAATCGCGCTTGGTCAGCACTTCGGACTGGGAGTACAGGGTGTCGCCCTCGAACACCGGGTTCGGCAGCCGGACCCGGTCCCAGCCGAGGTTGGCCATGACGTGCATGGACACGTCGGTCACGCTCTGCCCGGTGATCAGCGCCAGGGTGAACGTCGAGTCGACCAGCGGCTTGCCCCAGGTCGTCTGGGCCGCGTAGTGCCGGTCGAAATGCAGCGGGGCGGTGTTCTGGGTGAGCAGCGTGAGCCACGAGTTGTCGGTCTCGGTGACCGTGCGGCCCAGCGGGTGGCGGTAGACGGCGCCGACCGTGAAGTCCTCGAAGTACCTGCCCTGCCAACCCTTTTCACCGTCGTCCATGTGCCGATTATGTGCCGCTGAACCGACCCCGGCAGCGGGAGCGCGTTTTGGCGACCGAGTGTCGCGGTGTTCCTTGCGGGTTCGACGTCGATCTTCGTATGTTGGGGTGATGACCACCACTGCCGGCGTCAGTCCCGCCGATTTCCCGGTGTCCTTCGACTATCCGGCAGTGCCGGTGGGTTCGATCCTGGCCGGCGCGGCCGCGCGCTACGGCGACCGGACGGCGTTCGCGCACGGTGAGCGTTCGCTCGGGTTCGCCGAGACCTACATCGCGGCGTGCCGGTTCGCCAACGCGCTGCGTGCCGACGGGATCGGCCGCGGCGACGTCGTGTCGATCCATTTGCCGAACTGCCTGGCCTATCCCGTGGCCTACTACGGGATCCTGCTGGCCGGGGCCACGTTCAGCCCGGCGAACCCACTCCTGCCCGCCGACGACCTGGTGGCCCAGCTGACCGACTGCGGCGCGGTCGCGGTGGTTACGTTCGGGCCGCTGTCGGCCACCTTGACCTCGGTGCTGGCCGACACACCGGTGCGCCGGGTCGTGGTGGTGTCGCCGGTCGCCGAACTCACCGAGTCGCAGGTCGAGTTCGAGGCGTTCCACGGCGATCAGCCCGACACTCGCCCGGACGTCGAGATCGATGTGTTGGCCGATCTCGCGCACATCTCCTACACCGGCGGCACGACAGGCCGTTCGAAAGGCGTCTGCCTGCCGCACCGCAACATCGTGGTCAACAGCCTGCAGAGCACCTGCCGGAGCGGTTCGGTGCCCGTCCTCGACGCGCGCGGCGACCTGACAATCGAGCAGATCGGCGACGAACGGGAGTGGCCGGGACGGATCGGCAGCGGCGTCGCGGTGACGCTGACGCCGTGGTTCCACGCGATGGGGATCATCGGCGGCCTCAACGTGCCGGTGCTCAGCGGAACCACGCTCGTGCTGGCCGACCGGTTCGACCCGGTCCGCTACCTCGCCGACGCCGAACGCTGGCAGGTGACCACGATCGGCGGCGCCCCCGCGCTCTACGCGGCGTTGCTCGCCTGCCCCGATTTCGCCACGCGCGACCTTTCGTCGGTGCGGGGCGTGTCCTCCGGTGCCGCTCCCCTCGCCCACGAGGTGATCACCAGGCTGCAGGCGCGGTTTCCCGGCGTGCCGATCATCGAGGGCTACGGGATGACCGAGATGACCATGGGCGCGGTCGTGTCGCCGACGCACCTGTCCGGGGTCCGCAAGGTCGGGTCGGTGGGGCTGCCGATTCCCGACACCGAGATCAAGATCGTGCCGGTCGACGGTGGCGAGGACGCGATACCGCCGAACACCGAGGGCGAGGTGTGCCTGCGGGGTCCGCAGATGATGACCGGCTACCTCAACCGGCCGCAGGAGACCGCGGCGGCGCTGGTGGACGGCTGGCTGCACACCGGTGACATCGGGCTCCTCGACGACGACGGCTACCTGTTCATCGTCGACCGCAAGAAGGACATGCTGCTGTACAAGGGATACAACGTCTATCCGCGCGAGCTGGAAGAGCTGCTGCTGGCACAGCCCGGCGTCCTCGGGGCGGCGGTGGTCGGCAGGCCGCAGGCCGACGTCGGCGAGCTTCCGGTGGCGTTCGTCGTCACCGCTCCCGGCCACACCGTCGATGCCGAGAAGCTGGTCGCCGCGGTGAACGCGAAAGTGCTGCCGTACAAACGCCTCCGCGAACTCCGGTTCGTCGAGCGGATCCCGGTGTCCGCCGCGGGCAAGATCCTTAAGCGTGAACTCCGCGACCGCCTCTGACGCAGGAGAACCTCAGGCGGTGAGGCTGCCCAGAGCCCGGCCGAGGTGGTCGCCCATCTCGGTGCGGGCGCGCTCGATGTCACCGGACCGGATGGCGTCGAGCAGGTCGCGGTGTTCGCGGGCGAGGTCCTGCGAGCCGGGGTAGGACGAGCTGAGCTGAGCCAGGCAGAGCTGCATTTCCTCCTGCATCGCCGGGTAGATCCGGCTGAGGCGGGTGCTGCCGGCGGCGTCGACCAGCGCGAGGTGGAACGCCGTGTGCGTTTCGACGCGCTCGCCCCAGCTCGCGTCGGCGGGGAGGGCTTCCATCTCGGCGAGGCGCTCCTCGGTCGACGCCAGCGACGAACCGTTTTCGATGATCACCCGGACGGCTTCGAGCTCCAACGGCGTCCGCACGAAGAACAGATCGCGCACGTCGGCATCGGTCAGCTCGGGAACGGTGAGCGACCGCCCGCCGGACTGCCGCACGAGGTTGCGCCCGACCAGGACCTGCAGCGCAGAGCGGACCGTCGGCCGGGCCACGCCGAACGTGGTCGCGAGGGCGTTTTCGGTCAGCGTTTCGCCAGGGCGCAGCTCGCCGCTGAGGATCTGCTTGCGTACCTCGGCCACGAGCGCGTCCCTGGTGCTCGTGGTCTGCAATGTCACTACCACTTCAGCCCCCTTTTCCCAGGCCGCAGCCTAACAGTCAGACCGCATAACCGAGTCCGGGTGAACGGGGATTGGTCTGCGGTGCGATTGTCCCCAGCCGGAAGGTCACCGCGCGCTGAGGTTCACCTGCTCGACCGTCTTGAGCAGGCCGTTGAGGTCGGGCAGGACGGCGTCGGCGATCGACGGGTCGTCGGTCGCCGCGTGCCGGTTGATCCAGACGCGCGGGATCGCCAGTTCGCTCGCGGGCACGATGTCGTGGAAGTAGCCCTGCGCCACGTGCACCCAGCTGTCGCGGGTGGCACCGAACGCGGTCTCGAACCGGGTGAAGTGGCGGTGGTCGGGCTTGTAGGAGCCGACGTCTTCGGCGGTGACGACGACGTCGATCGGGACACCCAGGCGCCGCTGGGTCTCGCCGATGAGGTCGCGGTCGCAGTTGGTCAGCAGCGCCAGCCGCCAGCCCGCGTCCCGAAGTTCGGCGAGCGCGCCGGCGGTTTCGGCGAACGCCGGCCAGTACGGGATCCCGGCGGCGAGCACCGACGCGTCGTCCTCCAGCAGGTCGAGCCCTGCTTCGCGCGCTGTTCGGCGCAGAGCCTCCGCCATGACCAAGCGATACCTCATGCCCGGAGTCTCACGCTGCACCTGGCGTTCGTGCCCGCCGTACAGCTCCAGCAGCTGCGCGCCGCGGCCGGGAAACAGCAGTTCGGCGCCGGTGGCGATGCCGTGGCGCCAGTCCACCAGCGTGCCAAAGCAGTCGAATGTGGCCCAGCGAGTCTCGGTCATGTCACTATCCCATCGTCATCGGCTATTCCGTCAGTTTGCTATACGGTTATACCGAATACAAGGTGAGGCGACAAGAGCCCTGGGTTTTCCGGGTGGAAACGTGACGGTATGCACACAGTGTGTGAGGTACGTGCCAGCTTGAACATGTTGCCCTCAGTTACCCACGTATCTACGGGGTCCTTGTTCGGACAGACCGACTGGCGCACTCCGGCCGCCATCGCACTGCTGGCCGCGTCGACAACCCGGCCCGCGCCTTCCGACTCCAAAGGGCACAAAGGCACAAAAGAGCCCGCCCTGATCGGTAACCTGAAACGTCAGGTGACCACATGACCAACCCAGCGAAGCCGGTGAGCCCATGTCGGAAGGCGGACCACGTCCCCAGGTGACCAGGCGGCGCGAGGTCAGCCACACCAGCGCGCGCTCGATCCTGATGACCGTGCTCGGCGAGTACGCGCTACCGCGCCAGGTCCCGGTGTGGACGTCGACGCTGGTCGACGTCCTGGCGCTGTTCGGGATCGAGGAGAAGTCGGCGCGTCAGGCGCTGGCCCGCTCGGCGAACGAGGGCTGGCTGGAGTCGGAACGGGCCGGACGTCGGGTGCGCTGGTGCCTGACCCCGCCGGGCCGGCGGCTGCTCACCGAGGGCGCGCAGCGCATCTACGAGTTCGGCCAGGAGCGGGCGGCGTGGGACGGCGAGTGGCTGATGCTGCTGGTCTCGGTCCCCGAAGCGCAGCGCGACCTGCGCCACCGCGTACGGACGCAGCTCACGTGGGCGGGTTTCGGCTCGCCCGTGCCGGGGGTGTGGGTCAGCCCGGACACCTCACGCCAGGCCGAGGCGAACCGGATCGTCGGCGAGCTGACAGTCGACTCGCCGCCCATGTCGTTCATCGCGTCCTACGGCAACGTCGGCAACGAGCACGACATGGTCAGGCGTTCGTGGGACCTCAGTGAACTCGACCGGCACTACGAGGACTTCATCGACGAGTTCACCGGCGTCGAACCGAGTGCCGGCGAAGCGATCCTGCATGCCCAGACGCGTCTGGTGCACGAATGGCGGCGGTTCCCGTTCCTCGATCCCGGCCTGCCGTCTCGGCTGCTGCCGGGGAACTGGAGCGGGGTGAAAGCCGCGGCGCTCTTCCGGCGCAAGCACGCGGACTGGCGCGACGCCGCCCAACTCCACTGGGACAAACTCCTCCACGCCCCCTGACGCGACGCGACGGCGTGGGCACTTTTGTACTTTTGTGCCCTGGTTGAGCTCTCAAGCAGGGCGCACCGTCGGCGAGTCCCACGGTGACGGAGCCGAGTCCCACGCCCGGTTCTGCCACCGCCGCAACTCGACGGCGAGTTGCGCGGCAACGACCCACACACGCGACCGACCCGTGTGAGTGAACGGCAGGTCCCCCGATACCCCACGCCGACGACAGGACAGGCCGTGCAGAACAGCGTCACAAGCACCCGGCCGGGACGTGTAGGTACTCCTTTGCTGATCCGAGGGTCGGTTGTGTCGTGTCGGTACCCCGCCGACGAACCTCACCAGTCGCACCGACACCACCCCGGCACCACAAGCAGCCGCCGAGCGGTGGCCTTGAGGCAACGCCGTCGCAACTCGGCGGCGAGTTGCGACGGGCTGTGCCACCCACGGATACGACCGAAGAGGCACAAAAATGCCTGACGCGGGCCTCGGATGCACCAGGCCTTACCGCAGGTGGACGTACTCGTAGTCGAACGGTTTGCCGTTGATGCCGTTGGCCGGCGGCGCCACCCAGCTCGCGATCTTGCCGCGCTCGTAGACCGGGTGCATCAGCGAGCGGACGAACGCGAGGTCCTCACCGGTCGGCAGCCACCGGCTCCGGTTCGCCTCCCAGGTGTGCTCGTCGACTACGGCGCCCTCGGGGGTGATGTGGTGGCCCGAGTTGAGCCCGACGGCACGGTTGAACCCCGGGTGGGGCAGCTTGAACCGGAAGCTGATGCCGTTGTCGTCGAGGATCTTGTTCCAGCGCTTGAGGCCGTGCTCGCAGTCCGCGATGTACTCGCCGCGCAGGTCCAGGTTAAGTGCGAGCAGGGTCTGGACCTCTTCGGCGCCCCAGGTGCCGTCGGGGTTGGGCTTGTCCAGGAACGTGCTGCCGCCGGTGAGCTGGTGGTCGTCCTTGCGGCGGGCCTCCTGCCACCGTCCTTTGAGGCCGGCGGTGTAGTAGTTCGCCGCATTGGTCGAGGTCTCGCTGCCGAACAGGTCCAGCGACACGGTGTAGTGGAAGTTGATGTACTTCTGGATGATGTCGAGCGGGATCCCGCCGTGCGCGGCGATGTCGGTCGTGTCGTACTCACCGATGAGCTGGGCGCTGCGGGCCACCACGCGGTCGACGCCGGTGGTGCCGACGAACATGTGGTGCGCTTCTTCCTTGAGCATGAACTCGCACGTCCGCGAGAGCGGGTCGAACGCGCTCTCCTTCAACGTCCCGAGCTGGTACTTGCCGTCGCGGTCGGTGAAGTAGGTGAACATGTAGAACGCGAGCCAGTCGGCGGTTTCCTCGTTGAACGCCCCAAGGATGCGAGGGGCGTCAGGGCTGCCGGAGTTGCGGAACAGCAGCCCCTCGGCCTCCTCGCGGCCTTCCTTGCCGAAATAGGCGTGCAAAAGGTAGACCATGGCCCAGAGATGGCGACCCTCTTCGACGTTGACCTGGAAGAGGTTGCGCAGGTCATAGAGGCTGGGCGCGGTCAGGCCGAGGAGTTTCTGCTGTTCGACCGATGCCGGCTCGGTGTCGCCCTGGATGACGATCAGCCGCTGCAGATCCGCTCGGTATTCGCCGGGGACCTGCTGCCACACCGGCTCACCGGCGTGTTCACCGAAGCCGATCGTGCGGTCGGCGTTGCGTTCGGCGAGGAAGATGCCCCAGCGGTAGTCCGGCACGGTGACGTGGTCGAAATGCGCCCAGCCCTCTCGGCCGACGGCGACCGCGGTGCGCAGGTAGACGCCCTGAGTCGCCAAGGTGGGTCCCATTTCGCCCCACCAGTTGAGGAACTTCGGCTGCCAGCCCTCCAACGCCCGCTGCAGGCGGCGGTCCTCGGCGAGGTTGACGTTGTTGGGGATCTTGGCGTCGTAGTCGATTTTCTCCGGCATGGTCAGACTCGCTTCCGGTCGAAAACGGCCTTTTGCCCGGTCCCGTAGCGGCGTAGCGCGCCTTCGGGGCCGGACGCGTTCGGCCGGATGAAGATCCAGTTCTGCCAGGCGGTGAGCCTGCCGAAGATCTTGGTTTCGGTGGTTTCGGGACCGACGAACCGGTGGTTGGCTTCCATCCCGGTGAGCGCGTCGGGGCTGAGCGCGGCTCGGCTTTCGACGACGATGCGGACTTCGTCTTCCCAGTCGAGGTCGTCGGGCGCGTCGGTGACCAGGCCAAGTTCGTTCGCCTCGCTCGGCGAGAGGGCGCGGTCCTTCTCGCGGCCGAGCCAGTCGAGGTGCTCGGTTTCGCCGTAGAACCGTGACTGCAGCCGCGTAATGTCGTTGCCCATCGGGAAAGGACCGAAGTTCGCGTCCGACAACGTGATCGCGGCACGGTCCGCGCTGTCTTCGTCATCAACAGGGGGTCCGTCCAAAATGTACTGACGGTCGGCGGCGAGAGCGAGTTCCAGCAGTAGGCCGGCGAAGCAGCTGCCAGGTTCGATGAGCGCGATCAGGGTGCGGCTGGTGACGTCGAGGCGTTTGAGTGTCCGCTTGTAGTAGTGGGTGATCTCGTTGCACAGCCAGTCGTCGGCGTTGCCGAGGATCGTCCGCTCGTGAGCCAGGACCCGGTCGGCATCCCCGGTGGTGCGGATGAGCCAGGTGCCGAGCTCGGTTTCGTTGGTGCGCAGACGCAGGATGAGGTCGTCGAGTTCGCGGGTCATCGCGAGCAACCAGGTGCCGGCGCCCTGGGCGTGGACTTCGGCGCCGTCGATCGGAGCATCGGTGTCCGGGCCTCGTACGGTGATATCGACGGTCCCGCGGAGCCGGTCGAAGCTCGCGGTGACGTACCGGTAGGTGATGCCGTCGGCGTTCGCTTCGCCGGCCAGCGGTGTCAGTGCGATGCCGGCGGCGTCGAGTGGGCGCGTGCTCTGCTTGGCGAGTTCGAGTGCGCGAGCCTGGACGGCGTCACGGAATCCTCGCCGAGGCGCCAGTTCGTCGACGAGCTTCCAGTCGACCGCGGTCTTGCCTTTGACGCCGTCGCTGCGGGTCGCGAAGACGTCCGCGCGATCTTTGCGGACTCGGCGCTTGTCCACCACGCGGGTCAGTCCGCCGGTGCCGGGCAGGACCCCGAGCAGCGGGACTTCCGGCAGCGCGACCGTCGACGCATTGTCGTCGATCAGGATAATTTTTTCGCAGGCAAGCGCAAGCTCGTAACCGCCGCCGGCGCAAGCGCCGTTGACCGCGGCGAGCCAGGCCTGCCCGGAGTTCGCGGCGGCGTCCTCGATGCCGTTGCGGGTCTCGTTGGTGAACTTGCAGAAGTTGACCTTCCACGAGTGCGCCGACGCCGCCAGCATCCGGATGTTCGCCCCGGCGCAGAAGACGTTCTCCTTCGCGCTGGTCAACACGACCGTCCGGACGCCGGGGTGCTCGAACCGCAGCCGCTGGACCGCGTCGTACAACTCGATGTCCACTCCGAGGTCGTAGGAGTTCAGCTTGAGCTCGTAGCCGGGGACGAGTCCGCCCTGTTCGTCGACGTCCATCTCGAGCCAGGCGACCGGTCCGTCGATCCGCAGCCGCCAGTGCCGGTAGGTGTCGGGGTGGCGATCGAAGGTCACTTCGGCCGGTCGCACCGCGGCGGGTACGGGTTCTGCGGTGACCGTCATGTCGAACGCCTCCTCATCGTGGCGGATTCATGGGGAAGACTCATTGTCTACATGAGTCGATTATGTCGTCAAGTTTATGTAGCACGTAGATCGAAGATGAGAGCCTTGGCAAGTTTCATTGCACTAGCACGCGACTCACCCGACTTGGAAGTAAAAAGGCCCATCTACCTGGCACTTCGCCCGCGACACGCGCGGTCGAGCTGCGCCTGGTGTTGGAATACCCACTCGAATTATCTAGACTACTGACACAATCGAAACAGGGAGCTGGTTGGTTTGGAATTCGAGGTGGACCGGGCCGGCGGGGTGCCGGTCTATGTCCAGCTCGCCCGTCAGGTCCGCGAGGCGTTGCGGTTGGGCTGGCTGCGGCCGGGCGACCGGCTGCCGACGGTGCGAGAGGTCGTCGCCGCCAGCCGCGTGAACCCCAACACCGTGCTCAAGGCCTACCGCCTGCTGGAATCCGAAGGGCTGGTGGAGGGACGAGTAGGCGCGGGCACGTACGTCAAGGCGTCGCTCGGCTCGGTCGCTCCGGAAGCGATGGCGCGATTGCTCGTGCAGTGCACCAGGTTGGTGCAGGAAGCGCGGACCGCCGGAATGGAAGACGAGGACATCTACGCGCTGGTGGGCGCGGTCCTCTCGGAGAAAGAGACGGAGCAAACCACGTGAGGACCACTGTCGCGGCCGAAGATCTGGCGGTCGAGGTGACCAAGGGCGACATCGCGCTCGAGGTCGACGGGCTCAGCAAGCGGTACCGCCGACGGCCGGTACTGCACGACTGCACGTTCACGGTGCCCGCCGGCTGGGTCACCGCGTTGGCCGGATCGAACGGCGCCGGCAAGACGACGCTGTGAGCATCATCGCCGGGCTGCTCGCCCCCAGTGAAGGACAAGTGCTGGTCCACAATGGATCGGGCGGAGCGCGTCGGCCCGTCGCGGGTGCCGACCCGCACATCTCGTTCGTCTCCCAGAACAGCCCGTGTACCGGCAGTTCTCGGTGGCGGACATGCTGCGGCTGGGCAACAACCTCAACCGCAGATGGGACGCCGCGCGCGCCGAAGGCGTGCTGGAACGGTTCGCCATCCCGCTCGACCAGCCGTGCGGCAGACTCTCCGGCGGACAACAGGCCCAGGTGGCGTTCGCCGTCGCACTCGGCTCCCGGCCGTCGATTCTGCTGCTGGACGAGCCGCTGGCGAACCTCGACCCGGTCGCCCGCCGCGAAGTGACCGAGGAACTGCTCACCGAGGTAGCCGGCACCGGGATGACCGTGCTGATGTCCACCCACGTGCTGACCGAACTCGGCGGGATCGCCGACAACCTGCTGCTGCTGGCGGACGGACGGCTGCTGCTCGACGGCGACCTCGACGACATCCTCGCCGCACACGTTCGCTATACCGGCCCCCGCTCGGACGCCGCGCCGCCACACAGCGAGGTCGTACACGCCCGGCACACCGAGAGCCAGTCCAGCTTCCTGCTGCGCCGGCCACCCGGCGACCGGCAAGTCCGTCAAAGCTCCCGGCCCAGATCCCGATCCGTCCCAGCTCAAGCTTCCGCATGTTCCGCAAGACGCACACAGCCCGCGGTCGGAGCGGTACGGTGTGTGCTGCTTTGCTGGGATAGGGGGAATTCGAGTGAGCGACAAGACGAACAGGCCAGCACGGGTACGGGATGCCCTCGCGGTGGGCGAATTCCGAGCTATCTGGCTGGCCGAGCTGCAGTCCGTCCTCGGCGACCAGATCGCGAGGCTCGCACTGTCCGTCTTGGTCTTCCAGCGGACGAACTCAGCCGCCTGGTCGACGTTGACCTACGCGCTGACGTACCTGCCGGACCTCGTCGGCGGCCCGCTGTTGGGCGGACTCGCGGACCGGTACCCCCGCCGTACGGTTATGGTGACCTGCGACGTCGTGCGAGCGACACTGGTGGCCACGATGGCAATCCCCGGCTTCCCACTTCCCCTGCTGGCCGTCGTGCTGGTCGTCGTCCAACTGGCCAACGCGCCGTTCAACTCCGCGCAGGCCTCGGTCATGCCCACGGTCCTGGTCGGTGATGACTACGTCGTCGGGCAGTCACTGCTGAAGGTGACCAACCAGATCGGTCAACTTGCGGGGTTCGCCGCCGGCGGCGCCGTGATCGCAGCACTGGGAGCCGATGGGGGTCTCGCAATCGACGCCACGACGTTCGTAGTGTCCGCAGCGGTCATCCGCTGGGGCGTGCACTCACGGCCGGCCTCCGGCGCGACGGGTGATGAACCGATATCCACGCTGCGCCGGCTAGTGGCAGGTGTCAGCACGATCCGGAAGGACCCACGACTGCGCACGCTGGTCGCGGCGGCGTGGCTGGCCGGATTCGTCATCGTGCCAGAGGGTCTCGCCGTGCCCTTCGCCGCGGAGATCGGCGGTGGCTCCACCGCCGCGGGATTCCTCTTGGCCGCGCACCCCGCTGGAATCGCGCTCGGCGCGTCGCTGCTTGGCAAATTCGTACCGCCGGCCGTTCGCCTGCGGATAGTAGGACCGCTGGCCATAGGCGCGATCGTCCCGCTGCTGGGGTTTGCATTCCGTCCCCCGATCGCAGTCGCGATCGTGTTGCTGGTCCTTTCCGGCAGCTGCGCGGCCTACCAGGTGATCGCCAGCACGACATTCATGCGACTTGTCCCCGACGCCGAGCGAGGCCAGGCTTTCGGGCTCGCAGGCTCGGGCCTGATCGCCGTGCAAGGCATCGGGCTCCTAGTCGCCGGAATACTGGTCAGCGTGCTGCACTCCCCCGCACGGACAGTCGCGGTGATCGCCGCGGCAGGCGTGCTGTTCGCTGTCCCGATCGCGACGACATGGCGGCGCGCGCGCCTCACCAATCCGCTCTGACCGGGAACACGCGTACGTCGCCTTCGATTGCTCAACTGCTCGGCAGTCACCAGTTCTGGCTCTTACGCATCGCTGACACCCCCCTTCGCACACGAACTGTGGCGCGATCAAGTCGCCGACCACTCGAACGGTTGAGTGACAGTCAGTACCGGACCGGTTACGTTCCTCAGATGGTAGGGGGACCTGTCAACCATGATGATACGGGCGGGCCGGCGCACTCCGACACCGTCCGATCGTCTGCGCGCAGGCCCGGCGGCTGGGCACTCTGGCAGTTGCCGAAACGCGGTCTCGTCGGCTACGTGATCGCCGTCGACGTCGCGGCCTTAGTGGGTATGGTCTGGGCCCTCATCAAGATCCCCATGACCACGACGGAGATCTTTCCGACCGCGGTGCTGGTCGGATGCACGATCACCTACACCGAGCTGTCCAGACCGATCGAGAAGATTCGCGAGCGCTTCGCCGGCATCCCGCATATCGGCCTGGACACCGTCTGGATGTTCGCGGCGGTATTGGTCGTGCAACCCGCGCTCGCCGCCGTCGTGATCACGGTGTCGTTCTTCTACCGGTGGCTGCGTGTCCAGCACAACCCGTTGTTCCGGCGCACGTTCTCCACTGCCGCGACTGCCGTGTCCGGCTACGCCGCCGTGGGATTCATCGCGCTGTTCAGCCACGGGTCGTTCCCGCGGATGCCCCGAGACATTCCGACCTTCCTCATCGTCACCGGCGCCGGACTGGTGTTCCTGGTGACCAACACGGCGCTGATGACCGTCGCGGTCTACTACGGCGCATCGCACAAACGAGTGCGTGATGCACTGGGCAGCCTTGCCGACTACGCGCTCGAAGCCGCCACGATCGCACTCGGCGTCCTGCTCGCGTGGACGCTCACCGACTGGCCGATCGCCTTGCTGTTCATCATCGGGATCACCCTGGTCCTGCACCGCAGCGTCCTCATCCGGCAACTGCGTGCCCAAGCCCGCATCGACGCCAAAACCGGACTGCTCAACGTCACATCCTGGTCCGAAGGCGCCGCGGACGAACTGAGCCGCGCGCTCCGCGATGGCCACCACACCAGCTTGCTCATGCTCGACCTGGACAAGTTCAAGCTGGTCAACGACCGCTACGGACACCTCACCGGCGACAGGTTCCTGCTCGCCGTCGCCGACACACTGCGCGGCGAGGTGCGCAGCGGCGACCTCGTCGGCCGGTTCGGCGGCGAGGAGTTCGTCGTGCTCCTACCGCACACCACGGGCCACCACGCGCACGCGATCGCCGAGCGGATCCGCAGCTGCGTCGCCACGGCCGCGGTACCACTGGGCGGCCAAGGGGATGCGCCGACAGCCGCCGGTACGGTGTCCATCGGGGTCGCGACCTCCCCGGCACACGGCGTCACACTCGACGAAGTACTCGAAGCGGCCGACAGTGCCTTGTACGAGGCGAAAACCGCCGGCCGTAACCGCACTCACCTCGCTGTCTCCTAGCCCGCGGGCTCTTCGGACAATCGCCGCAGCCACTCGTGCAGCATGGTGATCTCGCTCGTACTCAAGGTCGTCTCAGTCTGGTTGAGCGCCGTCGACAGCGCGACAGCGAGCGTGCCCACCGCCGGCGGCTCGGTGGCGTCAGGGGTTTCGAGGTCCCCGCTGATCAGCGACGCGAGCATGGCGTCCCGGACCTGATGCGACGTCGTCTCGTCGACCCGGTCGACCGGCTGCGCGATCAGACTGAGCGTCACGCCGACGTTCGCCGCGGCGATCTGACGCGCCGCCGAGGCCGGAGCGACCCGAAGCCGACCCAGCCGCGCCACCGCGGTCAGCAACTCGAGCAGCATCGCCTCCGCGCTCGACGTCAGATTGCACGGCACCCCGGGCTGGATCTGGCCGTACAGCAGCACGTAGAACGACGGGTGTTCCAGACCGAACCGGACATGGTCGTCCCAGCCGTTGCGGATCCGCTCGACCGGGTCGGTGGAGCCCGACTCGGCGTCGGCGGTCTGGACGTACTGGGTGAACCCGTAGTTGACGACCGCGTCCAGCAGCCCCTGTTTGCTGCCGAAATGGTGGTACAGCGTCGGCGCCTGAACCCCGGCGCGCTCGCAGATCGCGCGGGTGGACACGTTCTTGTCCGGCGACTCGTGCAGCAGCTGCCCGGCCGCAAGCAGCAGCCTGTCCCGCGCTCCGCCGAGCTTGGGCCGGTCCGCCTTGGTCGCACCTTCGGTCATGTAGCAAGTGTACCGCTATAGACGCTATAGGTCTCCGTATATCATCTATGGCAACCGGGAGGAGAAGACCATGCAACCAGCACCCGTCCAGGCCTACCTCAAGGCCAAACTCGCTTCCGACGTCGAAGGCCGACTCACACGCTCGCTCCGCACGCGGTCGTCCACGACGACGGCGACCTCATCACCGCACTGACGATCGCACCCTGAGAAGATCACTCGAGCCAGCCCGACAGTCGACCGAGAGAGAAGCAGGCCCCGTGCCCACCGCAGACGAACTGCTCAACGCCGCGGCCGTCCGCGGACTGGCCCGATGCCTCACCGCGGCCGCACCCGGCCTCGACCTCGCCGAGGTCCGCCGATCCGCGAAGTCGTTGACAGGGCTCGCTTTGCGCGAACGCAGCGACCTCGTCCGCGCCGCACTGCTGCACGACCTCCCCGCCGAGTACACCGGCTTCGAAACCATCATCCGCGCCGCACTACCCCAGGAGAACCTGCGCGGGTGGATGATCTGGCCGATCACGTCGGCAGCGTCCCAACTGGCGCTCACGGACGGCAGCACGGCGGCCTTCGACTCCGCCATGGCACTTCTGGCAGACCTCACCCCACGACTCACCGCGGAGTTCGGCATCCGGCCGCTGCTCGACGCCGATCTCGACCGCGCTCTGCCGATCGTGCTCAGCTGGACCACGCACGTCGACGAGCACGTTCGCCGGCTCGCCAGCGAAGGAACCCGGCCGCTGCTCCCCTGGGCCAAGCGCGTCCGCGCGATCGTCGCCCGGCCTGCGTCCACCGTCCCGATCCTGCACGCCCTGTACCGCGACGAGTCGGACTACGTCCGCCGCTCGGTGGCCAACCACCTCAACGACATCTCCCGAGGCGACCCCGATCTCGCCGCCTCCGTCGCCGCGGAGTGGCTGGCCGGCGAACCCGACGAGCAAACCCGCCAACTCGTCCGCCACGGACTCCGCACACTGATCAAAAAGGGCCACCCGCAAGCCCTCGCGCTACTGGGTTTCACCCCCGCCGCCGGGTTGACCGTCGACGGCCCGACGCTGACTGCCGACACCGTCCCTGTCGGCCAGAGCCTCGAATTCTCCTGCACTCTGACCAACACCGGTCACGAAGCGGCCCGCCTCGCCATCGACTACGTCATCCACCACCGCAAGGCCAACGGCAGCCTCACACCGAAGGTCTTCAAGCTGACGACCAAAACCCTGGCGCCGAACGAAGCCGTCACCCTCACCCGCGCGCATTCGTTCAAGGTCATCACCACCCGCGTGTACCACCCCGGGCAGCACACGATCGAGCTCCAGGTCAACGGCGAGACCTACGGCAAAGTCGCCTTCGACCTCCTCGCTTCTTGAACAGCTTTCTGATCGTGGACGTCGCGCGCTGTCGATTGCGCGTTTGTAGAACTGAGGGTGTGCGGGGTGATGACTACGGGTGCTTTTGCCAAAGCCGCAGCTGTATAGCTCGTTATACACTTTCCTCACCTCGACGCTTCACTGAAAACCCGAGGCCCCACGAGAAAGGGCGGTACGGGCTAAAGTGTGCGCGATGCGGATCTTGCTCTCGGCGGACATGGAAGGCGCGACGGGCGTCACCTGGACCGACGACGTCATCCCCGGAACCGAACAGTGGCAACGCTTCCGGCGGCTGTTCACCGGGGATGTCAACGCCACGATCGCCGGGCTGTTCGACGCGGGCGCGACGGATGTCCTGGTCAACGAGGCACACTCGTCACAGCGCAACCTGCTGCTTGAGGACCTCGACCCACGTGCGCGCATGCTCACCGGCCGGCACAAACCGCTGTCGATGATGCAGGGCATCGACAGCGGCGTCGAAGGGGTCGTCTTCCTGGGCTATCACGCCGGTGCGGGCTTCGACGGGGTCCTCTCGCACACCTACCTCGAGAACCAGATCACCGGTGTGTGGCTCGACGACATCCCGGCCAGCGAAGGCAGGCTCAACGCCGGGATGGCGGCCGAGTACGGCGTCCCGGTGCTGGTGGTAACAGGCGACGACAAGGCGTGTGACGACGCCCGCGACTACGCGCCGGACGCCGAACTGGTGCCGGTCAAGGAGTGCGTGAGCCGGTACGCGGCCATCTGCCTGCCGCCGGCGCGCACCAGCGAACTGCTCAGGACCGCGGCCGCCGAGGGCATGGTCCAGGCAGGTCGGCTCGCGCCCGAGCGCGGCGCGCACCGGATCGAGGTCGAGTTCGACGCGAGCCACCTCGCCCAGGCCACCGCCGTGATCCCGACCGTCGAACAGATCGGCGTCCGCCGGGTCGGCTTCGACGCGCCGACCATGACCGAGGCGATGAAGGCGTTCAAGGTGGTCACGGCCATCGCCGCCGGAGCGGTACAGGGGATCTATGGCTGAGTTCGACGTGGTCGATGTCTGTTCGACCTTGATCCGGTTCGACACCACCAACCGCGGCAACGGCGACTCCGAGGGCGAGCGTGAAGCGGCGGAGTACGTTGCCACGCTGCTGGCCGACGCCGGTGTCGACGCGAAGATCATCGAGGCCGCGCCCGGACGAGCGAACGTCATCGCACGGATCCCCGGATCCGATCCGAGCCTGCCCGCGCTGCTGGTCCAAGGCCATCTCGACGTCGTCCCCGCCGAAGCGAGCGACTGGTCGGTGCCGCCGTTCTCCGGCGAGGTGTCCGACGGCTTCGTCTGGGGCCGCGGCGCGACGGACATGAAGGACTTCTGCGCGATGGTGCTCGCCGTCGTCGACTCGTTCGCCCGGTCGGGCCAGCGCCCGCGGCGGGACCTCGTCCTCGCGTTCGTCGCCGACGAGGAGGACAAGGGCGACTACGGCGCGCATTGGCTCGCCCGGGAGCACCCGTCACTGTTCGAGGGCTGCGCGGCCGCGATCAGCGAGTCCGGCGGCTACACCTACCACGTGCCGGCAGCCGACGGGCGGATCGTGCGGCTTTACCCGGTCGCGACCGCCGAACGCGGGACAGCCCACCTGCGGCTCACCGCGCGCGGCCGGGCCGGGCACGGTTCGCGGCCGAACACCGAGAACGCCGTCACCCGCCTGGTCGACGCCCTGGGCCGGATCACCGCGCACCGATGGCCCGTGCACCTCACGCCGACCGTGCGCGCGTTCCTCGAACGGACCGGCGACGCGCTCGGCGTCGAGGTCGACCTGACCGGCGAAGCTGCCATCGACGCGACGATCGCCCGGCTGGGCCCGGCCGGCGGGCTGGTCGTGCCGACGGTTCGCAACAGCACCACGCCAACGATGCTCGAGGCCGGGTACAAGGTCAACGTGATCCCGACCGTCGCCCACGCGCAGGTCGACACCCGCGTGCTGCCGGGCACCGAAGAGATCCTGCTCGCCGAGATCGACGCGATGCTCGGCGAGGGCGTCGAGCGTGAGTTCGTGGCGCACCAACCGCCGGTGCAGGCGCCGGTGGACTCGCCGTGGTTCGAGGCGATGGCGTCGGCGCTGCGGTCACAGGACCCCGAGGCCGTGGTCGTGCCGTACTGCATGGGCGGCGGCACGGACGCGAAGGCGTTCAGCCCACTCGGGATCGACTGCTACGGGTTCGCGCCGCTGTATCTGCCGGCGGGTTTCCCCTACCGCGAGATGGCTCACGGCGTCGACGAACGGGTTCCTGTCGAGGGGCTGCGGTTCGGCGTTCGGGTGCTGGACCACTTCCTGTCGAACTGCTGAGCTCTCACACCGGTGAACCGGGCCGCGCCCGGACGTGGGCGCGCTCCCCCTGTTTACCGAACAAGCTCAGGAACTCGACCGCTTCGTCGTCCGGGCTACCGAACCAATGCGGCTCGCGGGTGTCGAACTCGGCCGCTTCGCCGGGTAATAGCACGATGTCCCGATCGCCGAGCACGAGCCGCAACCGTCCATTGAGGACGTAGAGCCACTCGTAACCTTCGTGGACCTTCGGATCGGGGTCACGCCGTCCCCCGTTCGCCGGAATCACGATCTTGTAGGCCTGGACTCCCCCGGGCCGGCGCGTCAGCGGCAGCATGGTCATGCCGTGCTGGATGACCGGCTTGAGGTGGATCCGCGGATCGCCGGTCGGCGGCGCGCCGACGAGCTCGTCGAGCGGGACACCGTAGGCGCCGGCCAGCGGCAACAGCAGTTCGAGGTTGGGTCGGCGTTGTCCGGACTCCAGCCGGGACAGCGTGCTCACCGAAATCCCGGTCGCCTCGGACAACTCGGCGAGCGTCGTTTCGCGCTGCTGCCGGAGCGCGCGCAAGCGGGGGCCGACGGCGTCGAGGGTCCGGTCCAGATCGTCCATGCGCCCAGTTTGCCATAACGGCAACAAAGGTTGCCACTTCCTCTACGGCTGGCGCATGGTCGTGGTGGAGGTGGTCACCATGACCGAGAACAGGAAGAAGTACGACGTAGTGGTCGTCGGTGGCGGGGCCGCGGGCTTGAGCGGGGCGCTGATGCTGGGCCGGGCCCGGCGTTCGGTGGCCGTGGTCGACGCCGGTTCGCCGCGCAACGCCCCGGCCGCCGGCGTCCACGGGTTCTTGTCCCGCGACGGAATGAAGCCCGCCGAACTGCTGGAAGCCGGCCGGGAAGAGGTCCGGCGGTATGGCGGCGAACTGCTGGACGGGGAGGTCACCGACGCCGTCCGCGAGGGTGACGGGTTCGCCGTGTCGCTGGCGGATGGACGTGTTCTCGGTGCCCGGCGATTGCTGGTCACCACGGGGCTCGTCGACGAGCTGCCCAACGTGCCCGGCCTGCGGGAACTGTGGGGCAACGACGTTCTGCACTGCCCGTACTGCCACGGCTGGGAGGTCCGCGACCGGGCGATCGGCGTCCTCGCGAGCGGGCCGATGGCGGTCCATCAGGCGTTGATGTTCCGCCAGTGGAGCGCCGACGTCACGCTGTTCCTGAACGGCATGGCGTCGCCGTCCGACGAGGAGAGCGAACAACTCGCGGCGCGCGGCATCCGAGTCGTCGCCGGAGAGGTGGAGTCGCTCGAGATCGTCGACGGTCACCTGGCCGGAGTCCGGCTTCGCGACGGCGACGTCGTCGCCCGGCAGGCCCTGGCTGTCATGCCGCACGTTGTCGCCCGTTCGGGGGTCCTGCGGTCCCTCGGGCTGGAGCCCGTCGCTCATCCGAGTGGCGTCGGCGAGCACATCGCCGCCGACCCGACCGGACTGACGGCGGTTCCCGGGGTCTGGGTCGCGGGCAACGTCACCGACCTCGTCGCCCAGGTTCTCCCCGCTGCCGCGGCGGGCGCCACGGCCGGCGCGCACATCAACGCCGGCCTGATCGCCGAAGACACCCGGCACGCCGTCGACGCCTACCGCGAGCCGTTTTCCGCCGTTATCGAAGCCCGCGTCAGCGAACTAGTGATGGGAAACCGCCGCCATGGCCTCTGAACAGCACAACCACGAAGGACACACCGTGCCTGAAGTATTCGACGAGGTCTTCTGGGAGGAGCGCTACCGCTCGACCACCGCTGTCTGGAGCGGAAACCCCAACGCCCAGCTCGTAGCCGAAGCATCGGACCTCCCCGCCGGCGCGGCACTCGACGTCGGCTGCGGGGAAGGCGCCGACACCCTGTGGCTTGCTTCGCGCGGCTGGCAGGTGACGGCGGTGGACTTCTCCACGGTCGCGTTGCAACGCGCGGCCGCGAAAGCCGAGGAACTCGGGATCGGTGAGCGGGTGGACTGGGTGCACACCGACGTCGTCGACTGGACACCGGCCGTCGGTTGCTTCGATCTCGTGTCCGCCCAGTTCATGCACCTGCCGGCCCAGCAGCGTGACGTGCTGTACGCGCGGCTCGCGGCGTCGGTCGCGCCGGGCGGGTCACTGGTGATCGTCGGCCACCACCCGTCCCACATGCACTCCGCGATGGACAGGCCGGAGATGCGCGGCATGTTCTTCACCGGCGAGGACCTCGCGGCCGCGCTGGACCCGGCCGAGTGGGACGTCGTCGCCGTGGACGCCCGCTCGCGGCCGGCGATCGATCCCGACGGCCGCGAGATCACCCTGCAGGACGCCGTCCTCCACGCCCGCAAGCTCCGCTAACCGCAACTCGCCGTCGACTTGCGATCGTTGCAAGCCCTAAGCACCGCAACTCGACGGCGAGTTGCGGTGTCTTATACGTCCGCTAGGCGAAACGGGTTAAGGCTCGTTGTCCGATTCAGGTCAGATTCCGGCGCGGTTCTTGACATCGATGTCACTCGCGGGCTTCGCTACATCCGCGCCGCTCTCGTCCCCACTGATCGGCACCCGGTTCGACGCCCCGCCAACACTGCTTGGAGCAATGATGCCCCGAAGCGCGAGACCATCGGTCCGCACTCTCTTGTCCGTCGTTGTCATCGCCTCGAGCCTGGTCGCCCTGCCGGCGGCGGGCGCCGCCATGGCCCAGGCCGCGACACCCCCGGACTTCTACTCCTCGTTCGAAACCGGCGACCCCCAGCCGACCTGGAACGACACCGTCGACACCGACGCAGCCGGCAAGCCGAAGGCCTTCGGGGTCAACGGCGCCAACGGCACCGCGATCCCCGGTGACATCCGGGGCAAGATCACCGAGTCGAGCGCGAGCAGCGAGAACACCGCCGGCGGCGAGGTCGTCGCGAACCTGTTCGACGCCTCCACCGACTCCAAGTGGCTGTCCTGGAACCCGACCGCGTGGGCGCAGGCCACCCTGTCCGAGCCGACGTCGATCACCCACTACGCGCTGGCGTCGGCGAACGACTCTCCCGAGCGCGACCCGAAGGCGTGGGCGCTCCAGGGCTCCAATGACGCCCAGGCGTGGACGGACCTCGACACCCAGACCAACCAGTCGTTCGCGGCGCGGTTCCAGCAGAACGACTACAAGCTCGCGGCACCGAGCGCCGCGTACAAGTACTACCGGCTCAACGTGACCGCCAACAACGGCGGACCGATCCTGCAGGCCTCCGAGCTGCTGCTGGCCAACGACGACCCGGCACCGCCGCCGCTGCCGAACATGCGCACGTTCCCCGACAGTGGGCCGACGAGCGGGTACACGAACAAGAACAACGTCGGCTTCACCGGCGTCCGCGCGTACCGCTACTCCGGCACGCAGACCGTCGCCGGCCACGGGTACTCGTACAACAGGATCTTCGACGTCAACATCCCGGTGACGCCGTCGACCGAGCTGTCGTACAAGGTGTTCCCGCAGTTCATCAAGGACGACCTCAAGTACCCCAGCAACAACGTCGCGGTGGATCTCGCGTTCACCGACGGCACGTACCTCAGCGACCTCGGTGCGGTCGACCAGTACGGCTTCGGGCTGTCCCCGCAGGGCCAGGGCGCCGGGAAGGCGTTGTACGCCAACCAATGGAACGCGATCCGTTCGGCCATCGGGGCCGCGGCGCAGGGCAAGACGATCGCCCGCATCCTCGTCGGTTACGACAACCCGAACGGTCCCGGGCAGCTGCAGGGCTGGCTCGACGACATCAAGATCTCCGCGACGCCGACCCCGCCGGTCAGCACCAGGCCGTCGGACAACGTCCTCACCACCCGCGGCACCCTCGCGAACAGCACGTTCTCGCGCGGCAACAACTATCCGGCCACCGCGGTCCCGCACGGCTTCAACTTCTGGACTCCGGTCACCGATGCCGGCTCGAACAGCTGGCTGTACAACTACGCCTCGCAGAACAACGCGCAGAACCTGCCGTCACTGCAGGCGTTCAGCGTCAGCCATGAACCGAGCCCGTGGATGGGTGACCGGCAGAGCTTCCAGGTCATGCCCTCGGCCGCGGCCGGGGTCCCCGATCCCGATCGGGCCGCCCGCGCGCTGACGTTCAAGCACGACAACGAAACGGCCCGCGCGCACGAGTACAGCGTGCAGTTCGAAAACGGGATCAAGACCGACATCGCGCCGACCGACCACGCCGCGATGATGCAGTTCACCTTCCCCGGCAACGACTCCAGCCTCATCTTCGACAACGTCACGAACGAGGGCGGGCTGACCCTCGACCCGGCCACGGGCACGCTGAGCGGGTACTCCGATGCCAAGAGCGGGCTGTCCGCCGGTGCGGGGCGGATGTTCGTCTACGCGACGTTCGACAAGCCCGTCACCGCGGGTTCGAAGCTGACCGGCGGGGGCTTGGACAACGTCCGCGGCTACCTCCGGTTCGACGCGGGCGCGTCGAAGACGGTGAACATGCGGATCGCGACCTCGCTGCTCAGCGTCGACCAGGCCAAGCAGAACCTGGCCATGGAAATCGCGCCGACAGCGACGTTCGACTCGGTTCGGGAGGCCGCGCAGCAGGCGTGGGACAAGCAGCTCGGCGTCATCGAGGTGCAGGGCGCGTCGCAGGACCAGCTCACCACGCTCTACTCGAACATGTACCGGCTGTTCCTCTTCCCGAACGAGGGCTTCGAGAACACCGGCACCGCCGACAAGCCCGTCTACAAGTACGCGAGCCCGGTTTCGCCGAAGACCGGCACCGACACCGCGACCCAGACCGGGTCGAAGATCGTCGACGGCCAGACCTACGTCAACAACGGGTTCTGGGACACCTATCGCACGACCTGGCCGGCGTATTCGCTGCTCAGCCCGGACATGGCCGGGAAGATGATCGACGGGTTCGTCCAGCAGTACCGCGATGGCGGCTGGATCGCGCGCTGGTCCTCCCCCGGCTACGCCGACCTGATGACGGGCACGAGCTCCGACGTCGCGTTCGCCGACGCCTACCTCAAGGGCGTGACGAACTTCGACGTCAAGTCGGCCTACGACGCGGCGGTCAAGGACGCCACCGTGGTGCCGCCGAGCTCGGCGGTGGGTCGCAAGGGCATCGACCGGTCGAACTTCCTCGGCTACACCCCGAACACCACGGGCGAGGGCTTCTCCTGGGCGATGGAGAGCTACGTCAACGACTTCGGCATCGCGAACCTGTCGAAGAAGCTCGCCGACGAAGCCGCTCCGAACGACCCCAAGAAGAAGGAGTACGAGGAGAACTACACGTACTTCACCAACCGCGCGCAGAACTACGTGAACCTGTTCGACAAGAACGTCGGCTTCTTCCAGGGCAAGGACCCCGCCGGCAAGGTCACCACGCCGGACGCCCAGTACGACCCGCGAGTCTGGGGCGGGGACTACACCGAGACCGACGGCTGGAACATGGCGTTCACCGTGCCGCAGGACGGCCAGGGACTCGCGAACCTCTACGGCGGCAAGGACAAGCTGGCTAACAAGCTGGATGCGTTCTTCGCCGACCAGGAGACCGCGAACTTCCCCGGTTCCTACGGTGGCGCGATCCACGAGATGCGGGAAGCGCGGGACGTGCGGATGGGCCAGTACGGCGCGTCCAACCAGCCCTCGCACCACCTGCTCTACATGTACGACTACGCGGGTCAGCCGTCGAAGACGCAGGCGAAGGTCCGTGAGGCACTCTCGCGGCTCTACGTCGGCAGTGAGATCGGCCAGGGTTACCCGGGCGACGAGGACAACGGCGAGATGTCCGCTTGGGACATCTTCGGCTCGCTGGGCTTCTACCCCCTGCAGATGGGCAGCCCGAACTACGCGATCGGCTCTCCGCTGTTCACCAAAGCCACCGTGCACCTGCAGAACGGGCACGACCTGGTGATCAACGCGCCGAAGAACAACGCGAAGAACGTCTACATCCAGGGCCTCAAGGTCAACGGCAAGGCGTACACCTCGACGTCGCTGCCGCAGTCCCTGATCGCAGGAGGCGGCACCCTGGACTTCGACATGGGCCCGAACCCCTCCCAGTGGGGCACGGGTGCCGGTGACGCGCCGAAGTCGATCACAGAGGGCGACGCCGTTCCGACGCCGCTGCACGACCTCACCGGACCTGGCCAGGGCACCGCGTCGACGTCCGACGGCAGCAACGTCACGCCGTTCTTCGACAACACCTCGAACACCGAGGCGAAGGTCACCGGCACGCTGCAGTACCAGCTGAATTCGGCCGACCAGGCGGTGACGCACTACACGCTGACGTCACCGAAGGGCGCGGGCGATCCGAAGAACTGGACACTGCAGGGTTCCTACGACGGGAAGACGTGGGCGGTCGCGGACACCGAGACCGACCAGAGTTTCCAGTGGCGCCAGCAGACGCAGGCGTTCAAGGTCGCCAACCCGGCGCACTACACCTACTACCGGGTGCAGGTCACCGCGAGCACCGGTGGCTCGGCGTCACTGTCCGAAGTGGAGCTTCTCGGACAGCCGGACGCGGCTTGCACGCAGACCGTCACCGGCATCCACCAGGGTCCGCTGACGGTCACGAGCGGCACGGCGTGTCTGCAGAACGCCACCGTGAACGGTCCGGTGAACGTAGCGAAGGGCGCGAGCCTGATCGCCAAGGGCGGCACCATCTCCGGACCGGTCAGCGCGTCGGGTGCGGTGTCGGTGGAGCTGTACGGGACGAAGGTCGGCGGCCCGGTGGCGATCACCGGGGCGACCGGCACGGTCATGATCGAGCTGGCCGACATCGGCGGGCCGGTCGCGCTGACCGGGGACAACGGTCCGCTGATCGCGAGCAGCAAGGTGGGCGGTCCGCTCGCCTGTACCGGCAACCAGTCGGCACCGACGAACAACACCCTCGCGAACACCGTTCGTGGTCCGTCCGCCGGACAGTGCAAGGGACTGTAACCACCTAGGCCGAAAGGGACTTTCCGGTCGCTGAACGCACGGAAAGTCCCTTTCGGCGCGTCAACTAGTAGAAGTCGGAGTCGCTCAGGGCGAGGTCCACGGCCGCATAGCTGGCCGCCGCAAAGCCCAGGAAGGCAAACCCGAACGCCACGTGACCTGCGAAGAACGAGATGACTCCGACCAACGCGCCCCCGACCGCCGACCCGATCCAGAGCGCGCTCAGCACGAAAACCAAGTTGGCCATTCCGCCGTAGAGCAGATCAGACCATCGACTCCGGAGAATCATGCGGTCCAGCCGCCAATTCAGGAGTCGGCATAAGAGCCCGAGCACAAGCACGGCTCCGGCGCCTGCCACCACCAACCAGGGGCTCGTGAGCGGCACTTCGCCCTCTCTCGACCCGAGCCAGCAAATGCCCAAAAGCGCCACCCCCACTACGCCCACCGCGCCGAATTCCACGAGTCCTCCCGCCTGCCGTGAAGTCGAGCCGCTCCTGTTGTCACATTCTCCGGGGCTGTCCAGTCTGTGCGGTGACAGTGGCAAGTAGAGGACTTCAAGGGTGGACGATGTGACAAAACCGATTCTGGTCACCGGCGGTACGGGCACGCTCGGCCGCGAGGTGGTGCGGCGGCTGCTAGCGGCGGGACAGGATGTCCGGGTGCTGACCCGGCGGCACCGGCCCGCCGCCGAGCACGCCTGGGCGGTCGGCGACCTTGCCAGCGGCGAGGGCATCGCCGGAGCCGTCGACGGGGTGGCCACGATCGTCCACTGCGCGACGTCCGGACGCGGTGACGCGGCGGCGACCCGGCGTCTGGCCGACGCCGCGAAAGCCGCCGGGGTGACGCATCTGCTCTACATCTCCATCGTCGGCATCGACGCCATCCCGATGTTCTACTACCGGGCCAAGCTCGACGCCGAACAAGTGGTCGAGGGCTCCGGGGTCCCGTGGACGATCCTGCGGGCCACCCAGTTCCACGACCTCGTCGCGACGATGTCCTCGGCCCAGCACCGCCTGCCCGTGCTGTTCGCGCTGTCCGGCGTCCGGTTCCAGCCGATCGACACCGGGACCGTCGCCGACCGGATGATCGAGCTCGCACTGGCCCCCGCGGCCGGACGCGTGCCCGACATCGGCGGCCCGGAGGTCCGCACCAGCGCCGACCTGGCCCGCGCCTACCTCGCCGCGACCGGCCGGAAGCGCCCGGTCGTGTCCCTGCGGCTCCCCGGCAAGATCTTTCGTGCCTTGCGAGCGGGCGCGAACCTGACGCCCCAGCACGCCACCGGCAAGATCGCCTTCGAGGAGTTCCTCAAATCTCGGTGACGCCCAGCGTGAGCCATGCGTTGCGTCGGCCGGGGAGGCGCGCGGCGGTTAGGCTGTGCGGGTGACGATCACCAGCTTCGCGTCCTCGTTCGAAACCGGTGATCCACAGCCGGTATCCGCAGGTGAAACCGCGCGGGTGGATGCCGGTCCCGGTCACTCGCCCACGGCGAAGACCGGCGTCGGCTTCACCGGTCTGCGAGCCTTGCGGTACGCGGCGGGCACCGACGCCCGGACGGTCCTGTTCGACGTCGAGATCGCGGTCACCGGGCACACCGAGCTGTCGTACGTGGTCATGCCGGCCTCCGACGAGCAGCCGACGTACCGCAGTACGTTCGTCGCGCTGGACGTGGAATTCGACGAAGGTCCAGCCGGGATCTCCGCGAAGGAGCAGGGCGAGTCGAAGCGGCTCTACCTCGACCAGTGGAATCTCGTCCGGCACGACCTCGGCGCGTTCGCGGGCCGGACGATCCGCCGGATCGTGCTCGTCGTCGACCCGCCGGAACGGGGCGGGACCGAGGGCGCCGTAGCCGGTTGGCTCGACGACGTCCGCATCGCCGAGCGGGAGCCGCAGGGCCCGATCGACCCCGTCGACCGCGTCCGGACGACCCGCGGGACGCACTCCAGCGACCAGTTCTCGCGGGGCAACAACTTCCCCGCCACGGCCGTGCCGCACGGGTTCAACTTCTGGACCCCGGTCACGAAGTCCTCGGTGACGAACTGGATCTACGAGTACCACCGCGGCAACAACGCCGACAACCGGCCGGCGCTCGAAGCGTTCGCGTTGAGCCATGAGCCGAGCCCGTGGATGGGCGACCGCCACACCTTTCACATCCTGCCCGGCGTCGGCGAGGTCAAGCAGGACCGCAAAGCCCGCGCGCTCGCGTTCAGCCACGACAACGAGACCGACCGGCCGCATCACTACGGCGTCGAGTTCGACAACGGGATCACCACCGACATCGCGCCGGCAGACCACGCCGCGCTGTTCCGGTTCGCCTTCCCCGGCAAGGGCGGCTGGCTGCTCTTCGACAACGTCACGAACCGCGGCGGTCTGCGACTCGACCCCGCCGGCCCCGGCAAACCCGCAATCATGACCGGCTACACGTGGGTCAAGAGCGGGCTCTCGACCGGCGCGCGGCGGATGTTCGTCTACGCCGAGTTCGACTCCCCCGCCACGGGCGGCCGCAAGCTCCGGAACCCGCCGTGGCGCACGGTCACCGGGTACCTGGAGTTCGAGACCCCGGTCGTCACCATGCGCATCGCGACGTCGCTGATCAGCCTCAAGCAGGCCAAGCGAAACCTGGCGCAGGAGATTCCCGAAGGCATCACGTTCGACCAGGTCCGCGCGAACGCCCGGCAGGCCTGGGCGGACGTCCTCGGCCGGGTCGAGATCGAGGGCGGCACGGACGACGAGCTCACGACGTTCTATTCGAACCTGTATCGCCTCTTCCTCTACCCGAACTCCGGCCACGAGCTCACACCGTCGGGCGAGCGGCACGCCAGTCCGGTGATCCCCCGATTGTGGCCCAGCACGCGCAAGCGCACCGGCGCGAAGGTCGTCGACGGGCAGATGTACGTCAACAACGGCTTCTGGGACACCTACCGCACCACCTGGCCGGCGTACGCGCTGTTCACCCCCAGCAGGTGCGCCCGCATGATCGACGGGTTCGTCCAGCAGTACCGCGAAGGCGGCTGGCTCACCCGCTGGTCCTCCCCCGGCTACGCGAACCTGATGACCGGCACCAGTTCCGACGTCGCCTTCGCCGACGCGTACCTCAAGGGCGTCCGGGACTTCGACGTCGACAGCGCCTACGACGCCGCGGTGCGCAACGCCACGGTCACTCCGACGAGCAAAGGCGTCGGCCGCAAGGGCCTGCACAGCTCGATCTTCCTGGGCTACACCCCGACGAGCACGGTCGAAGGCCTTTCGTGGGCCCTGGAGGGCTGCATCAACGACTTCGGCATCGCGAACCTGTCCGACGCGCTCGCCGCCGAACGCGGTCCGAAAGACCCGCGCCACCAGGAGTACCTCGACAACGCTGCCTACTTCCGCCAGCGGGCGCAGCACTACGTCCACCATTTCGACACCCGCGTCGGCTTCTTCCAGGGCAAGCAGCCCGACGGCCGGTGGCGAGCGGAGCCCGACGCGTTCAACCCGGGCGCCTGGGGCGGCGACTACGTCGAGACCAACGCGTGGAACACCATGTTCTCCGTGCCGCACGACGGCCCGGGACTCGCCGCGCTCCATGGCGGAGCCGGCGGCCTCGAGTCCAAACTGGACACTTTCTTCGCCACCCCGGAGACCGGACGCGACGTCGGCGCGTACGGCGGGCTGATCCACGAGATGACCGAGGCTCGCGACATCCGGCTCGGGCAGTTCGGCCTGTCGAACCAGCCCTCGCACCACATCCCCTACATCTACAACTTCGCCGGCGCGCCCGCGAAGACCCAGCGGATCGTGCGAGACGTCCTTTCGCGCTGCTTCCTCGGCAGCGAACTGGGCCAGGGCTACCCCGGCGACGAGGACAACGGCGAGATGTCGGCCTGGTACGTCTTCAGCGCGCTCGGGTTCTATCCGCTCGCGGTCGGGAGTCCGGCGTACGCCGTCGGATCGCCGCTGTTCACGAAGGTGACGATCCGCCTGGAGAACGGCAAGGACCTCGTCGTCAACGCCCCCGGCAACGACGCGGAGCACGTCTACGTACGCGATCTGCGGGTCGATGGCAAGCCGCACGGGGTGACGCTGGCGCATTCCGCAATCGCCGGTGGTGCCGTCCTCGACTTCGAGCTCGCGACCGAGCCGAGCGAGTGGGGCGTCGAGCCCGTCACGGCGTCCGCACCGGCTCCACTGACCGACCTGGCGGGCCAGGGACGCAGTCCCGACGCCGACGACGTCAGCGCGCTGTTCGACAACACGAGCCGCACCGAGGCCACATTCACCTCGGCGACACCCACGGTCGAGTTCACTGTCGCGGGTGAACCGAGGACTGTCACGATGTACACGCTGACGTCGGGTGCCCGTCGCGGCGACCCCCGATCATGGGTGCTCGAAGGCTCGGCCGACGGCGTGACCTGGTCGGTACTGGACGAGCGGCGCGGGCAGAGCTTCCGCTGGCGACGTCAGACCAGGCCGTTCGTCCTCGCTGAGCCGGCCGCGTACGCGCACTTCCGGCTTCGGATCACCGAAGGCACGTCCAGACGCGTCGCCTTCGCCCAATGGGAACTCCTGGCGGAACTCGGATGATCGCGAAGTTCTGGGAGTACGTGCGCGACCGGGCCATCGCCACCGACCCCGGTTACACCCGCCTGCGCCTCGGCCTGTCCGCGGTACTCGGGATCCTCATCGCCATCGTGGTGCTGAAACTGGTCGGACTGCCGCTGCCGATCATGCTGGTCGCCGCGATCGCGGCGATGATGACCGCGTTCACCGTCAACGACCCCACGCCCCAGGCGCAGGCAGTGACGCTGGTGCTGGGGTTCGTCGCCGGCGCGAGCCTGCTCACCATCGCGAGTATCGGGGAAACCGTGCCCCCGACGGACATCGTGCTGTTCGTGTTGCTGATCTTCGTGGCGGTGTACTGCCAGCGGTTCGGCAGCCGCGGGATCGCGCTGGGCTCGCTGAGCTTCTTCATGTTCTTCTTCGCGATGTTCCTGCAGATCCGGCTGCACCAGATCCCGACCGTTCTGCTCGCGTTGGCCGTCGGCATCGCGTCCAACGCGCTCGTCCGGTTCGTACTGCTGCCACGACGCCGTGAGGCTGAGTTTTTCCGGCTGCAGAAGGCTTTCCGCGCCCGGCTCGGCGCTGTCATCCGCGGAGCCGAGGGGTTTCTCGCGAGTAACGGCAGCGAGCGCAGCACCAAGCAGCTGCGGCGCGCCAACGCCCGGTTGCACGAGGCTGTGCTCCTCATCGACGACGCGGTGAACGACGTGTTCAACGGCGTCGAGGCCGACCAGCTGCGCAGGCGGTCGATCGAAGTCGAGTTGGCCGTGCAGTGGCTGTCGAAAACCGCACAGCGCACCTGTGCGAGCGATCTGGGCCCGGGGGTGCGCGACGAGTTGATCGCCTCGCTGCAGCGGTTCCGCTCGCTCATCGAGCGCGACCCGCATGAGGTGCCGCTGATCAGCGAAACCGGGGAATTCAGCAAAATGCTCGTCGAGGGAAGCCGCCTCGACGCCCACCCCAAAGCCGGTGATGAGTTGCGCCGCGCCATCGCCGAGCTGGCGGTCGCCGACGTCAAGGCCCAGCGCGTAGTCATCCACGACAACCTGGCCGCGCCCGAGCCGGAGCCGGCACCGGCAGAGAAGACCAAGGTCTTCGCCTACGACAACCAGACCCGCAGCGCGATCCAGGCCGTGATCGGTGCCGGCCTCGCCGTGCTCGGCGGGCAGGTGGTGTCCCATCAGCGCTGGTACTGGGCCGTGCTGACGGTGTTCGTCGTGTTCCTGGGGACGTCCTCGACCGGCGCCCGGTTCGTCAAAGGCGCGCGGCGGCTCGTCGGGACGCTGATCGGCATCTTCGGCGGGGTTCTGCTGACCCTGCTGGTCAACGGCAGTGTGCCGGCCATCCTCGCGCTGCTCATGGTGTCGATCTTCGGCATGGTGTACATGTCACGGATTTCGCAGGTCGTCATGGCGTTCTTCGCCACGGCCATGCTCAGCATGCTGTACAGCCTGCTCGGCACGTTCACCTTCGAAGTCCTGTGGATCCGGCTCGCCGAAACCGCCGTCGGCGCGGCCGCCGGGTTCCTCGCCGCCGTGGTGATCGTGCCGGTGCGCACGCGCGCGGTGATGGTCGGCGACATCGAGGACGTGCTCGGCGACCTCCACGACTTCCTCGACCAGACGAGCAAGCTGCTCACCGGCGCGGAGAACGTCAACGTCATCGAACTGTCCCGGGAGCTGGACCGGACCGTCGAAAAGGTCCGCGCCACCATCGAGCCGCTGACCCACCCGATCAACGTCAGCACCGCCCGCCGGGACTACGGCTGGTACGTGCTGACCACGCTGGAGACGATCGCCTACCGAGCCCGGCACGTCGCCGCGAGGTCCCAGCCTGGCGCACTTTCGGGTGAAGACCGTCGGCTGACCCTGTTCACCGACCGGATCATCGCCAACGTCGACGTCCTGACCTACGCCCTCGGCTCGCTCGGCACAACCAGGCACGGACAGCTCGTCCTCGACGACGGCACGCCCGTGTCGGACGAGGTCGCCGACCCGCAGGCACGGTCCGTACTGTCCAGTCTCGGCCAGCTCGACAACGCCGTCATCGCGCTGGGCCGGGCTTTCGACGTCGACGCGGTAGCCCCGGCACACGTCGTCGCGTAGAAAACACCCGGTCGGCATCGATCAAGTGGACAGTGACCGGACGCACCCGATCGGCGCAGGTCGAGGCGGATAACATCGGGGTAAGAAACCGAACGCTCACGCAGGAGATATCCAATGACGCAAGCCCCTGTCAACGTCACCGTCACCGGTGCGGCCGGCCAGATCGGTTACGCGCTGCTGTTCCGCATCGCGTCCGGCCAGCTGCTCGGCGCGGACACCCCGGTGAAGCTGCGGCTCCTGGAGATCCCGCAGGCGGTCAAGGCGGCTGAGGGCACCGCGATGGAGCTCGACGACGGCGCGTTCCCGCTGCTCGCCAGCATCGACATCTTCGACGACGCGAAAGCCGCGTTCGAGGGCACCAACGTCGCGCTGCTCGTCGGCGCGCGCCCCCGCGCCAAGGGCATGGAGCGCGGAGACCTGCTCGAGGCCAACGGTGGCATCTTCAAGCCGCAGGGCGAGGCCATCAACGCCGGCGCGGCGGACGACATCAAGGTCCTCGTGGTCGGCAACCCGGCCAACACCAACGCGCTGATCGCCCAGGGCCACGCCCCCGACGTCCCGGCCGACCGCTTCACCGCCATGACCCGCCTCGACCACAACCGCGCGCTCGCGCAGCTGTCGAAGAAGCTCGGCGTGTCGGTCACCGACATCAAGAAGCTCGCCATCTGGGGCAATCACTCCGCGACGCAGTACCCGAGCATCTTCCACGCCGAGGTCAACGGCAAGAACGCCGCCGAGGCCGTCAACGACCAGACGTGGCTCGAGGACACCTTCATCCCGACCGTCGCCAAGCGCGGCGCCGCGATCATCGAGGCCCGCGGTCTCTCCTCCGCCGCGTCCGCCGCGTCCGCCGCCATCGACCACGTCCACACCTGGGTCAACGGCACCCCCGAGGGCGACTGGACCTCGGCCGCGGTCGTGTCCGACGGCTCTTACGGCGTCCCCGAGGGCCTCATCTCGTCGTTCCCCGTCACCGCGAAGAACGGCAAGTACGAGATCGTCCAGGGCCTGGAGATCGACGCCTTCTCCCGCACCCGCATCGACGCCTCCGTCGCCGAGCTCGTCGAAGAGCGCGACGCCGTGAAGAAGCTCGGCCTCATCTGACGCCTGGCCGACTCGGACTCGTGAGTGTTCCGGCCGCTTCTAACCTGCTTCTAACCGGCCGGAACACTCACCAGCCCTAAGCCCGCCTGCACCTGGGTGATCCGCCGCATCGACTCAGCTTCGCTCAGTGCGAGCGTCGACAGCGTCGAAAGTGCGGCCACGTAAGGCTGCGTCTGCACCTCGTCGTCCAGGAAGACGCTCGACCGCATCAATTCGACGAGCACCAGCGGCCCTGTTGCAGGAAACTCCATCACTACGAACGATCCGAGCTGCCCCTCGTGCGGCCCAGCGCCCGCGGGCAGAACGCGAATCGACACATTCCGACGCTCACCGAGTTCACGGATCCGGGCGAGCTGCGTCGCCAAAACTCCGGCATCGCCGACCGACGTGAACAACGCCGGCTCACCGAGGAAGAAGATGAATTCCTGCCCCTCGGTGCTCAGGATCCGCTGACGAGTCGCTCTCGCGGCCAAGAGCATCTCGACCCGTTCCCGATCCGTGCCGGTCGCCAGCAGCCAAGCCCGCGCATAGTACATCGTCTGCAGCAAACCTGGAACCAGCATCGGCGCCCAGTTGGTGACTCGGCGGGCCTCTGACTCGCATTCCGCCAGAGTCACCATCGCCTTGGGCAACGACGCCAGCCCCTGGCCCCACCCCCACCAGCCTGACTCGTCCAAGCTTCGCGCTGCCGCCAGGAGCTCGTCTCGAAGAGCGCCGCGTACGCGATAGACGCCGAGCAACAGCGCCACTTCTTCGACGGACACCCGGCGACTGCCCGTCTCCAGACGCGACAACGCCGACTTGTCGCAGTCAACGGCCTCCGCCGCGTCTCGCATGTTCAGGCCGGCGTCTTCACGGCAGACGCGCAACTGCGTGCCCAGCGCTTTTGCCTTGACACCAGGGGATTTGTGAGCCAATGGGTCCTCCGGTGTCTCACCCTTGCAACAAGATTGCCACGACCGCCTGCGTGATTACGCTGGGGAGCACAGTACACACCGGAGGTAACCAATGTTGCATTGGCAGCAGGCGGCGGGGAAGCGTCATGCGCTCGATGGACCCGTGCCGAACGAAGGCGGGACGTTCACGACGTTGTGCGGAAACGAGGTGACCGTGCGGCGCACGGACGTCATCGAGCTCGGCGGGGATTGGCTCGATCCGACCTGTGTTTCCTGCGACAGTGCCTGGCGGGCAAGGTGAAAGCTCAAGATCGCGACCTGCTCGACAGCGTCCGCCGGCTCCACAGCACGCTCACCCAGCGGACTGTGCTGCTGACGCGGGTTCAGTCCAATGTGGACATCTTCGCCGAAGGACTGCGCGATCTGGGGCACGATTTCCACGACCTCGGCGGCCGGATCCTCACGCGAGTCACCGAACTCGACGCCGATCCCGACCACTCCCCTCGTCTGACGCCTCGCCGCGCCCGGACAGCCGACCGGCTCGCCGAACTCGTGGCCGAAAGATCTTGACGTCCAGGGCACCGGAAGCGCTACCGTTCCGGCGTGATCAACGAAGAGGCTGCCCGGCTGGGGGCAGACGCGGCACGCAAGTTGGCGGAGCTCGGCTGCTGTGACATCACGCCGGGCCTGACCGACGACGAATTCGCCGGCATCGAGGCGGAGTACAACTTCGAGTTCGCTGACGACCATCGGGCGTTCCTCGCCGCCGGACTGCCGGTGAACACGCCGCGTGTGCCGGAAGACGGCGTGTACTACACATGGGATGAGCCCTGGCCGGACTGGCGCAACGCCACAGCGGACGACTTGCGCTACCGCCTCGCCTGGCCCGCCGAGGGAGTGCTCAGCGACGTCGAGGAGGGCACGCTGTGGGACTCCAGCTGGGGCGAGCGCCCGGCGAACACGGCCGAAGCGCTGGAGACCGCGAAGCTCGAGCTGGCAAAACTGCCGAAGCTGATCCCGGTGTACGCGCACCGGTTCCTGCCCGCCGGCCGCGGCACCTTCGGTCATCCGGTGCTTTCGATCCACGGAACGGACATCATCTACTACGGCATGGACCTGTCCGACTACATCCACCACGAGTTCGGCGGCCCCGGCCTCGACCGCGGTGACGAGCGCTGGACCCCGAAGGCGACCGTGCCGTTCTGGAAGGACTTCCTGTAGCCGCAAGGATCCCCAGCGTGACGTGGCCATGCTTCATCCTCAGGACAGCTCACGTTCATGACGTCCACTTAGGTTCGTCTGGCGACCGAGCCCGAGGAGATCCCCATGTCCGACACGCCAAAACACACCGTCAGCCGCCGCGGCGCGCTGGGACTGCTCGGGGCCGCGAGCGCCGCGCCACTCCTCGGAGTAGGCACCGCGAACGCAGCGCCGCAGACCGCCGCGTTCGTGCCGAGCATCGGCAACGGCGTCACCCCCGTCCAGGGGCTGCACCTGCAGTTCGGCCGCGACCCGGCACGCCAGATGGTCGTCTCGTGGATCACCGACGGCTCGGTCAAGCGCCCGCGGGTGCTCTACGGCACGCTCGACGGCGGCTTCGGCGCCTGCGCCCAGGCCGACACCCGCACCTACGTCGACGGCACGTCCGGCCGCACGGTCTGGATCCACCACGCCGAACTCGACCGCCTTCGCCCGGGCACCGAGTACATCTACGCAGCTCAGCATGATGGCGCTACTCCTGATGCCGCGACGTTCCGCACCGCGCCGTCGGGCCGCTCGGTCTTCACCTTCACCAGCTTCGGCGACCAGTCCGCGCCGCAGGTCACTTGGAAGGCCGACGGCACGTCCGGCCTGGATGCGAACTCGACACCCGCCACCAAGGACATCGTCACCGGCATCGAGACCGTCGCCCCGCTGTTCCACCTGCTCAACGGCGACCTCTGCTACGCCAACCTCGACGTCGACCGCGTCCGCACCTGGAACAACTTCTTCACCAACAACACTCGCTCCACCCGCTTCCGCCCGTGGATGCCCGCCGCCGGCAACCACGAGATCGAGAAGCAGAACGGCCCGATCGGCCTCGACGCCTTCCAGGCCTACTTCCAGGTCCCCTCGACCGAAACCGACGCCGAACTCGCCGGGCTCTGGTACTCCTTCACCGTCGGGTCCGTGCGCGTGATCGTCCTGCAGAACGACGACAACTGCCTGCAGGACGGCGGCGACGTCTACATCAACGGCTACTCCGGCGGCCGCCAGCTCGCGTGGCTGCAACGCGAACTCGCCGCCGCGCGCGCCTCCCGGGACGTCGACTGGGTCGTCGTCGCGATGCACCAGGTGATGATCAGCTCGTCCGACGCCAACGGCTCGGACCTCGGCCTGCGCGAGAAGTACGGCCCCCTGTTCGACAAGTACAGCGTCGACCTCGTGCTCTGCGGCCACGAGCACGACTACGAGCGCTCTCTGGCCGTGCGCGGAGTCGTCTCCGGCAGCGAAACGCTCACACCGAACCCCGTTTCGGCCGCGACCGACGTCATCGACTCCACCCACGGCACTGTCCACATGATCCTCGGCGGTGGCGGCGTTTCCGGTACCACCAACGGAAGCTTCTTCAAGGACGGCACCGGCAAGGTCATCACCGCAGTCTCGGCGACAGCCGGCTCGAACGGCAAGCGCGTCTCGACCTTCGTCAAAGAGCAGACGGTCTGGAGCGCCGTCCGCGACATCGAACACCCCTACGGGTTCGCGGCTTTCACCGTCGACCCCGGTCGCCACCCCGGCGATACGACGTCGATCCACGTCACGTACTACAACGTCAACAAACCCTCCGGCGAGCTGTCGGTCTTCGAGAAGTTCACCCTGCGCCGACGTCGTTCAGACGGCTGAATCGGCTGAGTCGCTGTCGGAGGCCGTCCAGCTGCCCAGCAGCCGGATGGCCTCCTCGGTTCGAGACCCGGCCTCGACGTTGTACACGCAGAGCTTCTGGTCCGGGTCCCCCGGGATCTGCAGGACCTCGTAGGCGAAAACGAGCTCGCCGAACTCCGGGTGGTGGTGCCGCTTGATGCCGTGGTGGTGCCGCAGCACCCGGTGGTCGTTCCACCGGTCCGAAAACCCGGGACAGCGCAAGGTGAGCTCGCCGACGAGGTCGCCGAGCTGCCGGTCGTTCGGCCGCTGGCCGGCCTCCATCCGAAGAACCGCGGTGATTTCGGTGGCCGCCACTTCCCAGTCCGGGTACAGGTCGCGAGCCGCGGGGTCGAGGAGCACGAACCGGGCGAAGTTCCGCCGCGTCGCGGGCATGGCGTCGAAGTCGGTGATGACGGCCCGCGCGAGCCGATTGCTCGCCAAGACGTCCGTACGCCGTCCGAAAATGAACGCCGGGACGTGGTCGAGGGTCTCAAGTAGTCGGTACAGCCCAGGACGGACACGCTGCGGCGGCGAGGACGCATGCCTGGCCGGTGGACGAGACGACAGGTCAGTGAGGTGCTCACGTTCCGTGTCGTCGAGCCGCAGCGCACCCGCGAGCCCGGCAAGGACCTCGGCGGAAATGTTGCCGGACTTGCCCTGCTCCAGCCGCGTGTAGTACTCCGTGCTGACGCCGGCGAGCCGCGCGACCTCGTCGCGACGCAGCCCTTGCACCCGCCGCCGACGTCCGTCCGGCGCGAGCCCGGCGTCGGCAGGCTGCAGCCGCGACCTGCGCGAACGCAGGAAGTCGCCCAGTTCCGTGCCTTGAGACATCAGTCCATTGTGCCCTGGCGGCACGGCTGCCGCGCCGCCGAAGGTAGCCCTGCTGGTACCAGTTTCAGCGGGGCTTCTCTACGCCCCCAAACCCGCTGCCACGGCTGCTTGGCTGAGGACATGGCTTCCTCAACCTGGTTCATCACCGGCTCCAACTCCGGAATCGGCAGGCACGTAACCGAACACCTCCTGCGCGACGGACATCGTGTCGCCGCCACCGCGCGCAAGCCCGAACAACTCGACGATCTCGCCGAACGCTACGGCGACCGGCTGTGGACCGCGGCCCTCGACGTCACCGACGCCCACGCGGTGCGGACCGTCGTCGACCGCGCGTTCGCGGAACTGGGCCGCGTCGACGTCGTGTTCTCCAACGCCGGATACGGGCTCATCGGCGCCGCCGAAGAGTTCACCGACGCCGAAATCGACCGGCAGCTCGACACCAACCTGCACGGGCCGATCCGCCTGACCCGCGCGGTCCTGCCGCACCTCCGGGCCCAAGGTGGTGGCCGGATCCTGCAGACCTCCAGTATGGGTGGCCAGGTCACCTATCCCGGGGCGAGTCCCTACCACGCGGCGAAATGGGGCATCGAAGGGTTTCTCGAGACGGTGGCGGGTGAAGTCGCCGAATTCGGAATCGACATCACGCTCGTCGAGCCCGGCAATGTGCTGACCAGTTTCGCCGGGCCGTCGCTCGCCCTTGCCGAGCCGATGGACGAATACGCGAACGGACCGGTCGCGTCGCTCCGCCGGTTCATGACCGAACCCGATGGGGTGGTGTCAGCCCCAGCGTCCGATGTGGACAAAGTGGCCGACGCCATCATCGACTGCGCGTCAAGTCCGGCCGTGCGCAGGCTCGCCCTCGGTAGCGACTCTTTCCAGTCGATCCACGACGCGTTGAGCGGCCGCCTTACTGCACTCACCGCCCAACGCGTCGCTGCATTCAGCACTGACGCCAGCTGACGTCCTTGCCGGTTGTTGTGGTTATTACTGCGTTCTACCCTTCACGCCCAGCTGTATAGGTCGTTATACATCTAGCTGGGCAGCGTCCACCGCTGCTGGACAGCGGCGTTGCAGTCCCAGATCTGGAGCTGCGTGCTGTTCGCCGTCGAGGCCGATGGGTCGTCCAGGCACCGTCCGGACACCGAGTTGAGCAGTGAGCCGTTCGACTGCGCCTGCCAGACCTGCGCACCGGAACCGTTGCAGTCGTAGAGCTGGACTTTCGTGCCGTTCGCTGTGCCGGCCGACGTCACGTCCATGCACTTGCCGAGCGACTGCAGCGCGCCCTGGGCGGCCACGGTCCAGACCTGCGCACCCGTGCCGTTGCACTGGTAGAGCTGCACCGCGGTGTTGTTGGCCGAACTCGCGCCGCGAACGTCGACGCACAAGCTCGCCGACACGCCGGCCACGATCGGTCCGGCCGCTCCCCCGGTGCCGCCACCGCCACTGGTCGCCGTCCACACGAACGTCGTCGTGCCGGTCGCCCCGGTGCCATCGGTGGCCGTCACCGTCACCGTGCTGGTACCGGCGGCGGTCGCGGTACCGGAGATCGCGCCGGTACCACTGTTGACGGCCAGCCCGGCCGGCAAGCCGGTCGCGCTGTAGGTCAGGGTCTGGCCGGACGCGGAATCCGTAGCCTGGATCGGCAGGCTCGCCGCCGTGCCCACCGGGCTGCTCATGCCCTGCGGGTTGGTCACGGTGACCGCGTTACCGGTCGAGGTCGAGCTGACGACGAGGCTGCCGGTGAGCTGAGGGCTCGCCGACGTATCGCCCACCTGAATCCGGTAGGTGCCCACCGCGGTGGTCCAGCCGTTCGAGGCGGTGTTCCAGTAGGCGAGGTCGTGCGAGGTGATCGGGAAGCTCACCGTGGTGCTCGCACCCGGCTGCAGGGTCACCTTGGTGAAGCCCTTGAGCTGGGAGGGCGGTTCACCGGTGGTCGCCGGGTCACCGATGTACAGCTGCGCGACCTCGGATCCGGCGCGCGTGCCGGTATTGGTCACCGTGGCCGTCGCGGTGGACTTTCCGTGCGCGTCAGGGGCGCTCACCTGGAGGTTGCTGAAGCCGAAGGTGGTGTAGGACAGCCCGAACCCGAACGGGAACAGCGGGGTGATGTTCTTCGCCTGGTACCAGCGGTAACCGACGTTGAGCCCTTCGGAGTACTGCACGTTTCCGTTGGTGCCCGGCCACTGGGCCTGTGTCGACGCCGGGACGTCAGCCAGGCTCTTCGGGAAGCTGACCGGCAGCTTGCCCGAGGGGTTCACGTCGCCGAACAGCACCGCGGAGATGGCGTTGCCGTCCTCCTGTCCGGGGTACCAGCCTTCGAGGACACCGGCGACGGAGTTGACCCACGGCATGGTGACCGCGGAACCGGTGTTGAGGACGACGATCGTGTTCGGGTTGGCGGCCGCGACCGCGGAGATCAGGGCGTTCTGGTTGCCCGGCAGGTCGATGTTGCCGAGGTCGCCGCCCTCGGACTCGTTCATGCTGACGAAAACCACGGCCACCGACGAGTTCTTGGCCAGAGTCGCCGCGGTTCCGGTGTTGTCGCCGGCGGCGTACTGGACGTTCACCCCGGCACCCGCGCGGCTGGTAATGCCCTGCAGCGGCGTCACCGTGCCGGACGAGTTGACCGCCGCGCTCCCGCCACCGGCGGTCAGCGGGGAGGTGTTGGCGTCCGTGCCGATCACGGCGATCGACTTGGCCGACGTCGTGTTCAGCGGCAGCGCGCCGTTGTTGTTGCGCAGCAGCACAGTGCCCTGCTCGGCGATCTGCCGGGCAGCCGTCACGTGCGCGGCCGACGTCACGGTGGCGCCGGTCGAGCCGTGCGGGGCGTTGTCGAACAGGCCGAAAGTGAACATCTCGGTCAGGATCCGGCCGACCATACCGTTGAGGGTCGCCTGCGTGACCTGGCCGTTCGTAACGGCGGTCTGCAGCGCGGAGCCGAAGAAGTCACCGCCGGGCATTTCCTGGTCCATGCCCGAGTTGGCCGAGGCGACCGTCGAATGTGTTGCGCCCCAGTCGGAAGTGACGAAACCGGGGAAGCCGAACTGGTTGTCCAGCGCGTTGTTGAGCATGCCGGGGTTCTGGCAGGCGTAGGTGCCGTTCACGGTGCTGTAGGAGCACATCACCGACGACGCCGCGCCCTGCTGGACGCTGGTCTGGAACTGCGGGAGGTAGATCTCCTGCTCGGTGCGCGCGTCGATGATCGCGTTGTCCGAGGGGGTGTTGCGGTTGGTCTCCTGGTTGTACACGCCGAGGTGCTTGACCTGCGCGAGTTCACCGGTCGACTGGACGCCTTTGATGTTGGCCGCGCCGAGCTGCCCGGCGAGGTACGGGTCCTCGGACATCGACTCGAACGCGCGGCCCCAGCGCGGGTCGCGGACGATGTTGATCGTCGGGCCGAGGTCGATCGTGGAGCCCTTGCCTGCCTCCTCCGAACCGACCACGGCGCCGTACTGTTGTTCTGCGGCAACGTCCCAGGTCGCCGCGGCGGCGACCGGAGCGGGAAGCTGGGTGACCCCGTTCAGGCCCTCCCCCACGCCCGCCGGGCCGTCCTCGAGTCCGACAGCGGGCACACACAGCGCCGGGATGGCCGGCGTATTGCCGACGTAGGCGCCGCCCGTGCCGTGCAACAACGAGATCTTCTGGGCTTGGCTCATCTGGGCGAGTAGCTGCGAAACCCGTTGCGGTACAGGCGCGGTCGACCCGACCCAGGGACAGACGGCGTTGACAGCGGCGGGTGTGGCGTCGGCGGTCTGACCTACGACCGCCGCACCGGCGGCGAGGCCGATGACCCCGATCAGACTTAACCAGCGGCGAGCAAGCATGGTGTCTCCTCACTGAGCACACACAATCGGCACGAATAGCGACCGTGCTGCCCACGCGAAGCGATGAAGTGGTCTGGACCTGTAACGCGTATCAGCAGCGCTACGTACGGTTGCATATGTTGCGACCCGCAACAATTACGATTCGGTCAAGATGACGACGTCAATCAGCGAAACTGGTGAAACCATTCGGCTCAGCGGTCACCGGTACCGATGGACGGGACGTCTCCCGCCCCCGCAAGGAAACCCGGTACCCCCAGCAGCCGAATTGGACTACTGATTAGGCGGTGTTCCCCTACACCGCCGAGCGGCCTGCTCCCCCGCGCCTGGCTAGTGCATACCTGACGCTCGGACACTTCCCCACCGACTTCGCGCCCTGGTGGGCAGCGCACTGGCTCGTGGACGGATACGACGGCCCCGCATTACGGGAGCTCGCCGGCCTCAGCGCGTCCGAACCCCCGCAGATCCACGACCTGCTGCCGTCGACCTTTGCCGAGATGAGGATCGCACCACTAACCGAGGCTGCCGCCGCAGAGTTGGTCTTCAACGACCTCGCTCGGCTCTACTTGGCTGGACTCGCCGATGAACTTCAGGTCATCGGCACTGTCGAGCAGCTGGTCTCCGACTCGGCATATTCCGACGCGCTCCTCGCGCCCCCTTTGGCAGAGCTGTGCGGGTTCTACGACGAATGGGAGAGCGGCGGCTGGGGACGCCCGCAGTCCGAGCTCGCAACATTCGTCCGGGAGTCCTGCGTAAAACACGCCTCACGGGGTTCGTGGGACTCAAGTGGTTGAACGTGGAACTCGCGCACGGGGAGACGTATAGGACGTTATACAGCCAGAAGTGGCTGGGTGAAGGCCCAGTTGAGTGCGCCTTACGCCGTGAAGGTGGCCTTCACGGCACGTCGCAACGTCACACCTGCCACATCAGCCCCGCCAGTCACCCCGGACGACGTTCCAGCCCTGCACTGTCGTACGCCGAAGGCTGCCGCGGCCGCGGCCGCTTACGCTTCGGTGAGGCCTCGGCGCTTGAGCAGGGGCTCGATCTCCGGGTCGCGGCCGCGGAAGTTGCGGAAGGCGACCATCGAGTCGATGCTGCCTCCCCTGCCCAGCAGCTCACGGCGGAAGTGGTCGCCGTTGGCCCTGGTCAGGCCGCCGTTCTCCTTGAACCACTCGACGGTGTCCGCGTCGAGCACCTCGCTCCAGATGTACGAGTAGTAGCCGGCCGAGTAGCCGCCGCCGAAGATGTGCGAGAAGTACGTGCTCCGGTAGCGCGGCCGAATGCTGGACACCGCTACTCCTGCCTTCTCCAGCGCGGCCGCCTCGAACCGCAGCACGTCGTCGACTTGGTCGTCCACGCGCAGGCTGTGCCAGGCCTGGTCGAGCAGCGCCGCCGCGAGGTACTCGGTGGTCGCGTAGCCCTCGCCGTAAAGCTGCGACTCCAGCAGCTTGTCGACCAGGTGCCCCGGAAGCGGTTCACCGGTCTTGTAGTGCTTGGCGTAGTTGGCGAGGACCTCCGGCCACAGCATCCACATCTCGTTGACCTGCGACGGGTATTCGACGAAGTCGCGCGGGACGTTGGTGCCGGAGAACGTCGTGTACGTGACGTCGGAAACCAGCGAATGCAGCGCGTGCCCGAACTCGTGGAACGCGGTGATCACCTCGTCGAACGACAGCAGCGTCGGCTCACCGGCCGGCGGGCGCGGGATGTTGAGGTTGTTCACCACGACCGTCTGCGTCCCGATCAGCCTCGTCTGGTCGACGAAGTTGTTCATCCACGCCCCACCGCGCTTGGAGTCGCGCGTGTAGTAGTCGCCGAGGAACAGGCCGAGCCCGCTGCCGTCGGCGTCGAAAACCTCGAAGATCCGCAGTTCCGGGTGGTACTTCGGCAGGTCATGCCGCTCGACGAAGGTCAGCCCGTACAGCCGGTTCGCCGCCCAGAACACGCCGTCGACCAGCACTCGGTCGAGCTCGAAGTACGGACGCAGGGCTTCGGCGTCGACGTCGTATCGGTCGCGCCGGACCTTCTCCGCGTAGAACATCCAGTCCCACGCCTCCAGTGTCGCGCCGGGCTCGTCGAGCTCCAGCAGCGCCTGGAGTTCCTCGGCCTCGATCTTCGCGTTCGCCACCGCGGCAGGCGCGAGCCGCTCGAGCAGCCCGACCGCGGCTTGGGCGGTCTTCGCCGTCTCGTCGGCGATCACGTACGACGCGTGGTTCGGATGACCGAGCAGCGCCGCACGTTCGGCACGCAGGCTCGCGATCCGCGCCAGGCGCTCCTTGTTGTCGTACTCGTTGTCGTGGTTGCCGCGCGTGATCGACGCCGTGAACAGCCGTTCCCGCAACGCGCGGTTCTCCAATGACGCGAGCAGCGGCTGGTTCGTCGGCAGGTTCAGGTTCAGGACGTACTTGCCGGCCTCGCCCCGCGACGTCGCGGCTTCACCGGCTGCGGCCACCGCGTCCGCCGACAGCCCGGCCAGCTCGGCCACGTCGGAGACGACCAGCGCCGACGCGTTCGTGTCCTTCAGCAGGTTCTGGCCGAACTGCGTGGCCAACGACGAGAGTTCGCCGTTGAGCTCCCGCAACCGCAGCTGGTCCCGCTCCGGCAAGCCGGCGCCGGCGCGCTGGAAATCGGTGTGATAGCGCTGAAGCAGCCAGCTCGACTCCTCGTCGAGACCGAGTGTCGCGCGGGCCTCGAACAGCGTGTTGACCCGGCCGAACAGGTCCCCGTTCAGGTGAATCGAGTCGTAGTGCGCGGCCAGCAGCGGCGCGATCTTTTCCTGGACGGCTTCGATGGCCTCGTTGTTGTCCGAACCGGTGAGGTTGAAGAACGTCCCGCCCACCCTGGCCAACAGCCTGCCTGACCGTTCCAGGGCGACCACGGTGTTCTCGAACGTCGGCGGCTCGGCATTGTGCGCGATGGCCTCGACTTCGGCGGACTGCTCGGCCAAGCCGGTTTCGAACGCCGGGAGGTAGTGCTCGTCGGCGATCCGGTCGAACGGCGGCAGGGCGTACGGAAGCTCGCTGGGTACGGCGAACGGGTTGTCCTGCGAAATCATCGGCCTTGCTCCTGCTTCGTCGACTCACCTGGTAGGAGGTTCACCCTACTGGCGGCCGTGCCAAACCAAAGTAGGCTCAGCGAAGTCTGCCCTCCCGATCACCGCGGCACGGCGCGCTCAGCGGCCGGTGGTCCCGCCGACGACGGCATCGCTGGAACTCGGCGCGGCCTTGGCCCGGCCGCGACGCTTGGCCGGGGGCTTCGGCGGAGGTGGAACGATACCGCTCAGGTCGCCGCCGTTGTCGTTCGTCCGCAGGACAAAAGGCCTGGTCTCGGTATACCGCACGACCGAAACCGACGATGGGTCGACGACGATCCGCTGGAACGCGTCGAGATGCTGCCCGAGGGCGTCGGCGAGGATCGACTTGATCACGTCCCCGTGGCTGCACAGCAGCCAGATGGCGTTCTCGCCGTGCTCGGCGGTGATGCGTGCGTCGTGCTCCCTGACCGCGGCGACGGCCCTGGCCTGCATCGCGGCCAACCCCTCGCCGCCGGGGAACACCGCGGCCGACGCGTGTGCCTGCACCACGCGCCACAGCGGCTCTTTGAACAGCGTTTTGAGCTCGCGGCCCGTCCAGTCGCCGTAGTCCACTTCGGACAGCCGCGGCTCGACGGTCTTCGCCAGCCCGCGGGCCGTCGCGAGCGGAGTGACCGTCTGCTTGCAGCGCAGCAGCGGGGACACGACGAGCGCTACGAGCGGAACCGGTGCCAGGCGCTCGACCAGCGCGTCTGCCTGGGCGCGGCCGGTGTCGTCGAGGTTCACCTTCGGCGTGCGCCCGGCCAGGATGCCCGAACCGTTGGCCGTGGACTTGCCGTGCCGAAGCAGGATGACGGTGCTCACGACGCAACCATACGTAGTGCCACGGCGACCTTCGCGCGCCTCCCACCCACTGGCGTCAGGTTGCGGGACCCGCGTCCGGCGCCAATGCGCCGGTGAAGACGAGCACGAAGAGCACCACACCGAGCGCGATGCGGTAGACGATGAACGGCAGGTAGCTCTTCGTCTTGATAAATGCCATCAGCCAGGCGATGACCACATAACCGACCGCGAACGCGACGAGGGTGGCGAGGATGGTCGGGCCCCACTGCGCCGGGACGCCGTTCTTGCCGATGTCGGTGAGCTTGTAGAGCCCCGACCCGAACACCGCGGGCACGGCGAGCAGGAACGCGTACTCGGTGGCGTCGGCGCGGGTGTAGCCGAGCAGCAGCCCCGCGCTGACCGTGCCGCCGGACCGCGACACCCCCGGCACGATGGCGAGTGCCTGCGCGAAGCCGAATCCGAGGCCGTGCGGGACGGTGAGGTGGTCGAGGTCGCGGGTTTTGCGGCCCACCCGGTCGGCAATCCACAGGATGACGCCGAACACGATCAGCATGGTCGCGGTGATGCGCAGGTCGCGGAAGGAGTGGTCGATGGCGTTCTGGAAGAACAGCCCGAGTACGACGATCGGCAGTGAACCGATGATGATCAGCCAGCCGAGGCGCGCGTCCGGGTGACCTCGCCAATCCTTCTTGAACAACGAGTAGAACCAGGCCACCAGCACGTGGCCGATCTTCTTCGAGAAGTACAGGATGACCGCGAGCTCGGTGCCGATCTGGGTGACCGCGGTGAACGCGGCCCCCGGATCGTCCCAGCCGGCGAGCGCCGCGGTGATCCGCAGGTGCGCGCTCGAGGAGACCGGCAGGAACTCCGTCAGGCCTTGGACCAAGCCCAGTACCAACGCTTCGAACCAGCCCATGTCAGACGGCCCCCGCCGCGGTGAAATGACCAGTGACCCGATAAGCGTGTTTTATGGCGTTTCGCACGGTTGGTGACACTAACGGGGCCATTCGCCACGACACTACTTACCTTGCGTAAAGCCCGGCCAGGCCAACGACTAGGCTCGGCCGCCGTGGAAAAGCGACAGCTCGGCCGCTCGGGACTCCGGGTGTCCCGGATGGCCCTCGGCACGATGACCTGGGGCGACGACACCGACGCCGAAGAGGCGGCCAGCCAGCTGGTCGCCTTCGTCGACGCGGGCGGGACGCTGGTCGACACCGCGGACATCTACACCGAGGGCGAGGGTGAACGCGTCCTCGGCTCGCTGCTCGGCGACCTCGTCCCGCGCGACGACATCGTCCTCGCCACCAAGGCTGTGGCCCGGCGCACCGACGGGCCGTTCGGCGGCGGCGCGTCCCGCGGGGCCCTGCTTTCCGCGCTGGACGGCTCCCTGCGGCGGCTCGGCGTCGATCACGTCGACCTCTGGCAGCTGCACGCCTGGGACAACACCGTGCCCCTGCACGAAACCCTCGCCGCGCTCGACTTCGCCGTCTCCAGCGGAAAGGTGCGCTACACCGGGGTGTCGAACTACTCCGGCTGGCAGCTCGCCACCGCGGCCGCGTCCCCCACGACCGCGCAGCTGATCTCCGTGCAGATGGAGTACTCGCTGGTCGAACGCGGGGTCGAACGCGAACTCGTGCCCGCCGCCCTCCACCACGGCGTCGGCATCCTGCCTTGGGCGCCACTGGGTCGCGGCGTCCTCACCGGCAAGTACCGCACCAGCACGCCGGCCGATTCACGCGGCGCGTCCGCGGCCTACGCCGGGTACGTCGAGCAGCATCGCACCGACCGGGCGTCCCGCATCGTGCAGGCCGTGGTGACCGCCGCGGACGGCCTCGGCACCTCGCCGCTCGCGGTCGCGCTGGCCTGGGTGCGCGACCAACCGGGCGTGGTCGCTCCCGTCGTCGGCGCGCGTGACACCGGGCAGCTCACGGGGTCGCTGGCCGCCGAAGACATCACGCTCCCCCGGGCGATCAAGTCCGCGCTCGACGACGTCAGCGCGATCGACTTCGGCTACCCGGAACGCGGGACGGGCCGGTGAATCGGCCAGTCCGCGGACCGGTGCGCACAGTGATTCGCACCGTGATCAGTGCGACTTGCGGGTGACACGGACGTGACGACTCGGGAATCCTGGGGGAAACTAGCCATGACAGTCCACCGACAAAACGCTGGAGGCCACTCAGTGCGACGGTTCGCCACCAAATCGCTGGTCGCGATCCCGCTCGCGGGTGTGCTGCTGGTTTCGGGCTGTTCGGGCAAGCAAGGGCCGTCGGACAGCCTGCAGGTCGTCGCGAACCCGGTCGCGGCGGTCGCCGCGGTGTCCCCAGTGGCGGCGAAGAAGCCGGTGGGTCAGGTGCTCGCGGAGCCCTCCTCGGTGACGGCCGTCGCGAACGACCCGTCGACCCGCACCCTCGCCGTCGCACTGACGAACCCGCCGTCGCTGCGGCTGTACAGCCTCGACGACCTCACCGCCGCACCGCGCACGGTCGCGCTGGCCGGGCCGGTCGAGCACCTCAGCGTGTCGCCGGGCCAGTTCCTCGCCAGCGTCCCGACGAAGTCGCAGATCGCCAAGATCACCGCTCTCGCGGGCCACGTCACCGAGCTCCCGATCAAGGGCATCCCGTCGGCCGCGATCACCGTCGGCGCGCAGACCTACGTCGCCGTCCGCGACCGCAAGGAGATCGACGTCCTCGACGGTGACAAGGTCACCAAGACCATCGGCGGCCAGCTCTACAGCGCCGACGACATCCTGACCGCGGGTGACACCACGATCGTGCTCGACCGGCTGCGCACCGCGGTGTTCCGGGTCGACGTCGCGGGCGGCACGGTCGCCGAGGGCCTGCGCGCGGGCGACGGGGCGACCAACGCCGTCGCCGACTCGTACGGCCGGGTGCTGGTCACCGACTCCCGCGACAGCTCGCTGCTCGCCTTCTCCGCCGATCCCCTGCTGATGCGCCAGCGCTACCCGGTGCCAGGCGGGGCGTACGGAATCGCGTATGACGCTCAACGCAACCTCGCCTGGGTCACGTTGACCAGCAGCAACGAGGTCGTCGGCTTCGATGTCCGCGGTGGTGAACCGGTCGAAAAGTATCGCTTCGCGACCGTACGGCAACCCAACTCGGTTACCGTCGATCAGCAGACCGGTCACGTGATCGTCGGCTCGGCCGCCGGAGAAGGGACCCAGGTGATCTCACCATGACGGCTGTCGACGAGGCGGTGGTCGAAGGGGATTGGGAGTACCGCCCGCTGCGGATACCCCCGGAGGTGTCTCGGCGGGCGGCGGCAACGCAGCTCTCCATCCACGCGGAATTTGCCGGCTGGGAGCTGGCGAACGTCCGGCTCTACTCCGACGGCACGCGGCGCGTGTGGTTGCGGCGCAAGCGAACCGCAGCCATGCGGGCGTTGCCGGGCCTGATCACCTGACCGCCGGTATGGGGGCGTCGTCGGTGCTGGAGCTGACGGCGTGTCTGTGCGAAGCGGGCGTCCCGGTCTGGATCGCGGGCGGCTGGGGCATCGACGCGCTTGTCGGGCGCCAGACGCGGACGCATCGTGACCTCGACCTGATCCACGACGTCACCCACGAAGCCACGGCACTCACGGTGCTGAGCGTCCGAGGATTCGCCGAGATGCTCGACGCGCGACCGGTCCGTTTCGTGCTGGAGCGCGAGGATGGCCTGGAGCTGGACCTGCATCCCATCGCCGTCGCGCCGGATGGCTCGGCCCGTCAGTCCGCGGACGATCAGGGCGGGTTCTTCGACTATCCGGCGGACTGTTTCGTGACCGGTGTCATCGACGGCGTCGTCGTGCCGTGTGTTTCCGCGGCGCAGCAGGTCTACTTCCACCAGGGTTACGAACCGACCGAGCGCGATCTGCACGACATGGCTCAGCTACGCGCCGCTTTCGCCATCACCACCCACTTCTGACACCCTGGCCACCATCGCAACTCGACGGCGAGTTGCGGTACTTAGCGCCCGCAACTATCGCAACTCGACGGCGAGTTGTGGTCAGCGGGAGCGCTGGGTGGCGTGGACGATGGCGGCGAGGCGCGGGAGGATCTGCGCGGCGGCCTCGAGTGGCAGTACATGCCCGGCACCCTGGATGACGATGGCGGTGCCGTTCTCCACCGCGCCGGCGAGCGACTCGACGTCCTCGGCCGGGATCAGCCTGTCCCGCTCACCCACGATCGCTGTCAGCGGTGTGCCCGCGGCCAGCAGCAGCGCGGCCTCGCGGGCGTACGCGTCCAGTGCCGGCCTGAACAACGCGATCGTGTGCGGCCAGTTGCCGCGGATCATCTGCACGGTCAGTTCGACGTCTTCGGGCGCCGGGTCGTCACCGAACAACCACCACCGCAGGCCCGCGCTGACGGCCTTGCTCGTGTGCTCCCGAACCAGGCCGACGATCTTCGAGCCCAGCACCGAACCGAGGTCTCTCACCAACCTGCCCAGCGCGTTCGGCCACGCCGCCGAAGCCTCCGTCGCGAGCCCGCCCGCCGACGTCGCCAGCAGCACGAGCCCGGCGACACGCTCGGCGAACAGCTCCGGATGCCGCTGGGTCAGCGACATCACGGCGAGGCCGCCCATGTCGTGCCCGACCAGCACCACGCGGCCGGTGGGAACGGCGCCTTCGAGGAGCTCGGCGAGGTCGTCACCCAGCCTCGCCATCGTCGCGTCCGCCCGTGACACCCGCCCGGAGCCGCCGTGGCCGCGATGGTCGTACGCGAGCACGTTGACCGGGCTTTCGACGGCGTCCGGCAGCAGCGGTGCCAGTCGCCACCAGCTGCGGTGGTCGAGCGCGTAGCCATGGGAGAACACGACGGTCACCGCCGCTGCCGGGTCGCCCCACCGGGCCACCCGCAGCAGGGTCCCGTCCGCGAGCTCGAACGAGGTCATCAGGAGGAACGCAGGAACCTGTCCAGTACGCGGACGCCGAACTTCAGCGCGTCCACCGGCACCCGCTCGTCGACGCCGTGGAACAGCGCGGAGAAGTCGAGGTCCGCGGGCAGTTTCAGCGGGGCGAACCCGAAGTTGCGGATGCCGAGGGATTGGAACGCCTTCGCGTCCGTGCCGCCGGAAAGCATGTACGGCAGCGTGCGGGCACCGGGGTCTTCGGCGAGCACCGCGGCTGTCATCGCCTCGACCAGCGCGCCGTCGAAGGTGGTCTCCACCGGTGGGAGTTCCATCCACTCCTTCTCGATGTCCGGGCCGAGGATCTCGTCGAGCTCGGAGTTGAACGCCTCGAGCCTGCCGGGCAGGATCCGGCAGTCCACCGCGGCTTCGGCGACCGACGGGATGACGTTGGACTTGTAGCCGGCGGTCAACATCGTGGGGTTCGCGGTGTCGCGGAGCGTCGCGCCGATCATGCGGGAGATGTTGCCGAGCTTGGCGACCGCGCCGTCGATATCGTCCTCCGGGAAGTCCCAGCCGGTGATCTCGGTGACCCCGTCGAGGAACTCACGCACAGAATCGGTCATGACCAGCGGGAACCGATGGTTACCCAGCCGGGCGACCGCTTCCGACAGCTTCGTGACCGCGTTGTCGTGGTGGATCATCGAGCCGTGGCCGGCGGTGCCGCGCACACGCAGCTTCATCCAGCGGATACCCTTTTCGGCCGTCTCGATCAGGTACGCGCGGACGTTGTCCTTCAGCGTGATCGAGAACCCGCCGACCTCGCTGATGGCCTCGGTGACGCCTTCGAACAGCTCCGGGCGATTTTCGACCAGCCACTGCGCGCCGAACTGGCCGCCGGCCTCCTCGTCTGCGACGAACGCGAACACGAGGTCGCGCGGCGGCACGATCCCGTTCAACTTGTAGTGCCTGGCCAGTGCCAGCGTCATGCCGACCATGTCCTTCATGTCGACCGCGCCGCGGCCCCAGACGTAGCCGTCCTGCACCGCGCCCGAAAACGGATGGACCGACCACTCCGAAGCGTCGGCCGGCACCGCGTCGAGATGCCCGTGGATCAGCAGTGCGCCGCGACTCGGATCGGCTCCGGGCAGGCGGACGATGACGTTGTGCCGGTTCTTGCCACCGGACTCGACGTAGGTGATCTCATAACCGGCGTCCGTGAGCTTCTCCGCGACGTACTCGGCCGCGACTCGCTCGCCGACCAGGGTGTCCGGGTCACCGGTGTTCGTCGTGTCGATGCGGATCAACTCGCTGGTCAGCGTCACGGCTTCGGCGGCGGCTGTCTCGATCAGGTTCGGTTCGCTCACCCGGCATTCCTACCATTGCCCAGGCCGGACTAGCCCACGGCGAGGGTGATCTTGCCGCCGCTGTGGCCCTCGGCGCTCTCGCGCTGCGCGTCGGCGGCCTCGGCCAGCGGGTAGTTCCTGCCGAGCTGGATGTCCAGCTTTCCGCTGGTCACGCCCTCGGTGACGACCTCGAGCAACGGGACCCGGGTGTCGCTGTCGCCCCCGGAGAACGTGATGCCGAGCGCGAAGGCGCTGGCGTCGGCGATCGTGATGAGCCGCTCACTTCCGCCCAGCAACTCCACGGAGTCCGGCAGTACGCCGTGGCCGCTCGCGTCGAAGACCGCGGAGACCGGTTGCGGCGCGGCCTCGCGGACCCGCTCGGCCCAGCCGTCGCCGTAGAGCACCGGGATCGCGCCGAGGGACTTGATGTCGTCGAGGTTCCGCTGTCCGGCCGTGCCGATGACCGTCGCGCCGAGGGCGACCGCGAGCTGGGTCGCGAACCGGCCGACGCCGCCGCTCGCACCGTGGATCAGCAAGACGTCATCCGCGGTCACCGCCAGCGCGCGCAGCACCCGCAACGCCGTCTCCCCGAACACGGGCACAGCGGCCGCCTGCTCCCACGACAGAGACGCCGGCTTCCGGATTACCGCCGAGGCCAGCGCGTACTCGGCATACGAGCCGGTGTCAGACCAGCCGAACACCTCGTCACCGACAGCCAGATCCGTACCGTCGCCGACGGCGTCGACCACTCCGGCGAGCTCGGCACCCGGGATCGTCACGCCGTCGAGCGGCGCGCCCTGGGCCATCCCGCCGCTGCGGATCTTCCAGTCGAGCGGGTTGAGCCCGGCGACCCGGACGGCGACCCGCACCTGGCCTGCACCCGGTTCGGGCGTGGGAACGTCCTCCTCGCGCAGGACTTCGGGACCGCCGTACTCGGCAAAGGTGATGGCACGCATGCTTGGTCGTCTCCTCGGATCAGTGGCTGGCCACACAGTTCTACCGCCAAAGCCGAAAACGCGCGCGCCGCCGCCAATGCCCTTACGAGGGAGAACCCACACCGTCCGCCAGGTACTGGGTGACGGCGTCGATGACGAGCTGCGCGGCCCGCTGCATGAAGACGTCGTCCGGGCTGAGCAACCACTGGATCTGCAGGCCGTCCATCACCGCGATCACCGCGGCGGCGCCGTCGGTGACGCCGACGTCGTCGCGGGGGCGTCCAGTGCGGTCGGCGATGGCGGCGGCGATGGTCGCCCGCAGGCTGGCCATGCGGTCGCGGAAGTACTGCTGAGCCGGATGACCGTCGGTCACCGACTCCGCCGCCAGCACCGAGAACGCCTGCACGATCCCCGGTTTGCCCTCGTTCTCACCGACTGTCCGCACGAGGTGCGGAAGCAGCGCGGCACCCTCGGGCGGCTCGCCCGACAGGCCGTCGACGCCCCGGCCGTCGCGGTAGCGCAGCACCTCGATGAGCAGCCGGTCCTTTGACCCGAAATGGTGAAGCACGCCCGCGTGTGTCATGTCGGCGCGCTCGGCGATCTCGGTCAGCGACGCGTTATGGAACCCCCGCTCGCTGAACACCCCGAACGCCGCGCGGAGCACCGCCTCGCGACGCTGGGCCGTCTTGACCTGCCGCTTGGTGACCCTGGGTCCTTCGGGCGCGGCGTCGACCGCCACTCGGTCCGTCACGCTCCGAGTCCTCCTCCTGGTCCACGGCGGGACCTTTCCGCTCTCTGCCCAGGCTAGACGATCCCGGCCGCTCGAACGCTTACATTCATGTAAGTAAGTTCGTACACTCGGGGTTGAACCCACTGCTGAGGAGTTGGAGTACCGCCTTGAGCATTTCGGCTCGTGAAGAAACGACCACCGCCGAACAGGTCGAGGGCCTGCTGGCCGCGCTCTCGCTCGAAGAGCGGGTGCGGCTCCTGACCGGGGCCACCACTTGGAAGCTCTACGAACTCCCCGCGATCGGCCTGCGCGCGATGGCCATGTCCGACGGGCCCATCGGCGTCCGCGGGGTCACCGAGGAGCGACTGAGCTCGGCCCAGCTGCCGGCGCCGTCGGCGGTCGCGGCGACCTGGGACGAGAACCTGGTCGGCGGGCTCGGCGCCGTCATGGCCGACGAGGCGCGGGCGAAGGGCGCCGACGTCGTCCTCGCGCCGGCCGTGAACCTGCAGCGTTCGCCGGTCGGCGGCAGGAATTTCGAGTTCTACTCGGAGGATCCACTGCTCAGCGGGCGTATCGCGGCGGCGTTCGTGACCTCGATCCAGGCGAACGGCATCGGGGCCTGCATCAAGCACTTCCTCGGCAACGAGACCGAAACCGAACGCACCGAGTACATCGCCCGCCTCGACCCGCGCACCTTGCGGGAGGTGTATCTCGCCCCCTTCGAGCCAGTGGTGCGAGAAGCCGGGGTGTGGACGCTCATGGCCGCCTACAACGCCGTGGACGACGGTGTCGAGACCGCGCCGGCGACCGAGCACGTGCGCCTCCTCAATGACGTCCTGAAGGGTGAATGGGGTTTCGACGGGGTCGTCGTCAGCGACTGGACGGCGACGAAGACGACCGTGCGGTCCGCTCTCGGCGGACTGGACCTCGTCATGCCAGGACCCGGCGGACCGTGGGGGGACGCCCTGCTCGACGCCGTGCGGCGAGGTGACGTCCCCCAGGACGCGATCGACGACAAGGTCCGGCGGCTGCTTCTGCTCGCGGTCCGCGTCGGCGCGCTGGACGGGATTCCGCTCGCCACACCCCGCGCGTCCGGTCACGACCCCGCGACGATGTCGACCCTGCGTGCCGCGGCCGCACGGTCGACTGTCGTGCTGCGCAACAAAAACGCGCTGCTCCCGCTCCCGGCGTCGACCGGGCGGATCGCGTTGCTCGGCGCGAACGCGGTTGAGCCGTTCGTGCAGGGCGGGGGCAGCGCACACGTCGACGCACCGCACCTTTCCCTGCCGCTGGACGAAGTTCAGCGAGCGTTCCCCGGCGCGATCGTCACGGCGCACCGCGGCGGCGCCACCCTCCGGCACCTCCCGTATGCCGACAACCTCGTCGAAGGCACCGAGATCGGCCTCGAGATCCTCGATGACGCCGGGCGGATCCTCCAGCGACGCACCGAAAGCGCGCCCTGGCACGGACGTGTCGCCGGGCTGCCCGCCGCGGCCGACACTGTCCGGGTCACCGCGACGCTGCGGCTGGAGGTTCCGGGCGACCACGTCATCGAGATCGCTTCAGTGGGGCGCCACCGCATCGAGGTCGACGGTGAGCTGATCAGCGTCAGCGATCAGGTCGTCGGTCAGGACGCCATCCTCGACTCCTCGGCGAACCACCCCGAGGGCGTACTGAAGACCGTCACCGTCGACGCGCCGCGGGACGTGCGGATCGACGCGACGGTCCAGGTCGTGACACCCGGGCTGTTCGACCGCTTCGCCAGCGCCGAACTGCGCTACCAGGGCCCAGGGCCGACTGCCGACGAAGAGATCGAGCAGGCCGTCGCAGCGGCCCGCGCGGCCGATGTCGCGGTGGTCGTCGTCGGCACGAACTCCGAAACCGAGTCGGAGGGCTGGGACCGGCCCGACCTCGAACTGCCGGGACGCCAGCACGAACTCGTGCGCCGGGTCGCGGCCGCGAACCCCCGGACCGTGGTCGTCGTCAACGCCGGCGCGCCCGTGCTCCTCCCCTGGCTCGACGAGGTCGACGCCGTGCTGTGGTGGTGGCTTCCCGGGCAGGAAGCCGGCGGGTCACTCGCGGACGTCCTCAGCGGAGCTGTCGAGCCGTCCGGTCGGCTGCCGTGGACGCTGCCGGCCCGCGCGGCCGACGTTCCCGTACCCGACGGCGTCCCGGTCGACGGCGTCATCGACTACGCCGAGGGCCTCGACGTAGGGCACCGCGGCTGGGATCGCGCCGGTCGCACACCGGCTCGGGAGTTCGGCTTCGGCCTGGGCTATTCGACGTGGCATTACGGCGCGCCGACGGTCGCGCCGTGGTACGAAGGCCAGCCGACGACAGTCACGGTTCCCTTGCACAACAACGGAACCCACGACTCCCGCGAAGTCGTCCAGGTCTATCTCGAGACGTCAGCGGGTCCGTTGCGACCGGTACGCTGGCTCGCCGGGTTCGCGACCGCCGACGTGGCCGCCGGGGCACGGACCACTGTGGACGTCCAGCTGGCGCCGAGGGCGTTCGAGGTCTGGGACGAGCCGACGCACACCTGGCAGACGCCGTCCGGCGAGTACCGAGTCCACATCGGACGGTCCAGCCGCGACCTGCGGTGCGCCGTGTCCCTGACTGTCCCTGGCCGCGGCTGAGGTCCACTGCCGTTCCCTCGGGGCCACCCCCGTGGCGTTCAACGCCACGGGGGTGGCCCCGAAGGGTCCTTCGACGCGCGATTCAGTTGTAGAAGTGGATGTACTTGAAGTCGGCCTTGTTCACGTTGTGGTGCGCGTAGGTGCCGTCGCCGCCCCAGTTGTAGTCCTCGACCTCGACTGTGTCACCCGTGGCCGAGTCGACGACGGCGACGTGGCCGTAGGTGCCGACGTCGGTCTCGGCGATGGAGCCGGGGGTCGGGACGTTGTCGACCATGTACCCGTGGCGCGCGGCGTTGTCGTCCCAGTTCTTCGCGTTGCCGTAGTTCCGCACGCTGATGCCGTGCTTGTTCAGCTGGTAGGCGGCCCAGGACACACATTCCCGGTTGTACATGTTCCAGGTGTCGAGCTTCGAGTCCTGCTTGATGTTGCGCCACGTTGCGGGGTAGTCGTCACCGATCACCGCGGCCGAGGAAGCGGTGGGAGCCGCTGACTGGTCGCCGAGGAGGTTGGCCGAACTCATCGAGCCGTACCCCGGGGCCGCGACGGCTGTCGCCGAAAGTGGAGCCAGCAAAGCGGCTGCGGACAGCACGGCACCCAACGTCTTATGCGCAGAAAACACGGAGAGGTTCCTTTCACGGCAACGCGGAGTAACCGGACTGAGGGCAACCGGGACTACTTCGTTGAGGAGAAACGGGGGAACAATGGGGACGATCGGGGGAATGTCGATCACGGTGCGCACACGGTAGCCACGAATGGAGTACCCCGAACAGCGCTAAGTGGAATACCGACCATGACCGGCTGTAACGAACAGCATTTGTCCTGGTGGGCGGGTTGTCAGCTGACGGCCGTCACAGAATTGACGAAGCCGGTCACCATTCCCAGTGGACCCCGTGGATGCCCGGACGCGTGTCCGCGACGGTCAACATCGCGCTCCGCGTCGACCCGACGGGCAGCTGGTCCGAGAACTGCCGGGGACCCGCCAGGCTGCGCTGTTCGAATCCGCGGACGAGCTTCGGGATGCGGGTTGCGAATTGCACCTGGCAAACGTATTGACGAACGGGCCGGGTGAATCGGCGATGGCAGGAATCGGTCACATTCCCCGGCCCGAACCGCAGTTCGTATTCCATGACCGTGGTGTCGCCGAGCCCGAGCGGCCGGTCGAGGACGAGTTCGAACATGGTCAGCCCCGACGCCGGGTCGGTACGCATCCGGCCCAGGTGGCAGAAGCGCACATCGGTGACCTCCGGCGGCGGCTGGCCGGGAACGTCGGACTGGTAGTACATCAGCGCGCGGCTGACCCCGTCGAGGGCTGCCTCGGCGACCATCCGCACGCGCAGCATCCGTTCCTGGCTGTCGTTGTCGACGGCGAGCTGGTCGTGAATGGACCAGAAATGCAGCTGGCCGTCGGGCGGCGCCGCGAGTTCGGCGAAGATGGGCCTGCCCGTCGGCCACAACCGCCGCCGCTCGACCGTCCCGATAGGACGGCCCAACCAGCGGCCGCGCGGCGCTTTGGGACCCAGCAGGCCGGCCAGTGCGCCGGCGGGCAGCGCGAGGACCTCTTCGAGGTGTTCGACCGCGTGCAGGGACTTCGCCCGCTCGGGACGTGAACGGCCCTGCCGCCAGTACGACAGCGTGGCCCGGGAGACGACGACCCCGCGCAGCGTCAAGTGATGGCGGAGGCGGTCAAGGGTCAGCCCCGTGTTGGCGATCGCCGCGTCCAGCGCAGCGGCGAAGGACCCGGCGCCGGGATCGCCCGGCGCGGGGCACCCGTCCTGACCTTCTCCCATGCGTCCTCATCTCCGCACGATCTCCGCACGCGATGTTCCGAAGCATCCACATTGGACGCCCCGATGTCCAGGATGGATCTTGGAAAACCCCCGCGGCCTCGGCTCGGCGGATGGTAGGAAGCAGGGTGATCACCGACGGCGGGCCTGCCGATCCTTTCGCCGGCCTCGACGCCTACCTCGGGCTTCCGCACGTCAGCGGGTTGTGGATGTCACCCGGCGGAAGCAGGCTCGTCACCGGTGTGACGCGGGCGAATCGCGAGAAGAACCGCGACGTCACGGCTCTGTGGGAGGTCGACGCCGGACCTGCTGGGCTGAAACAGCCGGGTTGCTAACGTTTGTGTCCGTGGCCCTGACCGAGTTCGTCCGCTCGTTGCCGAAGGCCGAGCTGCACATCCACCTCGAGGGCAGCCTCGAAGCCGAAATGCTGTTCCGGCTGGCCGAACGCAACGACGTGGCGTTGCCGTGGCCATCGGCCGACGCCCTGCGCGGCGCCTACCGCTTCGACAGCCTCCAGTCGTTCCTCGACCTGTACTACCAGGGTTGCCGGGTGCTGGTGCGTGAGCAGGACTTCTACGACGTCACGCGCGCGTATCTGGCCCGGGCCCACGCGGACGGGGTCGTGCGGGCAGAGGCCTTCCTCGGACCGCAGAGCTTCACCGAACGCGGCGTCCCGGTCGGCGACATCCTCGGCGGGGTCCTCCGCGCCATGGACGACGCGCGGGCGGAAGACGGCATCAGCGCCGGCTTGGTGGTCACCGCCCAACGCCATCGCAGTGAGGCCGACGCCTTCACGTTGCTCGACAGCGTGTCGCCGTGGGCGGACCGGATCGCCGGGTTCGGCCTGGGCGGGGCCGAGGTCGGCAACCCACCCTCCCGGTTCACGCGCTATTTCCGGGAACTGCGTCAGCTCGGGTTCAAAACCACCGCGCACGCCGGGGAGGAAGGACCTGCCGCCTACGTCCGGGAAGCCGTCGAACTACTTCAGGTCGACCGCATCGACCACGGCATACGCGCGCTCGACGATCCGAACCTCGTCGAACTCCTTGCGGCTTCGCGGATTCCGCTCACGGTGTGCCCGCTCTCGAACGTCAAGCTGAAGGCGGTCTCCAGGCTCGTCGACCATCCGCTGCCGGCGATGCTCGCCGCCGGACTCACCGTGACCATCAACTCCGACGACCCCGCGTACTTCGGCGGCTACGTCGTCGACAACTACGTCCAGTGCGCCCAGGCCTTCGGTCTCAGCGCCGACGCGCTGGCTGCGCTCGCAGCGAACAGCATCGCGGCTTCTTTCCTCTCCGACGCGGAAAAAGACGCACTGGGCAACGTCTCGTGACGAACCCACCGGACCTGCGGCGGCGGCTCGGCGTCGGGGACGCCGTCGTGATCGGGCTCGGCTCGATGATCGGCGCGGGGATCTTCGCCGCACTCGGACCGGCGGCCCGCGCTGCCGGTTCCGGGCTGCTGGCCGGTTTGGCGCTCGCGGCGATCGTCGCGTACTGCAACGCGACGTCGTCCGCGCGGCTGGCCGTCCGCTATCCCGAGTCCGGCGGCACCTATGTTTACGGCCGCGAACGCCTGGGCGAGTTCTGGGGCTACCTGGCCGGCTGGGCGTTCGTGGTCGGCAAAACCGCGTCCTGCGCCGCGATGGCGCTCACCGCCGGCTTCTACGCCTGGCCGTCCCACGCCCACACGACAGCCGTCGCGGCCGTGGTCGCACTGACCGCGGTGAACTACACCGGGATCCAGAAGACGGCCTGGCTGACCAGGGCTATCGTCGCGACCGTGCTCGCGGTACTCGCCGCTGTCGTCACGGCCTGCCTGACCTCGGGCGCGGCGGACGTCGCGAGGCTGGACCTCGGCACCGACGCCACGGTCACCGGCGTGTTGCAGGCGGCCGGGCTCCTGTTCTTCGCCTTCGCCGGCTACGCGCGGATCGCGACCCTCGGAGACGAAGTCCGCGACCCCCGGACGACCATCCCCCGCGCCATTCCGCTCGCCCTGGGCATCACGCTCGTCGTGTACGCCGCCGTCGCGGTCGCCGCACTCGCCGTACTGGGCCCGCAGCGGCTCGGCGCGGCGACGGACGTCCTGGCCGAGGCCGCGCAGGCCGCCGGAGTGCCGGCGATGACGCCGGTGATCCGGGTGGGCGCGACCATCGCGGCACTGGGGTCTCTGCTGGCCCTGATCCTCGGAGTCTCGCGCACGACACTCGCGATGGCCCGGGATCGGCATTTCCCGGCCGCGCTGGCAGCGGTGCACCCTCGCTTCGGCGTGCCGCACCGCGCCGAAGTCGTCGTCGGTGCAGTGGTCGCGGTGCTCGCCGCGACCACCGACGTCCGCGCGGCTATCGGCTTCTCCTCGTTCGGTGTGCTCGTCTACTACGCGATTGCCAACGCGTCCGCGTGGACGCTCACGCGGGCAGAAGGCCGCCCTCCACGAGTCGTGCCGGTTCTCGGCTTCACGGGCTGCGTTGTCCTCGCGTTCACGCTGCCGCTCAGCTCGGTCCTCAGCGGTGTCGCCGTGCTCGCCGCCGGAGCGCTGCTCTACGGCCTGCGACGGCACCTGGCCCAAGCAAACGCACGGCACGCGGACGGTTAAGTGCGCGTTTACCCACGCACGCGCATCGAATTCGAAGTCAACACCGGCTTCACCGCCGGCAAATTCTCGTTATCCCGTGACGTTTCGTCGACCAAAGTCGGTACTCGGCAACCACCGGAACTGAAACGATTCGATTTCACTCCGTGATCGCCCAGAGCAGGAGCCAGCATGTCCTTGTCACTTGCCCGCCGAGCCGCGTCCGGCGCGTTCGCGCTGGTCGCCACGACCGCACTCACGACCGTCGTGACGTTCACGACGCTGCCAGCGAGCGCGGCGCCACACGCCTCGGTCCCCCGGCCTGACCACATCGTCGTCCTCATCGACGAGAACCACGCCCAGGGTGAAATCGTCGGGAGCCCGGACGCGCCGTACATCACCGGGCTGTCCCAGACCGGCGCGAACTTCACGAACTCGCACGCGGTCACCCACCCGAGTCAGCCCAACTACCTCGCGTTGTTCTCGGGCGCGACCCAAGGCGTCTCGGGCGACACGTGTCCCAAGAAGGCGTTCACCACGGCGAACCTCGGCGGCGAAGCGATCGCGGCGAACGTGGGCTTCGCGGGTTACTCCGAGAGCATGCCCAGCGCCGGCTACACCGGCTGCACCTCGGGCACCTACGCGCGGAAACACAACCCCTGGGTCGACTTCGCCGACGTCCCGGCGAGCGACAACCTCACGTTCTCAAGCTTCCCGACCGACTACACGCGCCTTCCGGCGGTCTCGTTCGTCGTGCCCAACCTCCAGGACGACATGCACGACGGCTCCGTGGCCAAGGGCGACACCTGGCTGCAGCACAACCTCGACGGCTACATCCAGTGGGCCAAGACCCACAACAGCGTGTTCGTCCTGACCTTCGACGAGGACGACAACGGCCCGGCCAACCAGATCCCCACCATCATCACCGGTGCCGGGGTCGTCACGGGCAACTACAGCGAGAACATCAGCCACTACAGCGTCCTGCGCACCATCGAAGACGCCTATGGTCTGCCCCACGCGGGCCAGAGCGCGTCGGCGACTCCGATCACCGACATCTGGTCCTGACCAGCGGTCCCGGGTGGTCGGCGACCGCCCGGGGCCACCGCGGGACAGAAGGAGGCTCGGGCCGTGACGCGACTGCGGTGGATCAGCGGGATCCTCTGGGTGTGGAGCTGGTACACCGTGTACCTCGAAGTCTTCCGCTGGCGGCACCTGACCAGAACGCTCCGCCTGAACCCGCCGCCACCGCTGCCGGGGACCGACGTCGCGCCCCGGGCCGGCCTGCCCCTGCAAGCCCTGCGCATCTGTGCACTGACAGCACCGGCGGTCTTCGCCGCGGCTTCCGTCGTAGCGTCCTCACGTGCGCGAATGCCTCACGCGACCGATACACAATCAGTGAGAAAATCGGCACCGCAGCGGCCAGAAGCACGCTGACGACGACCCGTACGCACCTCAAGTTGTAGGCTCAAGCGGAAGTGGGCCCGGCAAGAGGGGAACAGGCAGTGCGGCGATGTGAAGCGAGGGTGGGCTGATGGCTCGTGATACGCGCTCGGCCGCGGGACAACGCCCGAAGTTCGGCCGCGTGGATCCGTTCTGCTGGCTCCCGGTGTTCTGCCTGCTGCTCATCGCCGCCCTGATGATCGCCAACAAGCTCGTCCTGGTCGGCGTGGTCTTCGTCGTACTGGCGATCCTGCTGACGCTGTTCGACTCCTGGTCCAACCGCCCCGACCCGCCCGAGCCGTACCAGGACGAATACGACGAGTACGACGCTGCCCCGCCGCCCCCGCGCGAAAGGCCGCTCCGGCAGCCTCGCCAGCCGTACGCGCCGCAGAACGAGCAGCCGCCCCCGCGCCGTCCGGCCCCGCCACGCCAGCAACCTCAGCAGCAGCCCGGCCGCAACCCCCAGCGGCCGAACCGGCCCCGCCCGGCCGACCGGCAGCGCTGAAAGACCGTTTCGGCGGCGGACAGGTTCCCGAGCACATACTGAGCGCCTAGGAAATTCGCTTCGCTCCGGAGGCTAGCCGTGACCACGGTCAGCGTTCGTTACATCGTCGACGACGTCGAGGCGGCACTGGCGTTCTACACCGGCATCCTCGACTTCGACCTGGTCATACACCCGGCACCGGCCTTCGCCGTCGCCTCCCGGGGCGACCTCCGCCTCCTCCTGAGCTCGCCGCACGGACCGGGTGGCGGCGCGCAGCCCGCGGCAGACGGCAGTTGAGAGCTCTCGTCGTCCCGCCGTGAGGTTAGCGGCCGGTTAGCGCAAGGGACTTTTTCGCTTATCGCTGGGTTCTGCGACAGACAAATCCTTGCTCACGCGCGCGCGTTCATCGGGAGTTGGTTCCGGGGTCGGTTCGGGTTCGCCTTGACCGTCTGGACTGCGCCGGGCGGCCGGATCGCGGCCGCCGATCCGAGGAGGAACCTTGTCACCGACCCCCTTGCGCCGAGCCGCCGTGCTCGCGGCCGCAGGACTTTTGGCCACCGTCTCGGCCACCCCGTCGGACGCCGCCGCCGCGCACCCGCCGGCCCACGCCGCGCGTGTGCTGCTGGTCTCCGTCGACGGTCTGCACCAGAGCGACCTCGCCTGGTACGTCGCGAAGCACCCCATGTCCGCGTTGGCGGCTCTGGTCGGCACCAGTACCGAGTACGCCCACGCGAAGACGCCGTTCCCGTCGGACTCCTTCCCCGGCATGGTCGCGCAGGCCACCGGCGGCAACCCCGGCACCACCGGCGTCTACTACGACTCGACGTACAACCACGCCCTGCTCCCCGCGGGAACGACGTCGTGCCAAGGCAAGCCGACCGGCGCCGCGGTCGACCTCACCGAAGACCTCGACAAGAACAAGACCAGCATCGATGCCGGCCAGGGACTCGCCGGGCTGCCGGGCAGCATCCTGTCCATGACCGGAACCCCGCGGACACTCCTGGACCCGGCTCAGCTGCCGGTCGACCCCAAGACCTGCAAGCCCGTCTACCCGAACCAGTACCTGCCGGTGAACACCATCTTCGAGGTGGCCCGTCAAGCCGGCCTGCGCACGGCGTGGTCGGACAAGCACCCGGCCTACGACATCCTCAGCGGACCGTCCGGAACGGGCATCCAGGACCTGTTCACCCCGGAGATCAACAGCGCGGTACCCGGTGCCGCGGCGGGTTCGGACTGGACCACCGACAACGCCGCCACCAGGCAGTACGACGCCTACAAGACGCAGGCCGTGCTCAACGAGATCGACGGCTTCGACCACAGCCGCAAGACCCGCGTCGGCACCCCCGGGATCTTCGGCCTGAACTTCCAGACCGTCTCCACCGCGCAGAAGCTGCCCACGTCGGACGGCAAGACCGGCGGCTACCAGGCCGACGGCACCCCCGGACCACTGCTGGCCTCCGCACTGGACTTCGTCGACGCCCAGATCGGGCAGTTCACCGCGGAACTGAAGAAACAGCACCTCAGTGGTGACACCACGATCATCCTGTCCGCGAAGCACGGGCAGTCGCCGATCGATCCCGCCGCGCTCAACCGCGTCAACGACGGCCCGCTGCTCGACGGGCTCAACGCCGCGTGGAAGAAGGCACACCCCGGCGCGAGTGATCTCGTGGCACTGTCCACAGACGACGACGGAATGCTGCTGTGGCTCAACGACCGGTCGCCGGCAGCCACCACCTTCGCGAAGAAGTTCCTGCTCGCGCAGTCGGGTGCCGGAACCACCATCACCGGCTCCGCCACGAAGTTCACCCAGTCCGGGCTGCAGGCCGTCTACGCCGGAACCGACGCCGACCGGTACATGCACGCCGCGCCGGGAGATCCCCGGGTCCCGGACCTCATCGGTATCGCGCAGCACGGCGTCGTCTACACCGGCGGCACGAAGAAGATCGCCGAGCACGGCGGAGCGGCCCCGGACGACCGCGACGTACCTCTGATCGTCAGCAATGCCGACGGCGACCACCACGTCGTACGTGACGCCGTGGAGACCACCCAGATCGCCCCGACGATCCTCGCCGCGCTCGGGCTGAACCCGAAGTCCCTCCAGGCCGTCCAACGCGAACACACCCAGGTCCTACCCGACCGGCGTTCTTAACCAAATACCCCGCCGGATCTTCATCTGATCCTCAGGAACCGGGGCCAGGGTTCAGGGGTGACTCCACCTCCCCGACCGGGCCCCGGTTCCCTGACAGCTCGCACGACTGCCCCGGAAACGAGCGCGACATGATCGAAGCTCGGGCAGTGTCCAAACGCTACGGCGAGAAAACCGCCGTGGACGATCTCACCTTCACGGTGAAACCCGGTGTCGTGACCGGCTTCCTCGGCCCGAACGGCGCCGGGAAGTCCACCACGATCCGGATGATCATGGGCCTCGACGCCCCCTCCGCCGGCCGGGTGACGGTCAACGGGCGCCTCTACGCCGAGCACGCCGCTCCGCTGCACGAAGTCGGCGCCCTGCTCGAAGCGAAGGCGGTCCACACGGGACGGTCGGCGTACAACCACCTGTACGCCTTGGCACTGAGCACCGGTATCCCCCGGCGCCGCGTCGACGAGGTGATCGACATCGTCGGACTCGCCGACGTCGCGCGCAAGCGGGTCGGCGGGTTCTCGCTCGGCATGGGCCAGCGGCTCGGCGTCGCCGCGGCGCTGCTGGGCGACCCGGCCACCCTGGTGCTCGACGAGCCGGTCAACGGCCTCGATCCGGAGGGCATCCTCTGGATCCGGAACCTGCTGCGCAGGCTCGCGGCCGAGGGCCGGACCGTGTTCGTCTCTTCGCATCTCATGAGCGAGATGGCGTTGACCGCCGAGCACCTGATCGTCATCGGGCGCGGCAAGCTCATCGCCGACACCTCCGTCAAGGACTTCCTCGACAGCGCGTCCCGCCAAGCCGTCCGGGTCCGGACGACCCAGGCCGTCGAACTCCGCGACCTGCTCGCCGGTGCCGGAGTGCACGTCACGAACGTCGAACACGAAGTGCTGGAGGTGTCCGGGCTCACCGGCGCCGAGATCGGCAAAGTCGCGTGCGCGCACTCGATCGCGCTCGAGGAGCTCACCCCGGTCCAGGCCTCGCTGGAAGAAGCGTTCATGGAACTGACCCGGGACGCCGTCGAATACGGCGAAAGCCACCTCGAGAGGAAAGCGTCATGACCGCGAGTGTCGCCACGCCACCCGCAGCCCCCAGCCCGGCGCCCACCGCGGACCTGCCGGACGACCTGAAGGTCACGCTGCCGAGGCTCGTGCGGTCGGAGTGGCTGAAGTTCTGGTCGCTGCGCTCGACCACGTTCAGCGTCACCGCGACCATCGTCGGCATGATCGGGCTCGGCTGGGTGTTCGCCGCCGTCGACGCGAACCGGTGGCCGGTCATGCGGGCCGGCGCCAAGGCCCGCTTCGACCCCACCTCGGTCAGCCTCGAAGGGTTCTTCATCGCCCAGCTGGTGGTCGGCGTCCTCGGGGCGCTGATCGTCAGCGGTGAGTACGGGACCGGGATGATCCGGGCGACCCTGTCCGCGGCGCCCACCCGGCTGCCGGTGCTGTGGGCCAAGGTCATCGTGTTCGCCGTGGTCACCTTCGTGGTCACCACGGTGAGCGCGTTCATCGCGTTCCTCGGTGGACAGGCGTTCCTGAGTTCGCAGCACATCGAGACGACGCTCGGCGCGCCGGGCGTGCTGCGCGCGGTGTTCGGCACCGGCCTCTACCTGACCGTGGTCGGGCTGCTCGGTGTCGCGTTCGGCTGGATCGTCCGGCACACCGCGGGCGCCATCGCGACGCTGTTCGGGCTGCTTCTGGTGCTGCCCGCCCTCGGTGACGCGCTGCCGGACAGCTGGGCTCCGCACATCGTCCCGTACCTGCCGAGCAACGCCGGACAGGTGGTACTGACCGCGCACCCGGAAGCGGGCATGCTCGCGCCCTGGACCGGGTTCGCGGTGTTCTGCGTGTACCTGGTGGTCGGGATCGCGGCTGCCGCGATACTGCTCAAGCGACGGGACGCCTGACCGGTCATGTCCCAGCTACTGGTCCTCGAGGACGACGACACGATCGGCCGCGTGCTCGAGTCGAGCCTGCGGCTCCACGGTTATGGCGTGTCGTGGGTACGCACCGGCCGCAGCGCGCTGGCCGAAGCCGCGTCCGTCGACTTCGACCTGGTACTGCTGGACCTCGGTCTGCCTGACATCGACGGGGTGGAGGTGTGCCGCCGGTTGCGCGTCACCCTCCCCTCGGCGGTGCTCGTCATCCTGACCGCCCGCACGGAGGAGATGGACGTCGTCGTCGGTCTGGAGGCCGGCGCCGACGACTACCTGACCAAGCCCGTGCGGCTGGCCGAGCTGCTGGCCAGGGTGCGCGCGCACCTGCGACGCGGAACGGCCGAGGTCGGCGGCACGCCACCGATCACCATCGGCGAGCTGAGCGTCGACGTCGCGGGGCGGCGGGTGACCCTGGCCGGCCGTGAAGTGCGGTTGCGGGCCAGAGAGTTCGACCTGCTCGCGCGGCTGGCCGAGGAGCCAGGGGTCGCGGTCAGCCGGACCACGCTGATGACCGAGGTCTGGGACACCCACTGGTACGGCTCGACCAAGACCCTCGACGTGCACATCGCCGCGCTGCGCCGCAAGATCGGTGAAGTCGCGCCGGCCGAGCGGGCTCCGCAGATTTCCACCTTACGAGGCCACGGATACCGGCTGGAGCGGCCGGGTGTCCATGCCGGTCCGGGCTAAACTCTTGACGTCAGAGGGAGGTTTCCGGTGCACATCGTGATCGTCGACGACGAGGCCGCCGTCCGCGATTCCCTGTCCCGGACGCTGCGTTTCGAGGGTTACACCATTACCGAAGCCGCGGACGGGGCGCGCGGGCTCGACCTCATCCGCGCCGAGCAGCCCGACGGGGTGATCCTGGACGTGATGATGCCGGTGCTCGGCGGCCTGGACACCTGTCGGTTGCTGCGCGCCGAAGGCAACTACGTCCCGGTCCTGATGCTCACCGCGCGCGGCGACGTCAACGACCGAGTCACCGGGCTCGACGCCGGGGCCGACGACTACCTCGCCAAGCCGTTCGCGCTCCAGGAACTGCTGGCCAGGGTCCGCGCGCTCCTGCGACGTACCGAATACAGCGGCGGCACGGCCTCGTCGGCGGTGACCAACGCACCTCGGCTTTCCTTCGCCGACGTCACCTTCGACCCCGACACCCGGGAGGTCGCGCGTGACGGCCGCGCCATCCACCTGACCAGGACCGAGTTCACCATTCTCGAAACGTTTCTGCGCCATCCCCGGATGGTGCTGACGCGGACGATGATGTTCGAACAGGTCTGGGGGTACGACTTCGGCGCGTCGTCGAACGGGCTCGACGTCTACATCAGCTGCCTGCGGCGCAAGCTCGAGGCCGAAGGCGAGCCACGGATCCTGCACACCGTGCGCGGAGTCGGGTACGTCCTACGCGAAGCGCCACTGTGACCGGCCGAATCCGACGGCTGTTCCGTCCCCATCACTGGGCGGACATGTCGCTGCGGAGCAGGCTGACGATGATGGCCGCAGGTGCCGTCGCGGTCGCCGTCATCGGTGTCGCCTCGGCGTCCTGGCTGCTCGTGCGCGCCAAGCTCTACCAGCAGTTCGACACCGAATTACACTCCTACGCACAGCTCGCCGCCACGACGAAGACCCCCGCCGATGCACTGACGACGTTGCGAGAGACCGACCGGCGCGACGCCAGCGCCGGGCCGGAGCATTCCGCCGGGCTGGTCGTGCAGTTCCTCACTTCGGACGGCAACGCGACCGGGCCGGGAGTCGGGGCTTTCGCGGGTATACCGATCACCGGCCAGGCGCGCCAGATCGCGCACGGACAAGTGCCCGACGGGTCCGAAGCCGTCCAAATCGGACACGACCACTTTCGCGTGTGGACAGTGCACACCGCAAGCGGCGCCGCTCAGGTCGCGCGTGGCTCCGAGGCGATCGACGACACCCTCGCCCAGCTGGGGCTCTATCACGTCTTGATCGGCGTCGTCGGTGTCGCCGGCGCGGCCGTCGTCGGCAGGGCAGTGGCTCGCGCGGCCCTGCGTCCGGTTGACCTGCTGACCGCGGGCGCCGAGCGCGTGGCGCGCACGCAGGACCTGACCGCTGAGATCCCGGTGAGCGGCAAGGGAGAAATCGCCCGGCTGTCCGACGCGTTCAACTCGATGCTGTCCGCACTCGCGGATTCGCGTGCTGCCCAACGACGTCTCGTCGAGGACGCCGGGCACGAACTGCGTACGCCGTTGACCAGCCTCCGCAACAACGTCGAGCTGCTCATCCACGAAAGCACGCAGACCGATCCCGCCAAAGTGCTGTCGTCAGTGGACAAATCCCGCCTGCTGAACGATCTCGACCTGCAGACCATCGAGCTGACGACGTTGATCGGCGAGCTGGTGGAACTGTCCAAAGAGGACACCGCGCCGGAGCCGCTGGAGCTCCTCCAGCTGGCCGATGTCGTCGGATCGGCGGTCGAGCGAGTGCGCCCCCGAGCCCCGGCGATGCGGTTCGAGACGGCGATGGACCGGGCGGAGGTGCTCGGACGTCCCGTCTCCCTGGAACGGGCGGTGCTGAACCTGCTCGACAACGCCGCGAAATGGGGGCCGTCCACCGGCACGGTCCACATCGTCGTCCGGACCGACGGCGAGCTGGCCACCCTCACCGTCATCGACGAGGGCCCCGGTATCCCCGACGACGACCTGCCGCACGTCTTCGAACGGTTCCACCGCGCCGATTCGGCCCGATCCATGCCCGGGTCCGGGTTGGGCCTGGCCATCGTCGAGCAGGTCGCGAAGCTCCACGGCGGCGGCGTGCACGCAACCCGTGCCGACAGCGGCGGCGCCGAGGTGTCCATGACACTGCGACTGGCCGACCGGGACTCGTGAGTGGCGCGGCCGGTTAGAACCGGCCGAAATGCTCACGAGCCCGGCGCCTCCGCAACGGATTCTTAGCCAAACCCGGGAAAACCTTCATCTGATCCTCATCGTGGGCGACGACCGTTCTGGGTGTGGCCACCACGATCCTCCCGCCGGCGGAAACCGGTCTCCGTGTTCGGACGTTCGCGTCCCTCGGCACCGGGCTGGTCTGCGCGGGGGCAGCGATCATCGGCTACCTGACCGTCGCCCTGCGCGCCCAGGTCGATCCGCTCGCGGACCCGGTGAGCGACGACGCGTTCTACCGCGAGGGCGAGGTCCTGTTCGTCACCGCGATCCTGCTCGTCCTGTTCGGCGGCCTGCTGATCGCGGCCGCCGCGACGCAGGCCGGGATGAGGCCGTCGAGGTCCACGACCGTCCTGTTCGGATCGTGGGGCGCCGGGCTCTCGCTCGTGGCGGTGTTCCAGGGCAACCAGAACGCGGCAGACCCGACCTGGCACGGCGAGCTTCACCGGTTCGGTGGTGCCGTGTTCCTCAGCTGTCTCCCGTTGGCCTGCTGGACACTTGCGCGCACGCTGTCCGCGCAGGAGAAGTGGGTGGCGGTGTCACGCCGTTTGGGCAGGCTCGCCGCGATCAGTGTCGTCACCGCGGCCGCGTTCGGACTCGCCCAAGTCGTCCCCGCACTTCCTGAAGGCCTGCTGGAACGAATCGCCCTGATCGCCGAACTCGCAGTCCTCCTGGCGGTCGCTTCAGCCGCCCGAAAGGCAGCCCGATGACCACGATCTTGATCGCCATCGCGTGCGCGATGCTCGCCGCCTGCTTTTTCGCCGCCGCCGTCGCGTTGCAGCACAACGCGGTCCGCACGGTCAACCACGCCGACTCGGTGAGTGTCGGAGCGTTCGGCCGGATCGTGCGGTCCCGGCGCTGGCTGACGGGCACTTCACTGGCGATCACCGGGACCGCGTTGCACGTCACCGCGTTGTCGCTGGCACCGCTGGCGATCGTGCAGCCGATCGGTGTGCTGAGCCTGGTGCTCACGGTGGCGCTGAGCCGCCGGACGGTGAAGGTTCCGCACCTCGGCAAGGCCGTTGCCGCCGTCTGCGCGGGAGTCGCCGGTTTCGTGGTCCTGGCCGCGCTGACCGGTTCGGCCTCGACGACCGCGGTGCACCTCGCACAGATTCAGCCGCTGGTCGTCGGGGCGCTCGGGCTGGCGGCGCTGGGGCTCTGCACCCGCGGCCGTGGCAGGTGCCTGGTGCTCGCGACGTCCACGGCCATCCTCTACGGACTCGGTTCGGCACTGGTCCGCCTCGCCACCCAGGACGTCCTCACGCACGCCGTGTCGAGCGGACTCCCGCTGGCCGGCGAGGCGGGCGTGCTGATGCTCGTCGGCGGCTGGCTGCTCCACCAGGCCTACGCGGCCGGTCCCACGGCCGTCGTCATCGCCGCCACCACCGTCATCGACCCGCTCACCGCGGTCACCGTAGGCCTCGTCGTCTACGGGGAAGCCGCGCGCGCCAACACCTTCTCGACCGCTCTGCAGCTCTGTTTCGCCCTGCTCGCCGTGGGCGGGGTACTCGTCCTCGCCCGCTCCGTCCCCGATTCAGCCGAACCGAAGGAACGCGAAATGCCCACTGCCCCCGAACCCGGCCGGCCACTGCGGATCCTGATCAGCGCGGACACCTTCCCGCCGGACATCAACGGCGCCGCGCACTTCGCCGCCCGGCTCGCCCACGGGCTGGCCGGACGCGGGCACGACGTCCACGTCGTCTGTCCCGCGACCGCGCGCGGACCGCGCGAGGACGTCGTCGGAGCGATCACCGTGCACCGGGTCGCGTCCTGGCGCACACCGTTCCACCCGGACTTCCGCGTCTGCTCGCCCGGCCGGGCGGCCAAGGCGGCGGGACCGCTGATCGAGCGGCTGCGGCCGGACGTCGTGCACGTCCAATCGCACTTCTCACTCGGTCGCGCCATTTTGAAGGCCGCCAGTGAGCGCGGTATCGCCACCGTGGCCACCAACCATTTCATGCCCGAGAACCTGCTCGGCTACGCGCCGATCCCGCATGGCTTGAAGGCGCCCCTGGCGCGCTGGGCGTGGCGGGACCTCGTGCGGGTGTACCGCCAGGCCGACGTCGTCACCGCGCCCACCCCGCGTGCGGTCGAACTGCTCGCAACCCACGGTCTGCCGGAGGCGGCACACGCCGTCTCCTGCGGAATCGACGTCGCCCACTACGCGCCGGAGCGCCGGGAAATCCACACTCGGGGCACGTCGGTCTTGTTCGTGGGCCGCCTCGACCGGGAAAAGAACGTCGACGAGCTGATCCGCGCGGTCGCGACATTGCCGGGTGTGCGCGCCGAACTGGTCGGCGACGGAGCCTGCCGTCAGCGCCTCACCGAGCTCGCGGAATACCTCGGGGTCGCCGGCCGTATCCGTTTCCACGGCGTGGTGTCCGACGCCGATCTCGTGCGCGCGTACCGCAGGTGTGACGTGTTCTGCATGCCAGGCACCGCCGAGCTGCAGAGCCTCGCAACCATGGAGGCCATGTCGGCGGGCCTGCCGGTGGTCGCCGCCAACGCCATGGCCCTGCCGCATCTCGTGCACCACGGCGTCAACGGTTTCCTTTACACACCGGGAAATATCAACGAACTCGCCGGGCATCTCGCGACGCTCACCCAAAGCCAGGAAGCCCGCGCCGAAATGGGAGACGCGGGCCGCCAGATCATCACCGGCCATGACATCGGCAACACTCTGACGGCCTTCGGCGACCTCTACCGCAAAACACTCGGCGCAACGGAACCGTCCGCCGCGCTCACGTCGTGACACCGACAAAGCCCTGACGAACCGGGCATCGCGCAACAACAAGGAGGTTACAAGGTGAATTCACGTGATCCGGACACCATCGCCGGCAACGTAGACAGTGTTGACAGTGTTGACAGTGTTGACAGTGTTGACGGCACTGACGGGGAAACCCCGGTGCCTCTCGCCGGCGTCCGGTGTTCGGACGCCGAACGGGAGCGGACGAGTTCCCTGATCCACATCGCCGCAGGCGAGGGGCGGTTGTCCCTCGCCGAGGTCGACGAGCGGCTCGCCCTCATCTACGACGCCAGGTACAGGCACGAACTGGACGCCCTGACCGCTGATCTGCCGCCGGCGGAGGCCACCACCGCCGGCTGGAGTCGCGTCATGACCGGAGTACGCCGCCAACTCGTCGACGACGTGTCAGCTTTGTTCGGGCGCCAGGCGGGACTGATGACCCGGCGACGGATGGTCATCGCGCTCGCGGTTCTGTTTTTCCTGTCCTCGCTGGTGATCCTGGCAGTACACGGCATCACCAGCGACGGACCCGAGCACTACCAACCAGGCTGACGAACCGTCTCGTCCGAGCGGGTGACGGTCAGATAGCCGACCAATGCGACGATGACGAGCCCGAGTACCAGGCTCACCAAGCCGGTCCCGACGTCAGCTCCTCCCCTGGCCGCAGGCACCCCGAGCCAGTCCGCAAAGGACGCACCGAGCGGGCGGGTGACGATGTAGGCGAACCAGAAGGCGAACACGGCGTTCCAGCGGAGCTTCCAGTGGCCCACGACCGGAATCAGCATGACGGCCGCGAAAAGCACGCCTGAGCCGAAATACCCGAGGTGCAGGGTGGTCGCGGTCAAGTCGCCGACCGCGGTACCGAGGGCGAACGTCGTCATCACGGTCACCCAGTAGAAGATCTCGCGACGGAGCGTGTGGACACTGTGGATGGACAGCGTCTTCTCACTCGAATACCAGGACAGCAGAACGACGGCCAGCACCACGACGAAGAACGACGCGGACACGGCATAGGGAACACCCAGCTGCACGTGGAGACCGTCGGCGACCATCGTGCCGAAGACACTGACCATGACCACGGTCAGCCAGTACCGCCAAGCCACATAACGGCCTGCCGAGAACTGCAGGACAAAAGCCACCGCCAGGGCGATACCGGCCAGCCCGACGGCGACGATCGGGTCGATGGTGTGGGCGAGGAAGTCCGACGTCGTCTCCCCCATTCCCGTGGTCAACACCTTGATGACCCAGAACAGGACCGTCACCTGGGGGACTTTGCTGAGCGCGGGGCGTACCGCGAGTTGGTTGTCGATCGGCAGAGACAAGGGGGTCACCGTTCGCATGGGGTTCAGCTGGGAGTTGACGGGAATTCAGCCGTGCTGGTGTCGCGGAGCCGTGTACTGCTTCTCGGCCCATGCCGCGCGTGCGCCGGAGTCGCCGATCCGCACGACCCTGACAGCCGAAACCATACCGAGGACGACGGTGAGCGCCGCCACGGCGTCCAGCGGCAGTCGGCCGGGGAAAACAGGCATTCGGGATCCCGGCTCAACGATCTTTACGTCGCAGAGCCTTCCGGAGAATTCTGGGAGTTTTCTTGGCCGCGTCCGCGCTCGGCACCTTCAGCCGGAAGGTCGCGCCTTCGCCGTCGGTCTTCACCGCCGCCACGGAACCGCCGTGGTGCGCGGCGATCTCGCTGACCAGCGCCAACCCGAGTCCGTAACGCCGCGCACCGCCCTGAGCACCGTCCGCCGGTGTCGTGGCGAACCGGGCGAACAACGTCGGCAGGATGGCCGGGTCGATGCCCGGCCCGTCGTCGGCGACCTCCGCGACCACCGCCCCGCCTGCCGAGTCGACCGACACACGGACGCTGGCACGAGCGTGTCGGACGGCGTTGTCCAGCAACGCCGTCAAGGCACGGCCCAGCCCGGTTTCCGACCCCAGCACGACGTTGCCGCTGGTCGTGGACAAGCTCAGGGAGACGTCACGTCCCTCGGCGGCGGGCCGCACCGTCTCGACCACCCGTTCGGCCAGCCTGCCCAGGTCCACCCGCGCCGAGACGACGGATTCGCGGGGGTCGACCGACAGCAGCAGGTCGTCCAGGATCCCCGCCAGCTGGCCGGTGTCCCGGACCAGGTTGTCCACATCGGACTCGAGCGTCACCGGATCGGGTCGCTGCCGCAGCGACCGGCGGATCAGCTGCGCGCGGGTACTGAGCAACGTCAGTGGCGTCCGCAGTTCGTGGCCGGCGTCAGCGACGAATCGGCGTTGCAGGGCCAGCGCGTCGGCCATCGGGGCCACCGCCCGGCGAGCCAGCCACGCCCCGATCGCCGCCGACAGGACCAGCCCGAAGCCGCCGATCAGCGTGAACGCGTCCAGCAGGCGCGACCGTTGCGCGTGGTCGGCGTCGAGGTCCAGCGCCGCCTGGATGACCCCGTCCGGTCCGTACGGCTGGGTCTGGACGCGGAATTCACGGTGGCGCAGGACCAGGTCGACGGTGTGGGCACCGTGGTCGGCCGCGGTCAGGTCCAACTGGGCGGTGTCCGGCAGGCCCGCGGGCAGCCCCGGGCTCGCTGTCACAAGGCCGGCCTTGCGCATGATCAGCCAGATCCCGGCGGGCGGGTCGTTGACGTCGTCGGCGCGGGCGATGGCGGCGTCGATGAGGTCGTTCTGCGCCTGGTGCTGGGTTTGCAGCACGATCAGGATCGCCACGCCGGACAGCACGAGCACAGTGATCGCGACGGCCACACCGGTCTGGATCCCGATGCGCAGTGCGGTCCGGCGCAGGATCGCCGCATCCCGTGATCGGCTCATTTCCCGCGTCCCAGCTGGTAACCGCGGCCCCGAACCGTATCCACGACTCCGCGTCCGAGCTTGCGCCGCAGGTAGTGCACGTAGGTCTCGATGACGTCCTGGCCGGCGTCGTCGAACACCAGCACCTGAAGGTCCGTGCGAGTGAAGACCCGCGAAGGCCGCCCGGCCAATGTCGCCAGCAACGCGCATTCGCGCTCCGAGAGCCGAACCGGGGCCTCGGAACCCATCGTCGCCTGCCGGGTGTCGAGGTCCAGCGCTCCGCCCGGCAACGGCAGGACACGGGCGGTGTCGAGGTGCCGGCGCCGCAGCGCGCGCAACCTGGCGAGCAGCTCGTCGATGTCGAACGGCTTGGCCAGGTAATCCTCGGCTCCCGCGTCCAGCCCCGCGACCCTGTCGGCCGGGTTCCCCAGCGCCGACAAGACGAGCGTCGGCACCGTGACACCGCGGCTGCGCAAGCGGATCAGCAGGTCGAGCCCCTCCACCGCCGGCAGACCGCGATCGAGGACAACGACGTCGTAGCGGCGCGTCAGGCCCAGGTGGAGACCGCGCTGACCGTCCGTAGCGGTGTCGACCTCGTAGCCCTCGTCGACCAGCAACGTGCTCAGCATGTCCACCAGTTTTGGCTCGTCCTCGATCAACAGCAGCCGCGGGGGATCTTCTGGGGAACTCACCAGCCCATTCTTACCCGCCCGGATTGGGTGCGCCCGGTTCACCCGGGTTTCACCCCAGTTACGGAAACCGGCCCCATAATCCCCCATATGTCAGCGGAGATCGACGCTGTCGGGGCAGGCAGGTTGAACAGGCCGTGCACACGGTGTTATATCGGCGGGGATGCCGCCGACAGCAGCGGCACAGCGGTGGCACAGGATGGTGCGATGACGGGGGTGGAACCTGGCGACGGACCTGCCCGGGAGACCGCTGCGCCGGAGAACGCTGCATCGCGGCAGAGCGGCAAGGGCCATCCGCGGCGCCGGTTCCTGATCGGGCTCGGCGCGGTGGCGGCCGGGTCCGCCGCGGTGGTTCCGGCGTTCCTCGGTGGTGGTACTCCCCCGGTCAAGGTCGGCCAGTTCGGCGACGAATGGCTGTTCGGCGCGTACCAGCCCGGCTGCACCGATGCCGAGTTCAATGAGCACGACCTCGAACCGGTCACGGTGCCCCACTGCGTCACGCCGTTGTCGTGGCAGTCCTGGCAACCGACGTCGTGGGAACGCGTGTGGGTGTACCGGCAGCACTTCGACGTGCCGGACTCGCTGCGCGCCGGACGGGCGTTCGTCCGGCTGGACGGCGCGCTCAGCACGGCGACGGTGTTCCTGAACGGACGGCCGGTCAGCGAGCACGTCGGCGGCTACCTCCCGTTGACCAGCGAGGTGACAGCGCTGCTGAAGCCGTTGAACAACGTCCTCGCGATCGCCGTCGACGGCCGGTGGAACCAGGACGTGCCGCCCAACTTGCCGCGTTTCCCGTACCCCAGTGCGATCGACTTCTACCAGCCTGCCGGGCTGTACCGCCCGGTTCACCTGATCGGTACGCCGAAGACCTACCTCTTCGACGTGTTCGCGCAGCAGGCCGACGTACTCACCGACGCCCGCACGGTGTCTCTGCAGTGCGTCATCGACGCCGCGAAGGCCGTCACGGCTCCGGGCAAGCTGACCGCGACACTGCGTCAAGGCGGTCCGGTGCTGGCCACCGCGTCCGTCGACCTCGTCGAGCTGCCCAAGGGCCAGACCACCGTGACGGTCACGCTCGACGAACTGGCCGCGGTGCGCCTGTGGGACCTCGACGACCCGGCGATGTGCGACATCGACGTCACCCTGTCGCTCAGTGGCAAGGACGTCCACACTTACCACGTGCGGACCGGGCTGCGGGACGCGCAGTTCAGCGACAACGGGTTCACGCTGAACGGGAAACCAGTGAAGCTGTTCGGCCTCAACCGGCACCAGTGGTACCCCTACGTCGGCGGCGCGATGCCGGACCGCGTGCAGCGGCAGGACGCGCACCTCCTGAAGTCCGAGCTGAGCTGCAACATGGTGCGCTGCTCGCACTACCCGCAGTCCACCGCGTTCCTCGACGCCTGCGACGAGCTGGGGCTGCTGGTCTGGGAAGAACTGCCCGGCTGGGATTACGTCGGCGACGACGCATGGCAGGCGCAGGCGCTGCAGGACGTGCACGACATGGTCGTCCGCGACCGCAACCACCCGTCGATCATCGTCTGGGGCACGCGGGTCAACGAGACGCTCGGCCAGGCCAAGCTCTACGACCGCACGGACCGCCTCGCCGCGAGCCTCGATCCGACACGGCCGTGCACGGGCGCGGTGGCGGGCGACCGGGGGTACCGATCCTCGCTGTCCCCGGTCCGGGCCGGGGCCGGCGTGTTCTCCTTCAACGACTACAGCAGGCCGCTGAACCCGAACACGCCGCCGACGCTGCGTCCACCGCGCTCGGGCGTGCCGTACCTGGTCAGCGAGTCGATCGGCACGCTCGTCGGTCCGCCGCACTTCCGGCGCACCGATCCGGTGTCGGTGCAGCAGCAACAGGGCGTGCTGCACGCGTGGGTCCACGAACGCGTGGCGGCGAATCCGGGCTACTGCGGACTGCTGGCCTGGTGCGGGTTCGACTACCCGTCGGGCTGGTACCACGCGGTCAAAGGCGTCAAGTACCCCGGCGTGATGGACTTCTTCCGGAATCCCAAACTGGGCGCGGGTTTCTACCGCGCACAGCGGGATCCGGCGGCCGGCGCGGTGATCGAACCGGCGTTCTACTGGGACTTCGGCCCGTCCTCGCCGCCCACCGGGCCTGGCCGGGGTTCGGTGATCTGGTCCAACTGCGACAAGCTGATCGTGACCATCGCGGGCCAACGCCCGGTCACCGTCCTGCCGGACCGTGCGACCTTCCCGCACCTCGACCATCCACCGTTCCTGGTCGATCTGCTCGTGCCCGCCGGCCGGCAACCCGAGCTGTCCATCGAGGGCCAGGTCAACGGCAAACCCGTGCTGCAGCGCAAGTTCAGCCCGGACCCGGCTTACGACGTGCTCTCGGTTGTCGCGGACGACACCGTGCTGACAGCGGACGGCCAGGACACCACCCGCGTCGCGCTGCGCGCCCTCGACCGCTACGGCGCACCGCGGCCCTACGTGGACGGCGCCCTGTCTGTCGGCGTCGACGGGCCGGGCACCCTGATCGGCGATTGGCAACTCGACTTCGCCGCGCTCGGCGGCGCGGGCGCGGTGTGGGTCCGCTCGGTTCGGGACACACCGGGTTCGGTCACGCTCTACGCCCTGCACCCCACGCTCGGCACCGCGTCCGCCGAGATCACGACGACCTCCTCCCCCGCCGCGCTCCGCTAGTTCACGCCGTCAAACCCGCCCACCGGTGTTGACCTCGTCGCGCGTCATGTCCTTTTCGCAACTCGACGGCGAGTTGCTGTTCCACATTGCTCTTGCCTTGACGCGCGGGCGACCGAGCCGGCGTCACCGCCGACCCGGTCGCCCGGGCTGTCAGCCCTCCACGCGGTGTGAGGTCCAGAAGGACGTCAGGTCGGTGGAACCGGCAGCGGCCTGCGCCGCGGCCTTGAACTCGGCCGCGGTCGACACGCCGTACCAGTGCGACTGGGCGTACGTCTTGAGCAGGTTCGCCATCGCGGTGTCGCCGAGGAGCCGCTGCAGGTCGTGCAGCATGCACTTGCCGTAGCCGTAGACCACGGTGGAATACCGGTCCGAATGCGCGTCCCAGTAGGCCATCGAGTTGGTCAGCTTCTCCGCGCTGGACGCCCAGGTGATCCCGCAACCGCTGCCGGTGACACCGCGGTAGAGGTCCGTGGCGTAGTCGGTGAAGCTTTCGTCCAGCCACGGCGAGGTGTACTCGTCGTCGCCGACGATGCCGTACCACCACTGGTGGGCCAGCTCGTGCGGAAGCGCGGTGGTGGACACGAGGTCCATCACGAAGCCCGGATACTCCATGCCGCCGAACCAGAAGTTGTTGTCCAGTACGACGTCCACCTCACCGTAAGGGTAGGTGCCGAACCGCCCGGCGTGGACGTCGATGGAGTCCGCGGCCAGGGTGAGCATCGAGTTGGCGCTGCTGGTGGAGATCCCGCTGACGGAGTACACGTTCACCCGGACACCCTTGCCCGAAGTCGTCGTGATCTTCGTGAACGGTCCGGCGCCCCAAGCGAAGTCGCGCACCTTGGCGGCAGTGGCGTGTGTCGTGGTCGTGCTGCCGCTGGTGGTCTCGGTCGACGTGCCGGTGGCCGGTGTCAGCAGGCTCGTCGGGTGCACGAGCGTCACGTCGAAGTCGCTGATCAGCGAGTAGAACGCTTCACCATTGTTGGTGTAGGGGTCCAGGTGCCACCCGGCGCCATCACGCACCGCGAGGATCGGCAGTGCGTTGCCGATCATGTTGAACGCCCCGTCGTGGCCGAAGCGGTCGGCGCCGCTGGGGACGACGATGCCCAGGTCGAAGCCGATGGTGGCGGACTGGTTCTGCGCCAGTGGGCTGGGCAAGGTGATCTTCAGCGCGGTGCAGTTGACGCTGAGCGGCGAGGTGGTGCCGCCGGTGACATTCGTGACCGTGATCGGCGTCGACGGGCAGCTGCCGTGGTAGTTGTCCCATAGCCGCAGGTAGACCTCGGGCAGTGCGGACGGCGAGCCGTTGGTGAAGCTGACCGATTCGTGGCCCGTCCAGGTGTCGCCCGCCGTGTTCGACGTCAAGCTCACCGTGTACGCGGGGTTGACCGGGGTGCGGGTCGTGTCGGACGGCGCGGTCCCGATGGTCCAGCTGAAGGTGGCACTCCCGGTGTTGCCGGCGGCGTCTTTGGCCGTGACGGTCACCGACGAAGTGCCGGCCGCGGTGGGCGTGCCGGTGATCTTCCCGGTAGCAGCGTCGATGGCCAGCCCCGAGGGAAGGCCGGTCGCGGCGTAGGTCAGCGCGTCGCCCTGCGGGTCACTCGCCTGAACCTGCAGGGAAACCGCCTGGCCGACGGCGCTCGACTGGTTGCCCGGCGACGTGACGACGGGGGTCTGTGGGTTGCCCGCCCCGGTCGTCAGCGAGAAGTCGTCAAGCAGGAAGTTGGTCGCCAGGCTCGAGTCCTCGGTGCCGGTGACCTTCAGCGTGACGGTCTGCCCGAGGTAGCGCGACATGTCGAAAGTCCGCTGGACGTACCCGGTGTTCTTGTCGAGGTTGGAGTAACTCGCCAAGGTGTCGGATCCGGCCTGCACCACCAACGTGTCGTACTTGGCGCTGCCCGTCTCCTTGGTGTCGATGTGCGACCAGTAACTCAGCGACGCCGACGTGCAGCCGGCGGGCAAAGTCACCGTCTGGGAAAGGGTGTCGGTGTGCGTGCTGCCGTAGCCGTCCAACCAGGCGACCTGCGTGCCTCCGTGCGCGGGCTCGGCCGCGGTGGCGGCGGAGATGACGCCGCTCGTCTGCGTCCACGGGGTGGTGCCGCTTTCGAAGTTGCCGTTGCCGACGAGCTGGTCACCGCAGGCCGCGGCCTGCGCCTGCGGGGTGACGACAGCTACTCCCAACCCGCTGAGCGCCAGTATGAGCGCAGCAGAAAGTACCCTCGTTCTCATGGGGTTTCCCTTCTCGGGCCCCGCGCCTCGGAGCCAGGGACAGCGTCCCCTTTGTCCGACTGCCCAACAACCCGCCATGAGTACTGTTTTCTTGCGGCCACGGGAATACGACGCTTGCGGCGCGCATTCGGCCTATCGAGGAAGGCTCAGGCGGCGGTAGCAGTGACGACCTGGTTGCGCCCGTTGGCCTTCGCCCGGTACATCGCCGTGTCCGCGGCGTGGAGGACGCGGTCGACAGCGGTCCCGGCGCCGGGGTACGCCGCGGCCCCGATCGACACCGACAGCCCGTCGATCTCCGTCACCTGCTCGTCGAACGTGACGATGACTTCGAGACGGGCGATGCCGCGGCGGATGCGCTCGGCGACGGCTCGCGCTCCCGCTTCGGACACCTCCGGCAACAGGAGGACGAACTCCTCACCGCCGGTCCGGCCGAACGAGTCGTACGCGCGGAGTTCAAGCCCGGATCGCGTCCGCCACCGACCGCAGAACCGCGTCCCCTGCAAGATGTCCGTGGGTGTCGTTGACGCGCTTGAAGTTGTCGAGGTCGGCGATCAGGACCGCGAACGCGTCGTGTCTGCTCTCGGCGCGGGCAATCTAGCCCGGCGGCGCGATTGCGCCATTCAAGGTTGGTGAGGAGCCCGGTCTTAGCGTCCTGAGTGGCCAACTCCTGCAGCTGCCGCATCAGCACACTGCGATGCAGCACGACGACGGGCAGCAGCACCGGGGTAGCCGACGAGCAGTGCGGCCATGAACCCCGCCAAGGCACGGCGGACCCGCGACGAGACACGCGAGCACCCTGGTCGCCCCGCTGGACAGGACCCGCCAGGCCGGCCAGCTCGTGATCGATCGGGACACCCGCAAGCCGAGATGCCGATAGATGAGGGCCGTAAGAAGCGCGGCGAGCAACGGCGGAAGCTCAGGGCGCCACCGCCGATCCAGACCGACGTCAGCGCCACGGCTGCAAGCTCGACCCCGACGTAGTACGGGAGAACCCCACATGGCGCCGTCCACAACGCCCAGTCACCAGGCCGGACCAGAACCGGTCTTCCAGCCATCAGCCCGCCCCCAGGCTGCGTACCACTCGTATGCGCTCAGTTCCTCTTCGTGACTCCCGACCAGTATCGCCCTCCCTTGCGGGCGGAATCCAGCACGAATCGACACCGCTGAACGCTTGCACGGTGACCGTGAGTGACCTTCAGCTCGCGCAGCCACCAACAGCGGATACCCTGAGCAGCCCCTGCACCGAACACAGTCCGCTGACCGCCAGGACCGAGCGGCCCAGCAACACCGCGTAACCAAAAACCGAAGATCATCCCACTAGCCCGACACCCTGAGGAACAGACCCCGGGTGAACAACATGCTGAACCGCCGTATAGTCTTCTTCCATCAAGTCCGAGTGGCGGAATGGCAGACGCGCTAGCTTGAGGTGCTAGTGTCCTAACGGACGTGGGGGTTCAAGTCCCCCCTCGGACACATATTCGTCGCATATCTGCGACACATAACGTACCAGTGCTCACAGGCACTCCAACACGCTAGTTCACGGTGTTCGTCGCACCCCCATCGCTGCCGGTGGGGGTGTTTGTCGTGACCGGCTCCGTGATCAAGCCGGTGGTTATCCCGGCAACACCCCTGCAGCGCGACGGACACGCGACCGGGCTCCCGGCAACCCTGCGCACCCTCCCACTTCCGTCGGTCCCGACACCCCGCACCAACACCGCCGTATACGGACTGGCCGCCGTGGACCGCCGGGGCCGCATCGCCGACCACGCCATCGTGCACGCGCTCGGCTGGCAACCCGGCACCCGACTGGACATCCGCGAAACCCACGGGCTCCTCCTCATCCACGCGGATCCGCGTGGCGTGTTCAGCGTGACCAAACAAGGCCATCTCCGGCTGCCCGCACCCGTTCGACACCGCTGCTGTCTCGTCCCTGGCGACCGGGTGCTCCTGGCCGCAGACCCAGACCGGGGCCTACTGATCGTGCACCCGCCCGCTGCGCTCGATGACATACTCGCCCAACGGCACGCCGGACTTCTTGGCGGTGATTCCGCATGACGACACACGCCGTTCCCAGAGCGCCGACCGCGACGTCGGCCGATCTGGATGCCGCTCGCCTGCTGTTGTCCCGGATGGGGCTGTCGGCCGAAGACCTCCTGGCCAGCCCGACCGCTCGGCCGCCGGTGCCGACGTTCGCCGAATACATCCCCATCGTCTCCGCTGCCGTCACCGACGGGACCCGCCGGGTCTACGGCTCCTACTGGAACCGCATCCTCGACCATTGGGGCGACCGTCACCTCGACGAACCCACCCCCTCACAGATCAAGCAACTGGTCGAGCATGTGAAGGTCAACGTCGTCGCCCGCCGCAACGCACGCGGTGGACGCAGTGCGGGCGAGCATCTGATTGCGGCCCTGCGCTGCGTCTACCGCCACGCCGAAGACGACAACCTGATCAACGCGGCCGACAACCCGGCCAGAAAGGTCGCCAAACCCCGACGCCTCCCGTCCACCCGACGCGCCGTCGCCGACACCCGGCTCAATGAGATCAACCACGTCGCCGCTACCACCGGCAACGACCCCGCCCTCGACAGCCTGATACTGCGGCTGCACACCGAGACCGCGTGCCGTCGAGGCGGCGCACTCGCCCTCCGACCCCAGGATCTCGATCCGGCCCAATGCTTGATCTTCCTACGGGAGAAGGGCGAGACAGTCCGCTGGCAACCCGTGTCACCGACCCTCATGACGCACCTTCAGCAACACGCCACCGACCGGCGCGCACCTCGAGCCGGACAGCTGTTGCGCTATGTCAACGGCCGACCGATCACGAGCCGCCGCTACGACCATCTCTGGACACGCCTCGGCAAACACCTTCCTTGGGTAGCTACGCAACAGATCTCGACCCATTGGCTCCGTCACACCACTCTCACCTGGGTGGAACGCAACTTCGGCTACGCCGTCGCCCACGGGTTCGCCGGTCACACCGACGACGGCGGCGATGCCGGAACCACCACGACCTACATTCGGGCCACCGTCGAAGAAGTCGCCGCCGCGCTGGCCGCACTCACCGGAGAACCGCACCCGCTCAGCTAGCTCGAACACCGACTGTGCCGTCCTGGCCGCGAAGGCGTGATCGAACGCTTGCTCTGGCTCCTCCCCCCTGCGTCGGGGGAGGAACCGCATTCTCTGACTGGCCGACCGGTATATCGGAGAGTCCCGCCGATGACGCGACCGGAAGTTACCAACTTCTTTGCGCTGCTTGGACTTGACCAAACCGATACTGACCTTGCCGACTGGTTGGTGATGCGGGCACGGCTTGATGTCAGGCTGACCGATGTCTCAGGTGCGCAACTCAATTCGCGAGCGCGGGTCGCGTGAGTAATCGACGTTTGCCGCCGTCCAGCCTCCACAACGACCGCGCTGCGCTCAGATTTCTCCGCGTAGTGGCGCCGCATACCTCCCCAACTCCCACCGGTAGCGCTGACACTGAACGAACTCGGAGTTGCCGCGCAGCACAGCCCGGACGTCGGCAACAGTCGGCACGATGTCGGCGGCGAAGTAGTTTGCGATGAGTGCTTGGACCTCTGCTGCAAGCAGCGGCTCGGACTGCCGGGCCAGCACGATCACGACCTGCTGCTTCACGGACGGCTCGCTGGGCACGGCCAGCATGACCTCCCGCAGCTCAGCGATCCCCGCCTGCTCTTTTAGTCTCGCGCCCTCGATCTCAGTCAACAAGGACACCAGGACCGGGACGCCGTACTGCTCGAACACCTGCCCGAGCCGGGTCCGCCGGTCGACGTTGGCCACCAAGAGCGTTGCGCCGGCCGCAACCAGGCCCCCGACCAGCCAAGGTGACACGCCGAGCTGCCGGCCAACGAACCTGACGAGGGCGGTCAGCGCCCATCCCGGTGAGATCACCAAGTTGCCGGCGACGTTCCCTTTCCTGACTCCATCGGCGAGATCGACCGCTGACGCTGCTGCCTTCCGCCAGTCTGGTGGGGCGAACCCCGGCTTGCGCAGGTGTTTGTCTTCGGAGAACACCACGCACGGGGCGATCAGCTTGGCCAGGCGTCCGGTAGGCACGTCATCCGGATCGGTGATGGCGAGCACCTGAGGGTCAGGATCGTCCGCGTCCGATACCGTGACGAACCGCAGGATAGGCAGGTAGTACTCCTCGAAGTGAGCGCGCAGGACGCTCAGCGGGACCGGGCTCGACTTGGCGATCTTCGGTAGATGCCGGTACACCTCGTCATACACGTGGTCGGGCGCGTAGAGGACCGCTGTTCCGAAATCAGTCATCCGGAGCAGTCGCGACCTGAAGTCCTTCCGGCAGTCATTCTCGACGCTGCTGAGCAGGGCGTTGGCGTCCGTGATGCCGACCAAGCGGGGCGTAAGCGAGCAGTACGGATCGAGGCGCACCCCCTGCGCACCCACCGCGACCTGCTCGTTCGTCATGGAGTGAGGGTACAGATCACCACCGACAGTTCCAGTCTCATCCGCGGGGCATGGAGTGGTTGCAGTTGGAGGCGACGATCGCCTCGTTGACCTTCGAGCAGCTGGCGCGCTCGGCCGAAACGTGGGTAGACGACCTACCTCGGCAGCGGGCTCGCCGTCGCGTCATCGCCGACCTGGAGTTCGCCCACGGTCGCATTGCGTCCCGCTGGATGCGGTGGGCCGACACCTTCGGACTTCCCCACCCGTCCCTGACCGCTGACCCCGCCGACATCCTCGATCACCCGTATTGCCTGGTGGACGATGACAAGGTCGGTATCTATGTGGCGGGGCTGCTTCCGGTGTATGACGCGGCCCTGGCGATCCTGGCCGGCGACCACACCCCGTCCGCCGACTACGAGCTGCTGTCCGCCCCGTGGCGCCGGGCTTGCCTGCCGTCTCGATTCACCCCGACCACGCTGTACGGACCCCACACCCAGACCGCGCTGGCGTCCCTGTCCTCAGTGTGCCGGTTTCCGCGGTCCTGCCTGACCCGGATGGTTCGCACCCGCCGCTCGATCAGCACCAAGGACTGGGACTCGGCTGCAGACACCGTTTACCAGGCCACCCTGAAGCTAGGCTTTCCTTACCGGGGCAAGTGTTTGTATTGGGAGGCCGTGGCCAGCGCCGAGACTGCGATGGACCAGTCCCCAACCTACCCAGAACTCATCCACGCCCTGTGGGGGTACGCCGCTGTCCAAGCGTTCGCCGGCCAACTCCCGACGGAGTCCGAGGCGTTGCTGGCCGCTCCGTATCGAGCAGGTGGGCGCACGCTTCCCCCAGTCTGACCGGAACCGGCCTGCGGCCGGTTCCGGCGGCGACGATGCCGTCGATCCCTCTGCCATCGGCGCGCGCGATGTGGGTGGGGGGTGCACAGGACCAGTCGGTGATGTCCAGGCCGGAGCCGCGCAGCCAGTCGGTCCGGGGCAACGTCCCGACACCGACGACCGCGAGATCGGCGATCGGGATTTCTCCGCCGTCGAGGACGAGGTGAACCGCGTTCCCGATGTCGCCCACCCGCGGACACCGCTGCCAAGGTGCAGGTGAACCCCGGCGTCGCGGTGATGTCGCCGGTGTGGGTGCTCACAGCCGTCGCAGCCCATCCAGGATTCGTTCGAAGAGTGTCTGATCTAGCGGTGTGCGTTGGCGTAGTGCCCGCACGGCTGCCGCTTGTTCCCGTTTGGGATTGACGTGGTGCTTGTCTGGCGGGTTGAGCGGTATCTCATCGAGTGTGCCGATGCGCGGGAGGTACTGGGTAGCCGTCGGGGTGTCGACGTTATGCGGCCGGAACCAAAACCCGTCCGGCATGGTCAGTGTGTCATCGCCGGGAACGCGGCGGTGCCGCCCGGAGTATCCCGGCGGAGGCTCGCGAACGAGCTGTTCTCCGGTGGCATGGTCGCGCCGCGTTCGCCCTCCATCCGTGGCGCCAGTGGCCACGACGTGATCACCGATGCCCTAGCCGGGCGCCCAGTAGCGTGTATGAGTTTCGTTGTGGATAGGCCATGTCCGCGGTAACGCTCTCCATAGTGTTGTGGCTGCTCACGCGGGCGAGGCGTGTAGATCATGTGGTTGGGGTGTCAGTGAAACGTCCGCCCGTGCGGCCATCCAGAGCGTCAATGCGGCGACTATGAGGCGGGGATGCTGCGGCGGTGCTGCTGGCCTGCGTGTTCGTCGTGTTCCGCCTGGTTGGACATGTAGTCGTGTCAGAAGGCGGCGTGTCCGGGATTGTCTGGCGAAGGTGGCGTGGCCGGAGCAGCGCCAGTACGGAAAGGCCAAGGTTTGCCTTGGGCGCGCAGCGCCGGCCAGTCCACGGGCTTGACGTAGTCGGGATCGCCGAAAGGGATGATCAGCGTTGCTTCCGGGTCTTCGCTGAGGCGTTTCTCGTTGGCCCACAGAACTTGTGCGGGTGACAGGTCTGACTGGGGCAGGTACTCCTGTCGTTCAGACCGCCACACGCGCGTCTGGACGACGCCGAGAAACATCAGCAGGACAACAGCGACGGATCCGAGCGTCGCCGTAACGGTCCACCACACGACCCCCATCGGTAGAGCTATCCCGTTGCTGGGTAAGGACGTGTGGGTGAGGGCAACAGTGAGTCGAGCCCTGGAACTATCCCGCGCTCGTGGTCCGCGTCGGGCGTCCAGTACGAGTCGACCATGTCGCGAACGGACACTGGAAGTTGGTTCGGGCCGACGGGCACGGTGACGTCGTCCAGGATCTTCCACAGTGTCTGGTCCGCTGGTTCGGGATGGACGTCTGCGCCGAGCGCGCAGCGGTGGCGGTCGATGGCTTCGACCAGCTTCCGTACAGAATTGTGTTGCCACTGAAGAAGTTCGGCCTTGTTGAGGTTGTCCTCCGACGCGCCTGCTCGTGTTTGCGTGATCCGATCCTGGACCATGCGCCGGAAGGCGACGGCGCGAGCGTGCCACTGGCAATAGTCCTGCTCGTAGTCGGATGACTGGTCGACCCCGAGGCGGGAGCGCCGTTCGTCACGACGCCACCGGCGCGCCCGGATGTCTTTCTCAGCTCCCATCTGCATCGCGATCAGGATGCCCCGCACGCGACTGGCCAGCGGCGGCCTGGTCAGGATCGCCCATAGCCCAGGGGCAGCGCGGTCGGGATTGAGGTTTTCACTGATCAAGTCCCGGAGTTCTTCGTCGCTGGATTGGATCAGGTCGTCAGGACGTTGTGCCGCCGCGATTGGTCCATTCGATCGGCTCGCCGACTGCCAGGCAGGATTACCGCACTCGGTCGGGTGCCAACAGTCTGCTGATTCACTGGTCACTGTGGCCGCTCCTTTCCGGCGCGGGTGATCGGTTGGTCTGCTGAGGTGAACCGCGGTGGTCGGCGCGACTTCCCCAGCGGCACTCGGGTCTGTGCGAGACGCAGCGGTCATGGCGTGGCCGGTTGGGGCCAGTAGGGCGTGTCACGGGCGATGTCCATCATCGGCAGGAGCGTGTCGGCGAGGGCTGGGGTGGTGGCCAGGGTGCAGCGTGAGCGGGTGGTGTGCGGACTGCCGTCGGCGTCGAGGACGAGGGCTCCGGCTTCGCGGGCGATGATCGCGCCGGAGGCGTTGTCCCAGGTTCGGTTGCCGAACAGGATGGCGGCATCGAGGGTGCCCTCGGCGAGCCAGACCAGGTCCAGCGCGGTGCTGCCGAGTCGTCGGACTCCTTGGGCGCGGCCGGTGAGTCGGCGGTCCAGGTCGGTGCACAGGCGGTCGCGGGTGGCGGCGTCGGGGCCGCTGCCGTAGTCGCACAGCCCGATGAGCGCCTCGTCCAGCGTGCCGGTGGTCGAGACGGTGATCAGGTCGCCGTCGCGGTAGGCACCTTCGCCTGTGACTGCCCAGTAGCGGTGTCGCAGGAACGGCAAGGCGGTGATGCCGAGGACGGGCTGGTGGTCGTGGACCAACCCGAGGGCGATCGCGCACAGCGGGCCGCCGTGGGCGAAAGTAATGGTGCCGTCGATCGGGTCGAGCACCCAGTAGGTGTTCTCGTCGCCGAAGGCGCCGTGTTCCTCACCGAGGAACCCGACTGTGGGATCCCAGTCGTGCAGCAGGCCGCGGATGAGGTGTTCGACGGCAAGGTCAATGTTGGTCACCAGGTCGCGGTCGCCCTTGGTGGCGACGTGGGTCGGCTGATGGTTCAGGACGTGCTGCACCGCCAGGTCGACCGCGCGCGTCGCAGCGGACAGGGCGTGATCGAGATCGGGTATGGGCATCGAGGCTTCTGTCCTTGCGGCGCGGCGGTCAGGCGAGCCGCAGCATCGAGGTTTGCGCGACCACGAGGCGGGGGGCGAGCCGGTCGCTGGGCGCGGGCAGGGTGATCAGCCCGTCGACGATCTCGTTGAGCGTGCCGTCCCGTTGCCAGGTGATGCCGCCGGTGTGGTCGGTGCGCAGGCCGCGCGCGTCGGTGGTGTACCGCACGCGCAGGGCGTCGGCCCAACCCTCCGGCCACGTACGGACGCCGTGCATCTCGACCACCTGGCCCTCAGAGTCAAGGGTCGGCAGGAACATCCAGCCCGCGTCGTGCAGGTCGATCAGGCGTAGCAACTCGGGGAATTCCGCCAGCGCCGCCGAGTGTTCCTGTGGGGTCACGGTGTCCACGCCCACCACGGCTTGTCAGCGGACAGGGTGCCCGCGATCAGGCCATTCCTGATGGCCTCGGGGTGCAGGGCCGCAAGATCGGGCTCGTCGGCCCACCAGTGCATGGTCGGTCGGCGATCGGCAAGGTGGTCGAGGTCGGTGAGCGTCACGTCGAACAGAAACGCCACTTCGGAAGCGTGGCCATGTTCCAACGTGGTGATGTCGTGCTCGACCACGGCGCAGAAGTCCAGGTGAGCGATGCTCACCCCGAGCTGGTCGAGCAGCGTTCGGCGAAGCGCCTGTTCGACAGGTTCCCCGTCTCCGACGGCGCCGCCAGGCAACCGATGGATGCCCCTGTCATCGGCGATGAGCAAGAGCTTGTCATCGTGGCCGATCAGGGCGTAGGTCCCGACCCGAGGCCCTGTGGCGGGGATGTCGTCGTCGCTCATTGTGGACCACCTCTCAGCGGAAACGTTGCGGGGCAGGATTGTCGTGGTGTCAGCGAGCACGGTCGTTCTCCCACAACAAGGTGTGCAAGCGGGTCGAGAGGTGCCAGCCGCGTTCCAGTACCGGGTCAGCCAGCAGCCGCATCCGGGCCAAGACAGTGGCGCTGTCGGTGCCCTCGGGCATGACCCATACCGGGGCGAGGCCGAAGGCCGAGACCAGATCCTCGACCTCGTCGAGGTCGCTGGGGTCTTGCACCACGAACTTCCAGATCGCCTTGTGAGTGGTGACAAGCTGGTGCAGGACGGTGGGCCGGATGCGCTGGTGGCGGTGCAGTCCGGAGTGGGCGAGCTTGGGTGAGACGTTGAACTGCGTCACTGCGGCGACGATGTCGGGGGTGGGTGCGAGGGTGCCGGAGGTTTCGATCTCGATGTCCGTGGCGAGCCCGGCGTCTCGGATCGCGTGGGCCAGCGTGCCGACGACGCGCGGCTGCAGCAGCGGTTCGCCGCCCGTGATCACCACCAGTCCTCGAGGTTCGGCGGCGAGCCAGCACAGGACGTCCTCCACCGATATGACCTGGTGTTCGGCGTCGAGGTCGTAGCGGCTGCCGTCGTGGGTTTGTGCGCTGTCGCACCACGAACAGGACAGGTGGCAGCCGAAGAGCCTGATGAAGCGGGCGTAGCGGCCGGTGCTCGGTCCTTCGCCTTGGAAGGTCGGGCCGAAGGTCTCGTTGACCACGAGGTCGCGGTCGGCGTCGGGCACGGTGGGCAGCTTCACGCGGTGTCCCCCGGCCCGTAGTCGGCTGTGTTGAGTTGGGTCTCGCGTACGAACACCCGTCCAACGCGGGCATTGTCCGCGCACGGCAAGCCAGCGAGGACGTGTTGGCTCATGCGACGCAGCAGCACAGCGACGGCTTCGACGGTCGGCCACGCCAGGTCGGTGGCCAGCGTCTCGGGTTCGCTGGCGGTGTGGTCGGCCCCGAAGCGGAACACCTTGCACCCCAATGTGGTGGTGAGCGTTTCCACGAACGGATCGTCGAATCCGAGCATGGTGCCGTGATCGAGGTGGGTGTCGATCCAGTGCCGGACAGCAGCTTTGAGCGCGCCGAACTCGACGACAGTGACGTCGCTGCTCAAATGCGGCGCGGTCACAGACACGGTGACACGCCAGGAATGCCCGTGCAGGCTAGTGCATTTCCCGTCAAGGTGCGGGAGACGGTGCGCGGTTTCGAAGGTGTGCTCGATGGCGACGCGATGCACGGTCGGCAGGTCGTCGTCCGGCAGGCGAACTGCCAGCGTGTTAGCCGGGTGACTGTGCGTTGTGGCAACGAGCATCGGCGACCGCGGTTCCTTTCCACAGGGGCGTTGTTTGCCTTCAAGTAGGTCTGCGGCGGAAGGTCGGGGGAAGGGAGTGCTTCCGCCGCAGGCTGGTCCAGTCAACGGCGGGTGATCATCGGTATCCAGAGCGTGCGTGCGGCGCAGATGAGGCGTCGTGCCCCTGACCTGCGCAACCAGAAAGCAAAAGCGCCGGCGGACTGCGTGTGGTTCGCCCGATTGGTGGCCTGTCCGGTCCTATCGAGTGAGCGCGATCTAGCTGACGCGCTGAATGGCGATCGGTCCGGTCGACCACACGACGAACTCGCGTCTGTGTTCAGGATCGGCCCCTTCGGGGCCGTAGGAGTGACCAGACCAGCGCGAAGACAACGGAAGCTGCCAGCGCTGCCCCAGCCTTCGTCGCCGAAACGGATGCGTCCGTGCGTGAGGTAGTAGGTGGTGTCGTGCGGGTGGGTGTGTTCCGGTGCAGTGAAGTCGGGTGACAACTTCGCGCTGAGAGGCTTAGCCTGTGGCGGACGACATGGTCGTATCCCAGTCGATGTGGTGGCCTGTGAGCCAGCTGGCTGTGTTGCGCGGGCCCTTCTTGAACTTACGTGGCAGCACCAAATCCCGGATGATTCTCTTCGTCAGGCTGGGAATTGCTGTGCTGCCCATGCGGGCGCTGGTCGCGACGACCTGTTCCACTCGGGTGCGGCGTGCCTGTTCGTAAGTCGTGAACGCCGCGTCGATCGTGGTGCAATCGCGTAGACACTGGCCGAGGACGACTCCGTCCTCGATCGCCATGGACGCGCCGTGTCCGGCGTTGGGTGCGGCGACGTGCGCGGCGTCGCCGACGAGGAGCATGCGGTTGGCGTGCCAGCGTGGTGTGGACGTGATGTCGTAGCCGTTGCTGCCTGTGATCTCGGTGTCGGTCGCTTCGATGATCGCGGACGCCGATGTCTTATCACGAGCCACCAGGTCGAGGGCCCGTTTCTTCCATTCTCCGGGCGAGGTGTCCGCCAGCTGTTGTCTATCGAGCTCGGGGCCTGGGATGTTGACGAACCACCAGGTCCTGCCGTCGGGTGCGGTGGTGTAGGCGAAGAACACTCGTTTGCCGTAGATCATGCGGTACACCCCGGCTCGAGGATCGACGGGCGCGTCGGTCGCGTAGCCGCACAGCGTTGTGGCGCCGGTATAGCGGGGTTTCGGCGCCTCGGGGTCGATCAGTGAGCGGGTGATCGAGTGGATTCCGTCCGCACCGATGAGCAGGTCACCTTGGGCGCGGGAGCCGTCGGCGAACGTGGCGACCACGCGGTCCGACGTCGTTGTCGCGCCGGTCAGCCGCTTGCCGTGCTCGATGGGGATGCCGCGGCGCTGCATCTCGTCGTGCAATACCCGGTACAGACCCGCACGCGTGATCGTGTGCGGGCCGTGAGCGCCGGCCGATCCGCCCCGGATCGGCACCTCCCCAAGGCGTTTGCCGGTGCCACTGAAGAACTCGACCGCGTTGGCCGGGAACGACTGATCGAGCACGGCCTGCTCGGCGTCGACGGCGCGCAGAGCGTCAAGGCCGTTGTTCATGACCGTCATGAACGCGCCGACGTCGTCGGCTCCGGTGGGGTAGGCCTCGTAGACGATCGAGTCGATACCGGCTTTCTGCAGTGCCATCGCCGATACCGGCCCGGCGATACCGCCGCCGATGATTAAGGCCGTGGTCATGATGCTCCCGTCGGATTGAGTGCCGTGGATAGGCGGACTAGCTCGTGGACGTCGGCGTCGAGTCCGTCGCCGACGGGCAGCGCGACCGGCATCGCCTGCGAGGGCACGGGTCGCTTGGCTGAGTGGGAGGCCAGTGCGCGCGCGAGCCTGCCGGCCAGTTCATGGTGGTCGAGGTCGCCGGCTGGAGCGGGGTCTAGGTAGGGGCTGATGCGCACGAGGCCGTCGCGGCATTCAACGACCCTCCGGTAGTAGCGCCGGTGCGTGCCGCGCAACTGGAGGGCATCCTGCCATCGCTTGCTGGGAACTCGTTGGAGCTCGTCGTCGGGGAATTCGGTGTGCAGTGCCATCCACAGGGGCGCGAGCTGCTGGTATTCCCGCCGGTGGCGCCACCAGATACGCGTAGCGGCCAGCCGCATCGCCGCAGCGGGGTAGGTCACGCCGATGAGGAACACGAGAATGCCCGGCAGTAGCAGGATCGAGGCGGCGAGCGCGCCGATGACAGTCTCGGCGGCGCCGGCACGCGAGACCAGTTCGGGCGAGTCCGCTCCACCGATCCAGCGCAGCGCTATGGCCGGTATGAACACGCAGTTCGCCAGCACGATCGCCGCCAGGCCCACCGAGGCGACCCGCAGGCCTCGTGCGACTCGGGGCGCTGCCGCACGGGCGTAGCGCCGAGTCCACACGCACGCCATGGCGAAGCCGATGGCCATGTAGAGGTCGGCGGTGATGAAGAACAATGCGACGGTGGGTACCGAGTGGTCGTTCGTGCGAGCACCAGGCGGTGTCCGCGCGGCTGAGACGATCAACACCAGCTCTGCGATGAGGAGGGGAAGCGCGTACCACGCCGCTCGGCGCCGCGCAGACCGCCGATCCAATGTGGAGAAGACGAAGAAGGAGACGAGGCTGTAGACACCGAGCAGCAGCACCCCGTGCTGGATGAGCCTGCTGATCATCGGCGGTAGTCCCGCGACGACGGCGCCATGATCGGCTGCGAGGCCGAACGGGAACGCCACGGCCAGGCAGGCGACCATGCTGGTCACCGTCCGCAGCGGCACGTTTCCCGGCGCTCGTGCCAGCCGGACGCCGAGCCACAGCAACACCAACGCGGACAAGGCGCCGTAGGCGACCATCAAGACCGTCACAGCCACCCCAGCCGGTCGTGCAGTGCCGCCTCCATCCGCTGCGCCGGCTCGCTGACACGGCGAGACGCAGCCATGTGGTCGAGTACCGAGGCCCACTCCAGGATGATCGTCGCCGTGGTCTCGGCCTCGCGTTCCTGCTCGGTGTCGTAAGACGTGCGCCGCAGTGCGCGTCGGACGGCGTCAGGCTCCAGATCGGGGTACTTCTCGCGGAGGGCGTCCGCGGACAGGGCTGCCAAAAGCTGGTCGTCGTTCTCGGTGCTCTGGTGCCCGGCGAGGAGGTGACCCAGCTCGTGCAGGATGATATGACGCTGGTGCGGCGCGCTAGTTTCCTGCTGATAGAAGATGTAGTCGGTCGTTGCGGTGGTGAACCACACGCCGAACGGCCCGGGGACCGGGATGGGATGTGCCCGCAGCTGAATTGGCTTGCCGCGCTGTTGGCCGACTCGCTGACAAAGTTCGACCACATCGAGAGGCGGGCGGATGTCCAGCTCGTTGAGCAGCCGCCGGCACCGACGACGCAGCTGTCGTTCGTTCACCAGCACACCCTCCTCATCCGGATTCCGTCACCAGCGTCTCGCGCCGGACACATCAACGGCCACCCGTCGTCACCCGATTGCTGGACGTTCCCCTTCAGCCTGCTGATCCCGATAGACGACGTTGAGCAGGTCCATCACAAGCTGACGCCGTTCCGGTGACAGCTCGCCGGCTCGCATGGCCATCAGCTGCGTTTCGCTGTCGCCCGCGATCACGTTCAGCCGTTGCTGCTCGGCCTTCAGTTCCTCCAGTTGCTGGTCGACCCGGTCGGTGACCTCGTCGTCGAAGAAGTAACTGACTGGAACGCCGAAGAACTTGGCGAGTGCCTGGAGATGCTTGAAGGTCAGATTATCTTTTCGAGCCTTGCGAAGCTGCCAGATGTAGCTCTGCGAGATCTTTTCGCCGTCCGAGGTAATGGCGGCGGCCACGTGCTCGTTGCTGTACTCCTGGCCGTCTCGCCTTGCCGCCATGACGAATAAGTGGTTCAGCTTGTCAGCAAAGCTCCGTCCCGGACGTGCCTGCTGGGTCATCAAGCCCTCCTCGCCCACCCTCTGCTTACACCGATGGAAGGGACCAATCGGGTGACGGCGTTTTCGTCAGTTGAAAACACCGCGATGTCGAGCTTAGACTCCCCTGGATCGCAGTTCAACTGTTGTGTCACCGGCTGGGCCGCCGCGGCACCTTCGTCAGTGCAAGCGACTCGTTCGTTGGGAGTTGGGTAATGTCCCGAAGTGCAGCACGAACTTCCGCCGACGCGGCCTGCTGCACGGCCTGCGGGCGACCCCTGACCTGCGGTTCGACCGACAAGCTGACCGGCCTGTTGGACAGGTGGGCCTGGGACGAGGCGGCCGAGGCGATCACCGCCGACCTGGGGCGTGGGACAAGCGTTCTGCTCCTGCTCGACCTCGACTACTTCAAACAGGTGAACGACACCTTCGGCCACCTCGCTGGCGATGCGGTACTCAAAGCGGCAGCCGACGTCATCCGTCAGGCTGTCCGCGCAGGCGATCTCGTCGGCCGATACGGCGGCCACGGTGGCGATGAGTTCCTGGTGCTGCTGCCCGACGCCGATCATCGACGAGGCACCAAGATAGCCCAGCGAATGCGGGAGCGACTGAGCAGCGCGGCCATCGCGATCGTGGCCACCAGTGGTGAACACGTGCTGTACACCGGCCTCACTGCCACGATCGGTGGAGCCGTTCATGCGGCGGGCGACGAGCCTGAACTCGCCGACATGGTTCGCCGGGCCGATGCGGCGTTGCTGCAGGCGAAACGCGCCGGCCGAGACCGCGTCGCGATCAACTCCAGACCGCTCACTTGCACCCACAAAAATGCCTGATCGAGTGACTGCAACTTTGCTGGTTGAAGATATGAGTCGTTCGATCTAAGATCAACCTGCAACCTAGTTCGACTGTGGTGAACAGGACTTGGCGAAGCGTCGTCGATATGAGTGCATGTCCGCATCCATCCGGTCGGTGACCACGTACGTGAGACCGGGAGGAACCATGGGACAACTGCAAACTTGCGTCGAAGGCAGCCGTACTCACACTCGAGGGGCCAGCGCGACGACTTCGCTTTCTCGACGTGCACGTGAGTCGGCGATCGCCGCCGAGGACGCCGAGAAGCTCCGTAAACTGCACGACGCCAAGCAACTGTTCAGCGGCGACTGGATGAATCCCGTGCTCGTCGCGCTCAAAGACGGACCCAAGCACTACACGGAACTGGCGGCGTTGGTCCGTGCGATGAACACCGCCGGCTCTGATAGCTGGTCGGGCAAACCGCGAGTACTTCACGACCGGGTGCTGACCCGCACGCTCAAGTCGATGACCGCGGACGGGCTCATCCTGCGACACGAGGAGGTCGGAGCCTTCCCGCCTTCGGTCCAGTACGCGATCAGCAATGCCACTGCGGAAGCGCTCGACGCGCTGGAACCGATGGTCGCCTGGGTAGACAGACACCCAGACCTGATCGAACGTGCGCAACGTCGTCGCCGAAGTGAGAGCATGGAAAGCGCCAAGCCCACGGTCGGTCGTACCTGAAGACGTCGATCGATCGGTGCAACACAGCACGCCACCATACTGACCTGCATGAACGTTGGCACGGTACTGTGGATGAGCCAGCAATTGGGGGTCACGATGACGAAACGACGAGACGCCCTCGCCGCACGCCGTGAAGCACTCGGTTTTACCCAGGAGACATTCGCTCAGGAACTGGGAGTGGAGCTCTCGACCGTCGGGCGATGGGAACGTGGTGTTCTGACGCCCCAGCCATGGCGCCGCTCTAACGTCGCAAAGGTACTCAAGCTCTCGCTTGAAGAACTGGATTCGCTCCTGAATCCGGCACCACCTAGTAGGGCCGGTCACTCACTTGTCACGCGACGCGAGGCCATGGTGGATGTCGGCCTTCTCAGCAGCGCGGTCATCGCTGGCGATGTGCTGGACAAACACGATGCGTATTCCCCGCTCGTCGGCACAGATTCTCCCGCCCCTTCGGGGACCGTCGAAGGGATTTCGTCCCTTGTGGCTGGCGTCCATCGCGCGTATCAAGCCGCGCGGTATGGCGAGGTTGCTCGGCAGCTGCCGTCGGTAACTTCGGCTGTCCAAGCGCTGATGACTGAGGGAGCAGCGAAAGATCGACGGCAGGCGTCCGGTTTGCAATGCAGCGTGTTCATCGCGGCGGCCAAGCTCGCGATCAAGGTAGGAAATGCCGAAGCTGGGTGGGCAGCGGCCGAACAAGCTCAGGTTGCGGCGGAAGCAGCCGAGGACGTCTGGGGCCAAGCAGCCGCGGCGCACCAGCGCACCTGCGCGCTCCTTCGTGCGGGACTCGGTGAGGACGCGGAGCATGTGGCGGTCGTCGCCGCCGATGGCTTGCGGGGCAGCGACCCACAAAGCGTGACCTGGCGGGGTGCATTGACCTTGATCAGCGCGATCATCGCCGCGCGCCGCAACGATACCGTTGAGGCACGCCGCCGACTCGACCATGCCGATGTCCTGGCTCAGCGCCTTGGCACGGACGCCAACATCGGATGGACCGCTTTCGGTCCGACGAACGTACAGATTCACCGAGTGTCGGCAGCGATCGCACTAGGCGATCCCTATGGCGCCCTGGCGACTGCAGAACGGGTCGACATCGCCACGTTGCCGGTGGGGCTTCACGGCCGTCAGGCGCAGTTCCACCTCGACAGCAGCTGGGCCCACGCGCAGCTGGGGGAAGATCCGCAGGCAGTCATCCACCTGCTGGATACAGAGCGGGTAGCTCCTGAACTCATCGGAGCCAACCCCAGTGCTCGCGCGCTCATCCAGGACCTGCTCACCCGCGAGCATCGTCGCGCGGTGCCCGGCCTGCGCGGTCTTGCCTTGCGGGCAGGGGTCGCGACGTGAGCAGCGAGCCACGATGGCTGTATCTGGTGGTTTCGGCCGCTCCGCCGGTGTTGCGAATCAAAGAGTTCATCACAGCGCTGTACGGCGACTGCTGGAAAGTTTGTTTGATTGCGACGCCAACCGCCGCGTCGTGGATCGACCTCGATGCGTTGGCCGCTGAAACCGGGTGCCTTACGCGAATACACACAAGCCCGCCGCGACAGCAGGAATCGCTGCCACAGGCCGATGCTGTCGTCGCAGCGCCGATGACGTTCAACTCAATAAACAAGTGGGCAGCTGGCATCAGCGACACCGTCGCGCTGGGCGTACTCAACGAGATGTTGGGCACCGACGTTCCGCTCATCGCTGTTCCCTGCGTCAAGGCTGTTCTCCGCAAGCATCCCGCCTACCCTCACAGTGTCTCCAGACTCGCAGACGCAGGCGTGACGATGCTCGACCCTGACGCGGTGACCACGCGAGCCGAAGATGGCCTGTCAACCTTCGACTGGCCGCAGATCAGTGCCGCCCTGCTTGAGGCAACTCGGGCTGACGTTGACACCAGCCGAAAGTAGCTGCCTCGTAGTTCACTTTCGCGGGCCGCCGCTGCTGATGCGGGAGAACTCGTTCGCGACGCGACGAAGCCAGGGACTCGCGGCGCTTGATGACCGTGACGGTACGGGTGGTCGAGACGTCGAGGATCGTCATCCCGAAGGTGAGGCTGCAAAAAATGTCGTACCATGCTGGCACGGTATGGGGGTGACGATGAATCCGAAGCCTCGCGCCGAAGGCGCTGGCGAACGCAAGAATCTGCATCCGGCGACGCTCGCCGCACTCTGGGCCGTCAGCAACGGCCAGTGCTACGCACCAGGGTGCGTCATGCCCGTCGTTCTCGAGGTCCGGCCTGGCATCTATAAAAAGAACTCCCAAGTAGCCCACATCTACGGCGTCAAACCAGGCGCAGCTCGTTATCAAGACGACATGGACGCGCCTGAGCGAGACTCGTTTGCTAACCTGCTTCTTCTGTGTCTGGGGCATCACGAGGAGGTCGACGGCGACGAGGATCGCTACCCGCCGGAGACGTTGGAAGAGTGGAAAACTGCGCACGAAGGCTCCGCTAATTCTGTACTGAACAGCTTGACCGTGCTGGACACGAAGGGACTAATGGAGCTGCTTACTGAGATCGCCGAGCCACCTCTCAATCGGCTGGAGACCATCACCAGGCGACTGGAAGAGACCGGCACCGTTACTGCCGACACGGTGAACGAGCTCAAACAGATCATTGCAGTCATGTCCGATACGGGCGCCGGCATCGACGCGCACACAGCACAGACCTTGTCCTACGCCGCAGAAGTACTCGGCACCAACGACTTCAGCAACAGCGCCCGTCTGCTCGCCGAAGCAGCAGACATTCTACCCGACGTGGTCAAGGAGATGAGCCGAGCCGCCACCACAATGACGCAATTCCAGTAAGCCGTTGACCTTGCCCAGGGCCAGTGTCGGGACGGCCTCGAACTTCTGGACGAAGTCGGCGGGTCGCACACGGCCCGCCGACCTGGGCATAGCCGCGTGGTTAAGCAGTCCCGGCGGTGCGTGAAGCACGCTGGCGGCTGCACGAAGATCGATTCACGTTTCCGACGAACGGGAGTACGTCCATGGCCTGATTTACAACGTGGCCGCGGCCGGTAGTCGGCCGAGTACAGGTAACGGTACGAAGTTCTCGGCGTACCGAGCGCCAATGCGACTGCCCCAAAGCCGAGCGAGCGTCTCGGCCATCGGGCCGAAGTGGTCGCCGATGGGCTGCGAAGCGTGCGCTGCGAGGGCTTTCCATTTGGTCTCGTAGGTGTCGGAAACGTCGACGATAGTGTGCGCCGGGATCGGGCCGTCGGCGGTGAGGCTGTTGTAGCTGTCGGCGGTGTAGAGGCGCTGCGGACGGCCGGTGGCGATGACGACCTCGGGTAACGCGGCGGCGAGGGTGTCGGCGAGGCCGCGGTGCTCAGGATGGACGTCGCGAAGAGAATGGGTGATGACGACCTCCGGGCGCACAGCGAGCAGCAGTTGGCGCAGCGCGGCCACGGTGGGCCAGTCGTACTGGTAGAGCTTGGCCCCCAGGATCGCCGCTCCGGCGGCGGCTTCGCTGTCCCGGCGTGGTTCGTGGTGGTGTGGGACGGCGATGGTGACGGCCGCGCCGGAGGCTGCGCATCGCGCGAGGGTGCCTCCAGCCCAGAGTTCGGCGTCGTCGGGGTGGGCCATGACGGTGAGTACTGAAGTCGGCGCCGTGAATGTGAAGGTCACCAGAGTCCGAGTTTCCCAATCACGTCGGCGGGTTTGGGCAGTTCGCGAGTCGGGTGGCCTGCGGGCTGACGCGGGAGGTCGAGGTCGGTTCGCATCCGGATGAGGTCGCGCCAGGCGAGCACCTGGTGCCACTGGTCGGTGATATTGGCCTTCTTCGACCCGATCAACCGTCCAGAGTCAGGGAGTTGGTCGAGGTGAAGGCCATCGGCCAGTAGCCGAGCCGCTATGGTGGGGCCGATGCCCTTCACCCCAGGGATGTTGTCGGCCGTGTCACCCTTCAAGGCGCAGAAGTCGGGCCATTGCACGGGTGTGACACCGTAGCGTTCGACGACCTCGGCTGGACCGACGTGCCGCCGGCCGCGTTTCATCATCGTGTTGAGAGCGGTGACTTGGTCGGTGAGCAGTTGGTAGAAGTCCCGGTCGCCAGACATGATCCAGACCTGTCGGTTGGAGTGCTGGCGTTTGGCGGTGGTGACGAGGGTGGCGATCACGTCGTCGGCTTCGGCGGTGTCGATCTCGATCCAGCCGATGTCGAAGGCGGTCAGCGCCTGCTGCACATGAGGGATCGCGCGCAGGGGCTTGAGCGCAGCCTCGTCGCGGACTCGGTTGGCCTTGTACTCCGCATCGGCTTCCTTGCGGTCGGCGGTTCCGTACTCGCCGTCGAAAACGACCAGCACCTCGGGTAGGGAGGGCATCTCCTCGCGGATCGCGACCTTGAGGAGCGCGAAGAACCCGAAGACAGGTGTCAGGTCGCGGGTCTTGTCGCGGGAGAGAATCGCAGCGGGGAAGCCGAATGCCGCACGCCAGAGCAGGTTGTGCCCGTCAACCAGGAGCAAGGGGACGTCAAGCATTACCGAACCGCCTTTATGAATGTCTCAGCGACTGTGGTCGGCAGATAGTCCCGCGAGCGGTAGTACGCAGCCTCGGATAGTTCGCCGTAGCGTAGCGGATCACCGAGCAGGTGCTCGGCGGCACGCCAGAGCCCATACTCGCCACTCGATCGGGGAACGACTACCCCGCCAGCATCGCTGCCCGTACCGACCAAGGCCGGGAGGTTGTCCACGTCGAAGGCCACGACGGGCGTGCCGACACTCATCGCCTCCAGGGCGACGAGACCGAAGGTCTCTCGCACCGACGGCACGATAACCACGGCGGCCCCAGCAAGCCACTCCTGCACCTCGTCCCAAGCCAGTCCGTCACCGTGGATGGTGCCGAGGCGCAGGTGGGCCGCTGAGTGGCGGCACCAGTCCAGTTCCTTGGCTTGGGCGCCATCGGCGACCTCGAACCCGGCCCCGGCCGTGATCACCTGGATTGGACGCTCTACGAGTCGCCCGGCATCGAGCAACCCTCGTACGTTCTTCTCCGGCCCGAGCCGGGCGAGGACCCGGACGGGTCCGCCGCTCCGAAGTGCTTCGCGGCGAGACTCCGACGGTCGGGCGCCCTTGCGCAGCAGGGCGTTGGGAACGGTATGCCAGGCGCGAGTGTCGTAGCCACGGCCGACGGCCTGGTCGAGCACAGTCGGCGAAGGTACGACGACGAGGTCGACGCGATCCAGCGCGGGCCGCACATCCTCGTCGTGGCCGAGGACGTGCACGGCCAGGACTCTGCGGACGCGCCCTGCCGGTGCAACGCGCCCGAAACCCCACAGCGCGTCAACGTACACCGCGACATCGACCTCGTACTCGTCGAACACCTCGTTGAGTTCGCTCGCGACGCTGTTCTGCTGAGCGAGGAGGACGCGGCGCAGGTCATCGTCGGAACTTGGGAACCCGACAGAGGGGAATTCGAGCGGTATTTCGTCACGTGGCCAGTACATGCGCGACGCCGAACTAAGGATCAGGGCGCGGTGCCCGAGCTGGCGCAGGCCGCTGGCAAGTGCGGCGGTCGCGCGTTCCATGCCTGCGGCGGCATTGTCGCTGTAGGAGGCCAGAACGAAGGCTACGGTCAGTGGAGCGGCTGCTTCAGGCATGGCTGGTTGCTTTCGTCGGAATGGGCAAAGGTTCGGGGTCGCCGTCGGCGGGTGGTTTCTCCCAGGGGAAAACGACCCAGTCCGAGACCATCCAGATCGAGTAGTCGGGCAACGTGGTCGCGCCGGAGTTGAGGCACAGGGTTGCGGTGAGCAGTTGAGCATCCGGGGCGAGCAACTGACCGAGGTCGCGAATCACGCGGCGCAAAGTCGCACCCGAGCCGCAGATGTCGTCGACTAGCAGAACCCGTCCGTGGAGTCGTTTGCCTTTCAGAGCAAGGACTAGCGCTTTGAGGTCGAGATGGACGGTGCCGGTCGCCCGCTCATATGCGGCGGAGCTGGTGTTGTGGCGGGCGCGAACAGAACCGGCACGCGTTCCGAGGGCCGAGGCGATCACGTGCGCTGGCACGGTACCGCCTTCCGCAATCCCGATGACGTTGTCGACCGGGCCGTGGTCACGGAGCACCGCGCAGGCCAATAGCGTGGTGGCCTCCCGCAGGAGATCAGGTGTCACTCGCCAGAGGTGCTGCCGTTCGAAGACGCGTGACGAGGTGGGCAACATTCGCTCCATTCGTTATCAATTAAGAGGCATGACACTCAACGGTCGACATGGTGAGTTAAGGCAGAAATCAAGATTCAGGACGGCACTCATATCTCCGGCGTGTTCTTCGGCAACGGTTGCATGAGATGAGCGAGCCGGTGGAGTGTGCGGCGAGCCGGGAAACTGAGCAGCGTCGAGAGATCAAACGCCAGCCATCCCAAGAAGGCCGAGGCGTAGGCTGCCGCGTCCGGCCAGCCATGGCGGGTGAGGTGGTAAATCGACAGCGGCATTACAGGCGTACTAAGGAGTCGCCACAACCATTCAAAACCGGTGTTCAGCTCAGCGAGATTCGGCGGCGGCGCCGGCGGCGTCCTCTTACCAGTACGGAAGACGCCGACGATCAAGAGGGCCAGCACAGGAAGGAGGGCGACTCCTCCCACCCAAGCACCCCATGTCGGTAGTTCGCCAAGCGCGTTCATCGCGCAGAGGTAAATCCAACAACTCATAAGCAACCCTGCCACCGTCGAAGCCAAAGCAAGAATGCCGTATCGAGTGAGTGTCTTGACATACACCCCTTGCGCAACAACAGCGGCAACCTCTTCGGCAGGTTCGTTTTCATCGTTTCCGAGATAATGACCGGACACAGAGTATCGAATTCCTCTCGTCTATTTCACATTTTTCGTTTACCCTGCTGCGGAGCGGAGCTCGCGCAGTGCACCGACAAGCTGCTGCAGCGAGATACTGGCCAGATTGGCCAGCGCGACGAGCGCTCGCGAATCCAGCCTCTCAATTGCTTGACTCCCCTGCGGCCCCTGCGAAGCTCGAACGGCAGCCCAACGTCGAAATTGAGCAAGCTGGGGATTCTCGGTGCGCGCGAGTGCCTCCAAATTGACGTCGATGTGGCCGTGCCCAGGGTCTACGAATGCTCGTTCTTTCGCGCGACGGAGAAGTTCATCTGGCGGTTCATCCAATGCTGCACAAACCTCGAGCAGCCGCTCGACGGTCATACGGCGGGTACCCAGCTCGTAGGTAGCGAGCGTCTTCAAGGACAGCTCGTCGTCAGGATTCATCTGCGCGCGGAGTTGCTTGCGTGTCCAGCAGCGGTTCTTCCGCACCGTGCGCAGTTCATCGCCCAGTAGTCGCGCAAAGTCGCCCAGCTGGTCGCTGGTCGGCAGTAGGTCCATGGCTTCTCCTTCGTGCGGATTAAAAATTCCGGCTCGACGCCAGGGAGATTGCGGAGCCGAGCTGGAGCCGGAGGCCTTGTTCCGACAACCGAGTGATCGGCTAAACACCGACCGCACTCGTCGGCGGTGGCCCAGGTTGCGCGCAACCGTTGTCCCCGAGGCGCACGTCCGGTGTAGCCGTGGCAAGGTCATGCTGAGCCGTCCCGTCCGGTCAGCGCCAGATCGTTCACCGTGTGCAGTGGTCGCAACGTGGCGATCTCGGCCGCGTCGGGCTGGTTGCGCCAGACTTGGCCGTCAGCGCGGATGACGGTGAACCCTCCGGCCGCTTCCCGTGTGCGTAGCCGCACGGCAACGGTGCTTGCGTCGAGGTCGGCGAGCAGGTCGCGCGCTTCGTCGTCGGACAGTTGCTCGGCGTCGGCGAGCGCGGCGCCTTCGCCGATCGGGAGCATCTGCAGAAACGTGACGCCGCGCACGCCGAGCGACGCGGCGAGGTCCACCATTGGCTCGACGCTCATACGCGCTGTGGAGCGCAGCAGCACGGTCTGGATCTGCGTGGGGATGCCGTGGGCGACCGCCGCGCGGATCCCGGCAGTGGCGCGGTCAAAGCTGCCTCGGCCGCGCCACCGGTCGTGCCTGGCGGCATCGGGTCCGTCGAGGCTGACCCGGACGGCGTCCACACGGTTGGACAGTCCTTCCACACGGCGGGCCAGGTGGGTGCCGTTGGTGGTGACGCTGACGGCGCAGCCGCCTGCGGTAAGGGTGTCGATCAGGATGCCAAGGTCGCGCAGGAGCAGGGGCTCGCCGCCGGAGATGTCCACGCCGAGAATCGGCGATTCGCCCAGGACGTGTGCGATGCGTCGGCGGTCCGGTCCTTGGAGCACGCGCACCGCCTTGTCGTCGAGGCAGTGTGGGCAGGCGAGATTGCAACGCACCAGCGGTGACCAGCACACGCTGACCGGCATGGCGTCCTCGATGTCACCGGGGTGCACGACCGGCCATGAGGCGACTTCAGCCCCATGCAGGCGGGTGCGGCCGGGCGGGACCGGTCGCTCGGCGCGGTGTGTCTGTCCGGTCAGAGGGTCATGGACGACAGCGGTGCCGCCTCTGATAGCGGTGGTGAAGGTGCGGGCAGGGGTCATGGGCGATGTCATCGCAGTACCTCGCAGTTGTGGAGCAGATCGGTAAGTGCGGTGGTGAACTCGCGGGCGCGGCCGGCGGGAGCGGGTTTGCGCATGAGGTCCCAGTAGCGGGCGAGGGTGGCAGGCCAGCGGGCGAGCTTGTGGTGCCATTGCTGCTCGGCGTCGGGCGGGTCGAGGTGGAAGCCGACGGCTTGGCGCAGCGGGATGACCAACAAGCCAGCGGCAATGAGGCAGGCACCGAGATAGGTGTCCTCCATGCCCCAGCCGATCCGGCTGAATTCCGCATCGAAGCCGCCAACGTTGAGCACGGCGGCTCGTGGCACGGCGAGCAGTGCGGTGACGACCATGCGGGCGAGGTCCCAGTCGTAGTAGCGCTGGCCGTGCCCAAGATCGACGAAGTCGTGGGTGGCGTCCAGCGGGCGCCCGTCGAGCGGTTCGGTGAAGGTAATGCCGGTGTAGAGCAGAGGCTTACCGACCGGAGGTCGCCAGGTAACCCGGTGGTCCGCGGCGAGGTTCGGGTGTTGAGCGAGGACGCCGTGCCCGCCCTGGTGGAGGTCGTAGGGCAGGTTGTGGCGGAAGCCGACGAGCACGGTGGTGTCCGAGGCGCGGGCGGCGATATCGGTGATTACATGCGGGGGCAATACCATGTCGGCGTCGAGGTAGAGCACCGTTTGTCCCTGCGCGAGCGCGGTGCCGAGGTTGCGCGCGGTGGCCGCGCCCATGCGCTGGGGCAATCGGACCGCATGGGTGACGATGGGATGGGTGTCGGCGATGGTGGCGGTGTCATCGCTGCTCGCGTCGTCAACGACGATGACCTCGAACTCGAACCGGTGGTGCTGGTCTTCCAGCGCGTTGAGCACCGCTGGCAGGCAGTACGCGACATCGCACGCCGGGATGACCACGGACACCGAACGGCTGTTGGCCAGCCACAGGTCGGATCTGGTGGGCTCGTGCCAGCCGATCCCGGCTATCGCTTCCCAGCCGTGCGTGCTGCTGGCATGCAGGTTGTTGCGGCGAGCCAGCTCGTCGAACAAGGTGGTCGTCATGCCCATCCCCATCGCGTCAGGACGGCGAGCCCGTCGGTCCAGGCCCACGGGCCAGGCATGATCGACGTGACGTCCAGCCGGTCGAGGTGGTCGAACGCGCGCTGGAGTGCGAGCAGGTAGAGCGGTTCGACGATGATCAGCATGCGGCTCAGGTTGGGCGCGGCGGTGAACTCGGCGTCCAGTTGGGCCGACACCGTCTTGTTGTGTAGCGCGAGGGCTTGTGCCTTGGTGGTGAGGCGCCGGTCGTAGGTGTTGATCACATCATCGGGGCGCAGCAGGCCGTGGGCTGCCGACAGGATCCGGGTCCGTGCCCGTCGGGCTGGGTGGTCGGCGAAATGTTCGCGCAACGGTGGGACGCAGGCGCCTTGGTAGAGATCCCATGCCGGGATCGGTCTGCTGGTGACGAGCTTATCGCGGGAGCAGTTGAGGATGATCAGTCCCTGCTTCGGTGCGAGCGGCTGCTCCGGCGAGTACTGCCTGGTTGTCATGGTTCGCGCACCACCCGCAGGCCGATGCCGGGCGAGCGCAACTCGGTCGGTGCGGCGTTGAGGAAGGTGCACCTCGCGTACAGCGGTGGCGCGGCGTAGGAGCCGCCGCGCAGGACCGCACCTTCGCCCATCGCTGTGCTGGAGGTCCATTCCCAGATGTTTCCGGCCACATCGAGCAGCCCTTCGGGGGTCGCTCCGTACGGATGGGTGTCGACCGGAGTGACCGAGCCGTGTCCGGAGTCGCGCAGGTTCGCGTACGCCGGTTGCCATTCCTGATCGCCCCAGGGCCAGCGTCGGCGTTGTGGTCCGGCTGCCATCCACTCCCACTCCGCCGAGCGGGGCAGTCGTCCGCCGAGCTGCGTGGCGATCTCGGCGGCCTCGGCGTGGTTGACCTCGGTGACCGGGAACCGCGGGTTGGCAGGCGGGTCGGGCAGGTTGCCGTACGCGATCGGGGTGCGCGTCCACAACAGGGTGTGGATGAGGACGGTACGGGCGTCGTCGCCGAACTGGCACACCCCGCCGGGGACTTCGATCCACTCCAGGTCCATGACCTATCCCCCGATCAAGAACAGGTCTTCGACGTTTGCGTCGGCGCGGATCCGGCTCTTGGTCTCGTTGGGACGCAGACGCATCCGGAGGAGAGCATCACTGATAGCCCAGAACGCCTCCTCGGCTTCTTGTTGGGTTCGGGCGAAGACCGCGTAGTTGTCGGCGAACCGCACGACCCGAAGCCCACCCACTGACCTGTCTACTTGCGACAGACGAAGGTTGATCAGCATGGGTGCCAGTCCGGATCCGGGCGCGATTGGTTCGGGCATGGCGGCCAGCGCGGTACGCAGGCGGGCGAGGAAAGTGCCGTCGTGGATGTGCTCGGCGGCCCAGTTGATCGCTTCGTCGACTGTGGCTCCTAGTGACACGGAGGCGACGTCGAGGTCCGCCACCCACCGGTATCCGGCGTGCCGATACTCGGCGGCTTGGCGTAGCGCGGTGATCCGGTTGCGGTGCGGCCGGAACCCGGAAACCCAGTCCTGAAAAGCGCGGGCTTCGAGGATGGGTTCGATGGCGTTGCGCATGGCGCGGTGGACGAGCCGGTCGAGTACCGGCGGGACGAAGGTGGGCATCCGCTTGCCGGTGTAGGTCGGTATCTCGATCTCGCGCAGCGGGCCGGGTTGCCACGTGCCGTCGACGAGTTGGTGTGCGAGCAGAGGGAGCAGGCCGCTAGCCTCGCGACGCAGACTCGCCCAGGTCATCCCGTCCGCGCCGGAGCTCGATCCGCGGCGGCCGCCCTGGCGAAGCGCCTTGCGGAGGTGTTGTTCGGACAGCAAGGGCATCAGCGAGTGCGACTGAGGCAGCCCGATGTGGGTTGCTGGCGCAGGGTTGCGCTGGTGCGCTACGGTGTTCGGTGCTTGGGCGGCAGGAACGGTCCCCTTGCCACGCAGTACGGGTTCGCATCCCAGCACGCGCGAGCTGTGGCTCGGGGAAAGACGGCCCCGCCCAGGCCTTTCCGACGTTGCTTTGCTCATGCTGGTCACCTCCTACGCTGCACGGTAGGTCGTTGGGTCGGTGATGTCGTTGTGCTCGAACGCTTCCCGCCGTTCGGTGCAGGTGCCGCACGTTCCGCAGTGCGCTGTGCCACCTCGGTAACAGGACCAGGTGCGTTCGAAGGGAACCGCCAGCGCCGCGCCGAGACGAACGATGTCAGTCTTGCTCAGGGCGAGAAACGGCGCGAGGACCTCGAAGTCCTCGGCAAGCAGGTTCTCGTTGGCGGCGCGCGCAGAAAGGGCGAACCTCTTGACGAACTCGGGACGGCAGTCCGGGTAGATGGCGTGATCACCGGCGTGTGCGCCGAAAGCGACGGCGTCAGCCTTGCGGGCAACCGCGACCGCGACCGCGATGTCGAGCATGATGGCGTTGCGGTTGGGTACGACCGTGGCGCGCATCGACTCGTCGGTGTAGTGCCCATCGGGCACCGACACGTCGGCGTCGGTGAGAGCCGAGCCGGTGAGCAGGCGACCGAGTTCCGCCAGGTTCACGATCTCGTGCGGACAGCCGAGAACAGCCGCGATGCCGGCAGCGTGGTCGAGTTCGATGCGGTGGCGTTGGCCGTAGTCGAAGGACAGCAAGGTCAGCTCGGCCCTGCACGCGGCGAGCCAATAGGCCAGCACTGTGGAGTCCAGACCACCGGAGGCAACGACGATCGCGTGGCGCGGGTGACGATGCGCGGGGGGTTCGACGGACATTCTCACCACGTCCCGCACAGGCTTGACGACGCGCGGGCCGCGCCGACCACCGCAGTCCACGGCGGTAGCCCCATTCCCGGTTCGGGACGTTGGAGCCACCGCAGCCCCTCGGTGGCGCCGTCGGGCGCGGGCAGAGCGAGTGACTCGCTACGTCGTTTCCACCCGACCTGGATGTGCACGAGGTCCTCCCACGTCGTCAGGCGCATCGTGGTACGCGGCCCGGTCAGGAAGACCCAGTCGGCTGGTTTACTGGGTACGACCATGATCGGGACGCGGAACATGTGACGGACAAGGAAGTTGTTGACCTCGGCGGCGAATCCGGCGCGCATGATGAGCGCGTCGACGACTGTGCCGAGCCGGAGGTGGACTTCTCCGGTGCTGGAGTCGATGCTGGTCGGCCAGTCGAAGGTGCCGTGGTAGTACTGCGAAAGTCGGTCAAGCGGATCGTCGATCGTGTCATGGTGGTACTCGGCTATAGCGGTCATGGTGGCCTCCCTGGATGTGGTGCGTGCGGGGTAGGGAAAAGCTGAGGGCGTTGTGAATCCGCGATCAGCTCCGCCGCAGGTCGGATGTGCGAGCAATCGGCGGCGACCGGACGACGTCGTTGGACTGGTCCGCGCCGAACAGGTGGTCAGGTGGCTCCCGCGCGGTGTGGTCGGCGCTGGTCGAGGAGAACCTCGCGCAGCGCGGCGCGCAGGCGACCGGCTTCGACATTGGTCAGGCGGGCGAGATCGCCACCGGGGAACTCGACCTCAACCAGGTCGGGAGCCCGTCGCCGCAGGTGCAATGCTGTTGGCTTCCCCTCGCTGTCTCGGCAGACGACCCGAAGGTGATGCCAGCCCAGTCGTCGCAGTAACGTTGCTGCGGGCACAGAGCGCGATGGTCGCCTCATCGGCTCGTCCCGTTCCTGATCATGCCCAGCCCGTGTGTTCCGGCGGTAGCGATCGCGTGCCGCAACGTCGGACTCGGCGGCTGGTCAGGTGAACGTCGATGCGAACCGGTGTAGGCCGAGGCCAGACGCTGTCGGCGTCGGTATGCCAAGCGCAGCAGGCAACAGAGGAACACCAGCGCGGCGGCGGCCGTCATCACGGCGATCAACCGCGCTCACCGCCGCCGGAGCTGGGAATCGCGGCGGGACCAGGTCTCGGGGTGGTGGTCCCGCCGCGATATGGCAGCAGAGCAGGGCGCCCCTTGACGGCGGGGGAAACACCGTCGAGGGCCTGCTCCGCTGTGCTCGTCGTGCCTTGGTCTTCGGCGCGGCCAGGTGCACCTGGCACGTGTGTGTTCGCCGCTTCGGTCGCCAACGTGACGGCAGAACGGAACCGGACTGCGTCCCCAGCGTCGAAGACCGCGGACTCCCCTGGAGGGGCCACGATCACGACCTGGGAGCCGCGCACGAGAACATGCAGGGGCCGCTCGCGGCCGGCGAAGTCACGGCACCGCACGATCCACGGTCCGCTGTTCATCGTGCATCACCGCCGCGCGCGGTGTTCCTGCTCGGTTCCCGTCGACACACCGGCTGCACGAAGAAACACGGCACAGCGAGCTGAGTCTTGGGCCATCGCGAAACACACGGTTTCGCGAATCGCTGGGAGAGTGACATCATCTACTCCAATATCAGCGAGCGCCTAATTGTATTGTTTACTTGTCGTCACCTTCCGCGAATTACTCGAACCCGCATCGCGATTGGCGCCTGCAGACCGCATTTCCGGCCGAAACAGGGGGCGCCCGCCGCCCACATTTTTTGTCCTGGCAGTTGGACCGCTAACGCCTACGATCAACTAAACGGACGACACGCGAAGCGGACCAGAGCGGCCATGCGGCGGGGATGGGGCGCGCATGGGGCGGCAGGCACTGTGACCTGCGCAAATACCGGCAACATGTTGTCTACGTCGATCGGGTGGTGCATCTTGACACGATGCGTGACCGGCTCTTCAATGCGTCGAGGCGGTGATGCAGTGAGGCTGAGGCAGGGCAGAATTCGCAGTGCTCGTTGGTCCTTCAGCGACGGGTACAGCCTACTCACCTCGCGCAACCTCGACCGCACCCCGCAAGCAGGCTCGGTTCTGGAACACCCTAGGGTTGACCTGGCCAAACAACGACGGGACTATCAGGGCGGCCTAGCGGAACGGGGACAAGCATGACAGCACGAAGAGCCAACCTGGCGCGACGCCGCGCGGCTATGGGATTCACCCAAGAAGCACTGGCCGAGCATCTCGGACTCGAACGGTCCACTGTAGGCCGTTGGGAACGCGGGACGGGAACTCCTCAACCGTGGAACCAACCCGATCTCGCAAAAGCGCTCGACGTTTCTCTCGGCGCGCTTATCGATCTGCTCGTGCCCGATCGATCGGGCACACATCCTTCTGTCATCCGTACCGACGTGCCCACTGTTGCGCGTAGCGTGGTCGCTGAATTTCATTGGTCGGATTGGCGCCAGACCGGCCAAGCCACTGTGCTCGATCCGCCCTGGTCGATCGCCGGGACGATGCAGGTTCTTCACGAGGTTGCGGGAGGCTCGATGGATCGCCGTGGGTTCTTGATCGTCACTGGTGGCGCACTGGCAGGTTTGGGCGGGCAATGGAGTTCGTCTCTGACCGGTGTCCGGCAACCAGCGACGGTCCCCGACTTGCCCCACGACCGCCTCTCGGCCGCGACCCTGGACCGGCTCGACCACCGGCTGGCTGATCTCCGCCGACTCGACGACGCGCTCGGCGGTCGCGAGCTTCACCAGCTCGCCGTTGCCGAGTTCCGGTGGCTAACCTGTCTTGCCGATCACGCCGTCTACGACAGCGCTGCCGGGCAGCGGCTCTTCGGCCTCGTGACCGAAGCGGCCCGCCTGTGTGGCTGGTTGCACTTCGATGTCGCCCACCACGCCGCCGCCCAGTCGTACTACGTCGCGGCGCTGCGATCCTCGGCCAGCGCAAACGACTCCCTTACCGGCGCACACGTCCTGGCGTGCATGAGCTTCCAGGCGACTCTCACCGGACACCACCAGGAAGCGGTCACGCTGATCGACACCGCCGAAGATCAGACCAAGCACGCAGCCACACCTCGGCTGCGGGCGATGCTCGCCAGCCGGAAGGCGCGGGCCTACGCGAAGGCCGGTGATGCGGCAGCGTGCGGACGCGCGCTCAACGAGGCCGAACGGCGTCTCGACGTGACAACGCCGGGAACAGTGGAGCCGGATTGGATCTACTTCTTCGACGAGGCGGAGCTCGCCGCGCAGGCTGCCGCATGCTGGGTGGACCTCGACCAGCCTGCCAAGGCCCGTCCGCTCATCGACAACGCGTTGAGCAGCATGAACCCCCTCTACGTCCGCGACCGGACGATCTACCACGTCCGCAGCGCGGAGGCTCACCTGCACGCCGCCGACCTCGAACTGGCCTGCGGTGAACTCCGCACGGCAGCGGGCCTCGCACGACAAACCGGTTCAGTGCGCTCCATCGACACGATCCGCGCCGCGCGCGAGGGCATGTCGCGGTACGACCGTGAGCCTCGGGTGAAGGAGCTGGATCTCGACCTCGCCACGCTGGCCGCATAGTCCCATGCGTGGCTCTCGCAGAGTCGCACTCGTGACGGGCGCGAACCGGGGCATCGGCTATGCCATCGCCAGCCAGCTCGCCGAACGCGATCTTCATGTCATCACCACAGCCCGAGACGCCGAGCAGGCCAGCAAAACCGCTGCTCTGCTCGGCGCTCGAGGGCTTGTTTCCTCCGGGGTGTGCCTCGACGTGACGGAGCCCGACACGATCACGGCCGCCGTCGAGCACGTCCTCAACGAGCACGGCCGGATTGACGTTCTGGTGAACAACGCCGGGATCAGCGACGGGAACCAGCGACCGTCGAGCATCGACATGGCGTTGATTTCACGGGTCTGGCAGGTCAACGTGCTGGGCGCGTGGCAGTGCGCGGCGGCCGTCATTCCCGCGATGCGCGCATCCGGTTACGGACGGATCGTCAACCTGTCCAGCACGCTTGGCTCCCTTCACCACATGAACCGACCGACCGAGCCCGCCTACCGGGTCTCCAAAGCAGCCCTCAACGCCGTCACTCGGGTTCTCGCCGCTGAACTCATCGACAGCGGAATCCTCGTGAACGCGGCGTCACCCGGCTGGGTGCGCACCGACCTCGGCGGCCCGAACGCACCTCGCAGCGTCGACCAAGGCGCCGACACGCCCGTCTGGCTCGCCACGCTCCCTGACGACGGCCCCACCGGAGGCTTCTTCTACGAACGCGAGCCGATGGAATGGTGAAGTGGACGCGCGTACTGCCGCGTCATGTCGGCAACACGCTGATCGAGATCAGTGCGCCGAGCAGAAGAAATGGCCCCATCGGCAACAGCGAGCCTGGGCTCGCCCGCCGGGTTGCCCGGAATAGAAACCACACGATAGCGGCAAGGAACCATCCCAGGAACGTGGCCGCCAAGATGGCCGACCAGCTCATCCAGCCCAGAGACAACCCCAACAGCCCGCCGAGCTTCACGTCGCCGGCCCCGAGCCCTCCACCCGAGGCCAAGGCGAGCACGAGGTAGAAGGCGGCGAGGATCGCCATGCCGCCAAGTGCACGAAGGAAACTCATGCCACTGGAGTGCACGACCGCCGAGATCGCGAAAAGCACACCGAGCCCTGCGATGCCGGCAAACACCAATGTGCTGGGCAATCGCTGCTCGACTGCGTCGATCACGGCGAGAGGAACACCGACTGCGGCGAGGTAGCTGTAGGGCAAGAGGTCGAAGTGGTCGCCAAGTCGCCAGGCCAGAATGCCGAACAAGGTTGCGGTCAGCAACGGGGCCGTTGGTCGCGCCCTCAGCAGGCCGCGGGGATTCGACGTGAGGAACCGTCGAGTCCAGATCGCCAGCGCAGCGCCAACGAGGATTCCGCAGCCCGCCCACGACGCGATCAGCACACCGGACATAAGTTAGCCCCGCCGCCTGTGACGTTCAGTAGTCGATTCGGCGCCCACGTTGCCCCCAAGAATGCACTGGTCTCGCCCCAAGTGTTACTCCGGACGAACTCAGCCAGTCACCCACATAGCCCGAAAGAGTGAAACTTCCCTAGACAAGGCATACCGACTTCAAAGTCAGCCCCATACGGACTTTGCAGTCCGTGGGGGTGAGTGGTGTAGACGTGGTGTGTATCACCGATGAAAGCTAGACGATCTTCACTGATATCCGGGGGTGGAATGTGCTACTAGGGGTGACCTTCAGCACTCGGGGCGGTCGAGTCGCGGCGTTGTTCGCGATGGGAGCGGCGACGCTCGCACTAGCGGCGTGTAGTTCCGGGAGTACGAGCAGTCCTGCGGCTGGCACTTCGGTGCCCGCGGCACCGACGTCGACCTCGGCTGCGCCGACCACGACCGTATCTCCGGTAGACAAGGCCAAGCAGGACGCACTTGCAGCGTACAACGGCATGTGGCAAGACTTCGTGGCAGTCGGGACGACCTCGGACTGGCAGTCGCCGAAGTTGGGTCAGTACGCGACAGGGATCGCTCTGACGAACCTGTCGCGTGGCTTGTATGCCGACCACTACAACGGCTTGGTGACGAAGGGCGCACCGGTTTTGAACCCCAGCGTGTCCTCTGTGGAACCGCCGAACGATCCTAAAAAGATCATCGTCACCGACTGCGGTGACTCGACACATTGGTTGAAGTACCGCGCGGACACCGGCCAACTCGCCGACACACCGGGCGGTCGCCACTTGATCAACGCCATCGTCGAAAAGCAATCCGACGGCTCGTGGAAGGTATCCGACTACGGCGTACACGACCTGGGGACGTGTTGAGCATGCGACGTATCGCGACCATCACAGGAATTGTGGCCCTCAGCATGCTCGGCGTGTCGGCCCCCGCGCTCGCTGACGGCTGGGGCAGCACGATCTGCAGCCAGGTGCCTTCCCCTGCCTGCGACCTCGGCGCGGGCGCAGGTGGCGGCAACGGGAAACCAGGTGGAAATCCCGGCGACAGCAAGCCCGGTCACCCCGGCACAGGCAATCCCGGCAACGGCAGTAGCAACAGCAATCCTGGTGACACGCTCATCGGAGGGAAGTCCAATCTGGCGAGCTGCTCCTACGTCAAGAGCGACTTCCAGCCCCCGCCGAGCGGTGTGGTCACCGCCGCGTACACCCGGCCGTTGAACTTCGACGGTGCCACCGTGCAACCCGCTGTGTTCACGCGCTCGATTGCGCGTACAAGGGTGATCGCCCAGCCTGTTGCCGGTCCCGCGCCAGAGCAGAAGGGTTCTTGGTACGTGTGGCATTGCTCCACTCCCGGCATGACCGACGCGCTCTTCCGGGCACCGGTGTGGATCCCCGACGGCCAGCAGCCGGGTGCCGCACAACTGCCTTCTCCCGCCGAATTGGCGCAGATGGCCTACAAGCAGTTGCGGCTGCCCACGCCGTCGATCGCGGCGAACCCGGCGGGCGAGCAATTGGTCAACCTGCCGACCTGGATGTGGCTGTCCAGCGGCTGGGGGCCGGTGTCGGCGACCGCCACCGTCCCCGGTGTGACGGTGACCGCGACCGCGACACCGACGTCGGTGTCCTGGTCGATGGGCGACGGCAGCACGGTCACCTGCACCGGCGCGGGCAGCCCGTTCCACCCCGGCTCCGACCCGAAAGCGGCCTCTCCGGACTGCGGTCACACCTACCGGACGTCCTCGGCGAGCCAAGCGGGAGAGGCGTTCCCAGTGTCAGCGACCGTGCACTGGACCGTCACGTGGGCGGGCGCGGGTCTGGGCGGGGTGTTCCCGGGCCTGACCACGACCGGCAACGCGGCCTTCCGAGTCGCTGAGTCCCAAGCCCTCAACAACGGCGGCTGATCCTTCCGGGCAAGCCCGGCCTCGACACAACGACAGACACCAGCACCACATCCCTCCGCTCGCTGATCACCACCTGGCGACGCGGCGTACTAGACCCATGCCTGGAGGTACTGGCGTGAACAACATGACCACCAAGCCGGACACGATCCGGCCGTCCGGCTCGACCGGCGGCCCGTGGGTCTCCGACGGCAAGAAGCCGCCCATCTCGAGGCTGCGCGGAGGCGGCCGGCGGCGCAGTGTCCCGCACCTACTGCTGGGTGCACTGCTCGTGCTCGTGTGCGCGGCGGTGTTCCTGGTGGTGTCGCTCAACTCCGGCAACCGGGAACCGGTGCTGGCTTTGGCGCAATCGGTGGGTGTCGGGCAGGTGCTGACCGCGCAGGATCTCAAGCAGGTCGATATCGCCGTCGATGCCGGTGTGTCCGTTGTGGACGCCAGCCAGGCGGCCAGTGTGGTCGGCAAGACGATGTCCACGAGCCTGTCCGCCGGTTCGCTGCTCACCCTGGGAGCGGTGGGTACGGGCGGTTTCCCCTCGGCGGGGCAGGCCCTCGCGGCGCTGTCGCTGAAGTCCGGACAGTTCCCGCCCGAGGTCACGCCCGGCTCGCACGTGTCCGTGGTGTTCGTGCCCGGTCAGTCGGGCGCCACCGTGGCGAGCCCGCCAACGACGGACCAGTCGACGGTGTGGCCGGCGGTGGTCACGAGCGTGACCTCGCCGCCCAACCAGCAGATCACGGTGATCTCGGTGCAGCTCGGCGAGGCCGCCGCCCGCCAGATCGCGGCCGTGCCCGCGGGTCAGTTGTCCGTGGTGATGGTCTCGGGAGGTGGTCGCTGATGTTGGTCGCGGTGTTGTCGGTGAAAGGCTCGCCGGGGGTGACCACGTTCTCCGTCGCGCTGGCCGCGCGGTGGCCTGCGCCGGGTCGCGCCGTGCTGGTCGAGGCCGACCCTTCCGGGGGCGACCTGGCCACGCGGTTCTCGCTGGAGTCCACGCCGGGGCTGCTGAGCCTGACCGCGGCAGCTCGCCGAAGCGCTGATCCGGCGATGGTGTGGCAACACGCCCAAGCACTGCCAGGTGGGCTGCCGGTCGTGGCCGCGCCCCCGGACGCCGACCGTGCCCGGGGCGCGTTGTCCGCGCTGACCCCCGACCCCGCCGCCGGGGCAGGCATTCTGCGGGCGGCGGCGAACGTGGCGGACACGGTGGTGATCGTGGACTGCGGCCGGATGGACTCCGGGTCTCCGGCGCTGCCGATCGTGCGCGCGGCGGACGCGATGGTCCTGCTCACCGGCGCGCACGCGGACGACCTCGCGCACCTGCCGCGCCGGTTGCCGGCGATCAGCCGGTGGTCGGCGCATCCGGTGATGCTGCTGGCCGGCGAGGGCTACTCCCCCGCCGAGGTCGCCCGCGAGCTGGGTGTGCCCCCGCTGGGCCGGGTGCCGGATGATCCGCGTGGCGCGGCCGTGCTGTGCGGGCGGCCCAGTACGGTGCGGTGGGGCCGCACCGGACCGGCGCATTCGCCACTGGGACAACTCGCGCACAAGGTCGCGAAAGTGCTGGTGGCACAGCAGGCCCCGCCGCCGGACCTCCCGCACCAAGTGCCGGTCCCCCACCGCCCCGTGCCGGTGCTCCGGGCGGTGCCCGGTGTGCCGGGCAGCCCGGTATCGGCCAACGGCGTACGGCCAGCGCCGGTCCCACCCGGCCACCCGACCTTCACCGGCAGCAACCCCCGGGGAGGAGCGGCGTCATGACCTACCCGCCGAACAGCAACGGCTACCCGCCCCCGGTCCCGCTGCGCCCACACCAGCAGAATCCCCCGCACGGTGGCTGGCAGCAGACCCCGCCAGCCCGGCCGCCAGCGCCCCCTGGCTACGCCGGCTCGTCCACGCCCGACGCGTTCGGGGCGCCGGAACCGGTCGACACGTCGGCGGCCGTCGGCCGGCTGCGCCAGCACCTGCGCGACACCCTGAGCACCGAGCTGCCGCACAGGGTCGAGGACCAGCAGCGGCGCTCCGGCTCCTCGGTCACCCGCGAGGCCCGGCGTGCGCTGGCGCAGGCGATCCTGGACGACGCGATCGCCTTGCACACCGAACGCGAACTCAACGCCGACCGACCGCTGGTCGGCCCGGCGGTCGAGCAGCGGGTGATCAGCGAGGTCGTCAACGAGCTGTTCGGCATGGCCGGGCTCCAGCCGCTGCTCGACGACCAGCGGGTGGAGACCATCAACGCCAACCGGTTCGACCGGGTCTTCGTCCAGTACAACGACGGCCACCGCGCCCAGGTCGCCCCGATCGCGACGTCGAACGAGGAATTGACCGACCTGGTGCGGATGCTCGCCGCCCGCGCCAGCAGCCAGGAGCGGCGGTTCGACCAGGGCTCGCCCGCGGTCAACCTCCAGCTCCCCGGCGGGGAGAGGCTGTTCGCGGTGCTGGGCCTGACCGCGGGCGGGGTGACCTCGCTGTCGATCCGCCGGCACGGCTACCTCACCGTCACCCTCGCTGAGCTGCGGGCTCGAGGCACGATCGACGCCGGGCTGCAGGAGTTCCTGCGCGCATTGGTGCGTGCCAAGAAGAACCTGCTGATCACCGGCGGCACCGGAGCGGGCAAGACGACGCTGTTGCGGGCGTTGGCCGCGGAGATGGACCCGATGGAGCGCATCGTGACCATCGAGGACGCCTTCGAACTCGGGCTTGAGCTCGACCCCGACATCCACGCCGACGTGACCGCCTTCCAAGCCCGCGAAGCCAACATCGAGGGCGAGGGCGCCATCTCCCAGTCCGAACTGGTCCGCTGGGGTCTGCGCATGAGCCCGGACCGGGTGATCGTCGGCGAGATCCGGGGTCCCGAGGTGATCCCCATGTGCAACGCGATGTCGCAGGGCAACGACGGTTCGATGGCCACCCTGCACGCCTCGTCCTCCCGGATCGCCTTCACCCGCCTGGCCTCCTACGCCGCCCAAGGCGCCGAACGGCTTCCCCTGGAGGCCACCAACCTGCTGGTCGCCTCGGCGGTGCACTTCGTCGTGCACCTCGCGCGGGGCACCGACCGTGCCACCCGCGTGGTGTCCTCGATCCGCGAGGTCGTCGGCGCCGACGGACCGCAGGTCATCTCCAACGAGATCTACCGCCCCGGCGCCGACCGGCGCGCCCGCCCGGTGGCCGGGTCGATGCGCACCGACAACCTCGACGACCTCGTCGACGTCGGCTTCGACCCCGCCGTGCTGGAGCAGCCCGAAGGCTGGTGGGGATCATGACCGTCACCCTGGGCACCGCCGTGGCCGCGCTGCTCGGCCTGGGCGTCGGCGTGGGTCTGCTCCTGCTGATCATCGGCTGGCTCGGCGTCGACCCCGCCAGGCCCCGCCGCGTCCGGCCCCGGCGCCGACAAGGTGCATCTGGTGATCAGAGGCAGGCCCTGCGGATGGGTCTGGCGGTGGTGATCGGGTTGCTGACCGGGCTGGCCACCGGCTGGGTCGTCGGCGCCGTGCTGGCCGGTCTGGCGTGCTGGGCGCTGCCGCGTGTGCTGGGCCGCGACCCCGAGCACGCTCGCCGGGTCGCCCGCATCGAGGCCGTCGCGACATGGACGGAGATGCTGCGCGACACCCTCTCTGCCGCCGCCGGTCTGGAACAAGCGATCCTGGCTACCGCGCCGCTGGCGCCGCCGGCCATCCGCGGCGAGATCACCGAGCTGGCCGCCCGCATCGAGAACGGCGACCGCCTCGCGCCCTCCCTGCGTGCTCTGGCCGACCAGCTCGCCGACCCGACCGGGGACCTGGTGATCGCCGCGCTTGTGCTGGCCGCCGAGCAGCAGGCCCGCCAGCTCGGCGACCTGCTCGGGTCGCTGGCCCAAGCAGCCCGCGAGCAAGCCTCGATGCGGATGCGGGTGGAAGCCGGACGCACCCGCACGCGCACCTCGGTGCGAATGATCGTGGGCACCACGCTCGGCTTCGCCGTCGCCGTGGTGCTGCTCAACCGCCCGTACCTCTCCGCCTACGACTCGGTGGGCGGACAGGTCGTGCTGCTGATCATCGGCGTGCTGTTCTCCCTCGGGTTCGGCTGGCTGGTGCGGATCGCGCGCGTCACCGAACCCACCAGATTCCTCTCCATCACCGGCGACCCGACCCCGAGCCACTCCTCACAGGAGGGCGAAAGGCAGGTGGAACACCTGTGATCACCGCACTGGTTCTCGGCGCCGGACTCGGCATCGGCTTGTGGGCCCTATCCGTGTGGCTGTTCCCGCCCCGACCCGCACTGGGCGCGGTCCTGGCCCGCACGACCGCTCCCCCGGCGCCGACACCGATCCTGGCCACCGAGGACACCGGCTGGGCCGCGCGGATCGGCCACCCGTTCATCGCTCCGCTGCGCTCCCTCGGCCTTCCCGGCGAACGGCTGTCCCGCGACCTCGCGGTCATCGGGCGTCCGGTGGCCACGCACCTGGCGGAGAAGGCGACCTTGGCCATCGCCGGGCTGCTCGCGCCGGTCCTGCTGCAACTGCTGCTCACCGTCGCCGACCTGTCGCTCGGGATCGAGTTCCCGATCGCCGCCGGTCTCGTGCTCGCCGTGACCGGGTTCTTCCTCCCTGATCTGCAGGCGCGGACCGACGCGGCGAAGCTGCGCACCGGCTTCCGCCACGCCCTGTCCGCATATCTCGACCTGGTGTGGATCGCTCTCGCCGGAGGTGCCGGTGTCGACAGCGCGTTGAACGACTCGGTCACCATCGGCCGCGGGTGGGCGTTCGAGCAGATCGGGCGGGCACTGGACACCGCGCGGCTGACCCGCACCACACCGTGGGCGACGCTGCGGCAGCTCGGCGAGGAACTCGGCGTCACCGAACTCGCCGAACTGGCAGCCTCGGTCAGCCTGGCCGGCACCGAGGGCGCCAAGGTCCGCACTTCCCTGGCGGCCAAGGCCGGGGCGCTGCGCACACACCAGATCACCGACGCCGAAGGAGACGCCGTCGCCGCGACCGAACGCATGTCGCTGCCGGTGATGCTGCTGTTCCTCGGCTTCTTGGGGTTCATCGCGTACCCGGCACTCACGCAAGTCCTCAATGGACTGTGAACGAGTTCGGGGCATCAAGGGGAAGAACACAGGAGGAGAAAGAAATGTACCACCACTGGATGGCGGTGTGGACGGGACTGAAGGCGCGGTGGGAGTTGTTGCGCCGTGAGCCAGACGCCGGGTACTCGACGGAGACGGTACTGGTGACCGCGCTGCTGGTCGTGGCCGCGCTGGCGATCATCGCGATCATCATCGCGAAGGTGACCGCCAAGGCCAACGGAATCAGCCTCTAACGCCATGACCGGCACCACGCTCTCACCGCAACCGCCGTGTAGGGAGGCAACGAACATGGCGCTTGAGTCATGTAGTTGGCGCTCGGGTGGCGCTTGGCCATCAGGTTTGCGCTCACAAAGATCGGCAGACGCCAGTTCCCGCCAGGGGATTCACGCCGCGCCAGGCATTCTTGCCTCGTCTCGATTGCACGGGACATGTCGGTCATGCTCGAAGAAACCGCCAACTTCGCGGCACCTGCTCCGCGCTCGTACATGGCGGGCCACCGGGATTTACACCTGTCTCCCCAGGAGCCGACCGCGGACAAGCCCGCCCCAACCGCCAACTCCACCGAATCCCTACACGCGGGGACAACGCTCGCTGCCGCGACAGCGTCCAGGCCGACGCACGGGTGCGGCGAGCCGTGTTCGACGCGCGCTGCGGGGTGATCGCGGCTCGGTCAGTGTGGAATTGGTGATCGCGACGCCGCTGCTGTTGTTCATGCTGCTGGCGATCATCCAGTTCGCGCTGTGGTCGCACGCCACGCACATCGCGCAAGCCGCCGCCTCCCAGGGGCTTGCCGCCGCGCGAGCCCAGGACGGGACCGCGGCCGCGGGCAGCGCGAGCGCGCAGCAGATGCTCGACCAACTGGATTCCGGGCCGCTGACCGGTGCCAACGTGAACGCTGATCGCAGCGCGACTGCGGCGTCGATTCGGATCTCGGGCACCGCGACCTCGGTCGTGCCGTTCCTGCATCTGCCGGTGCACGCTGAAGCTGTCGGTCCTGTCGAGAGGTTCGTTCCCGACTTAGCAGGGGGCGGGTGATTGCCTTGTCAGCAAGGAAAATATCAGCATCACCGACGTCTGTCACGCACCCGCTGCAGGGGCTGACACGGCCACCGGGGCACCGGCGGCGTGGCTGGCGGCAGTGGGCTGCGTGGTGGCGCGCGGACCGTGGCTCCGTGGCGGCGGAAGTCACGCTGGTGGCCCCGTTCCTGATCATGTTGCTGGTGTTCGTCGCGGTGGTGATCCACCGGGGTGTCGACGCCCGGTTGCGGCTGGATGACGCCGCGCACGAGGCCGCCCGCGCGGCCAGCATCCAACGGACCTCGCCGACCGCGATCACGGCGGCGCAGTCCACCGCGGCCAGCGCGCTGTCCTCGGCCGGGGTGAGCTGCCAGTCCCTGGCCGTGGACACCTCCACCGGCGGAATGCAGCCGGGCGGCACGGTGTCGGTCACCGTGTCGTGCACCGTGAACTTCAGCGACGCCCTGGTCCTCGGCGTCCCCGGCCAGAAACAGCTCTCCGCCACCGCGGTCGAGCCGATCGACACCTGGCGGTCGGTCGCGGTCAACACCGGGGGCGGATCGTGACCCGCCGGGGGCGCCATGCCCGCGCCACGTGGTGGACACGCTGCCGGCGATGGTGGACACGGGGCGAGCCATGGTGGCACGCGGACGAGGGCCGGGTGACCGCGTTCGTCGTAGTGCTCACCATCGGCATCCTCGCCCTGGCCGGACTCACCCTCGACGGCGGCCTCGCGCTCGCGGCGAAGGTCCAGGCCAACGGCCAGGCCCAAGCCGCCGCCCGCGCCGGCGCCCAGGCCATCGACCTGACCGCCTACCGAGCCACCGGCACCCTCCAACTCGTGCCCGCCCAGGCCGTCGCCGATGCCCAGAGCTATCTCGCCGGCATCGGCGCGTCGGGCGCGGTGACGGTGACCGGTGACACCGTCACCGTCGCGGTCACCGCGATCGAGCACACCCAACTTCTCGGCATGGTCGGAATCTCCAGTCTGACCGTGCACGGCCAGGGAAGTGCCCACCCGCAACGGGGCGTGGTGAACGAAGACCGTGAGTTCGCGAATTCTGAAGCCTCGTCTGGAGGGAACTGACGTGGTTACCCCGCACAGGACGGTACCAGGACCCGTCGGTTCACGAACTCAGGTGAGTGTTCCCGCCGTTGTGGCGTCAATCAAGGTCGTCGTAGGTGCCGGGTGGATCAAGCGCGGCGCTGTAGCGAAGTGCACCTTCGACGGAGAGCCCGAACAGATCGCAGAGTCTGCGTATGTCGCCGCCTGTTTCGTTGAGTTCGTAGAGGATCCGGTCCTCACGCAGCGCCTGTGCCGACATGCCCAAACGTTGCGTCAGCCATTCGATCCGCACCGGGCCGAGATGGTTGGCACTGTTGTAGTGGATGAACAGGTGCTGGTTCGCGGTATGCGGCCAGCGTTGGCTGCGGTGTTCGAGATAGTCGTGCAGCCGTTCCCGAACGGGCGTGGCCATCGGGATGCTTCGACCAGGCAAGTGCAACCGGCCGTCGTGGATATCGGTGAGCTGCAGCGCGCGCAGCTGGTGGGGCTGCAACGCGTAGAAACCGACCAGAGCGGCGATTACGGCCTGCGCGGGGTCCGGGGAGAACAGTGCTGCGCGAATCTGCTCGACAGGTTGCGGCAACGGAACGCGGTCGGATGGTTTGTCGGCCCGGATGCGCGTGGTGGGATTGATGAACACGACCTTGTGCGCCTTCAGCGCGCCCATGATCGAACGCAGACCCTGCAACATGGTGTGACGAGGCGTACCGGAGGCGGGCAGGACCGCCAGGACGTCTTCGCGAGTGATCTCGCGCAGGTGCTCGTGCCCAGAGTCAGCCCAGGCGAGCAGGGCCGGCAATGCCCAGCGCAGCTTCAGCCGGATGGTTTTGCCAGCGCGCGGTCTACTCCTTGGCGGCACAGTACTGCCGTCCTTCATCACGTCGAACCAGATCCGCAGTCCGGTGACCATGTCGGCGGGCAGAGTGGCCGTCTTCGCGGTGAACCAGCGTTCGATGGTGGGGACGCGGTCATCGTTGAGGAAACCGGTTATGGCCAGCACTTCGAGGATCCGGCGTACTGGTACGTCCAGCGTGGACAACGCGGTCACCTCGCTGGCGTTGATGGCCGCGCCGGGGGTGTCCTGCAGTCCGAGCAGGATGTGCAGGCCGGCGCGGGTGCGGGTGGCGACTCGGGTGTCCCAACCATGATTGCGGGCATGTTCGGTGACGTGGTCGTCGAGGTAGGACGCCAATTCGGAATCTCGAGGTGCGGGGAACCGGCTGTACTTGCCGAGATGCACTTCTCGGCGCAAGGTGAGTGCGACGAGTTGCTGGTGGTTCACCGGTGTCCGGGATGGCTTCGGTTGCGCGGCCCAAAGTCGCCGTCGCTGGATTCTCGCGGTACGGGCCGCGCGGACGCCGAGGCCGGTGAACATGTCAGCGAAGAACAACTGGTGGCCGTGTCGGCGAACGTAGGCACCCAGGTCCTCTCGCGCGTCTTCTGGAATCCAGAGGGTTTGCTTCCGACATGGTCGGCAGGTGCCGGCGACGTCGACATGGAGTCGGCGCCGGCAGGCTTGACAGTCGGCAAGAGCGGGGTGGTTACGGCGCCACGAGCGACATCCCTCGCAGAGCCAGTTGTTGCCACGTCGGGTTCCCCAAGCATGGCAGTCCGAGCAGGAATCTGTTGTCAGAGGGGAGAAACGGTAGCAGCGTATGCACAGACCTGCTGTGTAGTAGTCGTTGGTGGAGCCGCATTTTCGGCACGGTGGCGGGGTAGTCGGGCCGGAGGGCTGGCACTGGTGGCAGTAGTCCGAACCCGATTGTTTGACTGGCCGCTTGCCGCACCGTGTGCACGGCCTCGGTGTTGTATGGTCGTTGTCGCGCAGGGCGTCGAAGATGGTCCATTGCATCTCTGGATTCGGCGGCGTTGGGCTGGCAGCGAAGCGTGCGGTCGGCCCGGGGCAACGATTTGGTGGCCCGGAACGATTCCCGGTAGGGCCTCTGCTGCGGAACATGTCGGCGAAGAACAGTTGATGGCCGTGCCGAGCCGCCTCGACGATGTTGTCGTTTCCGAGCATGTCGGCGTGGCGCCAGCACAATCGGCAGACTCCGAGATCTGGGTCTACTGCCAGGCGGCGGCCGCACGCCGCGCAGTCGCCCTCGTGCCTGCGCTGCCGCCAGCCGCGGCAGCCTTGGCACAGCCATTTTCCCGTCCTGGTCGCGCACCAGGCGTAGCAGTCGACGCACGAGTCGATCCTCAACGGCGAGAACCGGTGGCAGCGTGTGCACAGCCCCGCGCTGTAGTAGTTCTCCGTTGTGCCGCATCGTGTGCACGGTGGCGGAATCTGCGGTCCGCCAGGCTGGCACTGGTAGCAGTACCGCGACTGGCGGTGCTTGACTGGTCGCTGGCCGCACGTGTGACATGTCTGGGGCCACGGCCGACCGCTCATGCCGGTGGCGTGGTCCGGTGTCGGCCGAACCGAGGCGTGACGACGGTGCCGCCGGTCGTGGCTTCGGTGGTCTTGGGCGGAGTGAGGGCGGCGACCTTCTCCGGCTCACGAATGAGCAAGTCGGTCGGCTCGCACTCCAAGACCGCGCAGATCACGTCAAGGTCATCCAAGCGGATGGTGGTGGGGGTACCGGTCCATAGGGCGGACATTTTCCCGGCGCTGACCTCGAGCCCTGCATCAGCCAGTCTGCGCCGGAGTTCGGTGGATTTCCAGATTCCCTGTTCGGCGGCTCTCATCCGCATGTTCCATCGCATCAGGTCACCTTTGCTCACTGGTGAGGCGGGATTCCGCTCGCTGGTTCGCCGTGGCCCAGGCGTGTTCGATGTGATCGGCGTGGACGTGGATGTACCGGGTGGTCGTCGAGAGCCATTCGTGACCGAGTATCTCTTGTATAGCTTTAAGATCCATGCCTCGCAGATACAGCGACGAGGCGCAGAAGTGCCTCAGTCCATGCGGTGTCAGTTCTCCTTCCCACGCGGGAAGCCAGCGACTGATGGCTTTCGTCAGTCCCGTCCGCAGGGTGTCGTCTCCGGCGCGGGTATTCAATCCGGTGTGACGGTCACGCCGTTCGCTGGGAAGCAGGGGTGCGTCGGGGTCGGACCAGTCTGGTCCGAATTGGTGACGGACGTCGGTCAGCCACCAGTCCATCAGAGCGTCGACATCGTTGATGGCCGGTACGACTCGTGGTTTGGGGCCCCGGCCGCGGCTGCCCTTGCCGAATCGGACGTGCAGCTTCCCGTGTCTGCCGATGTCTGGTCGCCAGTCACGAATGTCCAGCATGACGGTCTCGTTGATCCGCAGCCCGGCTCGGCGCCACAGCGAGGCAGCCAGGTAGTCCCGTGCTGCTGGAAGGTATTTCCGGGCGTGAGGCAGTGCGTCTCGCCACGAAGTGAACAGCACGTCGATGTCGTCCTGCGACGGAGGGACTCGCGATGCCACGTAGTCCGGTCGGCAGGGACGGTTGAACTCGTCGACGGGTTGTTCGAAGACGTGACCGGTCAGAGCGTGGATGTCGCCCTGGTAGCGGAGAACAAGAAAGTCGAAGAAAGCAGCCAACATCCCGGTCTTGTTGTAGACGGTGGACGGGGCCCGGCCGCGCTTGCGCTGGTCGTACAGGAACCGGTCGACGTCCTCGGCGTGTGCGGTCCAGACGGGACGGCCCACGAAATGGAGGAATTCGAACACGACAGATCGATAGCCGGCAACGGAGTCGTCGGTGACGCCGGCGCCAAGCAGCGCGAGCGCGAACTGGTCGACCAGTTCTTGCTCGAAGTCTTCCAGTTCCTGGGCCGTGCGCAGCCGTCGCGCGGACCCCAACGATCGCACCTCAGCGAGCACTACGGACACCTCGGTTCAGCGAAGGACGAGTTATGTCGTGAACATCACGATTCTGTCGGAAATCTCGAACGTTGGTCGGTTTTTCCACGCGAACGAGTGAACCCGTCTCCACCTGCGCATAGCCCTGACCAGGGCACCTGCGCGCTGCCGGAACTCACAACAGTTCAGGTAATCGAGCCATGACCACACCGCCTCGCCCACACCAAGTGCAGCACCTCACAGGAAGGACCGCAAAATGGCCACCGCGCAAGAGATCGAGGACCGTGTCGAGCAGGCCGACGCAGCACGCAGCGCGACAAGAGCTGCTGCGGCACAGCAGGTCAGCGCGCTCGCCGAGCGCCGAGCCGCCATTGCCGAGCAGCTGGCCGACATCGACGACCAACTCGGCGACACGCTGGCCACCGCCAGCAAGGTCATGAGCATCACCGAGTTGGCCACGTTCACCGACATCCCTGCCGCAGACCTCACACACTGGCACACCCCGGGAAAACCGAGCCGCAGCAAACGCAAGAAGCCCACCACAGGTACAGCCGCCACCGGGAATACCACAAGCCGGGGACCGTCCACGACGAAGACGTCGACACCCGGCCAGGAACCCGCACCAACCGAGCCCGCCGCATCCCGCACCGCCGCTGCGCAGGCGCCCGCGCGCGTCCCGGCCGAGGTGTCCTGACGTCCATCGACGACGCCCGCCGGGCAACGTCGTCGGGGTAGGCCGATTAAGACTGCGGGCGCACGTCGCCTCTCGGGGTGGTGCCCGTCGGGCCGCAAACCCTGTACTGCCAAGGAATCGAGTTAGCCGTGACCGCAACCTCACATCGATCCCGCCAGCAACCCGCGAGGCAATCGGGTTCGGCTCGTCGTGCCTGGCGGCGGGTGGCCGGGGCCGTCCGGTTGTTCGGCCGGCTGCTACGGGGTCTGGTTGCCGCCATCGTGCTGACCGCGCTCGTCGGCGGACTGCCGTGGGCGTTGGTGCACTACGTCGGCTGGCCGCTACCGCACCACGTCCCGACCTGGCCGGACCTGCAAGATTTCCTGATCACCCCGATGAGCACCGCGTTCCTGCTGGACTTCCTCGCCTGCGCGTGCTGGATCGTGTGGTTCTTCTTCACCCTCGACGTGCTGCGCTGCACGATCGACATCGCCCGCGGCGCACGGTGGCCGGACCTCTCCAGCGCCGGTCCGGTGCACACGATCGCGGGCGTGCTGATCGGCGCGGTCCTGCTCGCGGTGCTGGGCAACCGTCCCGCAACCGCCCCCAGCGACCCGTCCCCGGGCGCGCTGGGCACCGGGACACCGGTCGCCTCGACCGCGCCGGCCTGGCAGAACACCGCGTCACCCAGCACGTTCACCGTGCGGGAGGCAGTGTTCAGGACCCAGGCCGACGACGCCACAGCCGCGAGCACGCCGGCGGCATCGTCTCCGGTGTCGGTGATCGTGCGCTCGCCGGACAACGGCGTGCACGACTCGTTGTGGCGCATCGCGCAACGCACACTCGGCGACGGCGCCCGCTGGCCGGAGATCTTCCACGCCAACGAAGGCAAGCCGCAGCCCGGCGGGCGGACGTTCACCCAGCCCAGCCTGATCTACCCCGGCCAGGAACTCGACCTTCCCGCCTCCGCGGCGCCACCGCCTGTAGCGCCTCCGGTGACAACGCCACCACCAGCTCCCGCTCCCCCATCTTCTCCCCCGGCCACGTCACCGCCGACCACGGCACCGCCGCCCGCCAGCTCGATACCGTCAACTCCGGCACCACCCACCCACGCCTCGGCGCCGGCCACCGGCTCGCAACCGGCGACTCGGGAACCGGGCTTCGGATGGGGGCAGGACCTGTTCGTCGGCCTCGGGTTGGCCGCCGCGGTCAGCGCGGCCTTGCTGGTCGCGCGTCGCCGTTACCGTGCCCGGTACCGGGCCGGCAGCGGCGATCGTGAGGACTTCCCGGTCGCTCCGGTGGTCTACCAGCTGCGGCTGGCGCACTTGCGCTCCGAGCAGGACGACGAGACCGACCTCGACGGCAACGACATCGACGGCGCCCCGTCCCGGCGCGGTGTCGTTGCTCCGGCGAGGATGATCGGCGCACCGGAGACCGGCTTCGACGAGGACACCGCAGTGGCTGCGCGCTTGGGGGTGCGCGATGGCAGGGAGATCGCACTGAACCTCGCGGTCGCCCGTGGACTCGGGCTCGTGGGCGCCGGCGCCCCGGCGGCGGCCCGCGCGCTGCTGGTCTCCGCACTGAGCACCAGCAACGACCACAAGGCGGGCGCGGCCGGTACGAGCGTCGTCGTCCCCGCCGAGGATCTCCCGCCGCTGCTCGGACGCGCAGCGGCCCGCACGCAGTTGCCTGCGGCCCTGCGCGTGGCCGACAGCCTCGATGCCGCGCTGGACGTGCTGGAGGCCGAGATCCTGGTCCGCGCGGGTGCCGGCACCACATCCGGGAACGAGCCTGGGGCCTGGCCCGCGCTGGTGCTGGCCGCCACCGTGCACGAGCACCAGCGGCCGCGGCTGCAAGCGGTCCTGGACAACGGCTCGCCCTTCGGGATCACCGGGCTACTGCTGGGCCAGTGGCAGCCCGGTGTCACCGCCTACATCCGCGCCGACGGCACCGTGTCGGCCACCAGCCCCGGCCTGGGCGAACAGTTGCGCGGCGCCCGGATGTTCCGCCTCGCCGACGCCGACACCGCTGTCCTGCTGGAGCTTCTGCACCACGCCGACCCCGAGCCCTCCACCCAGAACGAGGCGCCAGCCCCGCGAGGGCCACGACCGTACGTCCCACCGCCAGCAACCCCGCCCGCCCCCGCGCCCGCGATGGCCGGCCCCGATCCGGCCAGCGAGGTCAGCAGCGTGCGGCCGATCCGGGACATCGAGCTGGAAGTCACCGAGACGGCCGAGCCACCGGCGGTGACCGACACCGAGCTGGAGATCATCGGCCCGCGTCCCGTGCAGGCGCCCGGCGTCCGGCTACGTGCCAACCAGGACCTTCGGCAACCCGTCGCAGACGCGGCACCGAGTGCCACGACAACGACGACCGCCGGCGAGGTCGGCCGCGTCGCCGGCGCGAGCACGGTGGCGCCGGCCGCAGACGCTGGCGCGCGAGCCTCGGTGCCGGTTCGAGTCGAGGTACTCGGTGCTCCGCGGGTGTTCTGGCGGACCGGCCACGACACGACCGACGCGCGGGAGGTCACCGGGGCGTTCCAGCCTCGCACCCGTGAGTTGCTGGTGTTCCTGGCCCTGCACCCCGACGGCGCCAGCCGCGAGGCGCTGGTAGCGGCGTTGTGGCCGGACACGCCTTCGGAGCGCTCGACCAACTCGCTGAACACCGCCTTGTCGCGGTTGCGGCGCTCGGTGAGCGCCGCAACCGGCGGCACCCTGTCGGAGATCGTCATGGCGGGCGAATACCGCTACCAGCTGGACCCGGCGTTGGTGGCCGTCGACTTCTGGCACTTCGACGCCGCCGTGGCCGCCCGCCGGGCCGCCACGACCGACCAGCGCCGGGTGGACGCCTACCGGGCGATCGTGGACAGCTACGGCGGCGCGCTGGCCGACGGCATGAGCACGGAGTGGCTCGAGACCGCCCGCGAGGCGATCCGCCGCGACGCCATCGACGCCGTCGCCGCGCTGGCCCGCGCCCTCGTCGCTGACGACCCCCAGCAGACCCTCGACCTGCTGGAGATCGCCCGCGCGTTCGACCCGCACAACGAAGCCCTCTACCGCGACATCATGCGGCTGCAGGACCGGCTCGGACTGACCGACGCCATCCCCCGCACACTGACCCTGCTGACCACCAGACTGGCCGAGGTCGACAACCGGCCCACCGAGCACGCGATCGGGCTGGCCGCCCGACTACGCCGACGCCACGACGACAGCCCCTCCGCTCAGCCCACATCAGCCTCCGGCGGCGGGCGTAGCCGCTCCGCGGCCGGGTGAGTGGCCGACATGGTCACCGAGCGGATCGGGCTCCGTCGTCCCGCCCCGGACTGGCTCAGTCAGAATTTTCTAGTCGCCGTCATCTTCGTCGTCGTCGATACCGCCGGAGTCGAGCTCCTCGATCCCGGTCAGCGTGCCCACGTCACGGCCGCGCCGCCGGCTGTACGCCTGTGCTTGCGCGATGAGTTCCGTGTGCGCTTCCGCCCAGTCGATGAAGGGGTCGGCAAGTTCCAGGAATTCAAGAGCCTCCTGATTCAAAGAATAGAATACTTTAGGCGGAAAGGTCTCCATGTCGCGTTCGCGTGCCAAAAGACCTTCTTCGGTCATTTTTTTCAGCGTCCGCGCCAGCATGCTATCGTGCAGAATAGCGTGTTTGTCCGACCATTCTTCACCGATGGAATACGAGTTGATAGTGGAAAGTATCTCGACTCGCCGCATTGGACCATCCGACAGCGTGACCAGGATGGCCAGTGTCCACTTGTCCCCGACGAGGTACTTCAGGTCATACAACCGTCGAAGAAACCTCTCGGCCCCCACCTTCATAGCGTCTCCCGTGTCCCGTGACCCGGCCCCCTCGCCGCGCCTGTCATCCCAAGGTGCGGCAAGCGTGCCCCCGTGCCCGCCGCCGGCGTGATCGTGCCTGTTCAGCGCGACCGCACCGCCCCACACCGCCTCTCTTCGCATCGGCAACGAAGATGTCCACATTACGCCAAACGGCGGATGCTGCGCAGCGTATTCCTGCTCAATTCATACCGTGAGTATATGTCACGCAGAGTAGCGATGTGGGTGTTGCCCTGCACCCACGGTAGCCTCCAGTGGGGGTTCATACGGGGGATCATGTTGGGGATCAACCGGGGGTTCACCTTAGTGGACCAGTTCATGCGGGCCGGGAAGGTGCTGGTCAAGCGCATCGCAAGGGGATCCGCTGGTGTCCCAGACTCGCTTGGCCACAAGCCGGAAGACACATCGGGGCGGGCTGGCTGGCCTGCACTCTCTCGCCCCCACCTGCTTCACTTTCTGCTATCCCCTCACTTTCTTCCCCTCCTTCCTTCACCTTTCTATTATTCATTTCTTCTCCCTCCATTTCTTCATATCCCTGCCCTGCTCGCCACCTCACTCGTTACCGGCGGCCGGCGCGCCCGGGACCCAGCGCGAATTCACTGCCGTCAACGCCGGGAATTCCGACCGTACGGACGGCTTTCTATTCATCAACAATGGCGGCGGCGCGCCCGCACGAAAAGAGTCTTGAAAATTGGTGGTGTTTTGTGTTGCGCGCGGCGCGGCGCAGAGTCATAATTGAATTGTCACCGGGAAACCGGAAACCACACCGAATACCACACCCGGCGCGAGCCATGTCCAACGATAGGAGCCGATGATGCCGCACACCAATGACGATGTGATGACGTTGCGCCGCGCCGCCGGATTAGCCGGGCACGACCACGGCTGGCAGCACGCGGAATCGGTCAACAAGGGCGACGTGGGTGGCCTGTACGCCGATCCCGTTGTGCCCGAACGATTCCACGCCGTCGCAAGTTGGTACGCCGCCGCCTACGCCGACGGAATTACCGGGTTCTTCGACACCAAGTGACACCGCCCGACGACTGCCAGACCGAAAGGACGCCCCGCGATGACCACGCCAGCCACGCCGACGACCGCCCCGGCGGCACCCGGTACCACCACCGCCGCCCCGGCGGGCGGGCGGTTGCCCAATGGTGAACTCCGCCGACGGGTGGCGGAAGTCCTCGCCGCCCGCGCGGGTACGGACATGACCCCGCGCACCATCGCCGCCGAACTCGGCGGGAAGTCCTCGGGGGCGATCGGCAACGCACTCGCCGCGCTCACCGCTGGCGGCTACGCCGAACAGACCTCGGCCAAACCGGTCCGCTACCGGTCGACCCCGACCACCGCCGACGCCGCCGCCGCGCCGGTGGCGGTCCCGACCGGTACGCCCCGCCGCCGCCCCCGCACAACGCCGCGCACCACCACGCCGCCCGCAACCACCACGCCGACACCGCCCGCCCCGACAGCGGCTCCGCCCGTGACCGGTCCGGTTACCCGCCCGAACGGGCAGCTCTACCACCCGCGCACGCTGTCCGGGATTCCGGACGTGACCGCCCTGCGGAAGTTGCGTGACGCCGGGGTCGCGGCCCTGTTGTACGGACCACCCGGAACCGGGAAGACGTCGGTGATCGAGGCCGCGTTCGGCGACCTGATCACCATCCAGGGCGACGGGGACACCACGGTCGCCGACATCGTCGGCGAGTACACCCAGACCAAGGACGGGAACTTCGAGTTCGTGCACGGCCCGCTGGTCCGCGCGATGCGCGAAGGCCGGACCTTGCTCATCGACGACGCCACCCTCATACCGCCGACCGTGCTCGCCGTGGTCTACCCCGCGATGGACGGCCGCCGCCAGATCATCGTCAAGGCCCACGGCGGCGAGGTCGTCGACGCCGCCCCCGGTTTCTACGTCGTGGCCGGACACAACCCCGGCGTGCACGGCGCGGTACTGACCGACGCGCTCGCGTCCCGGTTCTCCGTGCAGATCCAGGTGTCCACCGACTACGACCTCGCCGCCCAGCTCAAGATCGACAAGCGGGCGGTGGCGGTGGCACGCAACCTCGCCACCCGACAGGCCAGCGGCGAGATCAGGTGGGCACCGCAGCTGCGGGAACTGCTGGCGTTCCACAACCTCGCCGACGCGTTGGGTGCCGACGCCGCCGCCGGAAACCTGATCAGCACCGCCCCGGAAGAGGACCGCGACATCGTGGCGACCGTCGTACGCACCGCCTTCGGTAAAACCGTCGCCCCGCTGGCACTCGGTGCCCGCATCTAGCCACAACTCACCCGCCCGACCGTTTCCGGAAAGGACCGACCGTCATGACCGCGCACACGATCGCCGACCCCGCCGCCACCGGTTCGGCCGTGTTCCCCGCCGCGCCCGGATGGGACGCGCTCTCCGCCGCGCTCACCGCCGAGGTCCCCGTGATCGCCGACCGCGACGACCTCATGGTCACCATCGCACCCGGTGCCGGACACGGTGCCCCGGCGTGCTTCCTGCACGCCACGGCCGTTATCGAAGTCGACGGTGCCCACATGCCGGTCGACCCCGCCACCGCCCGCCCGCACCTGACCAGCGACCGCACGCGCTACGCCCCCATGTGGGGCGCGCTGACCCACGAATGCGCCCACAGCAAACACACCCGGTGGCACGCCGCCGTACCCGAGGACACCGACCCCGCCATCGTCGACGCCGCCCTGCTGCTCGAAGAGCCCCGGATCGAACGCGCGCACATCCGCCGCCGCCCCGATGACCGACACTGGCTGCGCGCGTGTGTGAAGACCATCGTCACCGGTGGGCTCAAACTGGACGACCCCGCCTTCCCGGCGGCAATGACCCCGCGCGACGCCGCCCACACCGCCGCGCTGTTCCTGGGACGCACCGACGGCGGCATCCTCACCCGCGCCGAAACCGCCCCCGTCGCCCGTGCCGTGGAGACCGTGCTCGGCGCGGAGAAACTCGCCCAACTGCGGGCGGTGTGGCGCGCGGCATTCCGGGTAGCCGACGACGACACCGACGCCATGATCGACCTCGGCCGTACGTGGTGCGAGATCATCGGCCCCGACCCCGACACCACCCCGCCGCACCTGTCCGACCCCGCCGACCCGTGCGGCACCCCGTCGCCGTCACCGCTGGCCGACGCCATCGGCAAGACGCTGGGGAAGGTGGCGCGCGCGGTCGCGCGGGCGACACTGCCCGAGGACCCCGCCGAGACCGCCGCCCGGAGGAAGGCCGCCGACGACGACGCCCGCCGCCGCGCGGACGAGGCCGCCGAGAAGGTCTTCGCCGCCACCCCCGGTCGTTCCCGTCACGGCGAGACCAAGATCGGCGGCACCCGCCCGCCGACCGCCGCCGAACGCACCGCCGCGCGCGTGCTGGCGCGCGCGTTGACCACCGCCGGGGTCCGGGACCGGGTCGCGACGAAGACCACCTCGCCGATCCCGCCCGGACGGCTGCGGATGCGGGGCGTGCTGGCACGCGAGGCGCAACGCGCCGCCGGGGCCATGCCCACCGCCGAGCCGTTCACCCGCACCACCCGCACCCCGGTACCGACCCCGCCGTTGCGCCTCGGCATCGCGTGCGATGTGTCGGGGTCGATGGGCGGGTTCGCGGGTCCGGTCGCCTCGACCGCGTGGATCATGGCCAACGCCGCCGCGCAGGCCCCGGTGCCCGCCGAGACCGCCACCGTGATCTTCGGCTATCAGGTCCGCCCGATCACCCGCCCCGGGACCACACCGAAGTCGGTGACGGAGTTCGCCGCGCGGGACGACTGGGAGGCCATCGACACCGCGATCGACGCTCTCGACGGTGCGCTCGGCCTGTCCCGGCCCGGTGCCGCGCGGCTGCTGGTGATCGTGTCCGACGGCTACGTGCCCGACCAGCTGCGGCGCAACGCCCAACGGCTTGCCGATCGGTTGCGCGCCACCGGATGCGCGGTGTTGTGGTTGTCCCCGGACGACGACGGCGACCCGCTGACCGGGGCGACCGTGCACGTGATGGCCGACCCCACCACCACCGCGCAGGCCATCGGCCGCGCCGCCACCGCCGCCCTGCGCGCCGCCACCCACTAGCCCGGCGGGGTCCGGGGCGGGCCGCCCGCCCCGGACCCCCGCCGACAACCGACCCACCTTCGGAGGTGTTCCGACCATGAACGACAACCGCATCGCGACCGTGGCCGACCTGATCGCCACGCTCGGCCGCTACGACCCCGCCACGCCCGTCCGATGCGCCACCCAACCCGGCTACCCGATGGAGCACACGCTCGCGCGCGTCGCGTGCACATCGGACGACGCCGACGGCGACGGCACACCGCCGACCGACCCGCCCGTCGTGTGGCTCGGCGTCGGTGAGCAACTGGGATATCTGCCCGCACCCGCCGCCGACATCTTGGGGTGGACATGAAACCACCACGACCAGCGCGCACCGAACTCGCCACCCTGGCCCCGATCCGCCAGTGCCGCGCCCGGAACGAGTCCGGCAAGGCACCGACCACACAGACGAAAGGCTTGTCATGACCGCCGTGATCACCCAACTGGACCAGACCGCAGACGCCACCACGACCTGTTACTCCTATACCCGCATCGTCCAAGTCGGCGAGCACATTGTGAGTGTCGCCATCGACCGTGACGCCTGCATCGACCGCAGCCTCGCATACGTCCAACTGATCGACGACCAGACGAGGTGGAAGCTGCTCGACGATGAGCCCGCCACCACCTGGTGGGACACCACTCCGACCCCGAGCACGCACGTTGACGCCGCCGCCGTACTCGGCCCGGTCGCCAACGAACTCTTGCGCCGTGCCAGCACAATCCTCGCCCCGGCACCGACCACGCCCACACTGTCGCCCCACGTTCTCGACGCCGTCAGCGCCCTGCTGGCGACGATGTACGGCGACAACGGCGACCGCCGCATCACCCCAGACGACATCGCCTGGGCGACCACCTACGGCGGCAGGCTGCACGTCATCGAGCACGACGAGGGCAGCGTCACCTTCACCAAGGCCCACCGCGAGCAGTGCCCGTTCATTACCAGCTCGGGCAAACAGGACTGTGACGACGACTGCGACTTCGAACACCCCGCCGACCCGCAACGACGGCACGGCCAGTGAGCACCACCGCCGACTTCTACGACCAGCGCGGCCCGTCCGCAGTGCGGCTCGGCTCGATCCAGGGCGACGCCGACCCTGAAACCGTGCGCGGCCTCGGGTGCGGGCGGCTGCTGCTGGCGGCGACCGACCCGTTCACCTACGGCGACGGCGCGGCCGACCTCCTCGATTGCTGGATCGACGAAAACCTCGGCCACGGCTACCACCCGCGCAAGGGCTGGCCGTGGTCGTGGCCGGACAGCCGGGACACTGACTGGGTGTTCACCTACATCCACGGCCGGGTATGGATCACAACTGGCCGGGCGTGGCTGCCCGCCGAGCCCCTGGTCGAGCGCTACAACGCAACTAGTGAATGTGAGGGGAGCAAGCATGACTGAGGACAATCAACCGAGCGCTGAGAACAAGGTCTCCCGGCTCTTGGACTTCCAGGAGCGCTGCCCGGACTGCGCTGTCGCGGTCGGCGAGGCACATCCCGGCGACGAGTACGACGGGTGCGATGTCGCGCGCTGTCTGGTCACTGGACTCCAACGGCTGAGCTGCGAAGCCGACCACGACTGCGGCCAGGACGTGTGGACCGGGTGGTGGCCCGGACAACTCGACTGCGAACAGCTCGGCTGGATGATCGGCCCCGGTCTTCCCGACCTCAACCGCCTCTACACCCAGGCCGTGTGGAACCCCGAACGCTGCCAGTGGGTAAAACCCACCTGAATCGCCTCGTCCTTGCCCTGCGGCGACTTCCGACGTGTCCGCGCCGCCCTTGCACGGCGGCCTGTGGCTCACACCCTGACCTGGACTTCCCCACATTCATACGAGCGCGCCGAAGATCGCGACCTTCACCGGGAACGAGCTTTCGCGGCGTGTCGATCCCGATCACGCAGTCCCTAACGGGCTCGTGCCGACAGACCTACCTCTTCCGCCCCACCGCGGAGAGGTTTACGCCCTCGCCCACAAACCCCCCAGCGCCGGCCGGAGTCGTGCCTGTCGAGACGCCGACTCCTGGTGGGCGCACCTCGCCAGCCAGACGTCGACGCGCTGTCCGTAACACTTCATCCCGGCCGCGATCATGCGTCCCCCATCCCGGTACCCGCCGTCGCCAGTGACGAAGCGGTTGCGGGAACCACCACGTAGTCCGCCAGCCGAACCGGACTGCCCCACGGTCAAGCCATCGTGTCGGCCCGGTAATCAGGCGAACGCAAACGTGGTGGTGTCCCAACGGTCGCCGTTGGGACACCACCACATTCGGGCATGTTGTGCGGTTAGTTCGCTGCTGTTGTGGCAGCTGCCTCCGCCGGGGCGAGCGCGAAACGCCTCGGCTTGTCGTTGGTCTTCGCGGCGACACCGTCCTCGACGAGCTTGTCCAGGGCGTTGCTCACCGCACCCGAGGATTTCCCGCCCAGTTCCTTGGCGATCGCGGTGGGACCGAACTCCTGGCCGGGGTGGTCGCGCAGGTAGTCCTCGACCATCCCGCGCAACGCGCCCGGTACCAACCGTGGCTTGTCACTCGCCGGGTCGGCGGCGGTCGCCGCGCCATCGTCTGCAGCTTGTGTCTCGTCGCTGGCAACGGGCTCGGCGTCGCCGGGGTCAGTCTCGTCGGCTGTGGGGAAGGTCGGTTCGGTACTCGGCGATTCGGCGGCTTCCCCCTCGGCGGGGGCGGCGTCGATATCGGTGATCGTCCACAGGTCGGCGGCGCGCCGACCGCCCTCGACGATCCCAGCGGTGCGGGTGACGCTGCCGTCAGCCTCCCACTTGACGAGGATCTTCTGCGCGGTCGACTTCCCGATCTTCGCCGCCACGGACAGGTCGGCAGCGGAGCTGTTCGGGTTGGTGTGCAATGCCTCCCACAGCTTGTCTTCGGTGTCCGTGCGGGTCGTTGCGGCGGTCTTCTGGTCGGGAACCGACCGCAGCGCGGTGGCGGAGCGGGTCGTGGCGGTGGTGCTGGTTTTGCGGGTGCGGGTCTTGCTGGACATGACGTCCCTCGATTCATGGATTTGTGATCGGTGGTGGTCATGCCCCGGCCGGAGCGGATGTGGCCCCCGGTGCGCTGCCGGTGTGTGCGGGCTACACCACTATGAACGCTTCCTTCGGCCCATGAAGTCAAGCGGCGTCGGCAAACAAGACGACCGTCTCGTGTGGATGGTGGTGTTGACCTGTGAATCGTTGCTCCACACGGGTCCAATCCGACCACGACGGCCACATAGGCGTTGACAACTCCGCGTTCACGAAGCGTCCATACATGTCGGCCAACCCGGCCCGTCACACCGCATAACCGAAGGGACGTATAGACAATGACGACCGACCACGACAACCCCGAACCACCCGAACCAACCCCCAGCGCCACCGTGGACACCCCGCAACCCGCCCCCGCACCCGTGGCCGCCAACGCAACCACCGGGGCGTCACAGCCGCATGACGAGGCGTCGATCCGGGAATGGGAAGGGCTGAGGGCGGACACGATCATCCTCACCCCGGCGTTCACCGCGACACCGATGCGGAGCCCTGACAACGTCTGGGCGATGCTCGTGTCGGCGGTCGCCATCGTCGGCGACACCGATCCCGACCGTGCGGGCGAGGTGGCCCTGTTCGCCGGACAGTGGGTTGTCGACCAGCCCCCGGCCGATAGCCTCTACGACGGGGATCTCGTCGTACGCCTGAGCTCACGAGCGAGTACGGGGCACGAGAACGAACCACGCTCGCGGGACGTCTCCACCGATGTCGAGATGCTGCTGGCCCGCCACGGCCGCTGGCAGCGAGTCGCCCAGTGGCACGGCGTCGACGATCACTGGCCACGTATCGTCGCGCCCACTGCCGCCGCCGTGATGGGGCTGCACTGCGATCTCACCGAGGCGGTCTCGGGGTTCGAGGACACGGTTGCGCTCGACGCCGAAGCGGGCGACGAGCTGGGCTGGAACCGTCGCAACCTCGAGGTGCGTCACACCGCGCGGATCCGGGCCGACGGGACGATCGCCCTCGCCGACGGGCGGGTATTTGCGACCCCATCCGGTGCGGCCACCGCGTTGAGCGGCCACCAGCAGAACGGCTGGGTCACGTTCCAGCGGGCATCCGACGGGCGGACGTTGGGCGACCTGCGCGCGGAGCTTCGCGCACGGAGCGGTCAGTAGTCCGCGCGCATTCCCGTACATGTCACACCGGATGCGGGCGTGCGGCGATACCGTCGCGCGCCCGCATCCGGATACCCCGGAAGAGGTGCACCATGACCCGATATGAGTCCACAATAGAATGCTTAGTCCTGTGGGGAACGCGAGCCGGGATCGGCCCCGGCTACACATTGGAGGCCGTCGCCGTCCGGCTCAGCGAGGACATCGCCGAGCTGCGCGACGAGGGGGGCATCCCCGCGCACGTGCGCACCGTCATCGGGATCCTGCCGCAGCAGCGGGTGCTGGAGATCCGGGTCGAGGGTCTGTCGGTCGAGGCCGACCCGGACCGCACCACCATCCGCGAGGTGGCCAACACGCTGTTCGAATTGGCCAGCTACTTCAACATCGTCGCCCTCGACCCCGCGACCCCGCCGCTGTTCACCCAGCGCATCCTGCTCGTCGGTCCCGACGGCCACCCCTTCAGTGCTATGGTGGGCGCGGCCGTCGGCGACGTCGAACCTCTTACGGCGCAACGGAACCAGTCGGACGCGTAGCCCCCGCGTAGTCGTCTCCCTTGTACCGGTAGGACTGGATTTTCACAGTCTGACCAAAGTCCGGCGCGTCGATCATCATCCCGCCGCCGATGTAGAGCCCGACGTGGTGAATGTGCGCGGCGGTGCCGTAGAAGACGAGATCCCCGGGCAGCAGCGGCTGTCCGTCGGGTACGCGCGGCCCCGCCCGGAACTGCGAGTCCGCCGTGCGGGGTAGAGTGACACCAGCTGCCTTGTAGGCGGCCGAGGTGAGACCGGAGCAGTCGAATCCGCCGTCTGCCCCGCCATTGCCTCCCCACACATACGGCAATCCCCTTTGCCCACAAGCATGATTTATCGCGGCCAGCGCAACCGCGCTGGTCGCCTGGATGGCGTTGCAGTCGCCCGTGCCCACCGACGCGGCGGCGTCCGAGTACTCCTTGGCCTGGTCCAGCACTTCCTGCACGTACCACTCCGCGTGGTTGTAGGCGAAGATCGCCGAGTGCAGATCCCCACGTCCCGCCCCGCTGTCGCACAAGTAGTACGCGGCGGCGTAGATCGCGTCGTGCGGGTTGTACCGCGACGGCAGGCTCGCCCCGCCCGGCGGGAGCGGGTGCCGCGCCACCACACCGTCGAAGGTGCCCTGCAGGAACTGCATCGGCCCAGCGGCCCCAAAAGCGTTGGCACCGCTGGAAACACCCGGCAATGTGGACCGACCGTGGTTGGTCTCGATCTTACCGATCGCAGCGAGGATCGACCAGTCCAATCCTGGGCATACCCCAGCGGCCTCGCGGTAGAGGGCGAGGTAGTCGGCGGGAATGTCGGCCAGCGCGGTAGCGCTGGGCTGGCTGCCGCCGCCCAACACCGCCGAGATCGCCCCGGACACCCCGGCGGCGATCAACAACGGGATCAGGATGATCACCCCGATCGCGGCCACGCCCACTTTCGCGATCACCGCCTGCCCGTGCTCGGGCCGCGCGAGGTCGCCGGCGGCATCGGGGCGGGCGCCGGGGCCATCAGCGCCGGCGAGTCCGCGCCGCTCTGCTCGTCGTCGGCCTCGGTGACCGGCGGCGGGACGTGCGGCCACGCACCCAGCAACTGGTGCAGACCGCGCCGGACGGGTGTTGCGCCGTGGCTGTCCAGCGGGAGCCAGACCTCGTCGGCGGGGCTCGGGTGCTCCGCGGCGGGGTTGAGCAGCTCGGCCGCGGCGGTGGCCACCGGCACCGAGTCCGGGTCGTCGAGCTCACGCCACACCTTGTGCAGCAACCGGCGGGCGGTGGCCTCGCGCCGGGAGGTCGGCAGCCAGATCAGCAGTGGTGTGGTGATGCCGGTGGCCTCGGCCAGCGCGGCGTACCCGGTCAGCTTGCCGGTGAGTTTGCCCAGGACCTCGGTGCCGAAGTCGTACTCCAGGAAGAACTCGACAGTCTGCCCGTGGGCGGTCCACCGGCCGTAGGCGTCGGGCTTGATCAAGTCCCCGAAGTGGCGTGCGCAGCGGGCCTCGGCCCACCACGCATCCAGGGCGGCGTGCTCGCCGGGATCCGGGTGGCGGGCGTGGTCGACCAGGGCGGTGAACCACTCGTTGACCCCGACGGTGTGGGCCAGGCGCAGGCTGTGGGCGATGCCGAACGCGCGGTCGTGCCGGTAGCCGAGCTCTTTGACGTCGAGGCCGTCCTCGGCGGCCAGCACCGCGGCCCCGGCCGGCGCGAGCACGTAGTGCATCGGGGCCGTGCCGACCGAGACGAAGGGCTGGAAGCGGTCGAGCACGCCCCACTGGAACAGCTCGCGCAGCCGCATCCGGCCCGACCGGAAGCTGGGGAAGGCTAGGGCGGTGACCTGGTGGGCGGTGAGGACGCGGTGCTCGTGGACCATGCGGATGATCCACCGGTCCCGCGGTGTCAGCCGCCAGGCGAGCAGACCTTGATGGTCGGCGGTGTTGGCCGCGCGCGGAGTCGGCCGGGTCGCTTTGTGGCCGCGCAGGGAGCGCTGCCTGGTGGGGTTAGTGATCATGGGGCGAGACCTCCAGTGGTTGATGGCGAATGTTCTTGCCTGTCGTGTTGTCACGACGTTCATGGCAAACACTTTCGGCGAGAGGGATCCCTCTGGCCGGATGTGAGAATTCAGCGTCAGTGCGACTCTCTGGGTGGCATCATGGTGGCCATGACGTCGCATATCGGAGCGCTCTCCGCTGGTCAACGCAAGATTTCGGGTCACCATGGGCTGCGCAAACCGCCGCTGAAGACCCGTTTGCGCACCGTCGTTCGTTTACTTGACGCCGGTACGATCTCGGCTGTCGTGCTGCTTCCCCTGGTACCGCACTATTACGACCATCAGGCATGGTCTTTTTGCCTCAGTCTTATCGCGGTTTTGCTGCCGGTTGCGCTCGTCTTCGTCCGGCACATGGTGGTCATCAGCTACTGCAGAGACGCCAGTGGCGTAACGGAGCTTCGTCGCATGTCGACGCGGTTCTACTGGAATTCCGCCTTGGGTGTGACAGCGATCTTCGTCACTCAACTCTTCCTGCCGAACAACTTGAAGGGGATTGATACGGCGTTCCTGACCATCATCGTGTTGGCCTTGAGCAGGGCAACCGACGTGCTCACGATCATGCAGAATTTTCGCAAGATCCAATCGAGCGTCCCGTACATCTCGTTACGCACGATCGACAAACGAAGGGGGATTACCTCTCGGGAGTTGAACGGCCGTGACCGCAAGCTCACCCACTCCCGTCGGTAGTCCGTGGTCGGTCATACTTGTACTGGTCAGCCGTGGCGGCGTGGGTCGGTGCTGCGAGGCCGGACCACTGGCCCCGTCGCCTGGCCGCGGTTCGCCGGCCTCGACCCCGCGGTGGGCCTCGTCGGGGGCCGCGAGGGCGAGCCGCCGCTAGTGGTCGCGGCGGCCGTGCGGGTGTGTAGCGCGCGTCGGGCCATGGTGCGGATTTCCCGTGCACGGCCGGGGATCGCGCGCGGGAGCGGCACGGTGCGCATGGTGAACGGCTGCGCCTCCTCGCCGCCCAGGACGAGGCGGACGGCGGCGTGGAAGACGCCCAGGTGCGCGAGGTCGTGATCGGACAGCCGCGGCGCGGTGTGCCGCGAGAGCTCGCGGGCGTCCTCGGGACTGGCGTTGAAGAAGATCTTGCTGCGGGCGTTGGTGGACATGCCCTCCCGCAGTTCCCGGGGAAGCTGCCCGAGGTGCTGGTGGGCCAGGGTCATCGAGACCCGGAACCCCCGGGCCTCCGCCAGCATGTCCTCGATCGGGTAGGGCAGGTTCAAGAAGTTGTGGCACTCGTCGATGATCAGCGAGGCGTCTTTGCGCTGGCGTTGCGGTGTTCGGGCGCGCCCGGTGGTGGCCTGCCAGGTCCGCGCGACCACCAGCGACCCGACCAACCGCGTTGTCTCCTCCCCCAGGCTTCCCTTGGGGATGCGGACGAGGCAGATGCCGCCGTCGAGAACCTCACCCATGTCCACGGTGGAGTGACCGCCCGCGATGGCGTCGCGAACGAAGGGCCGCAGCAGGAACGCGCGCAGCTTGTTCATCAGCGGCGAGATCACCTGGCTGCGGCTGGAGTCGGTCAGTTCCTCATACCAGCTCCAGAACCCGCGCAGGACCGGGTCGGTGACCCCGGCGGTGACCCGGGAGCGGAACGCCTCGTCGACCAGCAGCTTGGGCAGGTCGGCCAGCGTCGCGACGCCTTCCTGGGTGCGCAGGGTGAGGCAGGCGGCGCGCATGACGTCGTCGGTGCGCGGCCCCCAGAACGCCGAGTACACCCGCCGGAACACACTGACGAGGTTGTCGACGGTCAAGTCGGTCTCCCCGCCGTCCAGCGGGTTGAGGCAGGGCGGACGGGACTTCGAGTCGGCGTCGAACAGCACGACCCGGTCCGCCGCCGAGCGGGGCAGGCGCGACAAGACGTCGGTGACCAGGTCACCTTTGGCGTCGATCAGCACGATCCCGCGCCCAGCCTCGGCGTCGTCGAGGATCATGTTGCCCAGCAGGGTGGACTTGCCGGAGCCGGTGGCGCCGATGATGTGCAGGTGGTGTCGGGCGTCGGGCACCCGCAGCGCGACCGGGCGCTCGTGTCCGGTGTCGGTGATCCCGATCGGCTTGGCCTGGGGGCCGGGGGTGGCGATGCCCGGCGGTGGGGAGATCGCGCGGGCACCGGCTCGCTGCACGCCGGGGATGGACTCGTCGGTGGGCAGGTGCGCCAGCGCCGCGAGTTCGTCGACGGAGAGCAGGTCGCCTCGGTGCAGGCGGCGTTCGTCCAGGACGGTGCCGGGGTGGCGGAGGCGGTGGCGGCCGTAGCGGTTGTGCTCGGTGTAGGAGGCGAAGGACGCGGCGAGGGCGTGTGCCCGGCCGCGGGCCACATCCCGGGCACCGCGGACCTCGCGCTCCCCGGCGTCCTCGGGCAGGAGGGTGGCGACGGCGTAGCGGATGACCGTCTCGAACTGGCTTCCGCGTTGTTTGGCGACGATGGCGCGGTTCTGCGCGGAGTACTCCAGCGAGGTCTGCGGATCGCTGTGCAGCTGCCCGGACTTGGTGGCCTGCCGGGTGCGGCCGGACTTCACGCCCGGCGTGATGACGTCGAGCAGTCGCCCCATCACGTGGGTGGAGCCGCCGGTGTGCACCCGGCGCGCCGAGCGGCGCGCCTTCGCGACGCGGCGGCCGGCGACCGGGCGGGCGAGGACCTGAACGCAGGCGTACTCCTCGCGCCCCAGGCCCACGGGCGCGCCGATGAGCGCGCGGATCGGGTCGGCGTCGAAGGCGGTGCGGATCGGCAGTGCCTCCGACCGCGCGAGGCGCAGTTCACCGCCGACGACCAGGCGCCGCTGTCTGTCCCCGGGTGGTGGCAGTGGTGGCTCGGCCGGGCCGACGCGGGTGTGCGAGCCGGGCCACGCGGCCTCGACGGCGCGTTCGACCAGGCCGGGTGGGATGACGCCGGGTACCCAGAGTCGGATGGCGACACCGGCCTCGGAGAACACGTACTCGCAGGCGACGTGCGGCTGGCCGGCGAACGCGCGGCGCCAGGCCGGGCGCAGCAGCCCGACGAGGTTGGACCACAGTGCCGCGCCGCCGGCGGGGTCGACGGTGGGCGGGGCGAGCACGGTGATCTGGCGGGCGTCGGCAACCAGCGCGGCACGGCGGCGCCCGGCCAGCCACCGCCGCTCGCAGACCACCACGAGGACCGCGAGCACGACGACCACCGCGACGGCGGGCCACCACACGGCCAGCCACTGCCCGACCGGGGTCACCAGCGCGTGCAGGGCGCCCCAGGGATCACTCAGGTAGCGGCCGAGAGGTCCGCCGGGCAGGCCGCCGCCTGGCGGCGTGGCGGCGGAGAGCGGGTGAAGGAGAGCAGCGGGTATCACAGCAAGCATGGCGAAAGTCCTTTCACCAGAGGAGAACTAGTTCCCCCCGAAGGCGGGTGACAGATGCGTTACGCGGCGTCGAGCTCGATGTGCTCGTCGGTGCCGGTGGACCCGAACTCGTCGCCGTCGCTGGCCTGTGCCATGTCGTCGGCGAAGCCGAGATCGACGTAGGACTGCTCGGGGTCGGCGTCACCGGTGTTGTCGGCGTTCTCGGCGTAACCGGCGAGTTCGGCGGGGTTGCTCGTGACGAGGTAGTGCTCGGTCGGCGAGGCGATGGACTGGAACGCCACGCGCTGGGTTCCGGCCGAGAGCAGGCCCTGGCCCTTGTCCGCCGACAACAGGAACTGACGCTCCCCTGCCGACAGGTCGAAGGTCGCGGTGATCTCGTCGATGGCCTGGGATGCCTGGCGGAGCAGGATCTGGGTCGCGGCGTTGGCGACGACGGCTTTGCCGAGGTCGCTGCCGAGGACGTCGGCGGTGTCCTGGGTGGCGACGGTCAGCCCGGCCCAGTGTTTGCGGGACGCTTTGGCCATCCGGAACAGGAACTCCGCGCCGGAGCGCTCCTTCATCAGCAGCCACGCCTCGTCCACGACGACCAGGCGCGGGCGGCGGATCGCCGGGTTGGACACCCGCCGCCACACCGCGTCCAACGTGAGCAGGGTGCCGATCCCCTTCAGCTCGTCGGGGAGGTCGCGCAGGCTGAACACGATCAGATGGCCGTCGGGATGGGTGGTGGTCTGCCCGTCGAACAGAGAAGAGAACGCGCCCTCGACGTAGGGGTGCAGCTTCGCGGCGAGGTCAGTCGCGGCCCGGTCGCCGGCGTGCCCGGCGGCGGCGAGCTGGTCGCGCAAGGTCCGCAGCGTCGGCGAGGGCCGGGTCCAGGTGCGGGCGTCGGCGGTGATGCCGACGGACTGGTAGGTGGCGGCGATGGCACGGTCCAGCGCGGCCCGTTCGCCCGAATCCGGTTCGCCGCCGATGAGGACAGCGATGACGGTGTGCAGGAACAGGCTGCGCCGGACGAGGGCGTCTTTCGGGGCGGTGCGGCGGCCGTCGTCGGTGCGGTGGATGGGCAGGTCGAACGGGTTCAACCGCACATCGGCCGCGCCGAGGTGGACGTAGGTGCCGCCGACGGCGGCGGCCAGCCGCGCGTACTCGTCCTCCGGGTCGACGACCGCGACCTCGATCCCCCGGTACAGGCTGCGCAGGAGCTCGAGTTTCACTAGGTAGCTCTTGCCCGCGCCGCTGCGGCCGAGGATGACGGAGTTGTGGTTGTGCATCCCGTCGCCGAACCGGTCCCAGTGCACCAGCCCCTGGCTGCCGACGTTGTAGCCGTAGAGCACGCCCGAGGGCGCGGCCACCGAGGTCGGGTCGGCCGCGGGCAGGTCCGGGCTGGTGAACGGGAAAGCGGCCGAGAGCGCGCTGGTGTCAAAGGTGCGCCGCATGCCGATGAGGTCCAGGCCCATCGGCAGGCAGGACACCCAGCCCTGCAGTGACCGGTAGGTGGTGTGCTTCGCGTCGAGCAGCAGGCTCGCCGCCAGTGACCGCAAGGCACCGACTTCGTCCTGCAGCGCCCGTTCGGTGGGGGCGTGGATGGTGAGGTAGAGGCCGACGCGGAACAGCTTCCCCTCGCCGCGGGCGATGCGGGAGGACAGGTCGTAGGCGTCTTCGGTGGCGGCCTCGACCTGCGGGTCGTACAGGCGGCCGTGCTCAGCGGTGTGCCGCCGGCCGCTCTCGAGTTTCGCGAGCTGCTTCTTGAGCCGGTTCGCGGCGGTGGCCGGGTCGATCGGCTCGACGTGCAGGGCGACGTCGAGGCGTCCGGGGTAGGTCAGCAGCGGAGCGAGCCAACCGGGGTGCACCTCGCGCGGGAAGCCGGTGACCGCGAAGCTGGACACCCACTCGTTGCTTACTTCCAGGTGGCGCGCGCCGACCGACAGGGCGTCGGGGGTGAACGCGGCGGCACGCGAGGCGGGCCGGGTGGCAGGGCGGCGCTGGCCGCGCCGGGTACGGGCTCGGGTGGTCATCACGACCGCCCCCTTCCATAGTCGAGGTCGTCGTCGCTGCTGTCGTCGTAGTCCCAGTCGTCGAGGTCGGCGTCCGGGTCGGGCTCACCGCGGCCGTCGGCGCCGCGGCCGTCGTGCCAGAGCCCGGTGTCGGCGAGGTCGTCGTCGGTCAGGTCGCTGCCGCCGGAGGTGGTGATGACCTCGTCTGCCCCGGCCAGGCCCGCCGACAGGGGCAGGAAGGTGTCGGGGTTGCAGGCCGACGCGAGCACGCTGGTGGCCTGTCCGGCGTCCAGCGGGGTCACGACGATCCCGGCCGGCGCCAGCAGCTCGACCGCCTCGCCCAGGCGGCGCACCAGTCGCGACTCCGCCGCCCGCCGCACCCCCGCACTCGCCCGGCCGGTGTCGGTGTTCGCGCGCCGTGTGCCGCGCGTCAGCGCGCTCAGCACGGCCAGCGGGGAGGGTCCGCCGAGGCCGTCGGTCGGGGCGGCGGTGGCGCCCATCGGCTCGCGCAGCACCAGCAGCACCTGCCGGCGCAGCAGGTCGGTCTGCTCGCCGAGCTGCGCGAGGTAGTCGGCGTGCTCGACCGCGGCGGCTTCCAGCGCCGGGTGCGGCAGTCCGCCGGCGCGCGCGAGCAGTTCGGTGATCTGCCCGGACAGGTCGAGACGTTCGGTGCGGACAAGGATCTGCACCGGCGCGGTGAGCGAGTGCAGGTAGCGGCCGAAGCTGGCAACCAGTGCCTCTTGCTCGGACGGTGTGCGCAGGGCGAAGTTGACCGTGGAGGCCACCGCGACGACGGCCAGGCCGTCGGCGCCGAGGTCGACGACGCCGGTGTCGGTGATCGCCTCGGCGGGCAGCCGCAGCGCCGACGGCGAGATCTCCTCCCCCACGCGCGCTGTGGTCTTGTCCTTGCCGTTGTGCCCGCCACGCCCGGTGGCGGCAGCCGTCTGGCTGGTGAGCCAGGCCGGGGCGGGCCGGACGCCTTCGGGGGCGGAGACGCGGTGGCGTGGTGCGACGCGCTGGCGGATCGCGGCGAGCAGCATCCGGTCCATCGAGATGCCGTCGCGGTGGCCGAGCGCGAGAATCGCCGCGCTCGCGGCGACCGGGACGGCCAGTGCGAAGAACACGGGGATCGGCAGGAACGCGTGGGTGGCGGCCCAGGCGGCGTAGAGCACCAGGCCGGTGACGCCGAGGATCGCCAGCTGCCGGGCGGTCAGCGGTCCCAGGACGCGGTCGCGCATGTCGACGTCGGCGGGGATGCGCACGGCGTAGGACCCGGCGTTGGGGGGCTCGCGGTAGCTCATCGGTGGTCCCCTCGCCGGTGGCCGCGCCGTGCCGCGGGGGCGCGGGGCGAGCGCATGGCCTGGGCGCGCGCGGCGTCGCGCGGCCGGGCAGCGGAGGTGCGCCGGCGGCGGCGTTGCCGTGGGAGGTGGCCCTCACGGCGGAGTTCGGCGGTGACGTCGCGTTGCAGTTCGGTGATGTCGTCACACGTCAGCCCGTCCGGGCTGTAGTCGGGCGTACTCATGGTGTTCCTCCGGATGTGGGTTTCGGCGGTGCGGTCCGGCGCGGGGGTTTCGGGAGGTCCAGCGGGAGCCGCAGCTGCCGTCCGCCGCGAGCGGCGGGCCGTGGCGGCGGGGCCGGTGGCGCGGGTGTGGCGGGCGGGACTCGGCGGACCCCGTCCAGCGGCATCGGGTACTGCCCGGAGCGGGTGGGCCGGGTGCCCTTGTAGGGGTCGAACGGCAACTCCAGCTGCGTGCCGCCCGGCCGGGGGCGTGGCGGCGTCGCCGGCGGCGGCCCGGCCGGACGTGGCGTGCGGGTCACGTCCAGCGGCAGCGGGTACTGGCCCGAGCTCCTCGGCCGGTTGCCCCGGTACGGGTCGAACTCGAACTGCAGTTGCTGCCCGCCACGACGGCCGCCACCGGGACCCGGCTGGCCGGGTAAGGGTGGTGGCGGGGTCGGAGTGACCCGGGCGACGTCCAGCGGGAGCCGGTACTGACCGTCGCGTCCGAGGACCGGCTTGTTCTCCGGCCAGTCATCGCCCAGCGGCAGCGACAACTGGACGCCGCTGGGTGCGCGCCGGGGGCCGAAGGAGGTCTTCGTTCCCCGGGCGGGGTAGCGCTGGTGCGGCGGCGTGGGCAGCTTGCCGCGCTTGAGGCCGGTCAGCGGCAACACGTACTGACCGCCCGACGTGGTGGTCGGGTTCGCGTACGGGCTCGTGCTTCCACCGCCGCCGCCACGGTTGCCACCGGACGGGCGCGGCTTGCGGCCACCTCCGCCGCCGCCGAGCAGGCCGAAGGTCTTGTAGGCGAGGAACCCGCGCACCAGCGACCCGACCAGCGACCGGCCTCCGCCACCGCCGCGGATCGAGCCCAGAATCCAGAACGGGATCTTGAACAGGATGTACATCAGCGCGATCGCCACCAGCATGTTGATCACACCCGCGCCGGTGGCGCCGAAGATGGTGAAACCGCCGGGCGCGAGGAACACCTTGACCGCCACGATCAGCGTCAGGGATTGCCCGACCTGGATGGCCAGGCAGCCGCCGTAGGCTTTCCACCACCACTTCGCGATGCCGTCGGTCTGCGGCAACGCGTGGAACATCAGCGCCAGCGGCGCGCCCGCGATGAGGATGATCGTCAGCGCGACGCGGACGATGTAGGTGACCAGCAGAACCAGCAGCATCCCGGCCAGGACGAGGCCGATGATGACCAGGAAGAAACCGCCCTCGTTGTTCTGGGCGAGGATCATGTTCTTCAACGTGTCGGCCGCCGAGCCGGCGTCAACGCCGCTGCCCATGATCGCGGGAACCAGCGCGTTGGCGATCTCGATGCCTTTGGTCGCCACCCACAGACTCAGCGCCCCGGACAGGAACCCCACGACGAGTCGCGGCGCGATCTCCTTCACCGAGTGGCGGGTCTGCAGGGTCTCGTAGCTCATCACCAGCACCCCGGCGATGAGGACCAGCATCGCGTAGCTGACGAGCAAGATCTGCCACGAGTTGTCCCACAGCTCACCGATGCGCGGCAGCGAACTCGGTGTCGGCGTGGTGAGCAACGTCGCCGAGAGCAGGTCGAGCAGCGGGTTCAGCGCGGCGGTGACGACGCCGGCGAAGAAGTCGTTGATCGCGTTGGTGATGCAGCCGCCGATGTGGGTGAATCCGCACTCCTGCTCACCGGTGCCGCCGGCACCGGGCTGGCCGATCCCCGGTCCGCCCGGCGGCAGCGTCGAGGTCGGCGGCTGCGGGATGCAGCCCTCGCCCGTGCACGGTGTGGTCGATGTCGGCGCGCCGCTCGGCGAACACTGGGGCAGGGGAAGGCTGGGGTCGCACGAAGGGAGCGTCGGCAGCGTGGTGGGAGGCGGCAGTGGCACGCCGGTCGTCGGCGGTGTGGTGCTCGGGGCGGGCTGGTGGCACAGGGCCAGCGGTGAATCCGGAGTGCACGGGTCACCGGTCGGCAGCGGCAGTGGCGGGTTCGGTGCGGGCTGCGCGGCGGCCGGCCCGGAGCCGGGTGCGGCGCTCGCGGTGACGGCCAGGGTGCCACCGAGCAGGACGACCAGGCCCAGCGCCAGCATCGCCAGCGCCCGGCCTCGCGTCATGCGCGGCAGCCACCGCACCCGACGGCTGCGCCGGTTGGAGCGCGGGGTGGTGCTCGGCAACGTGAGCGGCGGCCGGGCCGTTCCAGCGGGCGCGGTGCGTGCCTGGCCGTGTTCCTCGGCGCGCAGGCGGCGCACGCTCGGTGCCGCCGGTGGACGGTGGCGGGGGTGCCTGGTCGGGGTCATCGCCTACGCCCCCACGATGCCTTTGAGGACGGTGACGACCAGGGGCGCGAGCGCGGCCAGGACGTAGCCGATGCCGGCGGCCTTGAAGCAGACCTTGGCCTTCTCGATCTCCCCGGGGTCGCCGCCGCCCATGACGTAGCGGACTCCGCCGATGGACAGGAACAAGGTCGCCAGTCCGGCGAGGATGCCCATCACGTAGTTGCGGGTGTTGGTCAGCACCTCGTCGATCGACCCGGCCAGCGCGAGAACCTGGGTGGTCTCCGCGTGCGCGGTCGGGGTCGAGAGGACCAGGGCGAGAACGGCCAGTTCGGTGACCACGGCCAGACGCCGGCGCAGCCTGCGGCGATCGCTCCCCGGCTCACGAGGGATCGCGGGTATGACGACCTGCTCGTCGGTCGGCCGGGACGTGCACGAGCGGGCGAGGCCACCTCGCCGGGCCGCGGTGGTGTGGCGGGTTCGGGGTCGGCGGCTGGGCCGGGGTGTGGTGGGGCGGCGGTCGGGACGGGGCTTGCGCGGTGTTCGGGTCAGGCGCATCGCGGCACCTCCGGAGTCAGGTCCGACGGCGCTGCTGGCCGGTCGGGCGGCGTGGTGGTCGCGGAAGCAGCTGGTTTCCTCCCGCACCCCTGAACTCCGGATTCCTGGCCCTTTCGGGACACCCGACGGCGAGCTTTTCTCGCGACATGCCCGCTCAGTTCGGTCACGGAAGGTGACGACGCGCGGGCGGCGGTCACGGCACGGGAGGCGCGGGAGATGAGCACCGCGTCAGCGACCTGGTCGGCCAGATCCCGCTCAGCCGGGCCGGCGGACGCCTCGGCCGGGGCGTCGTCGCGCAGGTAGGCGAGCAGGCGGTACTCGGCGCGCAGCCGGACCTTCTTGACCGCCTCGTAGGTCAGTCCGCGGTCCTCACCGGCGGTCGCCAGCGGCAGTCCTTCCAGCCGGGTGGCGCCGATCAGCTCGGCGTCCTCGGCGGTGATCGCGCCCTCGGCCACAGCGCGGGCGAGGACGAAGTCGGGGTGCCCCCACGGCATCTGCGGTGTGGCCGAGCGGAAGCCGCCGCCCGAGGGGACCGGTGCGTCCAGTGCCTCGCGCACGGCGGTGTGGCCGGCGCGGTAGGCCGCCCAGCGCAGCCGCAGCATGATCCGCGGTTTGCGCAGATCGATGTGCGCGAGTTCCTCCACGAAGCCGGCTAAGACGGCGGCGTGGATGTCGCTGGGATCGCCGACGAACTTCGCCGAGAGCGTCGCGGCGATTCTGGTGAGCGCGGGGAGTGCGACACCGACGCAGGCGACGGTCCAGGTCCCGCCGCCGGTGCGGGAGAGCAGGACCAGATGCGCCCAGACCGCGTGCCGTAGAGCCTGCGTGCAGCCGCGCTCCAGCAGCCGCTCGCGCAGCTCGTCCACGGGCACCCGGCGGGCGGGCAGGCCGGGGAACAACCGGCCGTCGACCGACACCGGCTGCGGTCCGCTGGTCAGCCACCCGAACGCCGCGCGGGCGGCGTCCAACGGCATGGAGTCGCGCCCGAATGCGGGGCGCGGAAAGGCGGAGTTGGTGACCATGAATGGCTCCCTGGGTGAGTCGGTGGAAAGCGACTCATCCAGGACACCGCAGGGGGTAGTACCGAACTCGAACCGAAGTGGTACCGGACGCTGACCAACCTAGTACCGATGATCTTCAGTGATCATCTTCCCGGGGACTTCACGATCATCACCTGCCCCGCGCGGAGGCGATCGGGAAGACGGCTCGCGATCGCCGCGTGATCATCGGTAATACCCACTGAGCTGTGGCTATGCGGTTGCGGTACTAGTTCGGTACTAGTTCGGTTAGAGCTGCAGTCACGCGCCCGCACCACGGAGCGAGCGTTCAGCGCGAGACGCAGCCAGGTCCCCAAAAAATTCTCACCACGCCGCGCAACGCCCTTCCGCGGAGACGGGGATCAATTCCCGCGCGCGTGAGTCCGTAAGCCTTTTCCAGTCGCCTATGAATGGCGACAAGGGCCAGAAGAATTGACAAGAGAAAGTTCGGGTCCGGCTGTCCCCCAGGTGCCCGTATTTCGGAGTTCAGGGATGTCATCAGCGCCTCGCATCGACGCCGGCGCATCACCTGCTTGACGGAGGACACCCGTGACCCAGCCCGCCCAGTCATCCCCGCGCGGACCGCGCCGCCGCAGCGACTCCACCCGCCCGCCGGCCACCCGCCGGGGCGGCGACCGCCGCCCCTATCCGACCGCTTCGACCACCACCCGGGTCAGCCCTGCGCGGCCCGCCTCGGCCGGGGCGAAGGCACGCTCGCGGGGCTCGAAGTCCACCCCGACCCCGGCGACGGTGTGGACGGCCGGCCCGGTCCCGATCGACCTCGACGCGGCCTGGCCGACGCCGATCCTGGCGAGGATCGTCACCTCGTTCAGCGTCCCCGGCGCGCGCGTCGTGCTGCTCCCGTGGCCGGGCACCGAGCACCGTCCCCGGCTCGCCGCGGTGGGTGCCGACGGGGTGATCGACCACGCTCCCGGCACCGAGCCGGACGCCGAACTCGCCGGCGCGCTCGACACGGTCGACGGACTGGACCGGACCGGGCGTGTCGTGCGCGTCGCGGTGGATCCGAGTGCCTCGGGTCCGGCGTCGGAGCCGTTCTGGGCCGACCTTGTCGGCGGTCCCGACCGCGCACCGGCGGCCTTCTGCGAGCCGGCGCCCTCGGGTGTGGACAGCGGTGTCCTCGACGGTGCCTCGGCCGGTGCGGAGCAGGCGGACCTGATCGTCACCAGCCTGCGTCCCGAGCACTCCGGTGATCGCGGCGGCGACGTCGTGGCGTTGCTCGCGGCCCGCCTGCTGCGGCTCGGCGGGATCCTCGTCGTACTCACGCACTGTGACTGGGCTCGGGGTGAGTTGGTCGACCCGAGCGGGCCGGTGGTGGCCTCGGCGCAGAACGCCGACCTGCTCTACCTCCAGCACATCGTCGCCCTGCACGCGCCGGTGCGCGACGGCGACTTCGCTCCCGAACCCGACGGCCCGGCGGCCGAACAGGACGCCCGCGCGCGGCACCGCGCCGAGTCGCGGGGGCTGCCCGCCCCGCACCGGCGCATCCACTCCGACGTTCTTGTGTTCGCCAATCCGCATGACCACGAACCGCCTCGCCCGGGTCCGGCCGGCGCGGCGTTCGAGACCGGGGTCCTGCGATGACGACCGCCTCGGTCCCGAACCCCGCCCACCCCGGACACCGCCGCCAGGAAGGCACTCCCATGGCTGACGGCCACTCGCCGCACACGCTCAACGACGACTCCCCCGCCACCACGCACGAGGCCGCCGAGACCTCCGGTGACACCGTGCCCGACACCACCCAGCGCATCCCGCAGACGGTCATCGACGACCTCGACCCGTGCGCCGGAAGCGCTCACGGCGAGGAGGAGAACCTGCCGGTGTCGGTGTGGACGACCGCGCAGACCTCCCCTGCCGCGCAGCGCAAGAACCGTTACACGCCCGAGTCGACGGCGCACCCGGCGAAGATGCTCCCGGCCGTCGCCGCGCACGCGATCGCCCACTACACGGAGCCCGGCGATCTCGTGCTGGACCCGATGTGCGGGATCGGCACCACACTGGTGGAGGCCGTGCACGCCGGGCGCCGGGCGGTCGGCATCGAGTACGAGCCGCACTGGGTCGATGTCGCCCGCGCCAATCTCGACCTCGCCCGCGAGGCCGGGGTCGACCACGACGCGCGGGTGTTCCACGGCGACGCCCGCCAGCTCGCCTCCCTGCTGCCGGCGGAGTACGTCGGGCAGGCCGCGCTCGTCGTCACGTCGCCGCCGTACGGGCCGTCGACGCACGGGCAGGTGTCGGTCACGCCGGGCGGCGGGGTGCAGAAGTACCACCACCTCTACGGCAACACCCTCGACCGCGGGAACCTCGCCAACATCGGCCACCACCGGCTGCTCGCCGGGTTCACCCGCATCCTCGCCGGGCTGGCCGGCTACCTGCGCCCAGGTGGGCACATCGCCATCACCATCCGCCCGTGGCGTGAGCACGCCGAGCTGATCGACCTGCCCTCGCAGATCCTGGCCTGCGGCCGGCAGGCCGGGCTGGTCCCCGTCGAGCGGTGCGTGGCGCTGCTCGCGCGGGCCGCCGAGCACGACCTGGTCGCCCGCGGGTCCTTTTTCCAGCGCGACTTCATCCGCAAACAGCGCGAGGCCGGACTGCCCCTGCACCTGATCGCGCACGAGGACGTGCTGGTCTTCAGGACCTCACAGCGCAGGAGCGCAGGTTCTGGAATCTCGACTGAACTTCCGGAATCCCGAAGCAGCGTCAGCGACCCTACGCGACCCGCCGGGAACCCGACGGGTGACTCGAACGTGTCGCAGAGCTGGGCGGCATGAGCACCCGACCGCGCCGCGCGCCGCGCGAATCGGGGCACCACTCCGCCCTCGCCCCCGTCGCCGTCTCGATGGCGGCGGCGGGGGCGGTGCGGGCGGCCACCCCACCAGAACCGGTGTCGGTCGCGGCGAGTCAGGGTCCGGTCATCGGGTCGGTGTGTACCGGCTACGGCGGACTGGACCTCGGCGTGCTGGCCGCGCTCGGCGGCGGCCGAATCGCGTGGTGCGCCGACCCAGACCCGCACATCACCCGGATCCTCGCCGAGCGGATGCCCGGCGTCCCGAACCTCGGCGACGTCCGCGCGATCGACTGGACCGCTGTGGAGCCGGTCGAGGTGCTCACCGCCGGGTTCCCGTGTCAGGACATCTCCGCCGCCGGGCGGCGCGTCGGTATCGAGAAAGGCGAACGCAGTGGACTGTGGGCAGACATCGTGGCAGGCGTTCGCGTACTACGACCCGCGTTGTGCGTCGTGGAGAACGTCGCCGCGCTTCGCTGGAAGGGCGGAGGTCTCCACCGTGTACTCGGCGACCTGGCCGAAGCGGGGTATGACGCGCTCTGGCGTAGCGTCCGCGCCGCCGACATCGGCGCGGCACACCGACGCGAAAGGGTGTTCCTGCTCGCCTGGCCACGCAGCGTTGCCCGCCCGGATGCTGCCGACACCGCAGGCGCGCGATGGCAACAACCGGGGGCCAGCCGACCCGGCACGGCGTCGAGCCGGTGGGCACCAGGTGAACCTCCACGACGCGGTGGACGCGGTGATGAAACTGCTGCCGACACCCACCGCGTCGGATGCGAAGAACTGCACCCACAGGACTCAGCGCGGTGGGCCGTCACTGCCCGACGAGGCTCGGCTGCTGCCGACCCCGAGGGCGTCGGACACGGGTTCGGCGGGACGCCGGGCGAGCGCGGGGTTCCGGCCGCCGCTGTCGCAGCAAGTGCTTCCGCTGGTGGACCCCGAGGCGTTCCTGCCGACACCACGGGCGACCGACGGGACGAAGGGCTGCCCGGCGCAGCGGGGCTCCAAAGGCGACCTAATGCTGCCCTCGGCGGTGATGCGACTGTTCGCCCCGAGCGCGCACGACGGCACCTCGTAACCGTCGCCGTTCCGGAAGCCTCGTCGCCGTCGGCCTGCTCCGAGGTGGACTGGCGCGACTACACGCCGGCCGTGCGACGGTGGGAACAAGTGCTCGGGCGACCGGCACCTTTTCCCACACAGCCGGGCACGCACGGCCGGCCCGTGCTGGCGCCCGCCTTCGTCGAATGGCTCCAAGGGCTCGAGCCGGGCCACGTGACCAGTCTGCCGCTGCCGCGGACGGCCATGCTCCGAGCCCTGGGAAACGGAGTGGTGCCACAACAAGCCACCCACGCGGTCAGTCTGCTGCTCGCCGACCTCGCCGCAGTCCTGGACAACGCCGGCGACAGGCATCTCCCCGGACACGGGCAGGAGGCGAACGCAGCATGACCAGCCCCGACTCGCCACCCGAATCCCGCCCCGCGTTGAGGTGCCTCTCGCTCGGTGCCGGGGTCCAGAGCAGCGCCGTGCTGCTGCTGGCGTGCGAAGGCGTGATTCCCCGCTTCGATGTCGCCCTGTTCGCCGACACCGGCTGGGAACCACACGCGGTCTACGAGAACCTCGCACGGCTGCACGCGCACGCCGAGAAGTTCGACATCCTGGTGCGCACCGTCTCGGCGGGCAACATCCGCGACGACGCACTCGACCCGGCCCACCGGTTCGTGTCGATGCCACTGCATGTCCTCAACCCCGACGGCTCCCGAGGCCTGGCACGCAGGCAATGCACGAGCGAGTACAAAATTTCGCCCCTCAAGAAGGCGGCACGCGAGCTCCTCGGCTATCCCCATCCGCGCCGCGTTCCGCGTGACGTGTACGTCGAGCAAGCCATCGGGATCAGCACCGACGAGTTCACCCGCGCGAAGGACTCGGGCGTGAAGTACCTGCGCAACGTGTTCCCGTTGATCGAGCTGGGCTGGGACCGCACCCGCTGCGCCGAGTACCTGGCCGAGAGCGGATTCGGGCACACCGTCAAGTCCGCTTGCATCGGGTGTCCCTTCCACGGAAACGCCGGCTGGCGGTGGATCCGCGACAACGACCCCGCCGGATGGACCGAGGCGGTCGAGTTCGACAAGGCCATCCGCGACGGGTACCCCCACGCCACCGAACAAGGCCAACACCTGCGCGGGCAGTACTTCCTGCACCGTTCCTGCCGACCGCTCGATCAGGTCAACCTCGACCCGCCGGCTACCGCCCAGCGGCACCCGCGGCTCGTCATCGCCGACCCAGCGGACGCGGCCGACCCGGACGGGTGCTCGCCGTGGTCCTGCCGCTCCGGCAGCTCCGTCGATGACCGCCGCGCGGTTTGACCCCGCGCTCACAACGCAGTACCTCTCACAGCCGCGTCGCGGCCACTTGAACGGAGATCCACGATGCCTGCGAACACCCAACGAGTTGACCCCGACGACGAGGTTCCGCGGTGGGCCGCGACCGCTGGTCGCACGTCGCCTGCTCAGCGTCTGGCAGTCCGCACCACCCAACTGTTCCGCTCGCAGCGCCGAAGGCGAACCGATTTGCGCAATCCGGTCGGCGACGAGTTGAACACGCTGCCGCCGGTCTACCCGCAGACGCTGCGCGACTATCACGCCGTCAACCTCACCCAGGCCCGCCGCGCGTCCGAAGATCTCGTACGCGCAGGCTTCAACACCGGAGCGGTGCCCTACGGCTACCGCTCACAACGCGCGCGAATCGCCCTACAAGGACAACGGCCACGCTGGCGGACGCGATTGGTGATAGAGCCGGTCGAGGCAGCCGTCGTGAAGATGGTCTTCATGTGGCGGGGCATGGAGCGACTCGCTCTCGAGGACATCCGGAAGCGCCTCACCGAGTCGCGCTACCCTCCGCCGCTCAACCATGACACCGGGCAGCCGGGCGTCTGGACGAGTACGGCGCTACGGGCGATCCTCCACAATCCGAAGTACACCGGATACCAGGTATGGGGACGCAGTCACCACGGCCGACAGGTTCCGCGGGACCAGTGGGTGTGGTCAAGCGAGCGGGCACATCCGCCCTTGATCACGGCGGAGGAGTTCGCCACTGCGAACTCGCACTCGAGTGCTACGACGCCGTCCGACGTCCGCCACGGACGCGCAGCCTAGCCACGTACGAACTTATCCGCAGACCCGCCCTACGGCCGCCCGGCATTCGCACAGTCGCACCAGCTCGTCGTGATGGTAGTTGACGGCCAGCGCCGACCCCTGATCCGTCATACGGGCTCCGCGAGAACCGCGGAACACCTCGCGCAGCAACAATCCTCCGAGTACGAAAGAAGCCACCGAGATGGCAGTCAACGACAAACAAGGCGCCGGCACCCGGGCGACCGTGGGGCGGGGACGCCGAACACCGACAGGACTGGATCAGCTCATCGACTGCATCAACCCGCACCCACAGCTCAGCCTGCCGACGGCCCGACCTAGCCCCGACGTGGTCGGCGAGCACGTGACGCCGGCCGCGGCCCCCAACAAGCCGACGTACTTGTCACAGCCGCAGGGGCTGCCAGTCGCGCGTCTCCTCGAACATTCACCTCGGAGCGAGGTGCACTACACCGTAACCGCGATGGATGCCCACGGACGGCTCGCCGACCGATCCCCGCTCCGTATCCTTGGCTGGCTACCCGAGGCACGGGTTTCCCTCGGGGCAATCAGAGGCGTCCTGATCATCGGCAGACGGTCTGACGGCCCCGACACCGTCACGCGCCAAGGCCACCTTCAACTCTCCGCGTCAATTCGCCACGCCTGCCGCCTTCAAGCTGGCGCGCGGCTCCTGGTCGCGGCCTATCCCGATCGCGGCCTTCTGGCCGCCTACTCGGGTTCAGCACTCGATGCGATGGTGCAGGCGTACCACGAGTCCCTGCGAAGCGAGGCGGCCTGATGAAAGACGCAGACATTGAGGCTGCCCGGCTCTTACTCACGCGCCTCGGGATCAGCCCCGAGCAGCTTCTCCAGGCTTCCCGCGACAGTGAAACTCTCCCTACGATCCGCGATTACATCGCACGGGTCGCAGACGCCGTTCCACCCGGAACACGCCGCGTCTACGACACTTACTGGCGACGCATCATCGACGTCTGGGGTGACCGGCGAATCGACGAACCGACCCCGCTGGAGATCAAACAGCTAGCAGAACATGTCAAGCTGCAGGTCGTCGTCCGAAAGAACTCACGAGGCGGACGAAGCGCAGCTGAGCACTTGATCGCCGCCCTACGGTGCATGTACCGACACGCTGTGGCTGACGGGCTCCTCGCCGACGGGGACAACCCAGCTACCCGGGTCGCCAAGCCCAGGCGGCTTGCCAGCACCAGGCGCGCACTGCCTGACGCTCGGCTGGCTGAGGTTAACGAGACCGCCGGGGCGACCGGCAACGATCCTGAACTCGACTTGCTTCTCCTGCGGCTGCACACCGAGACCGCGTGCCGCCGAGGCGGCGCGCTCGCACTTCGGCCAAACGACCTGGATATCGAGCAGTGTCTGATCTTTCTACACGAGAAGGGTGAGACGGTGCGCTGGCAGCCGGTGTCTCCGACACTGATGCGCCATCTCGTTGCCCATGGCCAGGAGCGGGGCGCCCATCCGGGTGACCAACTGCTGCGATATCGGAACGGCCGTCCGATCTCCGCCCGCCGTTACGACTACTTGTGGCAACGCCTAGCCAAGAATCTTCCTTGGGTTGCGAGGCAGGGCATCAGCACGCACTGGCTTCGCCATACGACGCTCACGTGGGTCGAGCGCAACTTCGGCTACGCGGTCGCGCGCGCCTACGCTGGACACAACGGCAAGAGCGACACGGGTACAACATCCACATACGTGCGAGCAGACGTTCAGGAGGTCGCCGCCGCGCTGGCCGGACTTACCGGCGAACCACACCCGCTCGCGGCGGACAATGAACCACGACCCCAACAGTGGATCCAGCCTTATGCCGCATAGGACTTCAGCACATCCGTCCAGCTGGCAGCACCGGAGTTCACCAAGCACCGGAACGACAACGATCGACGAACGTCCGAAACCCCCACACCATTACCGATGTCTGGCGACTACTCACGCGGACGAGACAGCGTGGCGCAGCATCGGTGCTGCCAGCCTACGGAGGATACTGCCTGAATGGAGAAGCAGGACGCGGAGGTGCACCGTCCCGGTACGGTGCAGTCGGATGCCGCCACTTGGCAGGGAGGTCGCCGCGGCCGTGTTCGACTCTGTTGCTCACATGCCCTGAGTACCCTTGTGTAATGGACTTGACCCACCTGCTCCGTTTCGGTGGCAACCGGCACCTGTCAATCACAGTCGGTCAGCCGACCATGCTTCAGCCTGGCGCCGGCCGACACCGGCTGTGCTTCCCGCTGAATTTCGATACCCGCGGGACGGTCCCGAAGGGCGTCGTCGTCGGACTGACCGGCCACTTGTGGCTCGGCCAGTACCGTACGGACTGGGTTGGTCCGTGGACGACAGACAAGCCTGTCGTCACCTACGACGTGCCGTTTCAGGAACAACTCGTCGTCAGCGTCAGCGACGAGCAGCTTGCTGTGCTCGAACAGCGCCGCGCGGACGGCGACCTGAACTTTTCCTTCGACGTCAATGCAATCATCGGTTACGACCCTAGCTTGCCGAGTGGAGCATCGGCCGATGAACGGTGGCCCGCCGCTACCGTTCAGGCCCCAGTCCAGATGGCTCGTGAAGCGTGGGTCCGGCTCCTTGAACAGAGCAGCAGTGGCACCTCCCTGGCGGTCGTCGTCCCGATCTCGTTGACCAGGTCTGTCGACAGCACGATGGGATCACACCTCCGCGGGGCAATCCGAAAGATCAACAACGGTGACTACGCGGACGCGGTTACCGAGGCGCGCAAAGCCCTCGATGTTCTGACTGAATCTATGCCGGGGGCGCCGACCGAACGAGCACTGCTCAGCGTCAAAGCGCTCGATCGCACATACAGCCAGCGTTTCGCGTTGCTCAAGTCTGCCGTCCAGTCATTTGCCAGTCCGTCGGCGCACGGCGATCAACTTGCGAAGACTTTTCAATGGGACCGCGTGACCGCGTCTGCAGCGGTGTCCGCGATTGCGGCTTTGGTCGCCTGCCCGTTGCCGGACTTCCCGGACCCCGACGATTTCAGCCGCGAACCTGTGGAACGTTCCACCAAGTGAGCCGGACCCACGAAGACCGTCTTCCTGGTCAAGCAGTTACGCCACAACCTGCTGATTCTACGTACGAGCTGCCATCTGGCCGGACAGGAGCGTCATGAGCGAGTCACAGGTGGCTGGTTTCAAGGACAACTCGTTGACCGATCAACAGGAGCGTCTAGCAAGACGGTTGACTCTGGTCGGCTCCGGTCCAGCCATTCTCTACCGCGAAGCATGCGAACTTATGGCTGAGCAGCCAGCCCGACCCAGCGCAACGCACTTGATCGGCCACCTCCTGCGGGAGGTGGAGAGCGCGGTCCGGAGCGTACTGCAGCCGCCGGGTACCGAAAAGCTTTCTGGGCATGTAGCCAAGGTGCAGGCAACTCTGCAGGCCATGGGCATCGATGAGGAGGAGCCGGTCAGCCGGTTCTGGATGGGCATAGCACGCGCTGACAGTCCTCAGCGTCTCGTCCGCTGGGCTCACCGCAACGGCCTCGACGCACCTCATCCGGCAGATAAGGAATTCCTGACCGTCTGCGCGGGCATGCAGGCACTGTTGGAAAGGCTGATGGACGAGTTCGAGCCTAAGTGGGCTGTCGTTGGGCAACGACTAGACTCGTTGCTGGGGTTGCCAACTCCGTCAACTGATGACGCGAAAGCGGTCCGGCAACGCATCCCTTCGGATCCGGTGGCCCGTGGCTACTTCTTCGACCGCGCTGGCATTCAATGGCTCGGTCCACTCGTCGAGGCTGGCTTTTTCTCGGCACCTCCCGACCCGATCATCGACGAGGACGACGGAACGGTGGTGCTGCCGTTCTGGCCGGATTCGCGCTACCTGGCACGCGTGGCACCGGAGGCTCCGTCCGAGGTGGTCGCAGTAGCGGCGGAAGTCCCACACAGTCGTAACAGCCGAATCAACTACGACCTCGTTTCGATTGCTGTGGCCGTGCCGGTCGAGGAAAGCCTGCGCTTGGTGGACCGCATCATTGACGAGATCCAGACCGGTCCGGGAGTATTGATTCCCCAGCAGGTTGGCGTGCTGAGCGAGCACCTCGCGGCCGGCGGGCATCCGGATACCGCCGTTCGCCTGCTTCGCGCACTGCTAGACACGGTCCCAGCCGTTGGTGGGTCCGCAGGTGAGATGGACACTTACACCTACGCTGACATCCTGCGCTCCCATGTTCCAGCATTGGCCCGAGACGCGGGCCGGCTGACGATCACCTTGCTCATCGACCTGCTTACCCAAGCCACGTCTGCAAGTGTCGCCCCCGAGTCCCCTGCTCTGGTCGGACCCCGGCGCGCCGACTGGTCCACGGTCTGGCGCCCCAGCGTGGCTGGCGACTCCTTCCAAGACGACTTCGACCCGACCAACACTTTGGTGACTGCCGTCCGAGACACCGCACTACAGTTGATCGATGTCGGCGAAGTCTCGCTTTCGGAGATCATTCATACGCTCGACGCCGCCGCTGGAGAGGTATTCCAGCGTCTCGCTCTCCATGTTCTCGCGCACCGCGGCGGCGATGAACCCACTTTGGTCGCTTCCCACTTGCTTGACCCTGCTCTGCTGCACGCGCGTGGAGTCGACATGGAATATTTCGACCTAGCCCGCCAACGGGGCACGGACTTGAACCAGACGGATCGCGACCAGTTGTTCGAGCTGATCAGTGCAGGCCCTCACCTGCAAGACCGGATCGACGGCTACACCCACTCTCACCGCGAACCACCGCCAGAAGCGATGATCCACGCCTGGAACGGCCGGTGGCAGCGCAACCGCTTTGCCGCCCTGCGCGCTGCACTGCCGCCGGAGTGGCTGACCACCTACCAGCAACTCGTCGACGAATTCGGCGAGCCTGCTGAACAGACGTCTGTCACAGGCGACGCGAGCAGTGGTCTTGTTGAGCCAGCGCCAGTCTCAGCAGGCACGCTCGAGACCATGCCGAACAGGGAGCTGGCCGCCTACCTCAACGAGTGGCAACCGCTAGAGGATAGTCCCCAGGGCTGGGCGGGCGCCACACCCCGAGACTCTCTCAGCGCCGCGATCGAGCACGACGCAGCTCAGCGTTCACGCGACGCGATGGACTTCAGCGACTTGCCACCTACCTACTTGGCTGCCATCTTAGAAGGGTTGCGCGCCGGAGCAAGCCAAGGCAGCCAACTGCATTGGCCGGAAGTCCTCGAGCTGTGCGCGCAGGTTGATGCCAGCGCAACTGCGGAACTCGCGGCGTCTTCCAGAGGACTTCGGACGTGGCGGGACGCGCGCATGACTGTGCTCAATCTTCTACTCATCGGGCTGTCGTCGGCAGATATGCCGACGGATGAGAGAGACGGGATATGGAGCCTCATTGCCAGCGCTGTCGCCGATCCAGAGCCAGGGGTTTCCGAAGAGGACCGCCTCCTCGACGGCGGTTTCGGCCTGCAGGGCGTGTCAATGAACACCATCCGCCCAGTGGCGATCCGAGTCGCGATTGCGTGGGCATTCTGGGCGCGGTCCAATGACTCCGAGGCTGACGTGTCCGTATTCCTAAAGTTGCTGGCGCGTCACCTCGATCCGCAGGTGGATCCGAGCCAGGGCGTTCGCTGGATCTTCGGTGAGTATTACGCCGCGCTTGTCGAGGTTGACTACGACTGGGCTGCTACAAACCGCGACCGCGTCTTTCCTGCTGCTCCGGAGTCGCTCGTTCTGTGGGAGACCGCGTGGACCGGGTTCCTGTCCTGGGGATCGCTCAATCACGAGGTTTGGCTTCTGCTGGAACAGCACTATCGCCTGGCGGTCGAGCGGATACATTCGGGTGCTGATGATCGCTTGTCGCTCGCCCGGGAGTTCGAGCTGGGCAAGCATCTAGTGGATCGCTATATGGCCGGTGATCTCGACCTAAACGACGACTCGTTGCTTCGCTTACACTACTGTCGAGTCTCCGACATTGCGCGGGCAAATTTGCTGGAGTTCGTTGGCCACAGCATAGTCAACGGCGTCGGTTGTGACGTGGAACGACTGGCATCGTTGTGGAACTACCGTCTAGAAGCTGCGCGTGATGCGAAGGACGGCGGAAGCCGTGAATTGCGCGGATTCGGCCGCTGGTTCGCTTCCGGCGTGTTTGACAACGAGTGGGCTCTACGGCAACTCCTTGAGGTGCTCACGATAACCGATCTAGGAGGAACGGAGGATCACGTCATTAAGCGCCTGGCGACCCTCGTTGACGCCTACCTTGTTCTCAGCCTTAAAGCCTTGGAAGCGCTCATCCGCAGACGAGAGCGTGACGGTGCAGCGACCTGGGCCTTTTCACGTCAGCTCGAAAATATCAAGGGCATGGTGACCGCCGGGCTAGAGAGCCCGGATTCATCCGCGCAGCAGCTCGGATCGACGATCATCAGCTTGCTGTTCCGACACGGCTACGATATTCGCGACTTACAGGGTGAGAGGTAAGTAGGCAGGACCAGACCTTGAGCTGCACCGGGTACCATATCCTGATGCTTCACCTACTCGTTGATACCTCGATCTGGCTTGACCTCGCCAAACGTCGTGATGGTCAGCAGTGGATCGTTCCGCTGCGAGTACTGGCAGCGCAGGGCAAGCTAGAGCTGCTCGTCCCTGAGCTCGTGCTCGATGAGTTCGAGCGCAACCGGCCACGCGCGGAAGCCGCAGCTACAACCAGCGTTCTGGAGCGGTTCCGGCTGCTCCGCCGTGACCTTCACGAGTACGGCGGAGACGAACACCGCCCATGGCTTGAGGACATGACACGCCACGTTCCACTACTAAGTGCGAGGACCCTCCAAAACTTCTCCGAAATCGCCGCCCTGCTCAACAACGGCCGACGCATAGAACCGACCGATACCGAGCACGCAGGAGTCGTTCGGCGAGCACTGGACAAGAAAGCACCCTTCCACCTCAACAAGAACAGCGTGGCCGATGCCCTACTTGTGGAGTTGTACAGCTCGACACTTGCGAGCGGCGAGGGCAGCCACCACTACGGATTCGCGACATCCAACTATCAAGATTTTTCGCTACCTAACGGCGACCGAAGGCAACCACACTCCGACCTGACGCCACTATTCGACGAGGAACGCTCGCACTACCTCTTCGATCCTGACAGTCTGTTCGCATTCCTGGTGGACCTGTTCGGTGAAGAGTTTACAGAAATCGCCGAGGAAACTGCCGCCGTCCAACAGGAGCCGCGAACATTGCCCGAGATCCTGGAAGCCGAGCAAGAGTTCTTCGACAAGATCTGGTACGTGCGAAAGTTGATTCATGAAGAGAAGGTCGAGGAAGGCGAACGCGAATCATTATCCCCGGAGGGCGCCGACCGCGTACGCGTCTCCATGCGGGCGATAGAGGAGAGGTACGGTGCCGAGAACGTCGGCCCATGGGACGACTGGGGATGGGGTTTCGTGCACGGAAAGCTCTCTGCGTTGCGATGGGTACTTGGCGACGACTGGGACTTTCTAGACACATAGACATCGACGGTTCAGGTAATCGGCATCAATAGTCAGCCGACATGGGCGGGGTGCTTACTAGGCCACAGGTGTCACCAACCTTGCCATCCGAGACCACGGACCGACCTTGGTTCACATCGTTCATGAGCCACAAGTAGCGAACCATTAAGAACAAGTGCTTTGACCAGCAGATTCAGTTGAAACCCAGATAGCCATTGGCGCGGCGTGCTGCTATAGTTAGTCGCATGAACACGCATCCTGCGCATTGAACAGCGAGGAACTCACGCTTTGACACCAGCGGCGGATGCGCGACCTTCTTCGACACTACCCACGCATCCGACGAATTCGATCGATGAACCACACTGCTCCCAACCCGCTCTGTACGCTGCCGATTCCACACCTGACGCCCCGTATATCGAGGGTTCCGCAAGATCACCGTGACCGAACGCAGCGTCCACGCATCACCTGCCCGATGCCGGTTACGGTCAGGATCAACATGCGACGGGCACGGCACACCACGCTCATTGAGCTCCCGGGCGATACCCGCCACGCTGCGACCGCCGAGCCGGCGTTCGAACATCCACCTCACCTCAGGCGCCGTCACCGGATCGGGATCGAGACGCTGCAGACGACGACCCCAGTGAGCGTGCGCGACGTTCGGATGAGATCCCGCATCGACCAACCGATACCCATACGGCGGCCGCCCACCAAGGTAACGCCCCTGCTCGCCCGCCTGAGCCTGCATCGCGGCCAACACCCGGTGACGAGACCGGAGAACCTCACGCTGCGACTGCGCACCCAGCACCGTCATCAGGGCCCGATGCATCGGACTCCCCGGATCCACAGCCCCGCCAGCTTCCGGCAACCACACCTGCACACCCTGGCGCTGGAACAGAGCCGCCATCCGCATGAACTGGTCACCGTAGAACGCGCGCTCATACTCGCCGACCACCACGGCGTCGAACTGGCGATCGGGGCCCACGAGCGCAGACAGCGGCATCGCCGCCTCGGGTCGCGCAGACCACGGCAAACGTCGCGAACATCCAGCGTCGAAGAACTTCGCCACGATCGCACCCCGGCCCGCGATCACGCTCTCCGCAACCTCACGCTGCCAACCACGCGACGACAAGCGGTCCTGATGCTCCACCGTCGACGTACGGCCGTAAAACGCGAACCGCAAGCCAAGTTGGATTCCGCTCACGTCTGGCGGCTCCCGAGTGGCCGCTCGCTGCGGCCGCTCAACCCACCGACTGAGAGCATCGTTGTCATCCTGCACCATGGCCACACGATCACTTCCGTTCCGGACGCCTTTCGCCCGGAGACGCGGTACGCGGCCTTCGATGATGTCGGCTACCAGACTCATCACCCAGATGGCAGATCGTGAGTAACCGCACGCGCACCACTGCACAACAGTTCGTCGACACCGGGTCGAACCACCCGCACCACACTGCCGCGACCCGCGCTCTGCACGGCTACGTACGGTGGTGCAACGCCAACGCTCGTCGTCACCCAGGTGTCCTCGCTGCGCAGCTTCCTGAACGCGCACACATCCGCAAGCAACGCCAGCATCGCCGGGGCAACGTGCACCTCACGAAGCCTGACCAACGTGTGTGGTCACAGCACTAGCCGGCGATACACCGAGTAGTACTTGCCCGCGACAACCGACTCTCGCTGATGGTATCGCTCGCGCGCCCTTCCACTCCGCACCAGTTTCATCAAGTCGAGACGACCGCCGATTGAAGACGTTCTACCGTGGTGCGGTCACTCCCTTCATCGTGAGGTTGAGCTGTCGACCATCCCCTCGTATACCGAAGCTCTGCGCCCAGACCTGGGCTCCTATCGGCGGAAATTCTTCCGGTCCGTGAACAACGGTGTCCGCCACGTTGGGGATATTGACGTGACCGTAGGTGTCATAGTCGAGCAAGTACAGACCCAGCCCAAAGGGATGGTGACACACAACCTCAGCATGAACGGTCTCACCCGGCGTGATCTGAACAGGCACCACGTTGCCCGGCTTGTGCATATCCCACGAGGGATCCAGGTGTTTCGGGTGTGCCATCACACTACTCATTTCAGCCAATGTCTCGGATACCGGTTCAGTTGTGACACTTGCGACGCCGGGATCACAACCTGTGTCGAGTGTCCATCATATCCATACTCGTAGCGAGCGAACTTCGCGTCGAAGTCACGCTTGGGCATCACCACTTCGATGACGCCCTCGCCGTAGGCCTGTGCGTACTTTTCAGCGACACTACGGTCTCGCGTGAAGTATGCAGAGTCATCCCCACCCTCCATCTGGAATTGCGACGCCTGGAACCCATGGGTGTACATACACTCCCCCATGCGCCGTGGTGGCGCTTTGAACAGCGACACAGTCTCGTTCTGATCAGGTTTCGGTGCCGGCGGTCGAGGCACTCCGGTAGGGCCACCGGTTGGCTTCGTCTCAGGTGTTGGGTCATCGCCGGTGCTGAAGGGGTTTCGAATCCGCGGCATCGATGCGGGCGTCGGCGGCCCGTACATGCCACCGGCGTAGTACCCGACCAGTGCCCCAATTCCGACGTAAAACGCCGCCCCCACGAGTGGTAGGTCCATGCCGCCAGTGAGTACGACCGAGGCCACCAAGCCGACGGCGACGACCGCACCTACGAGTGCGCCTACGACAGCGCCAAAAATGCTCCATTGGCCAGTGGGGTCGTTGGCGTTGAGCGGGTTGCCGACCGCGTAGCTGTACGGTGCCCCTGTGGTGTCGATCATTGGATCGACGGTGAGGAATTGGGCTGTGACGGGATCGTAATACCTGGCCTTCAGGTACACGAAGCCTGTTTCATCATCGGTGTAACCCTGTCCGTACTGGAGTGAAGTCGCGGCACCGGTATGTCCGCTGACTTTTCCGTACGGGGTGTATGCGTAGGTGCGACTGACCTGGCCAGCGCTATTGGTCAAGGCCCTGGTGTTGCCTAGTTGGTCATGGAAGTACCACGATGTACCGGCGGTGTTGATCTGCTCGATTGGCAGGCCGCCCGGTCCATAGATGTAGCTGCTTGTTCCGTCGCCGACGAGGTTGTCGCCGTCCCACGTGAAGGTGGATATTGTGCTACCCACGGTTTTACTGGTGCGTAGCCCGGAGCCATCGTACTTGTAGCTAGCGCTCCCGGATGGGGTGTTAGCAGTGGCTAGCCGATTGGCCTGGTCGTAGGTGTAGGTACTTGGCGAACCAGTCGGAGGTGTGGTGACGGTCCTGTTTCCGACGCCGTCCAGGGTGTAGTTCGTAGCACCAGCTGGCGGACTCTTGCAACTGGGGTTTGAGGTTCCCCCCGAGCGGTGGACAGTGGGTTAAGCAGCTTTCGCTGCACCTGTCAGGGATTGCTCGTAGCACACAGGACTGATCATCCCGATAGAGGAATGTCGGCGATTAGTGTTGTACCACTCG